>NZ_CADIKF010000005.1 GCF_902859875.1 Paraburkholderia solisilvae | reverse complement strand
CGCAAACGGGTTCGCACCCGACGAACCCGCAAGACGCACCGTCGAAGTCGACGCGTTCTGCTCGTGGTCCGCATGCAGGATCAGGATGCGGTCGAGCGCGCGCACCAGCACATCGTTGACCTTGAATTCCTCGGACGGCGTCGAGAACATCATGTGCATGAAGTTCGCGCTATACGAAAGGTCGTTCTGCGGATACACAAACGGCTGGCCGATGCTGTACTTGTACGCCATCGCGACCAGCGTCGGCAGCTTCGCGATCATGCGAATCGCCGATACGTCACGGTGATCCGCATTCGTGATGTCGAGCGAGTCGTGATAGAACGCGGACAGCGCGCCGACCGCCGCCACCAGAATCGCCATCGGGTGCGCGTCGCGACGGAAGCCGCGGAAGAAGAAATGCATCTGCTCGTGCACCATCGTGTGGGTGGTGACGGCATTGACGAACTCTTCCTTTTGCTGCGGATTCGGCAGTTCGCCTTTCAGCAACAGGTAGCAGGTTTCGAGGAAATCCGCATTTTGCGCGAGATTGTCGATCGGATAGCCGCGGTACAGCAGTTCGCCCTTGTCACCGTCGATGTACGTGATAGCCGAATTGCACGATGCCGTCGACATGAAGCCCGGGTCGTACGTGAACTTGCCGGTCTGGCCGTACAGTTTGCGGATGTCGACCACGTCCGGGCCCATCGCCCCTTTGTAGATCGGCAAGTCGATTTTCTCGCTGCTGTCCGAAAACGTCAGCGTTGCGTGTGCGCCTGAGCTATTCATTCGAAGTCCTCGTATCAATTCATTGCGCGAGCCGCCGTTAACACCTGAATGCAATGTGACGCGCTGCCACCCGCTCTGATAATCGACCTGCATTCTACGGCGAGGGTTCGTCAACTTTGCGTCGTTATACGCAACAATGCTTGCCACCGGAAGAAACACTCGTCGATACAAAGCCCGGCACAAGGGCATACGCGAAACCGACAAAATGAAAGAAAGCACTCTGGATGCAACAATCTTTTGCCCATTGGAACCGGACAACGCGCGAACCAGTCTGCGATACTGCTGTCACTCAATGTTCCATCTGTGCATCATCGCAAGTTGTGCTGGTTTTTTGCGTGATGTATAGCTGTCGATGAAACGGATTAAACAGGGATGTCAAACATGACTCTAAGTATGGAAGCGCTGTTCCCGGATACCGGTGAGCAGGAAGAAGCCGTCGTCACCGCGCTGAATCACCAGGACATCGTGCTGGCTATGTCAGCGGCGCTTGCCAGCGAAAAGATCGCGGTACTGCACATGCTCTACCCGCGCACCGATGCGCGCACGCACGACAGTCTCGACGCGCTCGTCGACCGCTTGCATGGCCACGGCCTGCACGAAGTCGCGCGGCTGATTTCGCAGCAGGCTCACTATCTGGTGTTCAAGAACCCGGCGAAGGCGTGGAAGGCGTTCCATGAAATTCGCAACGACTCGCTCGCGATCGGCGCGCATCTTTACTATTGCGGCCTGGTCGGCGAAACGGCGGAACGCGCGCTCGATGAAGACGCGCATCGCAAGCCCAAGCAGAAGAAGCGCTGAAGGTTTATCGCGTGCGCGCCGATGAAGCGCGCACGCCGCACATCACGCCGCGCCGCGATGCGTGACGCTTGCGTCGCGCACGAATTCGTCGATGTACCGATTGAACGCGGCAGGATGTGCGAGATTCATTCCATGCGACGCGCCGTGAACCGTCTTGCGGCGCGCGTCCGGCAACCATGAAGCGAGCGCGGTCGCAGTCCGTTTGAACATCTCCGGGCTCTTCTCCCCATCGATCAACAGCAGCGGGCAGCGCACCTGCACGGCTTCGTCGCGCACGTAGGCCGGCAGCGGATCGCGGAACTGGCGCGCAAGCGTATGCGCATTGTCGAGCGCCATGGTGCGGAACGCCGCCGTGCTCTTTGCCCAGAAACCCGGACGGCTCACCGAATCGACGAAGAGTTGCAGGCCTGCGTCCACGCTTCCTGCTTCGATGAGTTGCGCGGCCCGCGCGCGCAGCGCATTGACCGTTTCCGGCAGGCGCGCAAGCGGCCGGCCGGCAATCTGCAACGGCCCGCCCGGGTCCGCGAGGGTCAGCGTGCGCAGATGCCGCGCATGCCGGCGCGCAAAATGAAACGACACGGCGCCGCCACGCGAATGCCCGATCACATGGGCAGGACCCGCGCCGAGGCGCTCGATAAATTCGGCGAGTTCGTCGGCGTGGCGACTCCAGCTGAACGGAAAGCGCGCCGGCGTATCGGCATTCGGCCAGTAGTGCGTAAGGCTGACCGCGACGCACCGGTAGCGATCCGACAAACCGTCGAGTTGCGGCTGCCAGTAACGGTAGTCGCACAGCGAGCCGTGCACGAAGAGCAGCAAGTCGCCTGCGCCCCGCTCGACATACGGCATGCTCAGGCCATGGCTCAATTCGATGAATGACGGCGTTGCGGCCGGTAGGGAAGCAGGTGCGTTCACAGGCGGGAGAGGCAAGCGAGAAGAGAGGCGGCGCGTGCGACCACGTGCATGACTATGCAGGCGCAGGCGCGCCGACGACGCGGTATTGTTACATAGCAACAGGAGAGGCGCGCAGCACGGACGCGTGCAAGTGCGACAGCTCGGGGCCACGCGTCACGGCCCTGAGTGAGCGACCGGACAACGGCTGCGCACAGCGCCGCATAAGTTTCTCCGCCACGACAGATTCATGCACGAAGCCCTTCGCGCACCGCCCGACGCATCGGTCTTCGGCCTTCGCTCCTACTCGTACACGTATGCGTCGATCAGGCCCGCTCCGGCCGCCGCGCCAGCGCCACGCACCGCGCACGTGAGCGGCTCGTCGGCGACGCGCACGTCCAGACCCAGTTCGCCCGACAGATATCCGGTCAGATGACCGAGCAGCGCGCCGCCGCCCGTCAGCACAATGCCGGCGTGCGCGATGTCGGTGACGAGTTCGGGCGGTGCGTTCTCGAGCGCCGCCTTCACGGCGACCAGCACCTGCCGCAGCGGCACCGCGATCGCCTCGGCAACATCCTGCGTGCTGATCTCGATCGTGCGCGGCAAGCCGTCATCGACGCTGCGGCCGGTCGCAAACATCGTCTTGCGCGGCGCCTCGCGCAGCGCCGCGCCGATAGTCTTTTTCACGTGCTCGGCGGTCTGCTCGCCGAGCACCACGCCATACACGGTGCGCACATAGTTGACGATCGCCTGGTCAAACTGGTCGCCGCCGACCCGAATCGACCCGCTGTACGCGATTCCGCCAAGCGCGATCACGCCGATTTCCGTGGTGCCGCCGCCGATATCGACCACCATCGAGCCGGTCGCTTCGGACACCGGCAGCCCCGCGCCCACCGCCGACGCAAGCGATTCCTCGATCAGGTTGACCTTCCACGCGCCCGCGGCCACCGCCGCTTCGCGAATCGCGCGCCGCTCGACCTGCGTCGCGCCGGCCGGCACGCAGATCGTGAACGCTGCGCGCCGCGCGAAGAACGGTCGCGGCTTCGCCATATCGACGAACTGACGGATCATGTGTTCGGCAGCCGGGAAATTCGCGATCACACCGTGCCGCATCGGCCGCACCGGTTCGAGATTGCCCGGTGCGCGGCCCAGCATCTGCTTGGCCTCGCTGCCGACCGCCGCGACGCGCCTGCGCCCTTCCGTCGACATCTGCTTCTGGAAACACACCACCGACGGCTGATTGACGACGATGCCGCCATCGTCGGTGTAGATCAGCGTATTGGCCGTGCCGAGGTCGACGGCGACGGAGTAGCGGAACAGGCGTCCGAAAAACGAAGTGTTCGGCGAAGCTTGTGGCATCGATCGCGCCATATATCGGCTCTGTAGGTGTGTGGTTGGCCGCTTTGCGGGCGGCACGAAACTCTCGAACAACATGGGCAGGCATTGCGCCAGCTCGTGTGTCGGTCCCGTTTTTCAGGCTTATGACCGGCTTTAACGGCGGCCCGCGGATAATCTTTAGCGCAACGTAGAGACAACGCGTGAATGCGAAAGCATACAAAATGCCTTCAATTCAGGCCTCGTTTGCCGGAACTCGTCTTGCGAAGGAGCTTGGTCGCACGCATCAGAGCGGCACATTCGGGCGATCTGGATCACGCGGACGACTGTTGGGCGGCGGCGAGCGCGCGTCGCGTATTGAAGGGCGGCGTATTGAGGGGCGGCGTCGTGCATCGCGTGCGCCACGAGGCTGCGCCCGGACCCGCGGCGCTTCGCCCGTCCTGGCTCGTCAGCCCACCGTCAGCGGAAATACCGTGCGGGGGTTTCGCCGAGCGAATCCTTGAACACTGCGATAAACGACGACACGTCGTTGTAGCCGACCTCGAACGCGACCCGCGTGACGCTCGTCCCGGCGCCGAGCCGCTCGAGCGCGATCAGCAGACGAAGTTGCTGACGCCACTGTCCGAACGTGAGCCCCGTTTCCTTCACGAAGAGCCGCGCCGCGGTGCGCGCGGTCACGCCCGCGCGGGCGGCGAGTTCATCGAGCACGCCGGATTGCGCGGGGTGCGCGATCAGCGCGTCGGCAATGCGCAAAATGCGCCGGTCGCGCGGGTATTGCAGCGAGAGCGGCGCAGCCGCGAGCAGCGGCAGGCGATCGACGATCACGTCGATCAGCCGCGCTTCGGGCCCCTCGGCCGGATAATCCGCGCCGAATTGCGCCGCCGCGAGCAGCAATTCGTCGATCAGCGGCTCGACCGACACCACACAATTTTCGGCCGGTACCGGCACGGCCTCGGTGTCCGCGCACAGCGTGCGGATCACCACCGGATTGAGCGCGCTTGCGCGGTGCAGTGCACCCGGCAGCAGCCACACCGCGTGATGCGGCGGCACCACCCATAGCCCGCTGTCGGTGCGCACAGTCAGCACCCCTTCGCTGACGTACACGAATTGCACGCGCCGCTCCGCGTGCCACGGTGTATCGAGCACGTCGTGCCGCTCGGCGACGACGAAGACGGCACGCTGCACGGCAGTCGGATCGATTACATCCATGGTGTCCGTTTTGCCCTGTCGGATTTCGAAACGGTGCAAGATTAGCACGTTGACCGCGGCTTTGCCGTGGCGAAAACCGAATCATCTCGAAAAAGCGGTTTGACAAAGTATCTTTAGATATATATCTTGAGATATATCTTTCGACATATCTGTCGGACTATCTCAACCGCTCAAGGAGTTCGCACATGCGCGATCACCACTATTTCCATGGCTCGCACGGGCGCCATGCCGCAGCCCACGCCGGCTTCGCCGAGCCGTTTTCGCTGCATCGCCTGTGGCACGCGTGGCAGGCAATCGGCCGCCATCATCCGCGCGGCGGCGGCCGTTTTTCGGGCGGCGGCCCGGGCGGCTTCAGCGACGAAGGAGACGGCTTTCCGCGCGGCCGCAGGTTCACGTCCGACGACCTGCAACTGCTGCTGCTCGCACTGATCGGCGAACAGCCGAGCCACGGCTATGAACTGATCAAGGCAATCGACGCGCGCTCGAACGGCTTCTACGCTCCGAGCCCCGGCATGGTGTATCCGGCGCTCACGTACCTCGAAGAACTCGGGTACGTGACGGTGCAGATGGAAGGCAACCGCAAGCGTTACGAACTGGCCGACGCGGGCCGCGCCTATCTCGCGGCCAACCGCGAGCGTGCGGACCTGATGCTCGCCAAGCTCAGCCATATCGCGCGCAAGATGGATATGGTGCGGCGCGCGTTCGCCGGCGAAGCAGGCGGCGAAGCAGGCGGCAACGCAGGCGGCGAAGCAGGCGGCAACGCAGGCGGCGACGAGTTCGGCGGCGCAACGGGCGCAGGCGGCCACGGCTGGCTGCCCGAATTCATCGAAGCGCGCCGCGCGCTGAAGCACGCACTGCTGCTGCGCGACAACGCCTCGCCTGACGAGCAGCGCCGCATCGCCGCGATTCTCGCGCGCGCCACGGCTGAAATCGAACGCAAAACTGAAGACGGCGGCAAGGCCTGACGCCAGGCCTTGGGCCTCCCTCTCGTCCATCCAAAGGTGTTTCCGTATGCAAAACCGCTCCGATCTTGCGGTGACGCGCGTGCGCCATCCGCTGAAGTTTCGCCTGCTGCAAGTCACGCAGGTCCGGCATCTGACGCCGCACCTGACGCGCGTGACGCTGACCGGCGACGACCTGCACGACTTCGAGTCGGCGTCGTTTGACGATCATGTCAAAGTCTTCTTCCCCGCCCCGGGCGCGGACAAGCCGGTAATCCCGCAAGCCGGCCCAGACGGTCCGGTATTCGCTGAAGGCGACGCACGCCCGGTCGCTCGTGACTTCACGCCGCGCCGTTACGACCGCGCCACGCGCGAACTCGACCTCGAATTCGCCATGCACGAAGCGGGGCCCGCCGCCGAATGGGCCGCGCGCGCACAGCCCGGGCAATACCTCGGCATCGGCGGACCGCGCGGCTCGATGGTGATTCCGACGGGCTTCGACTGGCATGTGCTGATCGGCGACGATACCGCGCTGCCGGCCATCGCGCGGCGCCTCGAAGAATTGCCGAAGGGCACGCGCGTCGCGACCCTTATCGAAGTCGGCGATCCTTCCGCGCGCATCGAGTTCGCCACCGAGGCCAATGTGTACAGCGAATGGCGCTATCGCAGCGAAACCGGCGGTCGCGGCGTCGCGTTGCTGCAAGCGGTGCGCGAAACCTGGTTGCCGGATGGCGAAGGCTATGTGTGGGCGGCCGGCGAAGCGGCGACGATGCGCGCGGTGCGCTATCACCTCGTCAACGAACGCGGCATCGACAAGGCGAGGATTCGCGCCGCGAGTTATTGGAAACAGGGCGCAGTCGCCGTGCACGAAACGCTCGACGATTGATCGGCCGTTGCGGGCCGCGGCAGGCCGCACCGGTTGGTGGCGGCGATGGCCGGCATTTGCATCCGGCGTGTGGCGGGATATTCGATGGTGACGCTTCCCGGCCGTCGGTGAGAACGCGCCATGGTGACGTTTCCACGGCCATCGGCGAGGCACGCCACGGTGACGTTTCCACGGCCGCCAGTGAGACACGCCGCGGTGACGTTTCCCCGGCCGCCGGTGATCTGCACGATGTCGCTTCTGCTCGTGCCCTGATGCTTTTTTCAACCGCGCGCGCCCGCACCCGGAACCAACGCGCAGGCGCGAGACGACGCGCCCGCGTCTCCCTATCACGCTGCATCGGCCTCGCGCCGGTACAGCTTGATCACCGCGGAAAAATCGAGCTTGCCCGCGCCGTCCGTGCTCATCGCCTGATAAAGCTGCTGTGCGAGCGCGCCGAGAAAAACCGGCTGCCGCGCGAGCTTCGCCGCATCGGTCGCGAGACCGAGATCCTTCAGCATCAGGTCGGTGCCGAACCCGCCCGTATAGCCGCGCGACGCGGGCGCGCTCCCGATCACGCCGGGAAACGGGTTGCAGGTATCCGAACTCCAGCAGCGCCCGGTCGACGTATTCATGATGCCGGCCAGCACCTGCGGATCGATGCCGAGCGCTTCGCCGAGCGCCATCCCTTCCGCGACGCCCGCCATCGTGATGCCGAGCACGAGGTTGTTGCAGATCTTCGCGACCTGCCCGGTGCCGGTGTCGCCGCAATGCACGATATTGCGGCCCATCCCCGACAGCACCGGCTTCACACGCTCATAGTCGCTCGCGCTGCCGCCCACCATAAAGGTCAGCGTGCCCGCCACCGCACCGCCGGTGCCGCCCGACACCGGCGCATCGACGAATGCGTTGCCCTGCTGCTGCGCGAGTGCGGCGAACGCCTTGACGCTCGCCGGATCGATCGTGCTCGAATCGACGATCGTCACGCCGCGGGCGATGCCGGCCAGAACGCCATCGTCGCCGGTCAGCACGCTGCGCACGTGTGCGGCAGCCGGCAACATCGTCATCACGTATTCGACGTCCGTGGCCGCCGCTTTCGGCGAAGCGGCTGCCTGCGCGCCCGCTTCCACCAGCGTTTGCAGCGCGCTCGCGCTGACGTCGAACACCTGCAGCGCATGCCCCGCTTTCAGCAGATTGCGCGCCATCGGCGCCCCCATATTGCCGAGCCCTACAAAACCGATTTTCATCATGGTGTCTCCGGTTCCCGTTCGTCGCGTCCTATCGCGTGGCTGGCGTCAACGCAGGCTGATGGTCGTATTGACGCCGCTCGCCGGCTCGTCGTCGAACCAGCGCGCGGTGATCGTCTTGGTCTGCGTATAGAACTGCACGACCTGCTTGCCGTACGGTCCGAGATCGCCGAGCTTCGAGCCGCGCGAGCCGGTGAAGCTGAAAAACGGCACCGGCACCGGAATCGGAATGTTGATACCGACCTGGCCAATGTCGATCTCGCTCTGAAACTTGCGCGCCGCCGCACCGCTCTGCGTGAAGACGCCGACACCGTTGCCGAACGGGTTGCGATTGACGAGCGCGATCGCATCGTCGAGCGTCGGCACGTGCAGCACGACGAGCACCGGCCCGAAAATCTCGCTCGTATAGATGTCCATGTCGGTCGTGACATCGGTGAAGATCGTCGGGCCGATGAAATTGCCGTTTTCGTACCCGCTGACCTTCACGCCGCGCCCGTCGAGCGCAAGCGTCGCCCCTTGTTTCACACCGCTGTCGATCAAGCCGAGAATCCGTTCCTTCGCCGCGCGCGACACGACCGGTCCGACGTCGGTGTGCGGCTCGCTGCCCGCGTTCACCGTCAGTTGCTTCGCCTTTGCGACGAGTTCCGGCACCCACTCGCGCGCCGCGCCGACCAGCACCGCGACCGAGGTCGCCATGCAGCGCTGACCGGCCGCGCCGAAGCTCGCGCCGACCAGCGCGTTCAGCGACTGCTCGCGGTTCGCATCGGGCAGCACCACCGCGTGGTTTTTCGCGCCCATCATCGCCTGCACGCGCTTGCCGTGCTCGCTGCCGAGCCGGTACACATGCGTGCCGACGGCCGTCGAACCGACAAACGAAATCGCCTTCACGAGCTCATGCGTGCACAGCGCATCGACGACCGCCTTGCCGCCGTGCACGACGTTCAGCACACCTTTCGGCACCCCTGCTTCGAGCGCGAGTTCGACCAGCTGCATGGTCGACATCGGGTCCTGTTCGGAAGGTTTCAGCACGAACGTATTGCCGCACACGAGCGCCATCGGAAACATCCATAGCGGAATCATCGCGGGGAAGTTGAACGGCGTGATGCCTGCACACACGCCGATCGGCTGTCGCAGCGTATAGGTGTCGACACCGCCCGCGACGTTCTCCGCGAATTCGCCCTGCTGCAATGTGCCGATCGAGCACGCGTGCTCGACCACTTCAAGGCCGCGGAAAATATCGCCCTCCGCGTCCGGTATCGTCTTGCCCTGCTCAGCGGACAGCGTGTGCGCAATGCGCGGCATATGCTCGCGCACCAGCGCCTGATACTTCAGCATGATCCGCATCCGCGCGCCAATCGGCGTGTTCTTCCAGGTGGCGAACGCCGCATGCGCGGCGCGGATCGCGGCGTCGGTTTCCGCGGCAGTCGCAAACGGCACGCGCGCAAGCAATTGCTGCGTCGCCGGGTTCACGATGTCGCGCCACTCAGTGGATGTCGATTCGACAAACTCGCCGTCGATCAGCAATTTGACGGTGTCGACGTCGCGGCCGGCGACGGGGGTGGGAATGGCGCTCATGCTCGGTGTCTCCTTTGTCCGCATCGGACTGCGGGTATCGGTGGATGTCGGTGGGTATCGATGTCTGCGCGGCGCGCGCCGTCGCTGATGTATCTGAATCCGGCTCGCGCGCTCAGCGCAAGTCGGGGAAATCCTCTTCCCAGTACTCGCCTGGAAAACGTTCCGGCTGCCCGGTGCGCTCGTGCTCCCGGCAGCGCAACTCGACGCGGCGGATCTTGTCGGAGATCGTCTTCGGCAATTCGCTGAACTGCAGCCGGCGAATCCGCTTGTACGGCGAGAGCTTTTCGCGCGCGAAGCGGAACACATCGCGCGCCACTTCAGCGCTCGGGTCGAACCCCTGGCGCACGGTAACGAACGCCTTCGGCACGGACAGGCGCACCGCGTCCGGACTCGGCACCACCGCCGCTTCAGCGATCGCCTCGTGTTCGATCAGCACGCTTTCGATCTCGAACGGGCTCAACCGGTAATCGGACGACTTGAACACGTCGTCGGAACGGCCGACGTAGACGAGATAACCATCGTCGCGCCGCAATGCGACGTCAGACGTGTGGTAGTAGCCGTTGCGCATCGCCTGCCCGGTCGCCGCGTCGTTGTTCGCGTAGCCGGTCATCAGGCCGAGCGGACGCTGGGCGAGCGGCAGCGCGATTTCGCCTTCGTTCACGGGCTGATCGTCCGCATCGACGAGTTCGATCCGGTAGCCAGGCAGCGGCCGTCCCATCGAACCGGGCACGACCGGCTGCCCCGGCGAGTTGCCGATCTGGCATGTGGTTTCGGTCTGCCCGTAGCCGTCGCGAATCGTAATGCCCCATGCACGCCGCACGCGCTCGATAATCTCGGGGTTCAGCGGCTCGCCCGCGCCGACGATCTCACGCAGCGTCACCGGGTACGATGCGAGCGGCTCCTGGACCAGCATCCGCCATACCGTCGGAGGCGCGCAAAGCGTCGTCACCTTGCAGCGCACCAGCACCTCGAGCGTGTCTTTCGGCACGAAGCGCGCGAAGTTATGGACGAACACGCAGGCCTGCGCATTCCACGGCGCGAAGAAACAGCTCCATGCGTGCTTCGCCCAGCCAGGCGAACTGATATTCCAATGAATATCGCCCGGTTGCAGGCCGATCCAGTACATCGTCGACAGGTGGCCGACCGGGTAGCTTGCGTGCGTATGCTCGACAAGCTTCGGTCTGGACGTCGTGCCGGACGTGAAATACAGCAGCATCGGGTCCGTTGCAGGCGTGAGGCGGTCGGGCGTGAACAACGGCGATGCGTGTGCGGCGGCCGCGATATCGGTCCAGCCGGCGCGCGGCGCGCCAACCGAAATGCGCGTGAGTGGTTTATCGAGCGCATCGAACTTCGCGAGCTCCGCACTATCGACGACCGCGACATTCGCACCGCCGACGCGCACACGGTCACGCACGTCGTCGGCGGAAAGCTGCGTGGTGGCGGGCAAGACGATTGCGCCGAGCTTCATGGCGGCGAGCATCACATCCCACAGCTCCACGCGGTTCGGCAACATCAGCAGCAGCCGGTCGCCGCGGCCTACGCCCAGCTCGCGCAGAAAATTCGCGGTCCGGTTCGAGCGCTCGGCCATCTGCGCATACGACAGCTTCAGGCCGTCGTCTTCAGGACCGTCGACAATCCACAGCGCCGGGTTGTCGTTATCGCGCGCGACGGTATCGAAGTAATCGAGCGCCCAGTTGAACTCGCCGAGCGCCGGCCATTCAAACTCGCGATACGCGCGTTCGTAGTCGGTACGATGACGCAACAACAGATCGCGTGCCTCGACAAAGCCGTCGGCTGCCGTCATGGTTGTCTCCTATCCTGCGCCGCATACGGAGGTTAGCGCTGCAGCGCATCCCTCGACTCACATGGCGCATAGATCAGTGTTGGCGCATTGACGCAAACGCGCTCTATTGGCGAATCATTTTGCACTCAAACGTGGCGGGCGATAACCATTCTTTGAACTTCGCTTGTTCCTTCGTAGATCTGCGTAATGCGCGCGTCGCGATAGTGACGTTCGACCGCATAGTCTTCGAGATACCCATATCCGCCGTGAATCTGAATCGCATTCGAACAGACCTCTTCGGCCATTTCGGACGCGTACAGTTTCGCCTGCGAGGCCTCCGACAGGCACGGCCGCCCGGCGCTACGCAATCGCGCCGCGTGATGCACGAGCAGGCGCGCGGCGTTCAGACGCGTCGTCATGTCAGCGAGCATGTTCGCCACGCTCTGATGTTCCTTGAGCGGCTTGCCGAACTGCGTCCGCCCGGCCGCATACGCGCATGCCGCATCGAACGCGGCGCGCGCGATGCCGACCGCTTGCGCGGCAATGCCGATACGCCCGCCTTCGAGATTCGACAGCGCGATTTTCAGGCCCTCGCCGCGCTCGCCAAGCAGGTTTGCCTCGGGTACCGCGCATTCGTCGAGCGAGATCGGGCATGTGTCGGACGCGCGGATGCCGAGCTTTTTCTCCGGCGGTCCGACGTTGAAGCCGGGTGTGCCGGTCGGCACGATAAAAGCGGACAGGCCGCGCTTGCCGCGCTCCGGATCCGTCACCGCGAACACGATCGCGAGGTCCGCGCGCGAGCCGTTGGTCACGAACTGCTTGCTGCCGTTCAGTACCCACTGCCCATCGCGCAGTTCCGCGCGCGTGCGCAAGCTGCCGGCGTCGGAACCCGCCTGCGGCTCGGTCAGACAGAACGCGCCGAGCAGGCGCCCGGTGGCAAGCTCGCGCAAATAGCGTTCTTTTTGCGCATCGCTGCCGTAGTTCAGGACCGGCCCGCAGCCGACCGAATTGTGTACGCTGACCAGCGTCGCGCACGACGCGCAGCCGGCTGCGATTTCCTCTATCGCCAGCGCGTAGGCAATGTAATCCGTGAAGGTGCCGTCCCATTCAGGCGGCACGATCATGCCCAGCAGGCCGAGCTCGGCCATTTGCGTGACGACCGTATCGGGCAGCCGGCCGTCGCGGTCCCACTGCGCGGCGTGCGGCTTCAGGCATTCGACCGAGAAATCGCGTGCGGCGTCGCGAATCATCCGCTGCTCGTCGGTATAGAAGTCGTCCATGGCGTGCGCGGAATTCTCCGCATCGTGTGTGATACGACTCAGTGTAGGCGACGCGCTGGACAGGTTCGATGCCAGGCCCGATCATTGTGAGTGAGCGCATTTGCCATAACACACGCCCGCGTGCGGATGTGTGCAGTGCAAAATCGCGGCACGAACGGCCGCGACGCGCATTCAATCTGAGCGCGTTTGCCATAATGCAATGATTGCGAAAGCCGAAAAAGGCACGATCTCCGCGGTTCTCGTCGAAGAAACACTGGCGCTCGCGCGCGCTCGCGGCGTCGACGTCGCGCCGCTCGTCGCAGCGGCCGGCATCGCGCCGCCGCTGCTCGCGTCGCGCAGGAACCGCGTGTCCTCCGCGCAATATGGCGCGTTGTGGGCCGGCCTCGCGCGCGCGCTCGACGACGAGTTCCTCGGCCAGGATTCGCACCCGATGAAAAGCGGCAGCTTCATCGCGATGACGCGTACGGCGCTCACCGCGCGCAACGGCGCGCAGGCGCTCGCGCGCGCCGTCGGCTTTATGCGCCTTGTGCTCGACGATCTCAGCGCGCAACTCACGACCGACGAAAAGCGCACCCGCATCGCGTTCATCGAGCGTGACGGCGCACCGGCACCGACGATGTTTGCGTATGCAACTTACTTCATCCTCGTCTACGGGCTCGTGTGCTGGCTGGTCGGGCGGCGCATTCCATTGATCGAAGCGCGTTTTCGCTGCGCGGAGCCGCCGGCCGCACAGGAATACCGGCTGATGTTCTGCGACGACCTCGCATTCGGCCAGCCCGATTCGTATATCGATCTGTCGCCGGCATTCGCCGAACTGCCGGTCGTGCAGACCGCGAAGTCAGTCAAGACCTTCTTGCGCAATGCGCCCGCCAGTTTCGTCGTCAAATACCGTCACCCCGGCTCGCTCGCCGCGCGTGTTCGCCGCGCGTTGCGCGCGCTGCCGCCCACCGCGTGGCCGGGCGCAGACGGAATCGCACGGCATCTGCATATCGCTGAAGCCACGATGCGGCGTCACCTGAAGCACGAAGGCTATACGTACCAGTCGATCAAGGACGACCTGCGGCGCGAGCTCGCGATCGCGGCGCTGTGCAATGAGGATCGCAGCGTCGCCGATGTCGCCGCATCGGTCGGCTTCGCGGAACCGAGCGCATTTCATCGCGCGTTCCGGCGTTGGACCGGCATGCGTCCCGCCGATTATCGCGATACACATCGCGCCACACGTGCCGGTCTCACGCATTCGCCGGAATCCGACTAAGCTTAATAACACGCCTCCTTTCGAGGCCGGTCGCCGCCGGCGCCATGATCCGTCGAGCGGCGCACCGGCCGCCGACGATGAGAACCTACCCGACTCTCCCGTACCGGCAAACCGGCATGCGGTCCATGCACCTCACCGCATGTGGGCTGGCGCGGGCGGCGCGAGCGATCGCGTATCGAACCCTGCGCCGCGGGTGTCTGCGTGCGGTGCGCGCGGTTTTGCCGGTCGCGCTCGCAGCGCTGGCCGGCGGAGGGGGGACCGCCTTCAGCCCGCTTGCCGCGCAGGCCGCCGGCGCGCCGGGTGAGGTGGTCGTCATCCCGGTCAATGGTGCAATCGGCCCGGCGAGCGCCGACTTTATCGTGCGCAGCCTCGCGCACGCCGCGCAGGACCGCGCGGCTCTGGTGGTACTCCAGCTCGACACGCCGGGCGGCCTCGATACGTCGATGCGGCAAATCATCAAGGCGATGCTCGGCTCGCCGGTGCCGGTTGCCGCGTATATCGCGCCGGGCGGCGCACGGGCGGCCAGCGCGGGCACGTACATCGTCTATGCGAGCCACATCGCCGCGATGGCGCCCGGCACCAATCTCGGCGCCGCGACGCCGGTGCAGATCGGCATGGGCGGCGCGGATGAGCCGAAGCCCGGCGCGGCCCCCGCATTGCCGCGCGCCGCGCCCGGCGGCAAAGCCGATCAGCCGACGTCCGGCGCCTCCGCATCCCCAGCCGCCACGCCGCCCGCCGTCGATACGCAATCGACCGAAACGCGCAAGCAGGTGCAAGACGCCGCCGCGTACATTCGCGGCCTCGCGCAACTGCGCGGCCGCAATGCGGCCTGGGCGGAGCGCGCAGTGCGCGAAGCGGTGAGCCTGTCGGCACGCGAAGCGCTCGAACAGAAAGTGATCGACATCGTGGCGCGTGATATGCCGGACCTGCTACGTCAACTGGACGGCCGCGCCGTCACGACCGCGAGCGGCGAGCAACGGCTCGCGCTCGCGCATGCGAATGTGCTGACGTTCGAGCCGGACTGGCGCAGCCGCTTCCTGTCGGTCATTACCGATCCGAACGTGGCGCTGATCCTGCTGATGATCGGCATGTACGGCCTGTTCTTCGAGTTCGCGAACCCCGGCTTCGTGCTGCCGGGCGTGGCCGGCACCATCAGCCTGCTGGTCGGGCTGTTCGCGCTGCAATTGCTGCCGATCAACTACGTCGGACTCGGCCTTATTTTTCTCGGCCTCGCATTCCTGATTGCCGAGGCGTTCCTGCCGACGTTCGGCTCGCTCGGCTTCGGCGGCGTCGTCGCATTCGCGATCGGCGCGTTGATGCTGATCGACACCGACGTCCCCGGTTTCGGCATTCCGTTGCCGGTAATCGCGTGCGTGACGCTGTTCGGCGCGCTATTCGTGTTCGCGGTGTCGGGCGTGGCGTTGCGCGCGCGTAAGCGCCCGGTCGTGACGGGCTCGGAGGCGCTGATCGGCAGCGTCGGCGTGATGCTCGACGATGGGCTTACGCCGCCCGGCGGCAACGAAGGCGGCTCAGGCTCCGGCTGGGCGCGCGTGCACGGCGAGCGCTGGCATGTCGAAAGCGACGAACCGCTGCCGGCGGGCCGCACGGTGCGCGTCACCGGACGCCGCGGGCTCACGCTGACGGTCGTGGCGTCCGGTGCAACATCACAACAAGGAGAACGCAGATGATCGGTTTCACATTCGGTTTCAGCAGCATTCTGATTGTGGTCGTCGCGTTGCTGATCGCATCGTCGATCCGCATTTTTCGCGAGTACGAACGCGGCGTCGTGTTCATGCTGGGGCGCTTCTGGAAAGTGAAGGGACCGGGGCTCGTGCTGATCATTCCGGTCGTGCAGCAGGTCGTGCGGATGGACCTGCGCACCGTCGTATTCGACGTGCCGCCGCAGGATGTCATCACGCGCGACAATGTGTCGGTGAAGGTCAACGCGGTGGTCTACTTTCGCGTGGTCGATCCGGAACGCGCGGTGATCCAGGTCGCGCGTTATCTCGAGGCCACCAGCCAGCTCGCGCAGACGACACTGCGCGCGGTGCTCGGCAAACATGAGCTCGACGAACTGCTGTCCGAGCGCGAGCAGTTGAATGCGGATATCCAGAAAGTGCTCGATGCGCAAACGGACGCGTGGGGGATCAAGGTCTCGACGGTCGAGATCAAGCACGTGGACATCAACGAGACGATGATCCGCGCAATTGCCCGGCAAGCGGAAGCGGAGCGCGAGCGGCGCGCGAAGGTGATTCACGCGGAGGGTGAACTGCAGGCGTCGGAAAAACTGCTGCAGGCGGCGCAGATGCTTGCGCAGCAGCCGCAGGCGATGCAATTGCGTTACCTTCAGACGCTCACGACAATTGCCGCGGACAAGAACTCGACGATCGTGTTTCCGTTGCCTATCGATTTGCTGAACGCGGTGCTGGACCGGATCGGGAAGACCACGCCGACGTGAAGGCGGGGTTGTGTTTAGCCGACGTCGAGGAATCCCCTGCTGCCCGGCCGGCCGATTCATGTTTACAATCCGCCCCGTGGCTGTCCGACCACGGCCGCTTTGCTGGCAGTCTCCTTTGACAACAATACTCAACCCGACGAGAGAATCGGCCCATGGACTCGGTAAAACGGTATTTCGGTTTCGACGAAGCAGGCACGACCCTGCGCACGGAAGTGCTGGCAGGTGTGACAACCTTCCTGACGATGGCCTACATCATCTTCGTCAACCCCGCGATTCTCGGCGACGCAGGGATGCCGAAAGATTCCGTGTTCGTCGCAACCTGCATCGTCGCGGCGCTCGCGTCGGTCATCATGGGCCTCTACGCGAATTACCCGATCGCGCTCGCACCCGGCATGGGGCTCAACGCGTACTTCGCGTATACGGTCGTCAAGGGCATGCACTTTCCATGGCAGGCGGCGCTGGGCGCCGTATTCATCTCCGGCTGCCTCTTTATGATCGTCACGCTGTTTCGGGTGCGCGAGGTGATCGTCAACGGCATTCCGCATTCAATCAGGATCGCAATCACCGGCGGCATCGGGCTCTTTCTCGCGATCATCTCGCTGAAGTCCGCGGGCATCGTCACCGGCAACCCCGCCACGCTCGTCACGCTCGGCAACCTGCACGACGCGCATGTGGTGCTCGCGGTCATCGGCTTCTTCGCGATCGTCACGCTCGACTATCTGCACGTGCGCGGCGCGATCCTGATCGGCATCGTCGGCGTGACCGTGCTGAGCTTCTTCTTCGGCGGCAACGAATTCCACGGCATCGTCTCCGCGCCGCCGTCGATCGAACCGACGCTCTTCAAGCTCGACATTCATGGCGCGCTGTCGACCGGCATACTCAACGTCGTGCTGGTGTTCTTCCTCGTCGAACTGTTCGACGCCACCGGTACGCTGATGGGCGTCGCGAATCGCGCGGGCCTGCTCGTCGAAGGCAAGATGCACCGGCTGAACCGCGCGCTGCTGGCGGACAGCACCGCGATTCTCGCCGGCTCGGTGCTCGGCACGTCGTCGACCACCGCGTATATCGAAAGCGCTTCGGGTGTTCAGGCGGGCGGCCGCACGGGCGTAACCGCATTGACGGTCGCCGTGCTGTTCCTGCTGAGCCTGTTCTTTGCGCCGCTCGCCGGCGTCGTGCCGCCGTACGCGACCGCTCCGGCCCTGCTGTATGTGTCGTGCCTGATGCTGCGCGAATTGGCCGACCTGCCTTGGGACGACGCCACCGAAGTCGTGCCGGCCGCCCTCACCGCCTTGATGATGCCGTTCACCTATTCGATTGCGAATGGTGTCGCGTTCGGCTTCATTTCCTATGCGGGCCTGAAGCTGCTGACGGGGCACGCGCGGCAGGTGAAGCTGGTGGTCTGGATCATTGCGGTGGTGTTCCTGCTCCGCTTTTTCTATCTGGGTGCGGAGTAGCTTGCCCGCGCCAGCGGGCCGATCGTGCTTCGCGTGCGGGTAAACCGCGGGTAAACACGAGCGGGCGCGGTCCCACGGTTGTCGCCGGGCGACGGCGCGCCGCGCGCGACGACAGATGTCCGACGTTCCGGGGAAGGATTTATACGCGGACGTTTGCTTCGTAAAACCGCACATAGCCGCTGCGCAGCACCACGCACTGCGCGCGCGTCTCGTACAAAAGCCGCCTTGCCGCGGCTTCGATACGCTGACGGTGCGCGTCGAACGCGCCGAGCATGTCTTCGATGCGCGGCGACGCCGCGCCGAAATGGTCCTCGAGCGCCTCGGCGGTAATCATGCATTCCACCCTTTCACCATCGACCATCGCCGGAAACGCCAGCGTAAGCTCTCGCCCCGAATACTCGGGGGTTTCGTTCAGGAAAATGATCTGCATGGGAATTGCCTGCCGGGTTGAACGCATGTCGCCAGGGCCGCGCCTGCCCTTCGGGTGCCTTCATCGCGGAACGCGAGCGCGGGTCGAATCGTCGAGGACCGTGCGCAAGCGCACGATCCAGACGATTTCATTCACTTTAGACGACTTGCGCCGCGCCGCAAGTTTTCCGTTACCGCACCCCATGCCGGTGCAGACGAGCCGCGAATCCGGCCCTGCGGCGGTGCAAAACGGCGGGGGCGGCATCAGCGTCGCGGCACCGGATTCGGGGTCAGCGACACGCGCAAGCCGACCGGATATCAGCGGTTCAGCCGCTGCTCGCCGCTCGGCCACAGCGTCGGTATCGGCATCGGCGGCACGTATCCGATAGTGCCGGGCGCGATTGACGCAATCGACGCAATCGAAATTGACGGCTCGCCCAGCCGGAACACGTCCGTACGCTCGTCGAACACGCCATGGATGGCCAACACAATGCCTGCGTGCGTGACAAACGCCGCTATCGTCGAGATGACGTCTCCCAGCTCCATGCGCACCACGCCGTGTTCCGTCAAAACATGGCGATGAAAAAAGCGCCGCGACGCACTCGCGCATATCGCCGCGCCGTGCCCATGCTTGCGTGTACGGCGCGTCACGTCGAATGAACGTATAACACTTCTAATCATCTCGTCCGGCACATCAGCGCCACGTCCTGTAAGATGACTGCTGACTAGAATTGACATGCTGCAGTGCCAAATAAATGGCACGAAGAGATGCTGAAACCGGACGCTTCCCGCATGCAAACCGGTTCGCATTCCCACCGGAGACAAGCCTGTGAATCCTCGTTCCGCTATCGGGCAACCCGCCGCGCAACTCGAGGTGATCGCGCAAGCTCACGCGCGCTCGCGCGACTTCGGTCTGCATCAGCACGAGGCGCCCGATTTTCATCCGCTGCGGCACAACCTGTTGCTGGATCTCGTCGATCGCAATCAGTCGCTGTATTCGCATGCGCTGCCGGTGATGGAAACGCTGCATGCGCAAATCGTCGATACGCAAAGCATGGTGCTGCTCACCGACAGCAACGGCGTGATCCTGCATAGCCTTGGCGACAGCGATTTCGTCGAAAAAGCGCGGCGCGTCGCGCTGTGCGCCGGCGTTTCATGGGCAGAAGCCGACCGCGGCACAAACGCGATCGGCACCGCGCTCGCGGACGCGCAACCGACGGTCGTGCACGGCGGCGAGCACTTTCTGCATGCGAACCGCATCCTGACGTGTTCCTGCGCGCCGATCGTCGATCCGTACGGCCGCACGATCGGCGCGCTCGACGTCAGCGGCGACACACGCGGCGACACCCGCGGCTTTCACAAGCACACGCTCGCGCTGGTGCGGATGTCCGCGCAGATCATCGAGAACCATCTGTTTGCGAATCAGTTTGCCGACGCATTGCGCGTGCGCTTTCATGCGCGCGCCGAGTTCATCGGCACGCTGTTCGAAGGTCTTGCCGCGTTCGCGCCTGACGGCCGCTTCCTGTCGGCGAACCGCAGTGCGCTCTTTCAGCTCGGCCGCTCGCTCGCGGTGCTCGACCGGCAGCCTTTCGACGTGCTGTTCGGCACGCCGTTCGCAGCGCTCGTGCAGCAGGCGGAACGCGCGCCGAGCGAATGCATGACGCTCACGTTGCCAAGCGGCGTGCGCGTGGTCGCGCGAGCCGAGTGCCGGGCGCGGCCGGCATTCGTGGCCGCCCCAACGGCGCGCCGCGACGCGCGAGACCTCGCGCAAAGCGCAGGCGGCCGGGCCGCGACCGATGCCGCCGACACGCGCTCCGGCGCGCATCCCGCCAGCTTCGCCACGCTCGATACCGGCGACGCAAAAATGGCCGCGGTTCTGCGCCGGGTCGAGAAGATAGGCGAGCGCGACATTCCGCTGCTCGTGCTCGGCAAGACCGGCACCGGCAAGGAATGGCTCGCCCGCGCGTTTCATCACGAATCGCCGCGCCGCGCGGCGCCGTTTGTCGCGGTCAATTGCGCGTCGCTGCCTGAGACGCTGATCGAAGCCGAGCTGTTTGGCTACGAAGACGGCGCCTTCACCGGCGCGCGCAAGCGCGGCAGCGTCGGCAAGATCCTGCAAGCCGACGGCGGCACGCTCTTTCTCGATGAAATCGGCGACATGCCGCTTGCGCAGCAAGTCCGGCTGATGCGCGTGCTGCAGGAGCGCTCGATCGTGCCGCTCGGCGGCACACGTGCGATTCCGGTCGACGTGCGGATCATCTGCGCGACGCATCGCAACCTGCGCGAAATGATCGACGCCGGCACCTTCCGCGAGGACCTGTATTACCGGATCAACGGGCTCGTCGTCACGTTGCCCGCGTTATGCGAGCGGACCGATCTCGCGACACTCGTGCAAAGCATGCTGGACGCGCGGCGACGCGAAGACAGCCGGACCCCCGCGCGCGTGAGCGCCGACGTGCTCGCGCTGTTTGCGCAATGCCGCTGGCCCGGGAATTTGCGGCAGCTGTCGAACGTGCTGCGCACCGCGAGCATCATGGCGGATGGCGCGGACGCGATCGGCATCGAGCATCTGCCGGAAGATTTCCTCGATGAACATGCGGCCGCGCGCTCAAAGGCGGACGAAGAACCGTCCGTTGACATCGATGACAAGCACGCGTTCCGGACGCAGCATGGTTCGCCGTTCCGCGCCACGCCGCGCCCCCTTCAGCGCATGACCGAATGGCAAGCCGCGTTGATCGAGCAGACGCTCGCCCGCCATGGTGGCAACATCTCCGCGGCTTCGCGTGAACTGGGACTCGCGCGCAACACGGTCTATCGTTACCTGCGCATGCGCGGCGCGCACTGACCGCGCGACTGCGCCGATCTCGCGGCGGCGTAGGCCGGCATGCATCGACTGCCGCGGCCTTCAACATCATCCATCCTGCCGCCGGCAACTTCTGTCGCGCTCCCGGGTTAAGCTTCGGAATACACCCCACATACGCGCTCAGCAATGGCCACGCGTCACGAACTCAAACGATTCCGCACCAACCTCGCCGACGAACTCGACAGCGCCGCGTTGTATGACACCCTTGCGCGCGTCGAAAAAGAACCGGCACGCCGCGCCGTCTTCGCACAGCTGGCCAACTCGGAACGCGAGCACGCGAACATCTGGCTCGACAAACTCCAGGCAAGCGGCGTGCACGTGCGCGCGCACCGTCTGAGCGCGAAAACCCATCTGATGCGCGGCCTGATCCACACGCTCGGACCGTCGTTCGTGCTGCCGGCGCTCGCGGCAGCCGAAACCGCGGACCGCGACAAATATGCGCATCAGCCCGATGCCGCTCAGCTTTCCGCCGACGAACAGCGTCACGCGGCCGTTATGCAGGCGGTGGTCGCAGAAGACCTGCAGCGCGCCAAGTCGCTGCTCGCCGTGCGCGCGCGCCGGCACCGTGCGCCGTCTGCCGCACGGCCGGCGGTCGAGGCGGAGGCATGGCACAAGGGCATCGCGTCGGGCAACGATCTGCGGGCCGCGGTGCTCGGCGCAAACGACGGACTCGTGTCGAACTTCTGCCTGATGATGGGCATCGCGGGCGCCGGTACAAGCAACAAGGCAATCCTGCTGACCGGGCTTGCGGGGTTGATCGCCGGCGCGTGCTCGATGGCGCTCGGCGAATGGCTGTCGGTAACGAACGCACGCGAACTCGCGCGTACGCAAATCGCGAAGGAAGCGGACGAAATCGAGCACGCGCCGGACGCGGAGCGCCGCGAGCTCGCGTTGATTTACGAGGCGAAAGGCATCGACCCGGCGGAAGCGCAACGCGTCGCCGCACAAATCATGCATGACAAACAGAAAGCGCTCGACACGCTCACGCGCGAGGAACTGGGCATCGACCCGGCGCAACTCGGCGGCAACCCGTGGTCGGCGGCCGGTGTGTCGTTTTGCCTGTTCTCGCTGGGCGCGGTGTTCCCGGTGGCGCCGTTTCTGTGGACTCGCGGCGGTGCGGCGATTGCGCAGTGCGTGGCGTTGAGCGCGTTAGGACTGGCGGCGGTCGGCGTGTTCACATCGCTTTTCAACGGGCGAAGCGCCGCGTTTTCGGCATGGCGGCAGATTGCGATCGGTCTGATCGCAGCCGCGTTTACGTTTGGGGTCGGCCGTCTGCTGGGTGTGTCGATGTCGTGAATGCGCATCCCGCCTGCGGGTGCGGAGCACGTGCCGCGCGACGCCGCGCGTTAAACTCGGCTACGCTTTGCGACACCCGTTCACCGTATCTTTCACCATGCCGATTGAGCCGATTGCCATGACCGAGCCCGACGCCGCGTTTACCGTGCTCATCCAGCCTCTCGGCCGCACGTTCGAAGCACCCGACTCGTTGACCGTACTCGAAGCGGCTAGCTTCGCCGGCCTGCGGCTGCCGCGCTCCTGCCGCAACGGCACATGCCGCACCTGTCTGTGCAAGATGACCGCGGGCCGCGTGCGCTATCAGATCGAATGGCCCGGCGTCAGCGCCGAGGAAAAAGCGGAAGGCTATATCTTGCCCTGCGTGGCAATCGCCGAAAGCGACCTCGTGATCGAGGTATCGGGCGTGCAGCAGATATGAGCCGCTTGCGTTCGCGGCGTGAGCACGGCGATCCGCATGCTCGCACATCACACCTGCATGCTGACCATACGAAAACTCTGAAAAGCGATTCGACGCGGACGCTCCCCCTATAATCGTCGGCAGGCCAGCATCGCAGCCGTTCGAACTCCGCTCCACCCACTCCACAACAAGCACCCCAGCATGGACTTCGACGTGATCGTTCTGGGCGCCGGCATTGTCGGTGTCTCATCGGCTGTGCATCTGCAGGATCGGGCGCTACGGGTCGCGCTGGTCGATCAGCGTGGCCCCGGCGAAGAAACGAGCTTCGGCAACGCGGGGCTGATCGAGCGTTCATCGATCGTTCCGTACGGCTTTCCACGCACCCTGCGCACCCTGTTGCGCTACGCGCGCAACCAGTCGACCGATCTCTATTGGGACTACAAGGCGCTGCCGGCATACGCCGGATGGCTGATGCGCTACTGGTGGGAATCCGCGCCGCGGCGCCACGCGGCCGCCGCGCGCGACATGCTGCCGCTCATCAGCGCGTGCGTCACGGAACACGATGCGTTGATCGCGCGCGCCGGCGCCGCTCATCTGGTGCACGACGGTGGCTGGGTCGAGGCCTATCGCACGCAGGCCGCGCTTGATGCCGAATGCGCGGCGGCCGAAGCTGCCGCACGCGTACACGGCCTGCGCGTCGAACCGCTCGACGCCGCGGCGTTGCGCGCGCGCGAGCCCGGCATCGGCGAAAGCCTGTGCGGCGCTCTGCACTGGCGCGATCCGAAAAGCGTGCGCAGCCCCGGCGCCCTCGTGAAAAGTTACGCGCGACTGTTCGAAAGCATCGGCGGCACGTTCGTGAATGGCGACGCGACGACGCTACGCGCCGATGGCGGCGCATGGACCGTCGACACGCGGTCCGGACGGCTGAGCGCGCGACACGTCGTGGTCGCGCTCGGCCCGTGGTCCGATAAAGTGTTCGCGCCGCTCGGCTATCGCATTCCGTTGCGCGCGAAGCGCGGTTATCACATGCATTACCGGCCGACGCGCCCGCTGCTGTCGATGCCCGTCATCGATATCGAGCGCGGTTACGTGGTCGCGCCGATGGAACACAACCGGCTGAGGGTCACCACGGGCGCCGAGCTGGCGCTGCGCGGCGCGCCGCCTACCGGCATTCAGCTCGCGCGCGTCGAGCCGCTTGCACGCGAGGCGTTCGGCATCGGTGAGCGGCTCGATGCGGCGCCCTGGCTCGGCATGCGGCCCTGCACGCCGGATATGCGACCGGTGATCGGACCCGCGCCGCGGCATCCGGGTCTGTGGTTCGCGTTCGGCCACAACCATCATGGGCTCACGCTCGGGCCGGTCACGGGCCGGCTGCTCGCCGAGATGATCACCGGCGCCGCACCGTTCACCGACCCACGGCCCTATCGCGCGGAGCGGTTCGGCTGACTGTTCGGCTGACTGTTCGGCTGACTGTTCGGCTGACGGTTCAGGCGCCGGCGGCACGCCCGCGCCGCCGCAAATGCTATATGCCGTGGCGCTGCATCACCACTAACAGCAGCGACAGTGTCACGAGCGACGCGAGTGTCGAATAGAGAATGGTCTGCGACGTCACGTGCGCCTCGCGTCGATAGAACTCGGCGAGCATGTACGGTCCCGTGCCGGTCGGCAGTGCGGCAAGCAGCACGGCCATATCGACGGCGTCGGCCGGCAGCGCGAACACGCGTGCCGCCATCCACCACGTGAACGCGGGCTGCGCGACGAGCTTGATCGCAGTGAATACGAGCGATGTCCGCCGGCCGTTGCCCGCCGGCCGTTTCTCCGCGAGAAAGAGCCCGAGACTCACCAGCGCGCAGGGACTGGCGGCGCCGCTCAACAGCTTGAGAAACGTCTCGGCGCTGTGCGGCAGCGTCCAATGCGCGCTCGCCACCAGCGCACCGGCGATCGGCGAAACGATCAGCGGATTTTTCGCAAGCGAACGCAGCACCTTCAGGCCGAGCTTGTGTGGCGCGCGCTCGGCCTGCAAGCCGACCTCGATCAGCACAATGGCGAACGCGAACAGCACGCACGCGACGATGATCGTCGCGATGGTCGTCGGCGTGAGGCTGGCGTTGCCGAACACGATCATTCCGAGCGGAAAGCCGATGTAACCGGTGTTCGGATAGGACGCGGCGATCGCGTCGACGCTCGCGTCCGCGAGATGCCGTCCCTGCACGAGCCGCACCACCACCACGCCCAGAAACACCGCGGCGCACGCAACGGAGAACGTCATGACGAAGCCCGGCTGGTCGAGCTGACGCCAGGTGGAATGCGCCATCGTGTCGAACAGCAGCGCGGGCAGCGCGAGCCACACGACGAAACGGTTCAGTTCGGAAGCCGCAGTGGGACCGAGCAAATTGCGCCGCCGGCAAGCGAAGCCGGCGAAGATCAGCGCGAAGACGGGAAGCAGGATTTCGAGCGTGGACAGCATCAGTTGCGCAATGGGCGGACAGAGCCCGTCAGGGTAAACCTGAACAACGATACAATCCAATGCTGATTGAATCTCTCAACAATACTTTTTTTGCATCGTTCGCATCATGATCGACGTGAAGCCGCTCCGCTACTTCGTCGCGCTCGCCGAAACGCGCCATTTCGGCCGCACCGCCGCGCGGCTCAATCTGTCACAACCGCCATTGAGCCGGCAGCTGGCGGCGCTCGAAGCGTCGCTCGGCGTCACGCTGATCGAGCGCAACTCGCGCAACGTCACGCTGACCGCCGCCGGCGCGCGCTTCTACGCGGACGCGAAGGCCATTCTCGCCGCGCTCGACCAGGCGGGCCGCAACGCGCGCGCCGCGGTGCTCGGCGAGCGCGGCGAGCTGACTATCGGCTTCACGATGTGCGCCGCGTACAGCGTGCTGCCCACTTACGCGCGCAGCTACAGTGCGGCCTTTCCGGACGTCAAATTGAACCTGCAGGAAATCGTGTCGAACGACCTCGCGCCGCAAGTGCTCAGCGCGCAGCTCGACGCGGCGATCATGCTGTCCGGCGCGCTGCACCACGGGCTGGCCGCGCGCACCGTGCTGACCGAGCCGCTGTGCGTCGCGCTGCCGCGCCGGCATCCACTGGCACGCGCGCGGCAGCTTCGCATCGCGCAGCTCGCGCCAGATCCGTTCGTGATCGCGGTGCGGGACGTCAGCGAAGCGCTGCACACGACGATCGTCGAACACTGCCGCGCAGGCGGCTTCGAGCCTGACGTGCGCTTCGCGGTGCGTTTGCAGCAGACCGTATTGAGTCTGGTCGATGAAGGGGCGGGGGTCGCGCTGGTGCCCGCGTCGATGCAGCGGGCGCAGCTGGCAAACGTCGTGTTCAAGCCGCTTGTGAACGCGCCGTCGATTTCCCAGGTGCTGGTGTGGCTGCCGGCGAATCGCAACCCGTGTCTTGCGCGATTTCTCGAACAGGTCGCGCAGCCCTATGCCGGCGCGCATCAGGCGAAAGACGGCCGTCGCGCAAGTACCACGCGGGCCGTCTAACGCGGTGGCCGCGGCGTCAGCCCGCGAGCCGCTGCTCCGCCTGCGCCGCACGTTGCACGCGCTGCATGCGTTCGGCGAGCGCGCCGAACAGCAATCCGGTCGTCGCCCACAGCAACGCCTGCATGCCGAGCGCCGCCACGCGGAATTTCCACAGCACGACCGCGGGGAAAGCAGCCGGCACCTCGTTGATATCCGGCAGGCCGGCCTGCACCGCGGCGATGATCGCGATGAACACCACGCCCGCGACGATCGCGCCGTTCCACGCACCGACGCGCGCCGCCGCGTGACGCCGCACCTTCATCGAAAACACGAGCGCGGTCAGCGAAATCGCGATCATCAGGAAGTAGAGTCCGGTGCGGTAGCCGATCGTTTCAGGGTCGCCGACCGACGGCGGATTGGGCGGATACTTGAGGGCCGGCACGATCGCGACCGCGATAAACGCGCCGAGCGCAAGCCATGCGGACAGCGCGCGTACGCCCAGCTTGCCGACGCGGCCATACAGATACGCGAAGGTCAGCGAAAACAGGCCGCCGATCGCCGCGCCATACACGACGACGCCGGTCGCGAGACCCAGGCCCGCCTGCGTGCCACGGCTCACGAGTTCCGGCTCGGGTGCTTCGCCCTTCGCCGCGTCTGCTTTCTCTTCGAATGAAATAGCCTGGTTGACCTGCGGTTCGCCGGCCACACGGGCGAATCCGAACGTGAGCAACCCCGCGGCGATGCCTGCGAGCATCCCGCGCACCAGCAATTTACCAACCATGGTTCGCCTCCTGCGTCAGTGGCAGGGGAAGCCAAGCAGATGGCGGCCGTCGTGAACGAATTCGTGCACGTACATGCCCGGAATCAGCGAAGTCGCGCCCTCTTCCGCCCCGACGAAATACAGTGCGAGCAGCAACAGGAGCCCGCCGAATACGATCCACGGCAGCAGTTCGCGCAGCGGAATCGGGGTGGGTGCGGCAGCCGGCTCGAGCGCGTCGAGCGATTTGAAAACAGCGTCAGTCATGACGGACATCTCCCTGGGGTTACGCGCCCCGATAGACGATTGGAAAGAAGAAATGGCGAAGCCTGGGTCTGACTTCCGGACCAACCAGTGGCCGTTTACAGTGGCGCGACCGCGCCGGACTTGCACCGGCTTCCACGCCTCGCGTGGCGTTTATTCTACGCGCTAAACTGTGCGACGCCTGAAACGCCGCGCCCGGCTCGCCGATGAGTGCGCCGGGCGCATCGAATGGAATGACATGCAGACACGTGTATCGCTGATCAGCCACGCATCGACCGCCGCGCAACGCCGTGCGGCGTTCGCCGGCGCGCACGAAGCGCTCGACGCGCGCGGCGTCGCGCAAGCGCAAGCGTATGTGCAACACGGGCGCCTCCCGGCCGGCTGCTCGCACGCCGAACGCGTGCACGCGCTGACGAGTCCCGCGGCGTGTGCGCGCGATACCGCACTGGCGTTCGGCCTCACAGCGACCATCGCCCCTGAACTTGCCGACACACATTACGGCGCATGGGAGGGCCAACGTATCGCCGACGTCGCGGCGCAAGCGCCGCAGGCGCTCGAAGCGTGGCTGCGCGACCCCGCCGCGGCGCCGCCCGGCGGCGAATCGTTCGAAGCCGTCGTGACGCGCGTCGGCGCATGGCTCGACGCGCTTGCGGCGAGCCATCCGGCCGACTTCAACGTGGTGGCCATCACCCACGCAGCCGTGCTGCGTGCCGCGCTCATTCATGTGCTGCGCGCGCCAGCCGCATCGTTCACGCAGATCGAAATCGCGCCGCTTGCTTCGGTCGAACTGCGCTATTCAAAGCGCGGCTGGATGTGGTTGGCAGGTTGGCAAGGGAACCAGCGGGCGTGAGCGCGGCGTAACCCGTTGCATCGCGAACGCACCGTGCGCACCAGCAGGCCGGGACGTGAAATACACATCCGATCGGGGGATGTTGCCAAGGTCCGCGCATCGATATCATTGCCCTTCCGCAATGGCCGGTCATGTGCGAGCGGCATCCTGGACATACCGACCAATGCCGCTCTATCCCGATATCGAAGACAAAATTTGTGCGCACTTGCGTCGCGTGGCCGAAGGCGAACGTGTGAAGGCAATAGCCATCGGTCGACTCACTGACGATCAACACCGGGCCATCAGCAAGCTACGGCTGTCTGTGGGGCTGCCGGGTCTGGACGACCCGGAAATCCTGCTGGTCGGACGTCATATGCATCAGAGCCGCGTGGTCAAGGATCGCTACAGCGTCGACGACGTTTTATGTCAGATCGGCAGTTCGCTCGCGGAAACGTCGATCATTCACGGCTCGTCGAAAATGACGATCGTCCAAAGCACGATACTGCGCGCCGACGGCTATGGGTCGATGGTCAGGGATGAGGCTGTGCTTGAGTTGCTCGCCCGCAAGCCGAAGGCGGAACTGTTCTCCGTGATTCCCAAAGGCGACATATCGCCTGCGAGACGGGAACAGAAGCAGAAAAAGGAAAGGCCGCTCGAGAGCGGCCTGGAAACTCGATGAATTTGCTCGCCCGGGTAACGAAAAGCTGGTCCGGCGCCCCAGCAAATTCAACGTTGCAATCCTATCCGTTATTGGCGGTTCGCGCAAGCCGCCACGGACAGCGAATCACACACGCTCAACCGGCTCAACCCGCTCAATCCGGCTTGTCGTCCGGCCCGCTCATCCGCGGCATCAGCGAATCGCTCGCCCGCGAGATATCGAGCACCTTGCGTGCGGACTCCACGCCCACCACCGGCAATCCGCGCGGGTCGAGCAGGCCGAGCTGCGCGAGCACGGTTGCCTGATCCCAATACACGTGCAGATTGTCGATCTTGTCGCCGCGAAAACAGATCACCGCGACCATCGCGACTTCGAAGTACTTGCCGGTCGGCTCGACGCCCGGCAGCATCCATTGCATCTCGCAGGTGTGCGTGCAGCTGAACACGAATTCGTCGACGATGCGGTCGACGCCGACCGTAAACGACACCGGCACATGCTGCGCATCCGGCGGAAACGAGTACATGAACTGTTCGATATAGAAGCGCTTGAGCGACTCCTTGCCGATCCCGCCCGTCATCGTCGGCACGTCGTTGAAATACGGGTCGGCGACCATCGTGTCCATCACCGCTTCCGCGTCGCGCGTCACGTACTTATGGTACGAGTGCCGCTTCCACACGCGCTCGATCGCGTAGACCGGCCCCATCGTCTTCTTGAGCAATGACAACGAGCGCGAATACGACAGTGACGCGGCAGTCCGGTCGAACTCGGGACCGGGCACCGTGAACGACTCCCCGCATTCGTATTCGTGAACCGTGACACCCGGCCGGTATTCGAACGCCGCGCGAATCTTGCCGCGCACGAGCACGTCGTTCGCCGAGGCGACACGTCCGGCCAGATGCAACACAAACGGGCAGCGCAGATACCGCGCATCGGAAAGACTGCCCTCCAGCGACGCGCCGCCATAGCCGACCGCACAATCGACGTCGGTGCGCGCCGCCGCGAGCACCGCCAGGCTGCCGCCGAGCCCGAAGCCGAGCGCGCCGACCTTGCCGTCTTGCGCCGGATGTTCGCGCAGCGCTTCGAACGTCGCGTTGATGTCGTCGACCGCATGTTCGAGGTCGAGCCGCCGCTCGAATTCGTGCGCACGCTCGAGGTCGGCGCCGTGCCGGCTGAACGACGCGCGCGGCGAGAGCCGCCAGTAAAGGTCGGGCACGACAACCACGTAGCCTTCCTCGGCATAGCGCCGGGCCATCTGCTTCGTATGATCGTCGATGCCGAAGATATCGTGCAGCAGCACGAGGCCCGGCGCACGATCGTGTCCGGGCAATGCGATATAGCCTGTGAAACCCTGGCCATGGCTCGCAGCGATTTCAATAAAGTCGTCCATCTTGTTGTCGCGCCGGGGTCGGTGCTTGCGTGAGAGCCAATAGGTTTCCAGAACGTCTTCGGCGCACCAATATTCCAAACGAAAGAAAATTGAAAGCATCATGGCGTCGCATCGGCGCGCCATCGCGCTAAAGCGGTGCACCGATGCGCGCGCGCACTGCTGCGGTGCAATACAAAAACCCTTCGCAGTGCGCGCATTCCGTTGCCAGACAAGGATTCCATCGTTTGTTGCCGAGTGGCATGACCGTTGCTTTAAGCGATCGTCCCCTGCAAAGACGCAGGGCGGCATCGAGCGGGAACGCGTCACGCCATCGGCGGCGGCCCGCGCAACACCTGGCGGCAGTCCGCGCGCGGCAATTCACCGCACCTGGCGGACGGCGGCCGATACCGGTCGGGCAATGGCGTTCGACGTACGTCGCATCGGGTTCCTGTGACCTGCTGCGCGATACCTCGGCAGAACGGACATCATGAGCAAACCCCGACTCGTCGTCATCGGCAACGGCATGGCCGGCATTCGCACGCTTGAAGAATTGCTGACGATCGCTCCCGATCATTACGACATCACGGTCTTCGGCGCCGAGCCCCATCCGAACTACGACCGCATCCTGCTGTCGCCGGTGCTGGCCGGCGAGCAGACCTTCAACGACATCGTGCTCAACCCGCTCGAGTGGTATGAGCAGAACGCCATTCGCCTGCATCTGGGCAAGTCGGTCGAAAAGATCGACCGCGTGCGCCGCAAGGTGGTGGCCGCGGACGGCACCGAAGTCCCGTACGACCGCCTGCTGATCGCGACCGGCTCGACGCCGTTCATCCTGCCGGTGCCGGGCAACACGCTCAAAGGCGTGATCACGTACCGCGACATCTACGACACGCAATCGATGATCGACGCAGCCGCCGTGAAGCGCCATGCGGTCGTGATCGGCGGCGGCCTGCTCGGGCTCGAAGCGGCCAACGGGCTGAAGCTGCGCGGCATGGACGTGACCGTCGTGCACCTCGCCGACACGCTGCTCGAGCGGCAGCTCGATGCGACCGCGGGCAGGCTGCTGCAACGCTCGCTCGAAGCGCGCGGACTCAAGTTTCTGCTCAGCAAGTCGACTGCGGAAATCGTCGGCAACGAGGCGGGCGAAGTGAGCGGCGTGATCTTCAAGGACGGCGATGCGATTCCCACCGATCTCGTCGTGATGGCTGCGGGCATCCGCCCGAACACCGCGCTCGCCGAAGCGGCCGGCCTGCACTGCAATCGCGGCATCGTCGTGAGCGACGCGCTGCAGACTTACGATCCGCGCATCTATGCGGTCGGCGAATGCGTGAGCCATCGCGGCATCGCCTACGGCCTCGTCGCGCCGCTCTTCGAGCAGGCGAAAGTCGCCGCGAACCATCTCGCGCTGATGGGCATCGGCAGCTACAAGGGCTCGGTGCTGTCGACCAAGCTGAAGGTGACCGGCATCGACCTGTTCTCGGCCGGCGATTTCATGGGCAGCGACGGCACCGAGGAAATCGTGCTGTCGGACCCGGCGGGCGGCGTCTACAAGAAGCTCGTGATCAAGGACGATCAACTGGTCGGCGCGTGCCTGTATGGCGACACCGCCGACGGTGCGTGGTACTTCAAGCTGCTGCGCGAAGGCCGCAAGCTCGGCGAGTTGCGCGATCACATCATGTTCGGCGAATCGAGCGTCGGCGACGCGGGCGTGCAAGGACAAAGCCGCGCCGCCGCGATGGCCGACACCGATGAAGTGTGCGGCTGCAACGGCGTCTGCAAAGGCACGATCGTCAAAGCGATTACCGAAAAGGGCCTGTTTACGCTCGACGACGTGAAGAAGCATACGAAAGCGTCGAGCTCATGCGGTTCGTGCACCGGTCTTGTCGAGCAGATCCTGATGAGCACGGTCGGCGCGAACTTCCAGGAACCGCCGAAGACGAAAGCCGTCTGCGGCTGTACGGACCGCAACCACGCCGAAGTGCGCAAGGCGATTCGCGACCATCATCTGCTCACTCACCGCGAGGTCTACGACTTTCTCGAATGGCGCACGCCGAACGGCTGCGCGACGTGCCGGCCGGCGATCAACTACTACCTGCTGTCGACGTGGCCGCGCGAGGCGGTCGACGATCCGCAAAGCCGCTTCGTCAACGAGCGCGTGCACGCGAACATCCAGAAGGACAACACGTTCTCGGTAATCCCGCAGATGAAAGGCGGCGTGACGAACTCAGCCGAGTTGCGCCGCATCGCGGACGTCGCCGACAAATACAACGTGCCGATGGTGAAGGTGACCGGCGGCCAGCGTATCGACCTGTTCGGCATCAAAAAGGAAGACCTGCCGAACGTGTGGAAGGACCTCGGCATGAAGTCCGGCCACGGCTACGGCAAATCGATCCGCACCGTGAAAACCTGCGTGGGCAGCGAGTTCTGCCGCTTCGGCACGCAGAACAGCACGCAGATGGGTATCGATCTCGAGACGATGCTCGCGAATATGTGGGCGCCGCACAAGACCAAGCTCGCGGTGTCCGGCTGCCCGCGCAACTGCGCGGAAGCCGGCATCAAGGACGTCGGCGTGATCGCGGTGGAGAGCGGCTGGGAGTTGTATGTCGGCGGCAACGGCGGCATCAAGACCGAGGTCGCGCAATTCCTCGTCAAGGTGAAAACGCCCGACGAAGTGAAGGAGTACAGCGGCGCCTTTATCCAGCTCTATCGCGAGGAAGCGTATTACCTCGACCGCACCGTGCACTACATCGCACGCGTCGGGCTCGACTACGTGAAGCAGAAAGTGGTCGACGATGCGGCGAACCGCAAGGCGCTGTACGAACGGCTGCTCTATTCGCTCGAAGGCCTGCCCGACCCATGGGAAGCACGCATCGGCGGCATGCAGAAGAACGAATACATCCCGCTCAAAGTCGTGGCCTGACGTCTCCGGTGAAAGGATAGAACCATGGATATGCAAGTGACCCGCGCGTGGACGCGCATCTGCACCGTCGCCGACATTCCGCCGCTCGGCAGCCGTGTGCTCGAACGCGCGGACGGCAATATCGCGCTGTTCCGCACCGCGCAGGACAACGTGTTTGCGCTGCTCGACCGCTGCCCGCACAAGGGCGGCGCGCTGTCGCTCGGCATCGTGCACGGCGAGAGCGTCACGTGCCCGCTGCACGCGTGGAACATCGACCTTGCGAGCGGCGTCGCGAAAGCGCCAGACGAAGGTTGCGCGCGCCACTTTCCGGTGCGTGTCGACGAGGACGGCGCAGTCTATCTGTGTCTCGAGTAGTGGCGCGCGGCACCCGCGGGCGGCACGGCCCATCGCATTGCGCGCCGTGCTGTCCTGCGTGTTGCGCTAAGGAGGCTGGATGAAAACTGTCACCCGTTCCACCTGCTGTTATTGCGGCGTCGGCTGCGGCGTGCTGATCGAAGCGGAGAACGGACGCATCACCGGCGTACAGGGCGACCCCGAGCACCCGGCCAATTTCGGCAAGCTGTGCAGCAAAGGCATGGCGCTGGCCGACAGCGCTCGCAGCCAGACCGGCCGCATCCTTCAGCCGCAACTGCGCACGCGGCGCGACGAGCCGCGCCGCGACGTGCCGTGGTCCGAAGCGCTCGATACGGTTGCACAGCGCTTCGCCGATATCGTCACCGAACACGGGCCCGATACGGTCGCGTTCTACGCGTCCGGCCAGTTGCTGACCGAAGACTATTACGTCTTCAACAAACTCGCGAAGGGCCTCGTCGGCACCAACAACATCGATACGAACTCGCGCCTGTGCATGTCGAGCGCGGTGAGCGCGTACAAGATGGCGCTCGGCGCGGACGGACCGCCGACCTGCTACGAAGATCTCGAACAGGCGCACACCGTCATGTTCGCCGGCAGCAATATGGCGTGGGCGCATCCGGTCCTGTTTCGCCGGCTCGAAGCGGCGAAGGCCGCGAACCCGGCAATCCGCTGGATCGTCGTCGATCCGCGGCGCACCGATACCGCCGCGATGGCCGACCTGCATCTCGCGATCGCGCCCGGCACCGATGTCGCGCTCTTCAACGGGATGTTGCATCACCTGATCTGGGAAGGCCTGATCGATCGCGCGTATATCGATGCGCACACAAGCGGTTTCGCCGAGCTCAAGGCGCTCGTGCGCGAATTCACGCCGCGTGTGGCGGCCGAGCTGTGCGGCATTGCCGAGCGCGACCTGCTGCAGGCAGCCGAATGGTTCGGCGCAAGCCCCGCTGCGCTGTCGCTGTATTGCATGGGATTGAACCAGTCGAGCCACGGCACCGACAAGAATCTCGCGCTGATCAACCTGCATCTCGCGACGCGGCAGATCGGCCGCCCCGGCGCCGGACCGTTTTCGCTCACGGGCCAGCCGAATGCGATGGGCGGCCGCGAAGTCGGCGGGATGGCGACGATGCTCGCCGCGCATCGCGAGATCGGCAATGCCGCGCACCGCGAAGAAGTCGCGCGTTTCTGGGGCCTCGCCGACGCCGCGCGTCTGTCGGCCGCCCCGGGCCTGCCCGCGGTCGACATGTTCGAGGCGGTGCGCAGCGGCAAGATCAAGGCGATCTGGATTGTGTGCACGAACCCCGTGCATTCGATGCCGGACATCGCGAAGGTACGCGAAGCGCTCGACACGGCCGAATTCGTCGTCGTGCAGGACGCATTCATGCAAACCGATACGGTGCCGTACGCGGACGTGCTGCTGCCCGCCGCGAGCTGGGGCGAAAAGGCCGGCACGGTCACCAATTCGGAGCGGCGCATCACGCGCGTGCGCGCCGCGGTCGCGCCCGCCGGCGACGCGAAGCCCGACTGGTGGATCGCGAACGAAGTGGCGCGCCGCATCGCGAAGCGGCTCGAACGCGAAGCGCCGAGGTTCGGCTTCGAGACGACCGAAGCGGTCTTCGACGAACATCGCGCGTTGACCGCGGGCCGCGACCTCGATATCGGCGGCATCAGCTACGCGCTGCTCGACGCGGCCGGTCCGCAGCAGTGGCCGTTCCCGGCCGGCGCCGCGGGCGGCGCCGCGCGCCGTTACACCGATGGGCAGTTCGCCACCGCGGACGGCCGCGCGCGCTTTCATGCGACGCAATACCTGCCCGTCGCCGACGAGGTCAACGCGCGGTTCCCGTTCCGTCTGACCACCGGGCGGCTGCGCGACCAGTGGCATGGCATGAGCCGCACGGGCCGCGTCGCGAAGCTGTTCTCGCATGCGCCGGAGCCGGGGTTGACGATGCACCCGGGCGATGCCGCGCGGCGCGGTCTGGCCGAAGGCGACCTGGTGCAGGTGAAGAGCCGGCGCGGCGCGCTGGTCCTGCCGCTGCAGGTGTCGGACGACGTGCAATCCGGCTCGCTATTCGCCGCGATGCACTGGAACGGGCAATTCGCCGCGAGCGGCGGCATCAACGAAACGACGTATGGCGCGGTCGACCCGCACTCGAAGCAGCCGGAACTGAAGCATGCGGCGGTGCGCGTCGAGCGCGCGGACCTGCCGTGGCGCATGATCGCGGCGCGGCGCGGCGACGCGCTGGCGCTGCAGGCGACGCTGCAACCGCTGCTGAAGGAGTGCGCGTACGCATCGGTCACGTTCGACGCGGACGATCTCGTGATCCTGCGCGCCGCGCACACCGGCGCGCCGCAAGGCTGGATCGAGCGCGTCTATGCAGCGCTCGGGATGCCGTCCGGCGACGACACGCTCGAGTACCGCGACGCGCGGCGCGGGCTTGACAAGCGGGCGATCTGGCGCGACAACGTGATCGACGGCTTCGTGCTGGCCGGCGACACTGCCAACGGCGCCGCATTGCTGGCAAAATTGCGCGACGCGAAACCGTGGACCGGTCCGCGCTTTGCCGCCTTCGCGGCGCTGCGCGTCGAGCCCGCGGTGCGCGATCGGGTCGTGTGCAGTTGCATGCAGGTGAAAGCGTCCCGCATCAACGAAGCGATCGCGAACGGCGCGAGCGTCGCCGAGCTGAAGGCGACGCTCGGCTGCGGCACCGTGTGCGGGTCGTGCGTGCCGGAACTGAAACGGCTCGTCGACACCGCCGCGGTCGCCGGCTGACGCGACGCGCGCGAAGCGCTCCCTGCCCTGCTGAAGAATCGAACTGGAAGACCATGCTGCGTGTACTGCTCGTCACCGACACCGACAAGCCGATAGGCGAGTTGCGCGAAACGCTCGCGCAGCTCGGCTACGAGATGCTGGCCGGCACGGCGACGCCGCAGGCGCTGCACCGGAGCGTCGAAAGCGAGCGGCCCGACGTGATCATCATCGATACCGAGTCGCCTTCGCGCGATACGCTCGAGCAGCTCGCGGTCATGAACGCGACCGCGCCGCGCCCGGTGCTGATGTTCAGCAACGACGCGAACCAGCAGCTGATTCGCGATGCGGTCGGCGCGGGCGTGACCGCTTACCTCGTCGAAGGCCTCGCGACCGAGCGCCTCGCGCCTATTCTCGAAGTGGCGCTCGCGCGCTTCGCGCAGGAATCGCAACTGCGCGAACGGCTCGCGCAGGCCGAAAACGAACTCGCCGAACGCAAGCTGATCGATCGCGCGAAACGCGTGCTGATGGAGCGTCAGAAAATGACCGAACATGCCGCGTACGCGACGCTGCGCAAACGGGCGATGGACCAGAGCATCAAACTTGTCGACGTCGCGCGCCAGATCGTCGCGTCGGCGGGTTTGCCGCCATGATGGGCTGCTTATGACTCAATCTGCACACTCCCCCGCACCGGCCGCTGCGCGCCCCGCAAGCGGCGGCCTCGAAAAGACGCATCTGCGGCTCGGATTTGTCGCGCTCAGCGACGCCGCGCCGCTGGTAGCCGCGAAGCTCTACGAATTCGGCCATGCGCACGGGCTCACGCTCGAACTCGTGCGGCAGCCGTCGTGGGCCGCCGTGCGCGACAAGCTGATCTCAGGCGACCTCGACGCCGCGCATGCGTTGTATGGGCTCGTGTACGGCGTGCAGTTGGGCCTCGGCGGCCCGCAACACGACATGGCCGTGCTGATGGTGCTGAACCGCAACGGCCAGGCGATCACGCTGTCGCGCCGCCTGACCGAAGCGCTCGCCGAATGCGGCACGCTGCCGCAAGCGCTGGCGACGCTCGGCCGCAAGCCGGTCTTCGCGCAGACCTTCCCGACCGGCACGCACGCGATGTGGCTCTACTACTGGCTCGCCGCACAACACGTCCACCCGCTGCGCGACATCGAAAGCGTCGTGATTCCACCACCGCAGATGGTCGACGCGCTTGCGCAGGACCGGCTCGACGGCCTGTGCGTCGGCGAGCCGTGGAATGCGGTTGCGCAGGCTCGAGGGGTCGGTGCGACGGTTGTGTATAGCAGCGAGATCTGGCCGGACCATCCGGAGAAAGTGCTCGCATGCCGGCGCGATTTCGTGAGCCGCTATCCGAACACATCGCGCGCACTCGTGCAGACGATGCTCGAAGCGTGCCGCTGGCTCGATGAAGACCGTCATGGCGAAGAAATCGCGCGGCGGCTCGCGCAGCCCGAATTCATCGGCGTGCCCGCCGACATGATCGCACCGCGCCTGCAGGGCGAGCCGGTGCATGCCACGCGTTTGCCGGTGCGTTTCTTCGCCGGCGGCCACGTAAACTACCCGCGGCCCGATGATGGCGTGTGGTTTCTCACGCAGTATCAGCGCTGGGGAATGATTGACAGACGTGACGACTATGCGGCAATGGCCGCGCAGATCAACCAGACGGCGCTGTATCGTGAAGCGGCGCACAACGTCGGTGTGCCGGTGCCGGACAATCGTGCTTCGCAGGTGTTGATCGATGGCCGCGTGTGGGATGGTACGGATCCGGTGGGATATGCGGATACGTTTGCGATACGAGGGGTTTGACACGCAGCTTTTTGACGGAGCGGTTGCGGCACACTACCACAGCACACTACCGCAGCACATTACCACTGCTCACTACAGCGGCACACCACAGCAGCACACTACGGGCGCGCCTGCCGCCGGTCACCGAACGCCCCGAGGCTTGCCGCGAAACGCCGCGCACACTCGAGTCCGAACGGTGTCGGCGCGATGCCGCGATCGTGCGCCACGTCCGCGCCCATCCGCCACGCGGCGATGCGCTTGCCGTAACAGGTCAGCGTGTCCAGCGATTGCATCACGAACACGATTGTGGGCAATAGTTGCGCGTACAAGCGTTCTGCACGTGCGGCATCGCCCGCTGCAAACGCCTGATAAATTGCGGCCTGCCAGTCGAACGTATCCGGCGCGACAATCAGTCCCGCACAACCTGCACGCAGATTGTCGACGAGTTCCTGCCCGCCTCTGCCGTTAAACACCGCCCAAGGTTTGCCCAGCGCGCGCAGACGTTCGATGGTCGTCTGAATCGTGACGGCGGGCCCCTCGCCCTTCAGCCAGCGAAACTGCGGGCATTGGGCGGCAAGCGCAACGACCGATTGTGTGGACAGGCCGACGCCGAGATACTCGGGCGCGTTCTGGATACCGGCCGGCAAGCGCGTGCGTTGCATGACCGCCGCAAAGAAATCGAAATAGAACGATTCCGGCCGGCCGCGCATCGAAGGCGGTTGCAAAATCAGACCTGTTGCGCCGCGATCGGCCGCGTAATCGGCCAACGCAACCTGCGCATCCACCGTATCGCCGGTGACCGTTACCGCGAGCGGCACACGCAATGCAATATCCGCCGCCGCCCAGTCGATGACGCACTGCTTCTCTGCGAGCGACAGACGGTTCACCTCGGTAGCCAGACCGAGAATGACCACGCCGCTCGCACCGGCTTCGATCGTCGCGTCGACCTGCCGGCGCATCATGTCGCGATCGAGCCGGTTCTGCGCGTCGAAGTACGCGTACAGCACAGGCCACATGCCGGCCGGCGCAGACAATGTTCCAGCGGTGCTCATCGCGCGTCGCGCTCAATGCGATTCGCGCGGCACCGGTGCGCCGCTCGAACCGACCAGAAAATCGAGGTCCGCGCCCTGGTCCGCCTGCAACACGTGCTCGACATACAGCCGGTAATAGCCGCGCTGCGGCAATTCGGGCGCCTGCCATTGCGCGCGACGGCGGGCGAGTTCCTCGTCGGAGACGTCCAGATGCAGCCGGCGCGCCCCCACGTCGAGTTCGATCATGTCGCCGGTGCGCACCAGCGCGAGCGGCCCGCCCGCGGCGGCCTCCGGCGACACGTGCAACACCACCGCGCCGTACGCGGTGCCGCTCATGCGCCCGTCGGAGATACGCACCATATCGGTAATGCCTTTTTGCAGCACCTTCTTCGGCAGCGGCATATTGCCGACTTCCGCAAAACCCGGGTAGCCTTTCGGGCCCGCGCCCTTCAATACCATCACACAGTGTTCGTCGATATCGAGTGAATCGTCGTCGATCTTTTCATGCAACTCCTCGACGTTCTCGAACACCACCGCGCGGCCGCGATGCTTGAGCAGCGACGCGGTAGCGGCCGACGGCTTGATCACCGCGCCGTTCGGCGCGAGGTTGCCCTTGAGCACCGCAATGCCCGCGTGCGGCTTGAACGGCTCGGCGAACGTCGTGATGACCTGCTGGTTGTAGTTCGCGGCGTCGCTCACGTTGTCCCAGATCGTCTTGCCGTTCACCGTCAGTGCATCGCGATGCAGCAGCCCCTGTTCGCCCAGTTGACGCAATACCGCGGGCAAACCGCCGGCGTAATAGAAGTCTTCCATCAGGAATTCGCCGGACGGCTGCAGATTCACGAGACACGGCACCTCGGAGCCGAGTTCCCAGTCTTCGAGCGTCAGCTCGACGCCGATGCGTTTCGCGAGCGCGATCAGATGCACAACCGCATTGGTCGAGCCGCCGATTGCCGCATTCGTGCGAATCGCGTTTTCGAATGCCTGACGGGTCAGGATTTTATCCATGGTCAGGTCGTCGCGCACCATGTCGACGATACGGCGCCCGGCCATATGCGCGAGCACCTGACGGCGCGCGTCGACCGCCGGGATGGCCGCATTGTGCGGCAGCCCCATGCCGAGCGATTCGACCATCGACGCCATCGTCGACGCGGTGCCCATTGTCATGCAGTGGCCGCGCGAGCGGTTCATGCACGATTCGGCCTCGACAAACTCCTGCTGCGTCATCGTGCCGGCCCGCACCTCCTCGGACATTTGCCAGACGCCCGTGCCCGAGCCGAGCGTGCCGCCACGAAAGCGGCCGTTCAGCATCGGACCGCCGGACACCGCGAGCGCGGGCAGATTGCATGACGCGGCGCCCATCAACAGCGCGGGCGTCGTCTTGTCGCAGCCGACCAGCAGGATCACGCCGTCGATCGGATTGCCGCGAATCGACTCTTCGACATCCATCGACGCGAGATTGCGAAACAGCATCGCGGTCGGGCGCAGATTCGTTTCACCGAGCGACATCACCGGGAATTCGAGCGGCAAGCCGCCGGCTTCGCGCACGCCGCGCTTCACATAGTCGGCCAGTTCGCGGAAATGCGCGTTGCATGGGGTGAGTTCGGACCACGTATTACAGATGCCGATCACCGGGCGGCCATCGAATTCGTCATGCGGAATACCCTGATTTTTCATCCAAGAACGGTGGATGAAACCATCTTTGTCGTCCCTGCCGAACCAGCTCTGCGAGCGGAGCTTGCGCATGTCGCCTCCTGTATCCTTTTTTGGGGTTGCCGTCTGTCGCGGCGAGTGTTCAGCTTACCCCATCGGCACCCCGCCGGCAGGAACCGCGTGCACGCGCGAGGCCGTGTTATCCCTTATGCCGGCGGCTTGTTGTCGCCGCTTTGCACCATCAGCAGTGTGCTGATGGCCGCAATGTCGTCGAGATTCAGCGTCGCGGTATCGGCCTTCAGCTGCAGCAGCGCGACAATCGTGTCATAACGCGCAGCACGCCAGTCGCGCTGCGCGACATACAGCGCATTCATCGCACGCAGCACGTCGGTGCTGGTGCGGCTGCCGACCTTATAGCCGGCCTGCGTCGCGGCCAGCGTGTCGCGACACGCAGCGACAAAGTCGAGCAGCATCGCGGTCCGCTCGCGCCCCGCTTCGTAACGGGCAAAACTGTCGCGCGCGGCCGCTTCGGCGTCGCGTTGCGCCGCAAGCAAACCGTTGCGCGCCTTGTCTTCGAGTGCGGCGGACGCCCGCACTTTCGCCTGCAGTTCGCCGCCGGAGAAAATCGGCACCGTCACCGTCAGCATCGCGGTGGTCGTGGTCGTCGGGCGCGCGTAGCCCGCCGCCGCACCCGCAGGCGTGTAGGTCGCCGTCACGCCCGCAACCGGATAGTGCGCAGCTTGCGCCTTGCTGACGTCGTACTGCGCGATCCGCCAGTCGAGTTGCCGCATCTGCACATCGAAACCATGCTCGCGCGCCTGCGCCGCCCATGCATCCGGGTCGGCGGGCGCAGCAGCAGGCAGCACCGTGGCGCCGTTCAAACGCACCAGCGGCTCGAAAGGCGCGCCCGTCACCTGCTCGAGCGCCCGACGCTTCGTTTGCAGCGCGTTCTGCGCGACGCGTTGCTGCAAAACGATTTCACTGCGCAGCGTCTGCGCTTCGCGCAAGTCGATGACGGTCGCCTCGCCCGCATCGCGCCGGCGCTGCAACTGGTCGGATTCGGCATCGACGGCCGCGAGGTAATCGTCGATGCGGCGCAGCTCGTCTTCCGCGGCCAGCTCATCGAAATACGCCTTCGCCGCGCGCAGAATCGACGCCTGCTGCGCACCGCCGAATTCGACCGCGCCGCGCGCTTCGATAACGTCGGCCTGCTTGTATGCGGTCCAGCGCGTCCAGTCGAACAGCGGCTGCGTCAGGCTGACGGTCCAGCCGCTTTGCCAGTACGTGCTGCGCGGAAAATCCTCGGTATCGATGCGGTTATAGCCGCGCCCCCAGCCGCCCGACAGCTGCGGCAACAGCGCGGCGCGCGCGGTGGGCACCGCCTGGCGCGCCGCGTCGTATGACGCACGCGCTTGCGCGACATTCGCGTCGTGTTCGACGGCCTGTTCCACTACCTGCGGCAGATCCGCCGCCGATGCGTGGCCGTGACTGAACAGCAGTACGGCAAGCACGCTCGCTGTCAGGCGTCGATCAATCATGTGCAGCCTCCGTGACGAGGCTCGGTTGCCCCGGTGTCTCGCGCAGCAACGCGCCATCGTGCAGCCGGTAACGGATGTCGAATGCCGCGGCCAGCGTCAGGTCATGCGTGATCACGACCACCGTGCATTCGAGCTGCCGCAGCAGCGCGGCGATATGCCGGACCGACAACGGATCGAGATTGGAGGTCGGTTCGTCGAGCAACAGCAGACTGCGCCGCTGATACAGCACACGCGCCAGCAGCAGTCGCTGGCGTTGCCCGGCCGAAATATTCGCGATCGTGTCGCTGATCACGGTGCGGGTGCGCATCGGCAGACGCATCACGTCGTCGAGCAGGCCGACCGCGGCGAGCGTCGCGTGCACGCGCTCTTCATCGACGCTCGCCGCAAACAGCGACACGTTGTCGGCAATCGAGCCGTGCAGAATCAGGTCGCCCTGGCGCATATGCGCCGCGTGGCGGCGAATTTCGTCGACGCTCAGATTGCGCCAGTCGATGCCGTTCAGCGCGATGTGCCCTTGCTGCAGCGGCTCGGCTGCGGACAGCAGCTTGAATAGCGTCGACTTGCCGCTGCCCGATGGGCCAATGATCGCAATCTTGTCGCCGCTGACAATATCGATGCTCGCGTTTCTCAGCACCGGCTGGTCCGACACGCCGTAGCGGAATGTCACGTCGCGCACCTCGATCTGCTCGAATGCGCGGACCTCCGCCGCTCTCAGGCTGTCCGCGAGCGGCGTGTAACGTTCTTCTTCACAGTCGGCGATATCGGCCACGCGTCCCGCCGGCACGCTCAGCATCAGATACGAAAAGCCCGCGTTGATCGCATGCGCAAAGCGCTCCGAAAGCAGCGATTTGTAGATCAGGAACGAGTAGAACACGCCGACGGACACCGTTCCGCTCAGCATCAGGCGCGTGGCGAACCAGGTAATTGCAAGCGTGTCCGCGTAATTGACGAGCTTCAGGATCGCATCTCGCGTATTCGTCAGGCGCGCGCTCGACAGCGTCGCCGCGATATATGCGTTGTACTGCGTCATAAAGAGCGCGGTGCGACGCGTCTCGCCCCGCGCGAGCTTGATGAGCGATGCCGCGCGGATGGTTTCGATCAGCGCGTCGTCGCAACGCGCCGAGCGCTCGACCACCAGCGCGTGGGTGTCGCGCATGCGCGCGAACATGGCCACCGCAATCGCGACATAAATGGCAAACATCGCCAGCGCGACCAGCGTGAGGCGCCGGTTTTGCATCAGCATCAGGCACAATGCCAGCAGGCCGACCGTCACGTCGATGCACAGCGACACAACAGTACGCGTCGCGTACACGCTGATTTCGTCCTGCGCCTTGACGCGCGCGAAGACATCGCCGACATGGCGCTTCTCGAACCACGACATCGGGTTGCGCAGCAGGTGGCCGAGCAATCCCTCGGTCGAATTGATCCGCACCCGGCCGTGCAGCAGTTCGACGAGCGTCGCTTCAACGTAGTGACTCAACGCGCCGGCCGCGAAAATGCTGGCGAACGTCAGCACCAGCACGCTCAGCAGATTCAGGTTGTCGGCCGCCACGACATAGTCGAGCACGAGATTCCCGAGGTAAGGCATCGCCAGGATCGCGAACTGGCTGCCGAGCGCGACCCATAGCACCTTCGCGAGTTGCTGCCGGAGCGACGGGTTCAGCGCCCGCACGCGCGCGAGCGCCGCCGGAATTCGCGACTTCGCGCGAATGCGCGGCAGCGCCGGCGTCGCCGCGCATTCGAGCAGATAGCCCGACGCGCTCGCGACGAACGTATCGATCGAGATGCGTCTTCTGCCGGTAGCCGGATCGATGACCTGCACGTAGCCGCGGCCGGCCTTCTCGAACACCACGAAATGCGCGCCGCCGAAGTGCAGGATCGAACCACGCGCAATCGAGTGCAGATCGGCCGCCGAATCGAAACGATAGGCCTGCACCGCGAGGCCGAACTCGACGGCCACGTCATACAGGTCCATCAGAGAAAGGCCGTTAGCCGAGATGGGCCGGAACGCCGACAGTTCGCGCGGTTCGGTCGCCCGGCCAAGATTGGACAGCACCATTGCAAGACAGGCATAGCCGCATTCGGCCACTTCGTTCTGGTAGATGATGCGCACGCTCAGCCCCTCCATACACGGAACAGCGGCGCGAGCACCCACTCCGCAATCGTTCTTCTTTCGACGACGATGCTGGCCGTCGCCCGCATGCCCGGCAGGATGTCAAAGTGCTGCCCTTCGTAATCGAACGTGCGGCCGCGCAGCGTCGTCCATGCCATGTAGCTGTCGCCGGCTGGCTTGCCGGCATTTTTCTGGTTGCCGTCCGGCGTCGCGGGGGCGTCCACCGTCGTATCCGATAGTGCGTCGATACGCGCCTCGTACGTACCGAACTTCGCGTATGGAAACGCATCGAATTTGAGCCGTACCGTCTGACCGATCCGCACGAATCCGCGGCGCCGCGATGGAATCAATAGAGCGGCGCGCAGGCGGCGGTCGTCGCCGGTCGCGATCACCAGCGCCACATCTTCGGGCGCCAGCATGCGGCCGGGCACGAGACTCGAAAACGTGACCGTGCCCGCTTTCGGCGCGGAAATCGTCGTATCCTGGCGGGACTGCTCGAAACGCAGCTGGATGTCCTGCACGTCGCGCGCATGACGCGCGTCGAGTTCCTTCGATTGCGCGTCGAGATCGGCGCGCGTATTGCGCAACGCGCCGATTTCGCCGACCAGTTGCGCACGCCGCGCGATGCTCTGCGCGACGCTCGCCTTCGCCTGATGGACTTCCGCGCTGGCGTCCTCGACGCGGTTTGCGGTGACAAAGCCGGCGGCGGCTTCAAGCCGCCGCAGCTTGCGCTCCGATCCCGCGGCCAGCGCATCCGTCTGCGCGATCTGCTCGTCGAGCGCGGACAGTTCGGCGCGCCGGCTCGCGTCGGTCGCGCGCGCACCATCCAGTTGCGCGCGCAACTGCGCTTTGCGCTGCACCCACTGCGTATCGGCGGCCGCCAGCTGTTCGTCATGCATCCGCGCATCGAAGTCGACGCGCTGGCGGCCGTCGCTCGCGAGCGACAGGTCGCGCTGCAGCCTGAAAAGCGGCGCGCCCTGTGCGACCTGCGTGCGCGGCTGAACGTAGATCGACGACACCAGCCCGCTGATGCCGCGAATTTTCACTTCGGATGACGACACGATTTCGCATGGCACGTCCTGCTTGATTTCAATCTCGCGATTGAACGCGAAGACGATCGCCGCCATGAGCAGCGCTGAGCTCGCATAGGCAATCCATCGCCACGGGACGTCGCGAAACTGGGGCAGACTGGTTGGATCCATTGCAGTAAGGCAAAAACCCGCCACGGCAGGCGGCAAAGAGGGCTGGGAAGTCGCGGTGCGGGCCGTGCGCCGCACGTGTCAGCGGGACGGAGAAAACGAATAGATCGCCGAATGGCCGGTCACGAGCGAACGGGCGAAGTTATCGGTGAGCGCGCTTTCGATGCAATCCGCGACACGTTGGGGCGCGTCCGCAGCCGCGAGCGGGATTGCATCGCACAGCTGCGCACCGAACCGTCCTCGCTCGAAGCGCAAATAGAACGGCAACAGCCATGCGTCGGCAGGCGCGCCCAGACGAAACACACCGTGGTGAATCCGCGCCGCGCGGCCGAACATCGTGACATTGACTGTTTCCATCGGAAAGCGCATCAGCGTGTAAGGCGGCACATCCGCGAACAACACCACCACGCCGTTGCGCCGCAGCGACCGGGCCACCCGCAGACCGAGGCCGTGGCGGTTTTCGCCGCTGTAGGTGTGCAGCACGTCGATCGCCGGAATCAGCGCGTCGTCGTCGCCATACAGATTGCGCGGCACGCCGGATACGACGCCGATCGACTCCAGCCCGAGCTGCTTGCGCAGTTCGTCGACCACATAGATGTTCGCGTACTGGGACACGTAATGAAGCGGCGCGACGATAACCGGCCGCCCCGGCGCCTGGGCTTTCAGTACGGCCATCGTGTTTGCAATAGCCGCGGCAACCGCCTGCAGATCCGGCCATGTCTCGGCACGGCATAACTGCCGGCCGAAATGCAGCCGCTGATCAATCAGCCTTTCAAGACGCGCGCCAATCAGCACGTCACGCCGTTTCAGCGCTTGCAGCCGCAGCACGTCTCGGCCGGTTTCCCATCGCTCGAGGCCGGCCCAACGCGCGCGTGCGTCGACGATGCTGCGTATCGCCCATCCCGCCAGCGCCAGGTGCTCGATCGTGCGCAGCGACATACGGCACAACAGCCGCGCACGGAGCCGGTAATGCCATACCGCGCCAAGGCGCACGGCACGCAACAGAAGGCGCCACGGGGAAAGCAGAAATTTCATCGATTCGATGCCGCGCCAACCGGCGTAACCGCGGCGCTTTCCTGCACGCTGCAAGAATGCGCCGCGGGCGCGGGCGCCTGAAGCGGCGTTACCCGATTAGTGGTGCGACGGCGGAGGCGTGGGCGTTTGCGATGCGCTCGCCTGCACCACGACTATCGACGTGGACGTGGCGGAGCTGTAGCCGCCCTTGTTGCTGCCACCGGCGATGCCCGCATGCGCCAATGCGTGACGGTCGATTTTTTGCATCGTCAGCTCACTTTCACCACGACGACCGTCGTCGCCTGGGCGGAACTCGAACTACGCTTATTGCAGCCCCCCGCAACCTTGGCTTCGATCAATGCATTACGCTCAATTTTCTGCATGGTCAGCCTACCTTCACCACGACCACCGACGTCGCGCTGGCGGAGGCGGAGCTACGCTTGTTGCACCCACCGGCGACGTTGGCTTGAGTCAATGCGCTGCGATCGATTTTCTGCATGTTTTTTTACCCTCATTGGTTAATGACAAACGGTCCGAATGCATCGTCCGAAAGGTCGATTCGAACCGACTGCAGTATCCGGATTGCCGATCGCAAGGACTATAGGAATTCTTCGAATTTACGTGATCGACCGTAAAATATCGTCACTTTGCTGCGTAAGCAGCCATCGACGGCTAGAATCGCGGCGTTACGAAAGCTGCGGTCATGCACCGCATTCAGCATGCACGCACCATCATATGAACCCTTGTCACGCGAGCTCCGGATCGCCGTCGCTGACGATCATCCGGTGATCCGCCATGCAGCCGCCGCCGCGTTCAGCCGTGTCGCCGGCATGTGCATCGCCGCCAGTGTCGCGTCGGGCGCTGAACTGCTCGACGCATTGCAGACCGGAGCATGGCATCTGATCGTCACCGATCTGTTGATGCATGGCGTCGAAGCCGATCGCGACGGATTGCATCTCGTGAGGCGCCTGAAGCGGCTCTATCCGGCTACGCCGATCATCGTGTTCACGATGGTCCGCAATCGCGACATCCTGCAGGAGCTCGACCAGATGGACGTGGCCGGCATCGTGACGAAAACCGAAAGCGTCGGCATATTCATTGAAGCGGCGCTCCAGGTTGCACTGCATTCGCAGCGGTACCGGTCCGCGGGCGTGAAGTCGATTCTCGACGGCTTGGGTCCGAGCGCGCCGGCACTGGCCGATCGATCGTCGCTCACCGGCAAGGAGCTCGAAGTGATTCGCATGTATGGAGCCGGCCTGTCGCTCACCGACATCGCCGCACGTGTGAGCCGCTCCGTTTCCACCGTCGCGACACAAAAAGGCAACGCGATGCGCAAGCTGGGCATGACGTCCAATGCCGAGCTGATTCGCTACGCGCAGATCAACCGGCTCATTCAATAAAAAAACCGCACAGGCAATGGCCTGCGCGGCTCGTGTTTCGCAACGATGTTCAGCCGTTCACGCGTGCTGTCGCCGCGTGGCCGGCACGCGTCAGAAATTGAAGTTGTCGATATTGCTTGCGTCGAACGTGGTCGGCGGTCCGAGGATCACCTCGCCGCTCGCGCCGATCGTGCGCTTGCCGAGCTTGCCCGCTTCGAACGACTCGCCTTCCTTGCCGGTAATCGTGCCCGCCGCGAGGTTCGCGGCCGCATACGCGGCCAGATAGCCGAGTTGACCCGGATCCCATAACTGGAACGCCTTGACCGTGCCGTTCTTCACGAACGCGCGCATCTGGTTCGGCGTACCGAGGCCGGTCACCGCCACCTTGCCCTTGCTCGACGACGTCGAAATATAACGCGCCGCGGCGGCGATACCGACCGAGGTCGGCGCAACGATCGCCTTCAGATTCGGATAGGCCTGCAACAAGCCCTGCGTTTCGACAAACGACTTCTGGTCGTCGTCGTTACCGTACGCGATCTTCACGAGCTTCATCTTCGAATACTCGGGTTTCTTCAGCTCCTCCTGCATCCATTTGATCCAGGTGTTCTGATTCGTCGCGTTCGGCGTGGCCGACAGAATCGCGAACTCGCCTTCGCCGCCCATCAGTTTCGATACGAGCTGAATCTGGCCGCGGCCAATACTCTCCGCATTCGCCTGATTGACGAACACTTGCCGCCCTTCCGGCGCGGTGTCCGAATCGAATGTCACGACCTTGATGCCTTGCGACATCGCCTTCTTCAGATACGGCACAAGCGCGTTCGCATCGTTCGCGGCGATCACGATCGCGTCCTGCCGTTGCGTGATCAACGTGTTGATATACGACACCTGCGATGACGCGCCCGCATCCGACGGGCCGACCACCTTGCCGTCACCCTTGAACTCCTTGATGGCGGCCATGCCGCCGTCGTCGGCGATCACTTCGTACGGGTTGTTGATCTGCTTCGGCACGAAGGCGATCTTCAAGCCGCTCTTGAGGTCGGCCGCATGCGCGCCGCCGGCGATACCCAGCATCGCCGTGCCTAACAGCGCCGCCGTGGCCACCGCGGCGGCCGCACGAGCGGCCGCGGTTCTCGCGTAAAGCAGGGGTTGATGCATTGCGTGTCTCCTCGCTGGAATGGACGGGCCACGTGGGCCCGGGTTGTTGATATGGTTCAGGTCTTTGCCGCAGTCTTCGCAAGAAAGCGCCGGTCTCGCATCGCCCGCCAGCGGGCAACCAGATTCGGAATCAGCACGGATGCCAGCAGCAACGCACCGGTGACGATCGTCAGCGTTTCGCTCGATACGTCGTCGAGCGTCAGCGCGTTCTTCAATACGCCGATGATCAGCAGCGACAGCAGCACACCGATCATCGAGCCGCGTCCGCCGAAAATGCTGACGCCGCCGAACAGCACCGCGGCGATCACCGACAGTTCGAATCCTTCGCCGTTGTCGCCGCGCGCGCTCGTAAAACGCAGCGTATAGACGATACCGGCCAGCGCGCTCATCGCGCCCGACAGCACAAACGTGGTGAGCCGGATTCTGGCGACCTCGATGCCGGAAAACGCGGCGGCCGTCGGGTTCGCGCCAATCGCATACAGGCTGCGGCCGAACGCGGTGGCCTGCAGCAGCACCGTAAACAGCACCGCGCACACGATGACAATTACGAACGGCAGCGGAATAAAGCTTGCACCGAGCGTATCCATGCCGAACGCCGTGTAGGGCGGCGGAAAATCCGCGACGGCCTGGTCGCCGAGCAGCACATAAGCCAGCCCGCGAAACAGCGCGAGCGTGCCGATCGTGACTGCGAGCGACGGCAGGTTGAGCCTGACAATGACCAAACCGTTCAACAGCCCGGCCAGTACGCCGAACAGCAGCACGAGCACGATCACCGCGGGCATCGGCAGGCCCATATGCCACAGCACGCCCATCAGCGCGCTCGATGCGCCGAGCACCGATGCGACCGACAGATCGATTTCCGCCGCGACGATAATCAATGTCATCGGCAATGCCATCAACGCGATCTCGGTCAGATCGGCGAGCACGTTCGACAGGTTCGCCCCCGTCAGGAACACCGGCGACAGCACCCGGCCGAGCCCGAGCGACAGCACGAGCACGATCACGAGCAGCGTCTCCCAGCGCAGCGGCGTCTGGCGCTTGCGCGTGAGCAGCGCGGAATCGGGTTTAGCCATGATCGCGTTTCCTCATCGTGCGTTTGGCGACGGAGCGGGCGAGCAAAGTATCGGCCGCGATCGCGGCGACGATCAGCGCGCCTTCGATGGCCTGCTCCCAGAATGGCGACACATGCAGCACGACCAGCGCAATGCTGATCACGCCGAGCACCAGTGCGCCGAGCGTCGCACCGAGAATCGTGCCAACGCCGCCGGTAATCGCCACACTGCCGACGACCGCCGCCGCCACCACCTGCAGTTCGATACCCTTCGCGGTGCTGGCATCGACCGTGCCGAACCGCGCGAGCCACAGCGCGCCCGCAAAGCCGGCAATCGCGCCGGACAGCAGAAAGCCGGCCATCACACGCCGTTCGACGTTAACGCCCGCAAGCCGCGCCGCTTCCGGGTTCGAGCCGATCGCGTAGTGCTCGCGGCCGCCGCGGAAATGCTTCAGATACACGCCGAGCGCAATCAGCACCGCGGCGGCGATCAGCGCAAGCGTCGGAATGCCGAATGCCGCACCGGTCGCGAGTCGCGAAAACGCATCGGGCAAGCTCGTCGCGTTGATCTGGCCGCCGTGCACCCATGCGTAATCGGCGCCGCGGAAAATATAGAGCGTCGACAGCGTCGCGACCAGTGACGGCACGCGGCCGACCGCGACCAGCAGCGCGTTGATGCCGCCCGCGACAAGGCCGATCGCCAGCCCCGCCGCCAGCGCGACCAGCACCGGCATATGCGGGAACGCCACGTACAGACTGCCGACCGCATAAGCGCTGATGCCGACCGTCGAGCCGACCGACAGGTCGATATGCCGCATCAGGATCACGACGGTCATGCCGGCCGTCAGCAAGCTGATGATCGACACGTTCAGCAGCACGTCTCGCAGATTCTGCAGATTCAGGAATTGCGGCCGCGCGAGCGCGGTGCCCGCGATCAGCAGCAGCAGCACGATAAACAGCGTCGTTTCGCGGCTTTTCGCAACGGCCCCAACGAAACTTCCGGCGCGCGGCGCGGCGCGCTTGCCGGCCTGCGCGTGAACCGGCGCGGCATGGGTCGACGAATGGCGCATCATGCGGCGTGCCCCCATTGGGCGGCGTGCTGGCCGAGCGCCGCGCTCATGATCCGTTGCTCGCTCGCATCGGCACGCGCGATTTCGGCGCTGATCCGCCCTTCGTGCATCACCAGCACGCGGTCAGCCATGCCGAGCACCTCCGGCAGTTCGCTGGAAATCATCAGCACCGCCATGCCGTTGTGCACCAGTTCCGATAGCGCGCCATACACTTCCGCCTTCGCGCCGACGTCGATACCGCGTGTCGGCTCGTCGATGATCAGCACGTTCGGGTGGGTCGCGAGCCATTTGCCGAGCACCACTTTCTGCTGGTTGCCGCCGGAAAGCGTGCCGGCCGCGGCACTGGGGTCGTCTGCCTTCAGGCGCAGACGTTTTCCCCAATGCGTGGCGAGCTGCGTCTCGCTGCGCGTGAAGATCAGCCCATGACGCACGAGCCGGCCGAGCACCGTCATCGACGCGTTGCGTGCGATGCTCAGTTCGAGCGCGAGGCCCTGCTGGCGCCGGTCTTCCGGCACCAGTGCGAGACCCGCGCGCACCGCCGCGGCCGGACGTCCCGGCGCAAGGCGCTTGCCGCCGATGTGAACCTCGCCCGCATCGTAGGGGTCGATCCCGAAGACCGCGCGCGCGACTTCGCTGCGGCCCGCGCCGACGAGGCCCGCGAGCGCCACGATCTCACCCGCGCGAACCTCGAACGAAATATCCGTGAATACGCCGATACGCGTGAGCCCACGCACCGCGAGCCGCACCTCGCCCGGCGTCACGTCCGCTTTCGGATAGAACGTTTCGAGATCGCGGCCCACCATCTTCGCGACAATCGCATCGGTGGTGAGCGTCGAAGTCGGTGCGTCGAATACCTTCGCGCCGTCGCGCATGATGGTAACGTGCTGGGTCAGCACGAACACTTCGTCGAGCCGGTGCGTGATGAACAGAATCGCAACGTCGCGTTCGCGCAGCTTGCGCACGATCGCAAAGAGCCGCTCGACTTCCGGCAGCGACAACGCGGCCGTCGGCTCATCCATGATCAGCACGCTCGCATTCAGCGACAGCGCCTTGGCGATTTCAATCACCTGCTGGTCCGCGATCGACAGGCCGCGCACCAGTCGATCCGCCCGCAGATCGACGCCGAGCGACGCGAGCAGGCCGTTCACTTCGTCACGCATCGCGTCGTATTGAATGCGGCCGACGCGGTCCACCGGCTGGCGTCCCATATAGATGTTCTCCGCAATCGACAGATCGAAGAACAGCGTCGGTTCCTGATAGATCACGGCGAGGCCCGCGTCGCGCGCTTCGGCCGGCGTCGCAAAACGGCGCGGCGTGCCGTCGATATAAAGCTCGCCGCTATCGGGCTGATGCACGCCCGCGAGAATCTTCACGAGCGTGGATTTGCCCGCGCCATTCTCGCCGAGCAGCGCATGCACTTCGCCGGCTTTGAGCACGAGTTCGCCGTCAGACAGCGCGCGAACCCGGCCGAACGATTTGCTCGCGTGTTTCAGTTCCAGCCTCGGCACCGCGTCGGTGTGTTGCTGCACTGCGTGTCTCCTCCAGCAGGCGGCATCGTATGTGCCGCGTTGTTACGGTTGCGCTTGAGATGCGCTTGAGGTCCGCTTGAGTTGCGCCTTTTCGCTGCGCTTTTGCCCGATCACGGGATCTGTTTGGACCGCGTTCAGATGCGATAGAGCCGCTCCGCATTGCGCACGAAAAGCGCCGCTCGCTCCGCGTCGCTCGCACCGCCGACAATCGACGCGTACGCGTTCCACAAATCCGCATACGACCCGAACTGCCGGTCGACCGGGAAATTCGACGCGAACATTGCGCGCTCGACGCCGAACGCATCGATCGCTTCCAGCACGTAAGGCCGCAGGCTCTCGATCGTCCAGCGCTGATCGAACATCGCAAGGCCACTGATCTTCACCGCCACGTTCGCGCAGCCTGCGAGCTTGCGCATGCCGTCGCGCCACGCGCGAAAACCCGCGACGCTGTCGCGATCGACAAACATGCCGGCGTGATTCACGATGAACTGCGTATCCGCATGTTCGCGCGCAAGCGTAGCGGCTTCATCCATCTGCGACGGATACAACTGCATATCGAACGACATCTGGTGGCGCCGCAGCAGCGCAAAGTTTGCGCGCCATGCCGCATCGCGCATCAGATGCCGGCCGATATAGTCGTACAGCTTGTTGTCGTGCACGTTCAGGATCTGCCGCACGCCGCGCGTATTCGCGAAGGCCGCATGACCTTCCAGTATTTGTGCGGCATCCGGCGACGACAGATCGACGCCCGCGACGATCCCGTTCGGCATGCGGCGCGACGCGGGATGATCGGCGATTTCTTGCAGCCAGCGCGTTTCCTCGACCGGATCCGCCGGATCGTGGTTCGCTTCGACATGCACCACTTTCAGTACTTCGATCGGCTGCGCATCGGCAAGCAGATCGGCGAGCAGATAGTCATGCTGCAAGTCGCGCGCGTCGCCGACGAACGACACGCCGGGATTGGCAAGCCACGGATAGTGATGCGTCTTCAGGTCCCACAGGTGAATATGCGGGTCGACCACTTGCATGGAGCGTCCTTTGTCCGTTGAACGTCGTCAGTTCATTTTGCGTCGCGTGTTTCAGCGCTTTTTCAACGCGCTTTTTCAAAATCAGGCAGACGGAATACCCGTGTTAGCGGCTGTTGCAGCGGCGTGTGACCGGCAGCGGTCTGCATGATGTCCGCCATGTAATCCCACCATTTGCGCATCACGTCGAGATGCGGCAGCTGGTCCATCGTGTGATCGCCGGTGCGCGTGAGCACCGCAAAAAGATGTTGCGTCGCCTCATCGTAGAAGATCGAATAGTCGCGCACGCCGGCATGATGCAATGCGTCAACCAGCTCCGGCCAGATCTGCGCGTGGCGGCGTTCGTATTCGTCGCGCATGCCGGGGTTCAGCAGCATCCGGAAAGCGATTGTCTCCATGTCGCGTTGTCTCCCGTTCTGTCTTTCGAGCCGGACGTGGTTTTCATGCCGTGTGCGGCGCTTGCCGGGCACTTTCGCGGTCGCGCGTATGCAGCGACTATAATTCGGGCGTCGATAGCCTCTCAATCCGTTGTTCGGATAGGGCGATACCGAAACCGGATCGCACAGCTCATGAGCCAGAATGCCGCAACCGTTGCCCTGATCAACCGGCTCAAGTTCAAACATCTTGCGCTGCTCGTCGCGCTCGACGACACGCGCAACGTCCATCAGGCCGCCGACGCGATCAACGTTGCGCAGCCGAGCGCGAGCCGCATGCTCGGCGACATCGAGGAAGCGCTCGGCTTTCTGCTGTTCGAGCGCAATGCGCGCGGCATGCAGCCGACGCCGCTTGGCGTCGTCACGCTCGCGTACGCGCGCCGCGCGCTGGCCGAACTCACGCGCTTCGCCGCCGACCTCGACGTGAAGCGCAAAGGCGGTCACGGGCAGCTGACGGTCGGCGCCATCATGGGCGCCGCGCCCGATCTGCTCGCAATGGCGGTCGCGTCGCTGAAGACCGAGCGGCCGCTGCTCAACGTCTGCATCCTCGGCGAAACCAGCGACCAGGTCGTGCAACTGCTGCACCGCCGCGAAATCGACCTCGCGCTCGGCCGTCTGACAAATCCGCTGCAGCACAACGATTTCAGCTTCGAGCCGCTCGCGCGCGAGACGCTGCTGCTTATCGTGCGCGCGGTGCATCCGCTCGCGCGGCGCACCGCGTTGACGCTGCCGGAGCTGATCGACTGGCCATGGGTGGCCCAACCGATCACGAGTCCGGCGCGCGTGCTGTTCGAAGAAGAGCTCGCACGCGCGGGGCTCACGACGCCCGCCAACCTGACCGAATGCGCATCGATCTTCGCGACCCTGCAACTGCTCGAAAACTACGACGCGGTCGCGATGCTGCCCGAATCGGTGGTGCGCGATCACGTGCGCGGCAAGCTGCTGGTCGCGCTGCCGGTCGAAATCGGCAAGAGCCTCGCGGGCTTCGGCATTCTCACGCGCAAGGAAGAGGCGCTGGCCGAGCCGGCTGAACGCTTCATCGAATTGCTGCGTCAGCATTCGCTCACGCTAAAACGCGATACGCCGGCGGCGACGGCTGGCGCAGCCGGCGGCGCGGCGCCGGCCGACCGCGTGACGCCCGCGCACTGAACGCCGCCGCGTCGGCCGCGCGTCATTGCAGGTTCACGAACAGACCGCCGTCGACCAGCAACGCCGCGCCCGTCACATAGCGCGCGCGGTCCGACGCAAGAAACACCACGCAATCGGCAACGTCGTCGGGACGTCCGAGCCGCCCGAGCGGAATGCGCTTTTCGAAGTACGCTTTCTTTTCTTCGTCCGCGAGATCGTCCGCATTCAGGTCCGTTGCAATCGTGCCGGGCATCACCGAATTGCAACGAATGCCGTACGGCCCGAGTGCGATCGCGCACGATTGCATCAGCGAATGAACGCCGGCCTTGGTCGGCGTGTAGTGCGTCTGCATGCCGCCGCCCACCAGCGCGCTGATCGAGCTCGTCGCGACGATCGCGCCGCCCGCGCCTTGCGCCTTCATCTGCTGCGCGGCGGCTTGCGTCACATAGAACGCGCCGTTCAGGTTCACCGCGACCGTCGTTTCGAGCACATCGGCCGGCATATCGAGAAACGCGTGGAACGGGCAAATACCCGCGTTGCTTGCCAGCACATCGACCTTGCCGAACGCTTCGACTGTGCGGCGCACGAGCTCCGGCCCAGTGGCCCGCTCCGCGACGTTGCCTTCGACCGCGATCACGCGGCGGCCGAGCGCTTCGATTTCGTCGACGACCTCCGCAACCGCCGAGCGGCGCCCATACGATGCGTCGTTGTCGCCCCAGTAATTGATCGCGACGTCCGCGCCTTCTGTCGCGCAGGCAACCGCAATCGCGCGGCCGATGCCGCGCGAGCCGCCCGTCACGATCACCGACTTGTCTTTCAGCAGCACTGCCGTCTCCTTCGTTTTTCTGGCTTGGCAATCCATGCGCGCTGTTCAGTGCACGCCTTCTAGTGCTCGTAGGGCCGCACGAGCGCGCATTCCGGATTCAACCGCACGCCGAAGCCCGGTGTGTCCGGCACTTTCAACCGGCCGTTGACGGGCACCGGCTCGTCGAGCAGCAACGGTGTGAACATCGGCACCACCTGATCGGCTTTCGGCGCCATCATCAGGAACTCGGAGAACGGCGAGTTGTGCCGCGTCACGACGAAGTGATAGCTGTACACCGACGATCCGTGCGGCACCACCAGCACGTTATGCGCATCGGCCAATGCCGAAATCTTGATCAGTTCGGTGATGCCGCCGCACCAGCCGACATCCGGCTGGATCAGATCGCAGCACTCCATCTCGAGCAGCATCCGGAACCCCCAGCGCGTCGCTTCGTGTTCGCCGGTGGACACCATCATGCCGCGCGGAACGTTGCGGCGCAGTTCGGCGTAACCCCAGTAGTCATCGGGCGGCAATGCTTCCTCGATCCATTTGAGCCCGTATTCGTGCGCTGCTTTCGCGAACTTCGTCGCATACGTGACGTCGAGACTCATCCAGCAGTCGTACATCAGCCAGAAGTCGTCGCCGACGCGGCTGCGCATGTCGGCGAGGCGCTCGATGTTCTGCTTCAGGCCCGCCTCGCCTTCCGCGGGGCCATGCTGCAACGGCAGCTTGCCGCCGATAAAGCCCATGTCTTTCGCGAGGTCCGGCCGCGCGCCGGTCGCGTAGAACATCAGCTCGTCGCGCACCGGGCCGCCCAATAACTGGTACACGGGCTCCTTGCGCACTTTCGCGAGCAGATCCCACAACGCGAGATCGACGCCGGAAATCGTGTTGAGCACGACGCCCTTGCGGCCGTAGTACAGCGTCGAGAAGTACATCTGATCCCACATCTTCTCGATGTCGGTCACGAGTTGCCCTTCGAGAAAGCGCGCGAGATGCCGCTCGACGATAAACGCGCCGATCTCGCCGCCGGTCGTCACCGCGAAGCCGACGGTGCCGTCGCTCGCCTCGATCTCGACGACCAGCGTGCCGAGCACGTTGATGCCGAACGACTGGCGGCTTTGCCGATACTCGGGGTAGCGCGCCATCGGCGTCGCAATGTGGTCGTCGATCCAGTGGCCGCCGGGTTGATCGTGATAGTCCGCGCCGCCGCCGCGGACGACAAAGGCACGCACGTGCCGGATGGTGGGCATCGTCATGATGAAAGACTCCGTTGTGTTGTGCGGGTTCTCCGGGGTATCCCGGCCGTCCTGGTTGTGCGCGCAACCGTCAGGCATGCACGGACGTGCGTGCGTGCGGAACGGACGCGCCTGAGCGCGAAACCGGTCGACGGGTTCGCTCGAACCGGTCAGTAAGTCGCGCGTCCGCCGGACAGATCGAATACCGCGCCGGTGCTGAACGCGCAGTCTTCCGACGACAGCCAGAGGATCATCGACGCCGCTTCCTCGGGCAGCAGGAAACGGTTCATCGGAATCTTCGACAGCATGTAGTCGATATGCTCCTGCTTCATCGAATCGAAGATCTCGGTCTTCGCCGCGGCCGGCGTCACCGCATTGACGAGAATGTTCTTCGTCGCGAGTTCCTTGCCGAGCGATTTGGTGAGGCCGATCAAGCCCGCCTTCGATGCGCTGTAGTGCGACGCGTTCGGGTTGCCTTCCTTGCCCGCCACCGATGCGATGTTCACGATGCGGCCGTAGTTCTGTCTGATCATCAGCGGCACGATCGCCCGGCACGTCAGGTAAGGGCCGATCAGGTTCACGTCGATGACGCGGCGCCACATGTCCGGCGCCAGTTCCCAGGTCGTGCCGTTGCCGCCGGTGATGCCCGCGCAGTTGATCAGCACATGAATCGCGCCATGTGCGGCGACGGTTGCATCGACCGCGTTGCCGATCGACGCCTCGTCGGTCAATTCGACGGTGGCGGCCGACACGGCGCCCAGTTCGGCGAGTTCATTGCGACTGCGTTCGAGCCGTTCGGTATCGATATCCCACAGCGCGACTTGCGCGCCCGAACGCAGTGCGCGTTGCGCAACCGCGTAGCCGATGCCGCGCGCACCGCCGGTGATGACGACGACGCGGCCCTCCAGATCGATCTGATTCATCGTTGCGCTCCTGTGCGGCGCGCGGGCTGCGCACGCCGTCATCGTTATGGGCCGGCTTTCTTGACTGCTGTTTGTCTGCTGCTGGCCGGCTTATTGTCGGTTTCGGGTCCGGTCAATATAAAGCGGCACGTGATGCGGGAACAATCCGCGTATTGGATGGGGTGATAGCAAAAGTGGATCGCGGCGGCGGACCGCGGCATCACGACCGCATGTCGGTCAGTGCAAGCGATTGGTTGAAGGTCGAGCAGATGCTGTTTGACGGCGGCATGGCCAATCGGCGTGCGCTATCGAGCGAATGGATAGCGGCGCATGGAAGCGCAGGCCATACGCGAGCGCACCCTGCTTCGGGGGTATTGAGTGTGGGTTTATACCGAACGGGGGTTTGTCGCGAACTTGTCCGCGTTGAGCTATTTTGGCTTCGGCGCGGATAGGTGGTTCGCATCGAGCGAACCCGGGGCGCGGAAGCGCGGCAATCGTACGCAGGTTGAATCCAGCCGCCGCAAGTGGAATTTTAGGGGTGTGCCTTCAACACGCACCACACGGCATCTGCTCACGTGCATGCCGGCGCGGCATACACGTGAGCGTGAAAAATCAGTGCGCGCTGCGTGCGCCGCGCGTCAACGCCTCGAACAACTGCTCCGCCTCGGTCAATTCCTCGAGCGCCCGCTCGAGACGCGACACCGCATCGGAGTGGCTGATCGGCATCTCCCCTTCAGTTTCTCCGCGCACCAACCGGAACGCCTGCTCGACGTCTCGCGTCGCGCGCATATAACGCGCCGCCGCACTCGATTCGCGCGAATTGGACATGGCTGCCATGATGGTTCTCCGTCTGCCTGCCTATGGAACAGACACCAGGTTACCAGGGCGGCCAGGGGCTGTCCAGGAACATCTGCACGGTGTTGTAAACAGTCACACTATCCGCAACGCGCAGGTGTGCGACACGCATCAGCGGCACTCACGCAGACCTCGCAAAACCTCGCGAGATCGCGCGGGAGTTAGCTGCTCATGTACCAGCCGCCGTTCACGTTGATCGTCTGGCCGTTCATATAGCCATTGCTCGCGAGCAGCACCGCGACATCCGCGATTTCGTCGACCGTGCCGAGACGGCCAACCGGAATCACTTCCCTTTTGATGTTCGGATTGCCCGTCACCATATCCGTTTCGATCAACGCGGGCGCGATCGCATTCGACGTCACGCCGGTCTTCGCAAGCAGCGTCGCATAGCTATGCGCGAGTCCGATCATTCCCGCTTTCGACGCCGCATAGTGCGGACCGATCACCCCACCCAATTGCGCGGCGACCGACGACAGCATGATCAGCCGTCCCCACCCGCGCGACACCATGTCAGGCGCCACTTCCTGCGACGCGAGAAAGGCCGATGTGAGGTTCGTCGAGATCGTCTCGTTCCAATCGTCAACGCTCAACTGCTGCCACGGTTTTGCATAACCGATGCCCGCGTTGTTCACCAGCACATCGATCTTGCCGAATGCCGCACGCGCGGCGTCGGCCATCTTTCTGATGCCGGCCGCGTCGCGCATGTCGACCTGAATCGCGATGGCCCGCGCGCCGCCCGCTTCGATCTGCCCGACCGTTTCGCGTGCCGCCGCGGCCGCATCCTTGTAGGTCAGCGCAACCGCCATGCCGCATTGCGCATAAGCCAGCGCGATAGCCTTGCCGATACCGCGGCTCCCGCCCGTAATGAGCGCAACCTTTCCTGCCAGATCCTTCATGACAAGCCTCCTGACTTCGACTCTCCACTCTCCGACTGCCGGTGACAGCCGCGCATGCGGACTGCTTTTCCGGATGAATCCGGTTGAGAAAGCCGCCGCGAGTCGGAGTTCCCCGCGTTCGCGCCGCAGCGCGCGAGCAATTTTGTCAACGGCGCATTCGCATCACTTGATAGACTGGCGGCCTGGCAAAACGATGGAAAGAACGCGTGAGCATCGGGGAATACTACAAGCGGCTGGAACTGCCTGAAACCGCATCACCGGAAGAGATCAAGCGAGCGTATCGACGCCTGAGAGCGAAATACCATCCCGACCGCAACAAGGGCCGCGAATCAAACGTCGAGCCCATGTTCAAGCGGATTCAGGAAGCCTTCGAAGTGCTCACCGGCGCGCGCGCACCGGCCCCGCATGCCCGGCCCGCCGCGCCGGAAACCAGGCGCGACGCGAACGCGCGCGCACCGCAAGCGCCTCGCGCGGACGAACGCGACATGCGCAATCCATGGTCCTCGGCCCACCCGTGGCAAGCGTATCGGTCCGGCGAAGAAGGACCGCCGATGCGCGGCGCGAACCGGCACGACAAACTCTACGTACCGCTCGACGTGGCGCTGAACGGCGGCGAGGCGCCGACCAGTTACCAGATAACCGCGCCCTGCCGGCAGTGCCGCGGCATGAGCGCGCGCTTCAACGCGGGACCCTGCCCGGACTGCGCGGGACTGGGCAAAACCGCCCAGGGCGCGCGTTGCGGCAGTTGCGCGGGCACCGGCCGTTCAAACGTGAATCGCTGTCCGGCATGCCAGAACACCGGCGTCGACAGCCACTGGAAAACCGATCAGGTCACGGTGCCCGCCGGCGCCTGGGACGGCCAGCAACTGACGCTGACCGGCGGCGGCTTCCCCGGTTCGAATGGCGGCGGCGCCGGCGATGCGATCCTGTCGGTCGTCATCCTGTGCGGCTCCGAGATTCAGCGCGATGGACTCAATCTGGCGAGCGAACTGAAAATCGACTTCGTGACCGCGACACTTGGCGGTCCGTACGAAACGCATCTGCTCGGCCGCAATTTGAGCGTCGCCGTGCCGCCGAATTCCGCGCAAGGCAGCGTCATCCGTCTGCCCGCGCACGGGCTGTCCGACGCGTCAGGCAATCGGGGGGAACTCCGGCTTCATGTCGTACTCGCGATGCCGGCTGCCGTCACCCATCTGACCGACGCACAGCGTGCCCAGCTCAAGCAGATGTTCGACGATGCGGCGCGCCGCGGCGACGATTCGCAATAGACCGGCGCTACGGCAAGCCGCGTCTTTTTATTTTCGGATAGATCCGTTTCCTTTAGAAGGGAGCGGCCACTTGGGCGGGCCTCATACCCCATACCCGCTTGACGCGACCTGAGTGCACCCTGTCAATGCCCAGCGCAAAGCCATAACGCGAACCCGGGCGTCAATCTGATCGTAGCGTTTTTCGATGGCACGATCGAGCATCGAAAAAACGCGCATCGAATGCTTTCGCGACGGCAGACACATCGATACCTGCACGGGCGGCGTCGGGTGATGCCCGGCAAATGGCGGGCGCTTGCGGCGCGTTCCGGTGAGGTGGTCGATTCCGATACGGGTAGGTATTTTCGATAGCGCGTGGCTGCGTGGCTATGTGCGTGCGTGACGTTCAATGCGCAATGTCAGTGCGTGACGTCGCCGTCCGCAGCGAGCAGATCGATCAATGCGGTCGCGCCACGCTGCCATGAGCGGTCGGTATTGCCGCGGATATCCACGGAACGCTGGAACACGGTCCGCCCGCTCGCGACCTCCTCGACCCGCAGATTGATGTTGAGGATCAGATTGCTCACCTTCTGCACCCAGCACACGCCCACGCGCTCGACACCCAGCTTGCGGCCGATTTCGAGTTCACAGCCGTTGCATGCATTGAGATTCTGCGATGCGGCCAGTGAGGAGATCAGCGCGCCTGCCGGCGCATTGTCCGCGACGCGGTACAGCGCACGTTCACGCAACTGGCCGCGCAATTCACCGCTGACCATGCGCACGCGCGCGAGGTCCTGCTGCGTGGTGGCCGCGTCGTTGTATGCGGCGTTATCGTCGATCAGTGTGCAATCGATCAGCGCAAGCGACTTCGCCGGCGCGGCGGCCTGAGCCGCACTCAACGCAAACCACATCGCAATGCCGAGCATCCACGCGGCGCTGAGCGCGAGCACGTATGCGGCAGAGTGTTGGCTGTTCGATGCCGCCATGATGGTTGTCCTCGCAAGGAATGGGCGTTCGCGGCTGGCGTTGACACGCAGGTTGCAGGTTGCAGGTTGCCGCACCGGTCACGGGCCACGGGGCACCAGTCACTAATCACCAGTCACGGATTGCCGGTCGCGCACCACGAATCGCGAGTCGAGAACCGGGAACCGCACCACACAGCCCCAAGCGCCGCCATCATACGCCGCAAGACGTTCCGCGCTATGCTTGGCGAACCCGCCGCGCGGGCCGATGCCCTAGCGGTAAACCGGCGCAGCCGCCCTATCACGAGGAGTCCCGCGATGACCGACACCCAGAAACCGACGCAAGCGCAAGAACCCTCCGACGATATCGATCCGCAGCTGCTCGAGCTGGCACACGAGGTGTTCGAGCTCGCGAGGCGCGGCGACGCCACGATGCTTGCGGCGGTAATCGAAAAAGGCGTGCCGCCGAACCTGCGCAACGACAAGGGCGATACCCTCGTGATGCTCGCGGCTTATCACGGCCATGAAGATGCGGTGCGCACGCTGCTCGAGCAAGGCGCGGACCCGAACCTGCGCAACAACAATGGCCAGACGCCGCTTGCGGGCGCCGCGTTCAAGGGCTTCAAACCGATCATCGAGATTCTGCTCGATCATGGCGCGGACGTCGAAGGCGCATCGCCGGATGGCCGCACCGCACTGATGGTGGCCGCGATGTTCAATCGCACCGAGATTGTCGACCTGCTGATCGCGCGCGGCGCGAATCCGCAAGCGCGCGATGCAGGCGGCAACTCGGCCGCCGATGCCGCCGCGCGCATGGGCGCCGCCGACACCACGGCGCAACTCGCGGCGCAACGCACAGCGAAACCGCGCGACTGACGCTGCGCCGCGCGGCGACACGTCCGGCGGCCGGCTTCGCCGCCTGGCCGGACAACACTTTGCTCGTGGTTAAATAACGCCGGCGCAGCCAACCACGAGACCCCCGGTGACCCAGACCTTCGACGAACTCGCGGCAACGATCCGCGAGAGGTTTCCTGAATTGAGCCCGCAGTTTCAGCTTGCGGCGGCATTCCTGCTCGACAATCCCGACGAAGTCGCCGTGCTGTCGATGCGCAAGGTCGCCGAACGTGCGAGCGTGCAGCCGGCCGCGATGGTGCGTCTTGCGCAATACCTCGGTTTTCCGGGCTGGAATGAGTTGCGCGAAATTTTCGTCGGACGCGTGCGGACCCGGCCCGAACCGCTGACCGCGAAAGCGCGTTCCCTCGTGAAAGGCGGCTCCGGCAGCCGGCTGACGCAGGAGCTCGCGCTCGCGCAGGCACACAATCTCGACACCACCGTCGCACACAACACGAGGCTCGTCGAGCAAGCCGCGAAACTGATTCGCCGCGCGCCGCACGTGCACGTCGCGGGCTTTCGCTCGTGCTTTCCGGTTGCGTTCGGGATGGTCTACGGATACCGGCTCTTCCGCTCGTCGGTCAGCCTGATTTCGGCGGAAGCCGGCACGCTGGAAATGCAGTTGCGCGCCATCGACAAGCGCCACGCGACAGTGGTGATCAGCTTCGCGCCTTATTCGGCCGAAGCGGCGCGCGTCGCCGACGCCGCGGTGCGACAGGGCTCGCGCCTGATCGCGCTGACCGACAGCGCGGTATCGCCGATCGCGCTGAATGCGGACCACACGCTGATTTTCTCGCACGAGACACCCTCCTTCTTTCCGTCGCTGGTCGCCGCGTCCGCGCTCGCCGAGATGCTGGTCGCGCATCTGCTCGCGCTAGAAGGCAAGGAAGCGCTTTCACAACTTGAAGAAGCAGAAGCCGCGTTGCATGCGGGCGGCGCTTACTCCACATAAAAGCCCTGCCGTGCCGCGCACGAATCGGCACTCGCGCCAGATTGCCCCGCCTTCCCCCATCTCCACGCGCCTTCCCTTATTGACAACATTTGTTGTTGACGATGTATAATTTGACATCGTATGTTTCAGACGATCAGGAGGCGGGAAAATGACCAGCGTTTTCCATCGCGCGCCGCGCGCCACATTGCCGGTCGCGGTAGCCGGCGACGGCATCGAGATCATCGATTCGCAAGGCAAGCGTTATATCGATGCATGCGGCGGCGCCGCCGTTTCGTGCCTTGGGCACAGCAACCCGCGCGTGATCGACGCCATCCGGCGCCAGCTCGAGCAACTGCCGTACGCGCATACGTCGTTCTTCACCACCGAAGCCGCCGAGCAACTGGCCGGGCGTCTCGTCGCTGAGGCGCCGCCCGGCTTGAGCCATGTCTATTTCGTGTCCGGCGGTTCCGAGGCGATTGAAGCGGCGCTGAAGCTCGCGCGCCAGTATTTCGTCGAGAAGGGTCAGCCGCAACGGCGCCATTTCATTGCGCGGCGCCAGAGCTATCACGGCAATACGCTCGGCGCGCTGGCGATCGGCGGCAATGCATGGCGCCGCGAGCCGTTCCTGCCGATCCTGATCGAAGCGCACCATGTGAGCCCGTGTTTCGCGTATCGCGAACAGCACGCCGGCGAAACCGACGAAGCGTACGCGCAGCGTCTGGCCGACGAACTCGAAGCGAAGATTGTCGAACTCGGGCCGGATACGGTCGCGGCCTTCGTTGCCGAAACGGTGGTGGGTGCGACGGCGGGCGCCGTGCCGCCGGTGCGCGAATACTTCCGCAAAATCCGCGCCGTATGCGACAAATACGGCGTGTTGCTGATTCTCGACGAGATCATGTCCGGCATGGGCCGCACCGGCTATCTGTTCGCATGTGAAGAAGACGGCGTCGCGCCGGACCTGCTGACCATTGCGAAAGGCCTCGGAGCCGGCTATCAGCCGATCGGCGCAACGCTCGTCAGCGACGCAATCTACCGGACCATCGTCGGCGGCTCGGGCTTTTTTCAGCACGGGCACACTTATATCGGCCACGCGGTGGCCTGCGCGGCCGCCCTCGAGGTACAAAAGGTGATTGCCGACGAGCGGCTGCTCGATAACGTGCAGGCACGCGGCGAGCAGTTGCGCGCGCTGCTGCGCGAGCGCTATGCGAACCATCCGTCGATCGGCGACGTGCGCGGCCGCGGGCTGTTCGTCGGCGTCGAACTCGTGCAGGATCGCGCGACCAGAGCGACCTTCGATCCGAACCACAAGCTACATGCGCTGATCAGACGCGAAGCGATGCAACGCGGCCTGATGGTGTATCCGATGGGCGGCACCGTCGACGGCAAGCGCGGCGATCATGTACTGCTTGCGCCGCCGTTTATCTGCACCGAGCAACAGATTGCGACGATCGTCGAGAGGCTTGGCGGCGCGATCGATGCGGCGCTGACGACGATCGGCGCGGCAGTCGCGCGCTAGCGCGATGCGCGGCAACGCACCCTACTCACCTGAAAACCACCATGAGCCCAAGACTTCCGGATTTCCAACCCGCCGCAGCCACCGGCGAACAGAAAGCCGTTCTCGATGAGATTCTGAGCGGCCCGCGCGGCAACCTGAATGGCCCGTTCCTCGGCTGGATCTTCAGCCCTCAGCTCGCGCAACACGCGCAGCGCCTCGGCGCGTTCTGCCGCTACCAGACCGGTCTGCCACTGCGTCTGTCGGAACTGGCGATTCTCGTCACCGCGTCGCGCTGGCAAGCGCAAGCCGAGTGGTATATCCACTATCCGATTGCGCTGCAGGCGGGCCTTCCCGCGGACCTCGCCGAAGCGATCCGGGTCGGCGCCGAACCTGCATTCGTCGATACGGACGACCATCTCATCTATCGCTTCGCAACCGAACTGTACGAGACGAAACGCGTGTCCGATGCGACCTACAGGCAGGCCGTCGACCGCTTCGGTCATACCGTGGTCGTCAATCTGGTCGGCCTGCTCGGCTATTACGCGCTGGTTGCGATGACGCTCAACGTGTTCGATATGCGCGCCGAAGGTCAACAGTCGTTGCCGTTCCCGGAATAAGCGCCGGCGCAAAAAGCGATGCGCGCCGCCAGCTCAACGCGCGCGTCGTGGTTCATCGCTTGATGCCGGAATCCTTACGCGTCAGCAGCCGTGTGGTCGCGACGAAAAACGGTTCGGAGCACGCGACCTGATTTTGCCGCGCCGTCAGATTCGTCGTGCCCCCGCATTCAAGGTCGACCGACGGACATCCGCTTATGCAAGCCGCAGCCCGCTGGCCGGCAGAATCTCCTGCACCACCACGAAGCGGTGTTCCTTCACCGCGTCGTGAAACTTGCGATAGTCGCTCGTTTCGAAGCCCGGCGTCCATTGCGGGAAATCGTCGCCGTCGTCGGCAACCTTGATGCCGGTCGCGAGATGCTTCCATGAACCCACGCCCTTGGCGATGTAGTCTGGAATACGCTCCTTGATGCCCGGTATCGATCCCGCGGCGACCGCATCGCGAATCACGTCGAGCCGCTTTAGTTCGTCCATGTTGATATTGTTCGCGAGCAACTGCTGCAGCGCCGTCTTCGCGGCGGCCGGCAAGCCCGGCTGGTCGACGAAATCGTCCGTCTTCGCGACCCACGCCTGCACGACGCGGCAAGCCATGTCCGCGGCCTCGGTGAATTGCGGCAGGTTGTCCCGATGCACCGGCTCGCCCTTGCCATTCACGTAGTGCCATTTCGCCCAGGGCAGGTCGGGGTACGTCAATGCGGCGCCGTGCCCGAGCGGCAGCGCGCGCGCCACCACGTCCGATTGCAGCCGGTCCAGCAGATGCGCGGTGAAACGCTCGAGGCGTTCGAGCCAGTCTTCGCGCGTGCAATCGTCCGCTTCGAGGTACGACACCTTGTTGTAGTCGGATTCGATGCCCGAGAAGCCCTGATGCGCCCACGTATCGACATATGTATGCAGCGTCACGCCGAGCCGATGCAGCGCGTTGTCCGCGTCGCGGCGCGCCAGCGCATGCCTGACGAGATTGCGTGCGACCTCGCTGTCGGGTCTGCAGATCGCGCGTTGCTCCAGCGTCTCGCCGATGCCCGCGGGCAGAAAATGAAACGGCGTCCAGACAAGCCGGTTCAGGTCGTCCTGCACATTTTCATAGTCGAACAGCTTGTGCGCGGACGCGAAGCGTTCAAACTGCGCGCCGCCGTCGAACTTCAGGAGTCCCGGTGTCGTCGCGTCGTCGATGTACTGGCATGCATGCGCGACTGTTTGCGCGTCTTGCGCGGACAGGCCGCCGAGCCGCGCGGCGATATAGACCACCCCGTAGTGGAAATCGATATTCATGAAGTCTCCTGTCGTTTTTCGCAAACCATCGCTGATATGCCGTTCAGGCATCGCCCGGAATACACCGGCCGTGCCCGACGCACGTCCCTCATCGGGAAATCGAATCAGCTATGCCTGCTTTTTAACGAGAAGAGTCTTCGTCAGTCAATTAATCAGAATTTTTTATGACAGAACGTCATGACAGCGCGCCGCGCAGCGCCGCTGCGGACCGTTCGATCAGCGCCTTGCCCGCATCGAGTGCGCCGGCCATCGACGCGAAGCCGTGCACCATGCCTTGCCAGCAGACATGTTCGACCTTGACGCGCGCGCCGCGCAGTTTGGCCGCGTACTCGTTGCCTTCGTCGCACAGCGGGTCGTGGTCGGCGGTGACGATCAGCGCCGGCGCAAGGCCGGACAGGTCCTGCGCAAAGAGCGGCGAGACCTCGGGCGATGCACGGTCGATTTCCGGCGGCAGCCACGCGTCGTAGCGCTCCTTCATATCGTGACGGTCGACCAGATACGCCGACGTGCCGAATGACTGCCAGGACGGGCGCGACATCGTCGCGTCGGTGTTCGGATAGAGCAGAAGTTGCAAACGCAACGACAGGCCCTCGCGTTTCGCGCGTTGCGCGACATGCGCGGCCAGCAGCCCGCCCGCGCTGTCGCCGCCCACCGCGAGACGCGCGGCGTCCACCTTCACGTCGGCCGCGTGATCGGCCAGCCATTGCAATGCCGCCCACGCGTCGTCCGTCGCCGCCGGATACGGATGCTCAGGGGCGAGCCGGTAATCGACCGCGACGACGACGCACCCTGCGCGATTCGCAAGCGCGCGCATCAACACGTCGTGACTGTCGAGGTTGCCGGCAACGAAGCCGCCGCCGTGATAGTAGACGAGCGCCGGTGCGGGTTCGGCAGCCGCACCGTCCAAGTGATCGCCGCGCGGATCGTAAATACGCACTGGAATCGGACCGCCTCGTCCCGGCAGCGTTCGATCGGCTACGCTCGCGACGGCTTCCGGCGTGCCTCGCAATGGGGTCGGGCGGGCGATGCGCGCACGCATGGCGGCAAGCCGTTCGAGCCACGTTGCGGGGGGCGCAGCAGTGGACTGTAAAGCAGCCTGCCGCCGCATTTCCTCGAGCATGGCCACTACTTGCGGGTCCAGTTCCTTCATCTGTATGCCTTCCGTCACGGGATTGGTCGATGTCTCCCTAACGTTTGGGCCAGTGCAATATTCCGCGTCGCGGCCGTGAGTCGACTGGGCAGTTGCCTGACCCGCCGTTCCGCTCACGCGAAAGAACTGCGCGGCCGACGTGCCGCGCATGCCATCGCCGGCGGAAAGCCCAACCAGCAGTGGTGAACACGCTGATCGATACGCCTGCCCGCACGAGTCTGCTCACGCGGGACTTCGTCTATCACGTCGCATACACGCGCGAATAATTGGCAGATCTTAGAACAGGTACATCCCGGCGACGAATATGACGCCCGAGAACAGCAGCGCGGTCACGCAATAGCCCATGATGTCGCGTACGCCGAGCCCGGCAATCGCGAGCGCGGGCAGCGCCCAGAACGGCTGCGCCATATTGGTCCACGCTTCGCCGTACGCAATCGCCATGGCCGACTTGCCGAGATCCGCGCCGAGCGCCTGCGCGGCCGGCATCACGAACGGCCCCTGCACGACCCAGTGGCCGCCGCCGCTCGGCACCGCGAAATTGATTACCGCGGAGCTCAGGAACGCAAGCAGCGGGAACGTGTGCACGTTCGCGATATCGACGAACCATTTCGTAATCACGCCGGCCAGACCCGAGTGATCCATCAGCGCCTGAATGCCCGCATAGAACGGGAACTGGATCATGATGCCGGAGGCGCCGCGCGCCGCCGCGGCCACTGCGCGCGCATAGGCCATCGGCGTCTTGTGCAGCAGCATGCCGGTCGCGAGGAACGCGAGGTTCACCGTATCGATGTCGAGCGTGAAGCCCTTCGTCACCGTGCGCACGACGAGATACCCATAGCAGACCAGGGCGACCAGCATCGCGAGCAGGCGGCTTTCTTCGAGGCGTTCAGCAAGCGTCGCATTGGCGGGCAGCTTGCGTTCGACGCTCGGCGGCTCCTCGAGCAGCGCCGGGTCCACCGCCACCACGTCCTGCGGCTTCGGCATCATCAGGCGCGCGAGAATCGGCAGCATCACGATCAGGCCGAACGTGATGAACGCGTTATAGCCGGTGAAAATCGTATGCGACACCGGAATCAGGCCGATGGTCTTTTCCATCGGATTGCCTTTGGTCGCCGCGACCAGCGGTATCGAGCCGGACAGGCCGCCGTGCCACGTGAGAAAGCCCATGTACGCGCACGCGACGAGCAGCCGGTAGTCGGTGCCGCGCACGCGCCGCGCGACTTCACGCGAGAGCATCGCGCCGAGCACGAGCCCGAAACCCCAGTTGATCGCGCACGCGACCGCGCCGACGAACGCGACCAGCATCACGGCCTGGCCCGGCGTGCGCGCCGAGTTCGCGAGCGCGACCAGCACCCGTTTGACCGGGCCGGAACTCGCCAGCGCGTGCCCGGTGACGAGAATCATCGCCATCTGCATCGAGAACGCGAGCAGATTCCAGAAGCCCGCGCCCCACAGCGAAATCAGCTCGGCGGGCGGCTTCGGCGTGAGGCCGAACGCGAGCGCGAAGGTCGCGATGGTCAGGAAAATCGCGAAAATCAGGGGGTCGGGAAGCACGCGGTGCACGACCTGCGTGAAAAACTGCGAGATGCGCTGAATCAACTGTCTACTCCTTGTCGCGTATTGGTTGGTATATGGCTGGCTGCTGCGCCGATGGCCGGGCGACCTTTCGTTTTTATTCATCGCGCCGCCGGCAAGGGCAGAATTTTTGCATAAAACGGCCGCGCGCGTGGCGGGACGTATGCAATTCGCAAGCCTTGCACCGCTGCCAAACATCGCTGCCGCAAAAGATTCTGGAAGATTACGGCCCTGAAAACTATCATCGACGGCATCACACTTCGGCTATCGGGTATCGTCATGGCGAACGGCGCACCACCGGCAACTCTCGTGATCGGCGTACTGGGCGGCATGGGCCCGCAAGCGACCGCCGACTTTCTCGCGAAGTTGACTGCCGCGACGCCGGCCGAATGCGAGCAGGACCATCTGCGCGTGCATATCGATTCGAACCCGAAGGTGCCCGACCGCAGCACAGCGCTTACCCGTGGCGGCGAATCGCCAGGCCCCGTGCTCGCCGCGATGGCCGCCGGCCTCGAACGCGCGGGCGCCGATTTTCTCGTGATGCCGTGCAACACCGCGCACGCGTACGAGGCCGAGATTCGCGCGGCAGTTGGCGTGCCGTTCGTCAGCATGATCGACGAGACCTGCGCCGCCTGCGAGCTCACCTTTCCGGATGCGCAGCGTTTCGGGCTGCTAGCGACCAGCGGCTGCGTCGAAGCCCGTCTCTATCAAAGCGCTTTCGCGCGCGCCGGCCGCGCGACGATCGTCCTTGCGCCGGCGGATCAGGAGCGCCTGACGGCGCTGCTGTATCGAATCAAACTCGGCGATCGATCGCACACGGTACACGACGCAATGCGCGCGTTCGGCGAAACGCTGATCGACGCCGGGGCGGACGCGGTCGTGGCGGCCTGCTCCGAAGTGCCGCTCGTTCTCGGCGACGGCGAGCTCTCACGGCCGTTGCTCGACGCGACCCTCCAGCTCGCGCGGCGCTGCGTGCGTTACGCGTACGGATGCGAACCCTTGCCTGCGGTCTGTCTGTCAGCTACGTGACAGCCAGCGCCCGCATCCCACGCTGCGGTGCATCGTCGCCGCAGGCGGCGCAATGAATTTTGGTCGACGAAGATACGCATGCCGCACGCGAGGCAGGCCATCGCGCGCGGCTCGCAACGCATAAGTCCAACTCGATGCGCACGATGCGCGGGAGACAAAGCGTGAAACAGAACAGATTGGGACTCGCGATCGTCGTCGGCATGCTGGCGGGCATCGCGGCCGGGTACGTGTGTCACCAGAGCGCCGACTCGCCGGCCGCGGCGAAAGCGATGGCCAGCAACTTCTCGTTGATTACCGATATCTTTTTGCGGCTAATCAAGATGGTAATCGCACCGCTCGTGTTCAGCGGCCTCGTCGCGGGACTCACCGCGATCGGCGACGCGAAAGTGGTCGGGCGCGCGGGCCTGAAGGCGCTCGGCTGGTTTTTCTGCGCGTCGTTCACGTCGCTGCTGATCGGCATGGTGTTCGCGAATGCATTCGATCTCGGGCACGCGATGAATCTGCACGTGCCCGAGGCCGGCGCGAGCGCGGCTGTCAGCACCGCGGCGTTCAATCTGCATAACTTCATCACGCATATCGTGCCGGCCAGCGTATTCGAAGCGATGGCAAACAACGAGATCTTGCCGATTCTCGTGTTTTCGCTGTTCTTCGGCATCGCGATGGGCTCGATGAAGGACCGGCTGCCGAGCGCGCTGCTCGCATCGATCGAGGGGATCTTCTCGATCATGCTGAAAATTACCGGCTACGTGATGTGGTTCGCGCCGCTCGGCGTATTCGGCGCGGTAGCCGCGGTGATCACCGTGCAGGGCCTCGGCATGCTTGTCACCTATGGCAAGTTTATCGGCGCCGTCTATTTCAGCATGATGGTGTTGTGGTGCGTGCTGCTCGCCGCGGGCTACGGCGTGCTCGGCAAGCCGATCTTCGCGCTGATGAAGCTGATCCGCGAACCGATGATCATCGCGTTCTGCACGTCGAGCAGCGAAGCCGCCTACCCGAAGACCATCGAACAGCTGACGCGCTTCGGCGTGAAAGCGCGCATCAGCAACTTCGTGCTGCCGCTTGCGTACTCGTTCAACCTGGACGGCTCGATGATGTACCAGGCGTTCGCCGCGCTCTTTATCGCGCAGGCCTACGGCATTCATCTTTCGTTCGGGCAACAGTTCTGGATGCTGCTCGTGATGATGTTGACCAGCAAGGGCGTGGCCGGTGTGCCGCGCGCGGCGATCGTCGTGATCGCCGCGACGCTGCCGCTGTTCGGCTTGCCGGTCGAGGGCGTGGTCCTGCTGCTCGCGATCGACCAGTTCATCGACATGGGCCGCACGACCACCAATGTGGTCGGCAACAGCATTGCATCGGCGGTCATCGCGAAATGGGAGAACGGCCTCGAGCCGTGGACCGGGCGCGAACATCCGTTGTCCGATGCAACGCCGGCCATGCACGGCCAGATGGATGACGGGCGCAACGCGGCGCCGGCCGCGCTGTCCGCATCACAGTCTTCGCATTAGCCTGCTGCCGCAGCGGGCGGCGCAAAGCTCACCGGTTTTGAACTTCGCGCCGCCGCGTCATGGCGGCGCGAAGTGGCCTATATCGGCCGCACATCAGGTGGTCTGCCTGCAGACACGCGTGGTTCGGTATATCGTTAGCACGAAAAGTCGGTTCGCGCCGCAAGAACCGAACTCTAAAATAGCGATTCCAGCCGGTTGCCTTGATTCTCGCGTACGCAGTTCGCACTGCATGCGCAACGGCCGTCGCGGCGACCGGCGCCGTACAGGAGCCATTCATTTGAACCGTATCGATCACCCCCGCAAGCCGCTCGTGGTCGGCATCGGCGGCACGACACGCGCCGCATCGTCGACTGAGCGCGCGCTTGCATTGGCGCTGCGCGGCGCGCAGGAGGCCGGCGCGCAGACGCGTCTGTTCGACGGCGCGTTCCTGCACCGGCTGCCGCATTACGCGCCTGAAAGCGTCGAGCGCACCGGCGAACAGCTCGAACTGATCGAAGCGGTACGCTCGGCCGACGCGATCGTGATCGCGACGCCCGGCTATCACGGCGGCGTATCGGGGCTCGTAAAGAATGCACTCGATACTTTCGAAGACCTGCGCGACGATGCGCGCCCGTATCTCGATGGCCGTGCGGTCGGTTGTATCGTGACCGCGTATGGCTGGCAGGCCGCGGGCTCGGTGCTCACGTCGCTGCGCTCGATCGTGCATGCGCTGCGCGGCTGGCCCACGCCGTTCGGCGCAGGCATCAACACGCTCGAAACCCGCTTCGACACCGCCGAGCGCTGCTCGGACCCGAAGGTCGTGGAACAGCTCGCAACGGTCGGGCGGCAGGCCGCGCAATTCGCGCTCGCGTTCGGCGCGCAAACGCGGGCGGGCGACGCCGCCGCGCCCGGCGGCGCCTCGCCGGCAAGCCTCGCCGGCATCTTCGCGCTGGCCGACTAGCCGCGCATCACGCGCGTCATGGTGCGGCGCGGCCTTTCAACCTCGTGCATCGGCCTTGCTCATTGGCCTGACTCGACCACCTCGCCGACCGCTTCGCTCATGCATCCGCCGATTCGCCGGACGCGGCGGCCAGGCGGGCGAGCTATGCGGCCATCCGCACAGAGCGTCTTGCGAAACGGTGTGCCAGCCCACAGACGCGCGACCATTGGCGACCGATAGTCGCGTCACCGGACGAACAAAAACCGGACGCACGAGACACATGAACCGACTGATTCGCTACAAGGGTTACCAGGTCGCCCCGACCGCACAGCGTTTGCCAAACGGACTGTTCGCGGCCAATCTGACCATCGAGAAAAGCGCCGCCGAGCCGGGCCGCGCGTACTCGTTCGACGCACTCGACTATTTCTTCGACGAAGAACACGCGCTCGCCTATGCGTTCCGGTGGGGCCGTCTGTGGGTCGATGACCATCAGTAAGGCGGCAGCGCCCCGCTCGCTTTCCGTCGAACCAACCGCCTGAAAGCAGGCGATCGCACGCCTTCGCGAGCGCCGCGCAGGGCCTCGCCGATCCCTCGCAAAAGCGCGCCAGCCGCGCCCAGCGGGGCTGTGCAAGCGGCCATGCGGCAGGTTATGACAAAATAGGGCGCCAGATCCGCCCTATCTGCGACAAGCCGCGAATAACCCTGCCATGTCCGATACCCTGACAGACACAGACGCTGCCCATGACCACGCGCTGCGACACTGGACCTTCCGCGACCAGACCCGCATGCGGCCAGGCTCCGACGCCCACAAGCAGATGTTCTGCCGCATGCTGCTCGAGACCCATAACCCGTACAAACCCGCTGTCCTGGACTGGCCGCCGCTCGACCCCGACGCGCTGCGACGCCTGACGTCCCTGCCGATCTGGGACATCGCCGTACAAACCGAAGGCCGCGCATCGATCCGCGTCTCCACTTACGCCGCCACGCTCTCCGACCCGCTGTTGCGCGAAGCGATCGAGATGGATGCGGCCGAAGAAGCGCGTCACAAGCATGTGCTCTCGCGTCTGGTTGCCGCGTATGGCATCGAACTGGCGCCGGAACCCGAGTACCCGGCGCCGCGCGATGCCGAATGGGCGTGGATGTTCACCGGCTATAGCGAATGCATCGACAGCTTCTTCGCATTTGGCCTGTTCCGTTCGGCCCAGCAGTCCGGCTACTTCCCCGAAGCGCTCGTCGAGACCTTCGAACCGGTCATTCAGGAAGAGGCGCGCCATATCCTGTTCTTTATCAACTGGGTCGCGTGGTACCGCCGCACTATGCCGTGGTGGCGCAGGCCGTGGCATTCGCTGCGCGTTGCCGCGATCTTTGTCAAACTGGTGTGGGACCGGGTGGGCATCGCGAACGGCATCGATGCGGACGGCGTGATGCACGACTCGAACTTTCTCGCCAGCAACAGCGCGACGATCGGCGACGGACTCGATGCAAGGCAACTGCTCGAGCTGTGCCTCGTCGAAAACGAGCAGCGCATGAGCGGGTACGATGCAAGGCTCATCCGCCCCACGCTGATGCCGCGGCTCGTGCGGCTCGCGCTGCGGTTCATGAAGAAGTAGCAGGCGCACCCCTGGCGGTGCCCGTTGCGCCCGGCTCGACCGTGCGGGCGCGGGCACGGCTGTGTGCGTCCGACCGGGAGAGAACACTGCATGGCATGGAGCGTCGACGAACAACTGGCACTCACGGCAAGCGAAGCGGTCGCCGCGATCCGGACGGGCAAGCTGCGCGCGACCGATTACGTCGCGACGCTGCTTGCGCGCGCGGCGGCGCTCGCGAGCCTCAACGCGCTGACGGTGCTGAATATGGAAGGCGCGCTGGCCGCCGCGCAGCGTATCGACGCGCTATCGCCGGATGAGAAGGCGCGCCTGCCGCTCGCGGGGTTGCCAATCGTCGTGAAGGACAACATCAATACCGCGCAGCTCCAGACCTCCGGCGGCACGCCCGCGCTCGCCGGCTTCACGCCGAAGACCAATGCGCGGTCCGTGCAGCGGCTGCTCGACGCGGGCGCGGTGTTGCTCGGCAAAGCCAATATGCACGAACTCGCGTGCGGGATCACCAGCACCAATCTCGCCGCGCACGCGGGGCCGGTGCGCAACCCATACGACCCCGGCCTGATTCCGGGCGGCTCGTCAGGCGGCAACGCGGTCGCGGTGGCCGCGCGCATCGCCCCGGCGGGCCTCGGCACCGATACGAACGGCTCGAACCGCATTCCGGCCGCGCTGACCGGATGCGTCGGCTTTCGTCCGTCGGTCGGCAATGGCGGTGCGGAGCGCCGCTATCACGATCCGGACGCGGTCCTGCCGTTGAGTCATACGCGCGACACGGTCGGCCCGATCACGCGCACGGTGGCCGACGCCGCGCTGCTCGACGCGGTGATCACCGGCGACGACGCGCTGCCTGCGGTGACGCTCGCCGGCTTGCGCATCGGCCTGCCCGCGCCGCTGTGGGACGATCTCGACCCCGCGGTGGAAGCGGTCGCACGCACCGCGCAGCGCGCGCTCGAAGCAGCCGGCGTGAGCTTCGTCGAGATCGGCATGCCCGAGCTGATGCGGTTGATCGAACAGACCTCGCCGGTCACCGCGCACGAAACGCTCGACGATATGCGCGCATGGCTCGTCGCGAACGATGCGCCGGTGCAGACGCTGCAGGAACTCGCACTGTCGATTGCCAGCCCCGATGTGCGCAAAGTCTTCGCGGCCATTCTCGCCGACCCGTTCGCGCCGCTCTATCAGGCGGCGCTCACCACGTGGCGGCCACGGCTGCAGCAGCTTTACGCATCGACGTTTGCGACCGACCGCGTGGACGCGCTGCTGTTCCCGACCACCTGCCTCGCGGCCGCGCCGCTCGATGAGATTCGCGGCTCGTCGATGGTGTCGGTCAACGGCACGGCGCGCGACACGATGACCGCCTACCTGCGCAACACCGAGCCGGCGGCCAGCGCCGGGCTGCCCGGCCTGTCGCTGCCGGCAGGCCGTACCGCGGATGGCCTGCCGGTCGGTATCGAGCTCGACGGGCCCGTTGGCAGCGACCGGCGTCTGCTTGCGATCGGCAGCGCATGTGAACAGATTCTCGGCGCGCTCGCGCCACCCATTATCTAACTACCGATGAGTCTTCCCGATGCTTCAGTTTTTGCGAAAAACCCTCGTCTTTTCGCTGGCCGTGTTCGCAGGCGGCTGTGCGACGCTGGCGGCCAGCAACCCCGATGCGTTATGGAAAATCGTTCATGAACAATGTGTGCCGGCCGAACAGGCCAACGGCAAACCCGGCGTCTGCACCGACGTCAACCTGACGAAACGCTACGCGATCCTGAAGGATATCGTAGGCGACACGCAATTCCTGCTGATTCCGACCGATCGCGTGACCGGCATCGAAAGCCCGCTGATTCTCGCGCCGGATGCGCCGGATTACTGGGTCGATGCGTGGGATTCGCGGCACTACGTCGACGAGCGGGCGAAGGTCCAGTTGCCGGATAACCAGATCGGGCTCGAGATCAACTCGCAGTTCCGGCGATCGCAGAACCAGTTGCACATTCACATCGATTGCATGCGGGAGGATGTCGTTGCCGCGCTCGCGCCATATCGCGATCAGGTACTCGACAGGTGGCGGCCGGTCACGCTCGACAAGCAGCACTATCGCGTGATGCGGGTGACGAACCTGATGGCGCAGAACAATCCGTTCCGGGTCGTGGCGCGCGATCGCCCGGGTTCGGATCAGATGGCCGAGCAGACCATTTTTGTGACGAGCGCGGGGCCGACCACCAGGGACGGCTGGCTGATCGTCAATAGCGCGCTGAATATCGAGGATGGCAGCGGCACCGCCGAGCCGTTGCTCGATCACGCGTGCAAGATCGCGAAGCACGGTTAAATAACCGGGTGCCGTGTGGGTGCGCGCCGTATGCGGTGCGCGTCCTGTACGTGTACCCGGCACACGCTTCGCATCGCATCGCTTCGCTAAGCGTTTTTTCAGCGAAGCTTTGCGTGACAAATTGGTTTTGTCGCGCGCGGCCAGCCGGTAGCATCGCTTTCAATCGGCGTTCGGGCGCCTCCCACCCGAACGCCTTGAAAATGATCGAACGACGACCGGTGCCGCCGATGGCCTTCTATCTCGACGACGCTCAGCGTCGCATGCTGTTACGCCGCCGCGCCAGTTGGACCTGGCGCAGCGAATGGCCGACATGGCTCGTGATCGTCGCGATTTACAGCGGATGGTTCGGCGCCGCGACGCACGCTCACGCGCTCGGTCTGCCGGCGACGCTCGCGCTGCTCGCGCTGTTCGGCGCATGGTATCTGTCGCTGCAGCACGAATTGCTGCATGGGCATCCGACGCGTTCGCCCTTCGTCAATGCGCTGATCGGTTTTCTGCCGCTCGCGGTGTGGTTTCCGTATCGCGTGTATCGCGACCTGCATTTGCGGCATCACGACAATGCGCATCTGACGCATCCGGAACAGGATCCGGAAAGCTATTTTGTCAGCCATGCCGCATGGCATCGCGCAGGCCCCGTTCTGCGCGCGTTGCTCACGGCGCGCAACACGTTTGTCGGCCGCCTGCTGCTCGGCCCGGCGTTCTCGCTCGCCGCAACGGTCAGCGATGCATGGCGCAAGCTCGCGCGGCACGATTTCAGCGACGTGCCGGCGTGGCTCGCTCATGGCGCGGCGCTGGTCGCGTTGACGCTGTGGCTCGCGCGCCATTGCGGCATTCCACCGTGGCTGTTTATCATCGGCGTGGGCTATCCGGCGCTGGCGCTGAATTCGATTCGCTCGTTTCACGAGCATCGTGTCGCTCACGCGCACGAACACCGCTCGGTGATCAACGAAGCCGCATGGTTCTGGCGTCTACTGTTTCTGAACAACAATTACCACGTGGTGCACCACGATTTGCCCGCATTGCCGTGGTTCGCGCTGCGCGGCGTGTATCGCGAGCGCCGCGCGGACTACCTGCTGCGCAATGGCGGATTTCTCGTCAACGGATACCGCAACTGGTTGACGTCGTATGCGGTGACGCCGGTGGCGCATCCGTTGCACGCCAATATGAACGCCGATATGAAAACCGGCGCCGCTTTGAGCCGGCGCCGGTCATTGCAACGGAAGCTTCCGCTACGGCTGCTTCGCATGCAGCAACGGCTTCAGTTCAGACGCTTCAACTGACCGTCATCCGCATACCAGTCGACTGTCTTGCCGGTCGTATTGATCGTCACCGCGCGCGGTTCGCTGAACTGGTCGAACGACTCGATACCGGTTTCGCGACCGACGCCGCTGTTCTTGAAGCCGCCCCACGGCGATGCCGGGTCCAGCCGGTGATGGTCGTTCACCCACACCATGCCGAACTCGAGCTTGCTCGCCACGCGATGCGCCCGCGCGACATCGTTCGTCCATATCGATGCGGCGAGGCCGAACTGCGAGTCGTTGGCGATGCGGATCGCGTCCGCTTCGTCCTTGAACGGCATCACGACCGTCACCGGGCCGAATACTTCGTCCTGGCCGATCTCGCACTGCGGGTCGACGTCGTACAGCACTGTCGGTTCCAGATAGAAGCCTTGCGACAGATGCGACGGAATCTTGCCGCCGGTCAGCAGTTTCGCGCCGTCCTGCTCCGCGCGCGCGAGCATGCCGAGAATGCGTTGCCGCGAACGGTCCGAGATCACCGGGCCGAGTTGCGTCTTCGGGTCTTCCGGGTTGCCGATGCGAATGCCCGCCGCCTTGGTGCGGAAGCGTTCGAGGAACGCCTTGTAGATCGTTTCGTGAACCAGAATGCGCGAGCCGCATACGCACGTCTGTCCCGCGCCGATGAATGACGCGAACGCGGCGCCGTTGACTGCGCGCTCGAGGTCCATATCGTCGAACATGATCACCGCGCCCTTGCCGCCGAGCTCGAGCGTCGTCAACGCGAACGTGCGCGCCGCCGCTTCGCCGATCGAGCGGCCCACTTCAGTGCCGCCGGTGAACACCACCTTGCGAATCAGTTCGTGCTTCGCGAGCGCCGCGCCGCATACCCGGCCTTCGCCGTTCACGACATTGACCACGCCCTTCGGCACGCCCGCTTCTTCGAGCAGACGTACGAGACGCACCGTCGTGAGCGGCGTCTGCTCGGACGCCTTGATCACGACGCTGTTGCCGGTTGCGAGCGCCGGCGCGAGGCTCTTCGACAGGATCATCAGCGGATGGTTGAACGACGTCATCAACGCGACGACGCCGAGCGGCACGCGCTGCGTGTAGCACAGGTACGGACCCTCGATCGGAATCACGTCGCTGCGACGCGTCAGCGCAAGCGCGGCGAAGTAGCGGTAGAACTGCGGCAAACGTGAAATCTGCGCGCGCGTCTCGGAGATCGGCCGTCCGTTGTTCAGCGTTTCGAGCTTGTAGAAGTTCTCGAGATCCGCTTCGAACAGATCGGCGAAGCGATTCAGCAGGCGCGCGCGCTGCTGGATCGGCATATCGCGCCATTCGCCGCGCTCGAACGCCGCGTGGCCGGCGCGCACCGCGCGATCGACGTCCGCTTCCGAAGCGGCCGCGAGACTGCCGATCACCGCGCCGGTTGCCGGATTCACGACGTCCATCGTGCGTCCGCTTTCAGCGCCGGTCCATTCGCCGTCGATCAATAACTGGGCTTCGAGGTGCTGCTTGTTGACTGCATCCATTGCGATTTCCTTTCCGGTTTCCTTGCGGTTTCCCATCAGCGTGACTTGAGCGGCGACACCCGGGCGGCGGCGTTCACGCCATCGTGTGCGGGCGCGTCGCCGGGTTGGAGGTCTTCGAGACGCTGGCCGGTCGGTTCGACGCCCAGCCATGCGACTACGACAATCTGAATGGCGAGCAGGCCGATCATCAGCGCGAGCACACCGACGACGCCATGCTGGGCAAACAGCGCAACGACGATAAACGGCGTCACGATGGTTGCCCCACGCCCCAGCGTATTACAGATGCCGGATGCGCGCAGGCGCACTTCCGTCGGAAACAGTTCGGGCACATAGACCGCGAACAGCAACGCGACCAGCACGTAAATCGGCACGGTCAGCAGGAAGCCGACCACCGGCAGCAGCAGCGGATTGCTGACGAACGGATACATCGCGCCGAACACGATCGCGAGCAGCGACGCGCCGATGATGGTCTTCTTGCGCCCCCATGAATCAGCGGTGAATGCGCCGATTGCCGAGCCGACCGGCGCGCCGATCGACATCACGAGCGCATAGCCGAACGACTTCGCGATACTGAAACCCTGGTGTACGAAGAACGTCGGCAGCCACGTGACGAAGCCGTATAGCAGCGTGTTGATTACGATCAGACACACACAGCCGACAATCATTCGCTGCAACATCGTGCCGACGAATAGCGAACCGACGCCAAGCGACTGCGGGCGCGCCGGCCTCGCGGTTGCGAGCGCCGGTTGCGGCAACGGTTTGCCCTGTTCGTTTGCGACTTCCCGCTCGATGCGCTGCAGGATCGCTTCCGCTTCCTTCTCGCGGCCCGCGGCCTCGAGCCAGCGCGGCGACTCCGGCAGCGACTTGCGCGCGTACCAGACGCCGAGCGCGCCGATGCCGCCCAGCACGAACATCGCGCGCCAGCCGAACGCGGGTATCACGAGCAGCCCGATCAGCCCCGCGACCGGCAGGCCGGTCACGACGAACACCGCCATCAGGCCCTGCAGCCGGCCGCGCTTGCGCGGCGGCACGAACTCCGCGAGCGTCGAATAACCGACCACGTTCTCCGCGCCGAGTCCGACCCCCATCAGGAAGCGGCACGCGATCAGTACGTTCATGGTCGGCGAAATCGCGGCGCCGAGCGACGCGATGCCGAAGATCGCGAGATTCACCTGATAGGTGAAACGGCGGCCGAAGCGGTCGCCGAGAAAGCCGGTGACGAGCGAGCCGAGCATCATGCCGACGAACGTCAGCGACACGAACAGCGCGGTCTGCGGGAGCGTCGAGAAACCTGACTTCAGCGTCGCGCCGAGCACCGTCGACGCGACATAGATGTCGAAGCCGTCGAAAAACATGCCGATGCCGATCAGCCACATGATCCGGCGATGAAATGCAGACATCGGCAGCCGGTCGAGTCTTGCACCTGCGTTCACGTTCATGTCTTACGTCTCCAGCCCGTTTCCGGTCAGTTCTTGTTTTGCGCGGCGCGGGCGAGTGGCCGCGGTTGCGTCGGTTGCGTCGTTTGATACGTCGTTCGTTGCGTCGTCGGATCGTTCGGTCGCTGCGTCGTTCGTTGCGGCCTGGGTCCGCGGCTCAGTTCTGCGGCTCAGTTCTGCGGCTTTGCTTCAGCGGCTTTGTATCAGCGGTTCTGCATCAGCCGCAGGCTCGTCACCGTCAGCGTTTCAGTCGCAAAGCGGAAGTTCTGTTCCAGCGCATTCTCTTCAGTTGCCTGGAAGAACGCCTTGCATTGCCGCGCCCCGGCTTCGTCGAGCGCGAGGATGCGTTCGATCAGCGCAGCGGTGGCGCCGCCCAGTTCGCCGGGCGCGGCCACCTGTGTGATCAGGCCCGCGTCGAGCGCGGCAGCGGGCGCGATCGGGTCGCCGAACAGCACCAGCGGAAACACGCGCTTGGGCAACGCATAGCGGCCGAGGTACGCCATGATCGCCGCGGGCGGCAAGCCCGCTTTCATTTCGGGGAAGGCGAGGCGCGCATCGCTCGACACGATCGCGAAGTCGCACAGGATGGCGAGACCGAAGCCGAAGCCCAACGCATCGCCTTGCACTTCGGCGACACTGATCAGCGAGGTGCCGCGCAACAGCCGTTTCAATTCGATCAGCCGCTCGACCTCCGCATGTATCGACACGGCGTCGCGGCCCGCGCGCTCGCGGCCCGTGCAGAACGCGTTGCCGGTGGCGCGCAGGCGCAGCACGCGCGCGCTCGGCTCAATCGCTTCGCTGCGTAATGCGGCAATCATCGCGTCGAACATCGGCCCGGTGATTTCGTTGCCGGCATCCGGATTGTTGAGCGTGAACGTGAGCACCGCACCGGCCTTTTCGATCGATACCGGCTGAGGCAAAGAGACGTGATCCACGGGTTCTCCGATGTTGTATAATCTGTATACAGCGTATTCAATCACTGCCGCAGTGTCAACCGCATCGCGTCGACCGGCATGCCGGATGCGACGTTTTTACGGCAGGTTGACTGATGGCGGGGAACGGATGGCAAGCGCGCCGCCACGCGTCGCCACCGTAACCGGGAGAAGGGAGCTCCGATTTGCGAACCGCAAAAAAGGCTGAAAAAAGCCAGCGTCAGGACATACCGCTGGCGCCGCCGCTCGATACGATCGGCCGCAAGTACCACGCGCGCATGCGCACCATTCACGCGGCCAGCGATTCATTGAGCGAAGGCGTGGTCGTGCCCGCGCTGCGCGAAGCGATCGTCGAAGGCGTGCTCGCGCCCGGCAGCCGGCTGTCCGAGGTGCAGGTCGCGAGGCAGCTGAATGTGAGCCGCACACCGATGCGCGAAGCGTTCGCGCAGCTCGAACGCGAAGGGCTCGTCACGGTGTTGCCGCGAATCGGCGCATTCGTGCGCTCGGTCAGCGTGCGTGACGTCGAAGAAATCTATACGGTGCGCGCGGCGCTCGAATGCCTCGCGGTGCAGCTCGCCGCGGACCGCATCGCCGCGCTCGGGCGCGCGCAACTGGATGACGTGGTCAGCGTGATGGAGGTGGCCGTCGCCGCCAACGATCCCGCAAGCTATGTCGACGCGCTCGACCGCTTCTATACGGTCGTGATGACGATCGCCGACAACCGCACGCTGCAGGAGAGCCACGCCGCGCTGATCGGCCCGGTGCGGCGCGTGCGGCGCATCGCGATGGCGCGCGGCGGACGGATGCGCGCGTCTTTCGAACAGTCAGTGCGGATTCGCGATGCGATCGTGAACCATGATCCGCGCGTGCAGGATTTGATGCGTGAGCAACTGCAGGGCGCGTGCAAGGCGGCGCTGGATGTGCTGAATCACGTCGAGTGACGCGTCGGTGTCGCGCTAGCTCCGGGTTGAGTGCCGGTTGTGCGCAGGTTAGGCGCAGGTTGAGCGTCAGGTCGGCCGATGTGCCAGAATCGGCCGCATGAATGCTACTCAATGGGTTGCCGCGCTGCCGATGTACAACGTCACGCCATCGCTCGAAGCGTGCTGGCGTGATTGGCTTGCGGATGTACTTGTGGCGGCCGGAACGGCGGCACAGGTCGTCAATGTGCGCGATGAGCTCACCGCGCTGTGGCGCCGCGACGATCTGCTGCTGTCGCAAACCTGCGGCTATCCGCTCACGCATGGCTTGAGCGATGCGGTGCAGCTGGTCGCGACGCCGTGCTTCGATGCGCCAGGCTGCGATGGTCCGAACTATGCGAGCGCGATCGTCACGCATGCGGACGCACCCTTTTCAACCTTGGAAAGCTGCCGCGGCACGCGTGCCGCATTCAATCAGCTCGACTCGCACAGCGGCTTCAATGCGTTGCGGCATGCGGTCGCCCCGCTTGCTCACGGCGGCCGGTTCTTCGGTTCGGCCGTGCAAACAGGTTCGCATCTTGCGTCATTGCAGGCGCTCGCCGAACGCCGCGCGGACGTCGCTGCCATCGACTGCGTCACCTTCGCGTTGGTGCGAGACGAACGGCCGGCACTCGCGCAGGCAGTGAAAACAATCGGCTGGACCAGCATGTCGCCCGGCTTGCCGTTGATCGCTTCGAAGCGCGTGCCGGCCGATCGGATCGAGGCGTTGCGACGCGCGCTGCGCGAAGCGATCGCTGCGCAGCCGGAGCGTGCCCGGCGCTTACGATTGAAGGGTGTCGACGTGTTGTCGATGGACGACTATTCGCGCATCACGCTACTGGAAAACGAGGCGGTCGAACTCGGCTATCCGCAGCTTGCGTGATCGCGACAGCGCCGGCTCGCGCGTTGCGCGCGCCGGCCGCGTTTCATCATTCGCTTTCCAGCACCAGCAATTGCGCGCCGTCCGCCACCTGGTCGCCGACCTCATACAGCACCTCCGCGACTGTGCCCGCAGCCGGCGCGCCGATCGTATGCTCCATCTTCATCGCTTCCATCACGATCAGCGGCGTGCCCTTTTCGACCTTCGTGCCCGACGCCACCAGCACCGCGATCACCTTGCCCGGCATCGGCGCGGTCAGCCGGCCTTCGCCGTGCTCGGCATCCGCCGCGTGCGCCAGCAGGTTCTGCCATTCGAACGCGAACGCTTCGCCACGGCAAAAAACGTGAAACGTGTCGCCGTCGATAAACACGCGGCCTGTTACGCGGGTATGGCCAAGCGTGGCGCCGTATTCGTGCGGCGCGCCGCTGGCCCACCATGCGAAAGGCGCGCGGCGGTCCGCATACTCCAGTTCCTGTACGTCCCGGTCGCGAACAAAAGTGACAGCAAGCTGCACATCGCTTTCGACGTCATTCCAGTTGAACGTGCGTCGATAGTCGCCATTCAGGCGCCAGTGCGCGAGCGCGTCCCATGGCGACGAAGCGCGCGCCGCCGCACTGCCCTCACCGTTGCCCTCGCGCTCCAGTAACGCCGCGCAGGCGAGCGCGAGCGCAGCATCGAGCGGCTTGTGCGACGGCGCGAACAGCGCGTCGCGATGCCGCTCGATCAACCCGGTGTCCAGATCGCCGCTTGCGAACGCTTCGCTCGCGACGATGCGCCGCAGAAATTCCACATTCGTATGCGGCCCGACCACTTCGCATGCCTGCAGTGCGCGGCTCATCCGCTGCAACGCGTCCGTGCGAGAGGCGCCGTATGCGATCAGCTTCGCGATCATCGGATCGTAGAACGGCGTGATCGTGTCGCCCTCGCGCACGCCGCTGTCGATACGCACCGGCGCGCGCGGGCCGCCGGCGTGTGCACTCGTCACGAACTCGACGCCGTCGGGCATCCGCACATGCTTGAGCGTGCCTGTCGACGGCAGAAAGCCGCGCGCCGGATGCTCCGCATAGAGACGCGCTTCGATTGCGTGCCCGGTCAACTGCAATTGCTGCTGCGTGCACGGCAGCGGTTCGCCGGCCGCCACGCGCAACTGCCATTCGACGAGATCGTGTCCGGTCACCATTTCGGTAACCGGATGCTCGACCTGCAGCCGCGTGTTCATCTCCATGAAATAGAAGTCGTCGCCGGTCATGATGAATTCGACTGTGCCGGCGCCGACATAATCGACCGCGCGCGCCGCTGCGACCGCCGCTTCGCCCATCGCGCGGCGCAATGCGTCGGACAGCCCGGGCGCGGGCGCTTCTTCGAGCACTTTCTGATGGCGCCGCTGCACCGAGCAATCGCGGTCGAACAGATATACCGCTGTGCCGTGCGTATCGGCGAACACCTGCACTTCGACGTGGCGAGGCCGCGTCAGATACTTTTCGATCAGCACGCGATCGTTGCCGAAGCTGCTCGCCGCTTCGCGCTTGCACGACGCGAGCGCCGCCGCGAAGTCTTCGCCGCGCTCGACCACGCGCATACCCTTGCCGCCGCCGCCCGCGCTCGCCTTCAACAACACCGGATAACCGATCGCATCCGCTTCGCGACGCAGCAGGTCGGGGCTTTGATCGTCGCCGTGATAACCGGGCACGAGCGGCACCGCTGCCGCGTGCATCAGCGCCTTTGCGGCTGCTTTCGAGCCCATCGCGGCAATCGCCTCGACCGGCGGCCCGATGAAAACAAGGCCGGCCGCCTTGCAAGCCTCCGCGAAATCTTCGTTCTCGGATAGAAAGCCGTAGCCCGGATGCACCGCCTGCGCGCCGCTCGCACGCGCCGCCTCGATGATCCGTTCGATGCGCAAGTAGCTTTCCGCCGCCGCCGGGCCGCCGATATGCACGGCCTCGTCGCAAGCCGCCACATGCTTCGCCTTGGCGTCCGCATCGGAATAGACCGCCACGCTCGCGATGCCAAGCCGCTTGCATGTGGCCGCAACGCGGCACGCAATTTCGCCACGGTTCGCGATCAGGATCTTGTTGAACATATGTTTGCCTTGGCGCCGTGGTCGGATGGGTTCGCTTGGTTCGCGTGCGTTGCGGGTTTGCTTGCGTTGCGGATGCGTTTGCGCGGGTTCGTTCGTCAGTCAGCGCATGTCAGTTGCGCCACGATGGCGCGCGCTTCTCGAGGAACGACGCAATGCCTTCGCGGCCTTCGACGCTGGCGCGCACCCGCGCGATGCGCGCGGCCGTCTCTTCGAGCAATGCCCGGTCGAGGTCGCGGCCCGCGATGTCGTGCACCAACTGCTTCGATGCGCTCACCGCCAGCGGCCCGTTCGAGCACAGAATCGCGGCGAGTTGCTGCACGGCGTCGTCAAGCCGGTCCTCGCTCACGGCTTCGCTGACAAAGCCCAGACGCAGCGCGGTCGTGCAATCGAACTGCTCCGCGGTCGTGAAGTAGCGGCGCGACGCGCGTTCGCCGAGCGCGCGAATCACATACGGCGCAATCGTTGCGGGAATCAGGCCGAGGCGCGCTTCGGACAGACAGAAGTGCGCGGTGTCCACCGCGATCACGATGTCGCACGCCGCGATCAGGCCCATGCCACCCGCGTACGCGTCGCCGTTCACGCGCGCAATCACCGGCTTGCCGCAGTGGTAAATCGACCACAGCATATCGGCAAGACGCAACGCGTCGGCACGGTTCTCGTCCTCCGAGTAGCCGGCCATCTTTTTCATCCAGTTCAGGTCCGCACCCGCGCAAAACGCCTTGCCGTTCGCACCCAGCACCACCGAGCGCACGTCGTCGCGCGCACTCAGGTCGCGAAACACCGCCGTAAGCTCGGCGATCATCGTTTCGTTGAACGCATTGCGCACCTCCGGACGATTCAGCGTGACCGTCGCGACCCGGTGCGCGAATTCGACGATCAGCGTCTCGTGCTTCCGTTCATTCATGATTCGACACTCCTTGCGCGGGCCTTATCACTTCCTGCACGTCGCATTCCGGGTATTGCGTTTTGCGCATTGCATTCAGCTCAGCATCCTGCGCATCACATTCTGAATACGCCGAAACGCGTGTCTTCGATCGGTGCATTCATCGCGGCCGACAAACCGAGGCCGAGCACGTCGCGCGTTTGCGCCGGATCGATCACGCCGTCGTCCCATAGCCGCGCACTGGCATAGTATGGGTTCCCCTCACGCTCGTATTGCTCGCGGATCGGTTGCTTGAACGCCTCTTCTTCGTCGGCGCTCCACGCGCCGCCCTTCGCTTCGATGCCGTCGCGCTTTATCGTTGCGAGCACCGACGCCGCCTGCTCACCGCCCATCACCGAAATCCGCGCGTTCGGCCACATCCATAGAAAGCGCGGCGAATACGCGCGGCCGCACATTCCATAGTTCCCCGCGCCGAACGAGCCGCCGATGATCACGGTGAATTTCGGCACCTTCGCGGTGGCGACCGCAGTCACCATCTTCGCGCCGTTGCGCGCAATGCCTTCGTTCTCGTATTTACGCCCGACCATAAAGCCCGTGATGTTCTGCAGAAACACGAGCGGAATCTTGCGCTGGCAGCACAGTTCGATGAAATGCGCGCCCTTCAATGCCGACTCGGAAAACAGAATGCCGTTGTTCGCCACGATGCCGACCGGATGACCCCAGATATGCGCAAACCCCGTGACGAGGGTCGTGCCGTAGCGGGCCTTGAACTCGTCGAATGCGGAATCGTCGACGATACGCGCGATCACTTCGCGGATATCGAACGGCTTGCGCGTATCGACTGGAATCACGCCGTATATGCTGGCCGCTTCGTAGCGCGGCGGCTTCGGCGCCTGCAGCGCAAGTGGCGCGTCCTTGCGCCGGTTCAGATTCGCGACGATGCTGCGCGCAATCGCCAGCGCATGCGCGTCGTTTTGCGCAAGGTGGTCGGCGACGCCCGATAGCCGCGTATGCACGTCGCCGCCGCCGAGATCTTCCGCGCTCACCTCCTCGCCGGTCGCCGCCTTCACGAGCGGCGGGCCGCCGAGAAAAATCGTGCCCTGGTTCTTTACGATGATCGACTCGTCGCTCATCGCCGGCACATACGCGCCGCCCGCCGTGCACGACCCCATCACGACTGCGATCTGCGGAATGCCCGCCGCGGACAGGTTCGCCTGGTTATAGAAAATCCGGCCGAAGTGATCGCGATCGGGAAACACCTCGTCCTGATTCGGCAGATTCGCGCCGCCGGAATCGACGAGATACACGCACGGCAAATGGTTCTCAGCCGCGATCTCCTGCGCGCGCACATGCTTCTTGACCGTCATCGGATAGTAGGTGCCGCCCTTCACGGTCGCATCGTTGCAAACGATCACGCATTCCTGCCCGGCGACCCGTCCGATGCCGGTGATCACGCCGGCTCCGGGTGCGTCGTCGTTATACATGCCGAACGCGGCGAGCTGCGACAGCTCGAGAAATGGCGTACCCGGGTCGAGCAACTGCGCGACGCGCTCGCGGGGCAGCAGCTTGCCGCGCGACACATGTTTGTCGCGCGCGGCTTCGCCGCCGCCGAGCGCGAGCTTGCCGATGCGCTCGCGCAGCTGCGCGACGAGCGCTTCGAGCGCAGCCGCATTCGCGCGGAAATCGTCGGAGCGCGGATTCAACTTCGTTTCGATGACCGGCATTGCGTGCCTCTCCTCGTGCTCTTGTGCGCAGCGGACCGGCACTTCGGCGCTGCGATGCTTCGCGTGCGTACGATTACATCGTCTCCGCGAACAGCTCGCGGCCGATCAGCATGCGGCGGATCTCGCTCGTGCCCGCGCCGATCTCGTACAGCTTCGCATCGCGCCATAAGCGGCCGACCGGATATTCGTTGATGTAGCCGTTGCCGCCGAGAATCTGGATCGCTTCGCCCGCCATCCAGGTGGCCTTCTCGGCGGTATAGAGAATGACACCGGCGCAGTCCTTGCGCACCTGGCGTATATGGCCCTGACCCAGCGAGTCGAGATTGCGGCCCACGGCGTAAAGATACGCACGGCAAGCCTGGAATGTCGTGTAAAGATCGGCGACCTTGCCCTGGATCAGCTGGAATTCGCCGATCGATTGACCGAACTGCTTGCGGTCGTGAATATATGGCACGACCGCGTCCATCACCGCGGCCATGATGCCGGTCGGGCCGCCCGCCAGCACCGCGCGCTCGTAATCGAGCCCGCTCATCAACACCTTGACGCCGCCATTCACTTCGCCGAGCACGTTTTCTTCCGGCACCTCGACATTGTCGAACACCAGTTCGCCGGTATGAGACCCGCGCATTCCGAGCTTGTCGAGTTTCTGCGCGACAGAAAAACCCCGCGCATCTTTCTCGACGATAAACGCGGTAATGCCGCGCGCGCCCGCTTCGATGTCCGTCTTCGCATAGACGACCAAGGTATCGCAATCGGGACCGTTGGTAATCCACATCTTGGTACCGTTCAGAACGTAATGGTCGCCCTTTTTGTCCGCGCGCAATTTCATGCTAACGACATCCGAGCCCGCATTCGGCTCACTCATGGCGAGCGCCCCGACGTGTTCTCCCGATACCAGCTTCGGCAAATACTTGCGCTTCTGCACGTCGGTGCCGTTGCGATGGATCTGGTTCACGCACAGATTCGAATGCGCGCCGTAGGACAGGCCGACCGACGCCGACGCGCGCGAGATTTCTTCCATCGCCACCATGTGCGCCGTATAGCCCATGTTTGCGCCGCCGTACTCTTCGGACACCGTCATGCCGTGCACGCCGAGGTCGCCGAACTTGCGCCACAGGTCCATCGGAAACTGATCGGTACGGTCGATCTCGGCGGCACGCGGGGCGATCTCTTTCGCGGCGAACCCCGCGATGCTGTCACGCAGCATTTCGATCTCTTCACCGAGCGGGAAATGCAGGCCGGGCACAGTGCTCATTCGTAGCTCCCAAATAACCTGCCGGATGGACAGCACGCATGCCGCAGCGCGACATCCGGCAATTTCTGAGCGAGGCTCAGTATTTTCCGCGACCGCCCGAACGATGTACCGTTCCGGACGCCATGACATTACGCATTTCACGCCAGATTTACGTAAGCGTCAATAGGTATTTCTGAGCGAAGCTCATAAAACAGGACACGTACTGGAACCTTACGTGCCATGCTAGTATCGAAGCGTGCCGGACCCATCCGGCACTGAATCTGAATTGGGCTCATATGATGCGCGTAACAAGGGACGAGACGCCGGCCTCGCGCCGGCAGCCGGCCGGACGCAAGTCGCAGCAGCGTGTGAAGGAAATTCTCGAAGCCGGCCGCGACGTGTTCTCCGAAAAAGGATACGAGCGAGCGACCACCGCGGAAATTGCGCATCGGCTCGGTATTTCCGAGGCCACCGTATTCAGCTATTTCCGTGGCAAGCGCGAGTTGTGCGCGCGCGTCATCGGCGATTGGTACGACGAAATCATCGAAGCGATCGAGGCGGGGCTGCCGCGCGACAGCGGCGTGCGCCAGCAGTTCGCGTTTATCGTTCGCACCCATTTGCGGCTGATGCTCGTCAACGGCACCGGGCTGTGCTCGCTCGTGCTATCCGAAGGACGAACGCAGCAGCACGAGTTGAGCGAGGCGCTCACCGGCCTGCACCGTCGCTATACCGCGCCGCTGATGCGTGTGCTTGCGCAAGGCCAGGCCACCGGGCAGGTGCGTGCGGACATGCCGCTGCGGCTGTTGCGCTCGCTGGTGTTCGGACCGATGGAGCATGTGCTGTGGGAAGCGACCCTCGTGAACCGCCGCACCGATATCGACGCCACGGCGGACCGGTTAATCGATGTGCTGTGGTCCGCATTGCAGCCACCGGACATTGCGCGAACGGGGCTCGTCCAGTTTCGCAACGACGTATTCGAAGCGGCCCGCCGGCTCGAGCAGGCCGAGCGTGCACACTGCGAAGCGCCAGTTGCACGCGACACACGGCGTTCGCGCAAGGAGAACGGTACCGACGGCACGTAGGCGCCGCCCGGTCGTCGCCCATCTTCGACACGGCTGCCAGGAACAATGGCTTCGACTGCGCATTCGCGACGGGTGCACGCCATGACAAGCAGACATCGGATTGCTTTAATTCCGGGCGACGGAATCGGTGTCGAAGTGATGCACCAGGTAGAGCACTGAGGCCTGCGCGTATTGATGGCCATGCTCGCATTCCGGATCGCATTACATTGGCGATGCCCGCCGACGTCACGAACTCCAATGCGACAGATTGATGCTGTCCAGTTCTCTTCTAATCGACAGCAATTCGATATTCGCATAGGAGAATTTGCTCGATTCGGAACTCCTTTCGCGATTGATCTCGTCTTCTTCGCGCTTTAACATCAGTGCATCGGCCCTCAGTCTGGCACTTTCATACAATATCTCTGCGCTCGCGGGTCCATGCGAACGGCGCTCGAGTTCCGCGACCCTGCGGTCGATTTCGTCGCACCTGCGTGCCAGGTCTGTAGAGCGCCGATCGAGCTGCATCATTCGGTCCTGGCATCGACGCATCTCGGCTTCAACTGACTCTTTGCGATTGGTGAGTTCGCTGAACCGTTGCGACTGGGTATCTCCGCCGCCCTTCAGTCCGACATCGGAATGGATGCGCCAGGTTCCATCATCGCTTCGTGTAACGGGAATTCCAGGCTTTGCGGGATTATCGGGTTGCCAGATCCGCCAGGTCCGATTGGACGCGTCGTACTTGACCGGGTAACCACGGTCGCCGCTCACAATAAACTCTCTTCCTTTCGCATCGACCATGACGCCTGGTGTCGGCGAATGGCTGTATTCGTCCGGTAATTTTGCTAATGCGTAGCTTTGCGGCCAGTTGGACTGGGCGCCTGTCGAACCCGACGCGCTACGCGGACGGTTGCCGTTCTGATGTGTAGCGATGCGCACTTTGCCGGTCGAACCTGAAGACCCGCCCTTCTTTACCACCTCTGCGGAAGGACCTGGTCGCACCACTTCGGCCGGAACCTGCTCGACATGGGGCGTACTCGGTATGGACTCGCGATGAACAGACGGCAGCATATGACCTCTTTCAAAATGGAGAAATTCGATGCAACCCGCAACAGGTTTGCCAGCGCAATACAGGAAGTTGCGCGCGCAAGCATCGAAGTCCGTTGCGGTTGTTTCGCCATTAAATCAATCGCGCAATGGACCAGGTAGTAATCCGGAACCCAGCCGGAACTTGCGCGCTCCCGCACTCGAACCCGGCATGTTGTATCACCGGGTTCGCGAGCTCTTCTAGCCGAACGCTTGCGCGTACCTGATGACAGACTAAAAAGTCCGTACAGCGTCGGAATTCGAACGCCTACTTCGTTGGAACGCTTTGCCATGAGCGTCGCGCCTATGCTTTACTAAAGATCATTTTTCCGGAGATCGGATACCGCTGCATGCGCTCTATCGACCACCGCTGTTGTCCGCACCGTTACCGGGGCAACGCAGCTCCCGGACAGCTGATTGATCGCGCAGGCAGTACCGAAGGAGCAGCATGACTGCCGGGACGAATAGGTCGACGTCGCCCCTCGCGGCGCTCGCCGCACGCGCCAGAGTGGCGCCCGACAAAACGGTCCTCATCTGCGGCAGCAGGCATTGGACCCCCGCCCGTCTGCTGGAGGATTGCGACCGGCTGGCGTCCGCGCTGGCCGCACGCGGCGTTCGGCCTGGTGATCGCGTCGCCCTTCACATGCTGAACATCGCGGAAGCCGTGATCGCCTACCTCGCCTGTTTTCGCATCGGCGCGATCGCGACACCACTCAACACGCGCTTCAAGACTGCGGAGCTGTCTCACTGGATCGAGCGGACGACGCCTGCGATCTACCTTGGACAAGGCGACCTGTATGAGAATTTCGCCGACGTCCCACAAGACCTGCTGCCAGACACGGCACGCTATGTGGTGGGCTCGACCGGGTCCATCGGCAAGGCACGGACCTGGGTGGAGCTGATGGAAACGGGTCGACCCCGTCGCTTCTTTGCCGCCCCTGATCCTGATGCCGCGGCCGTTTTGCTGGCGACGTCCGGCACGACAAGCGGGCGCGGCAAGCTCGTGGTCTGGACTCATCGCACCCTCGCCTCGTTCGGCCCGGTTGCGGCAGCGCGCGGGCCTGCGGGAGAAATGGTGTTTGCGGTAGTCGCTACGTTGATGCACACCTCCGGTATGGTCATTTCCATCATCTCGCTCATCCGGGACTTCGTGATGGTGCTGATCCCACGATTCGATCCGGACATGGTGCTCGACGCAATCGAACATCATCGCTGCACCAGCATCGGTGGCCTTCCCTTCATGTATGCCGCCCTCGCGCAACGACAGAAACTCAAGCCGCGTGATGTCGCCTGCCTGCGCGCCTGCACGTATGGCGGCGATACGTGTGCGACCGAAATCGCCGAATCGTTCGAAGAGCAATTCGGCGTGCATTTGCGCTCGATATGGGCAGCCACCGAAGAACCGGGCGTATCCACGCCTGGCACAAGGGCCGGTCCATATTTCGGCTTGGTGCCGGAAGCCGAATTCCGCGTCATGAATGAGGCGGGCAATCCTGTGCCGGACGGCGAAACGGGCGAGATGTGGCTGAGATCGCCCACTACCGCGCCGGGCTATTGGGAAAGCCCCGGCGTCATCACTTCGCTACCGGATGGCTTCTTCCATTCCGGCGATCTTGTACGCGTGAGTGGCGAACGCGAGGTTCAGTACATAGGCCGCAAGAAGGATCTGATCGTCCGCGGCGGCTCGAAAATATCCCCACTCGAGGTCGAAGCGGTGTTGCAGGATCACCCGAACGTTCGCGAAGTGGCGGTTGTGGGTCTTCCCGATCCCGTGCTCGGGCAACGGGTTGGCGCGCTGCTGGTCCTGAAAGACGGGGCGGACGCCGCGCCAATCCTCGCGGCGGCGAAGAAGAGACTGGCCGACCATAAAGTGCCCGAGATCTGGGCGATGATCGACAAGCTGCCGCGCAATGCGCTGACCAAGATCGACCGCAACGCGGTGGCGGAAGCCATAGCCAAAGATGGTGAGCGCCTGGATGTCTGATCACGCCACATTCGCCCTTCGATCACGCGAATACGATCGCGCCGCCGCATCGAAATAAGGCTCGCTCTTTAGATACCGGCCGCCGATTCGTGGATGGGTCCCTGCAGCGAATACCTATGGCGGCGCGGCCTCTTGCAATCTCTCGCTCGATGCAACGCATCTGAACCCGTGCGACAGGCGTGAGTTCGAGGAACGCGCTACTTGTACTCCACCAATATCTCGCGATAGCGCTTGTCTCCCTCATTTCGCGCTTTGTGAGTGACGGGAACGCGGGTCCCCTTGCCGACACTCGACAGTATTTCAAGGTATCCGTTTTCACACAGCAAGGAATAGACCCCGCCCGTCGATACCTCGAAGACGCCGAGGTCGCTGCCGTGTTCGTCGTAGATGCGCAGCGGAGCGCCTTCAATGGCGTACCACATGTATGAACGCATATGGGTATGTACAGGTGTCTCTTCGCCTGGATCGAGAATGAGATCCCATACGATGATCTTGTCGTTTTCAAATACCTTCTCGGTACCCACGTCGGCCATGATTTTCTCCTTGAATTTTCGTAAGCGATCGGTCCAGATGTCACGATTCTCCACGCCAACGTCGTGAGCCGCCCGCGAACCCCGGAAGACCAGAGGTATTGCGCGAAGCGCCCGACCCCGTAATTTCGCTAACCTGGCTGCGCGGACACGCGACGTGCCCCCTGGATCATCGCCGGACCAGCATTTTGAGCGCCGGCTGTAATCCCGCACCGATGGTTGTTGACGAGTTGAATGGCAGCCTCTACCATTCACCTAACCTAACGTTAGGTAGGTACACGACCTCGTGCATCGACGTGCAGTGAAATGGATCGCGTCGCTAGGTACGGCCAGCCACGGCCAAGGTTTAACCAACCTCTCCTGAAGCAGGCGATGCGTGTATTCGTGTATATACACATACAAACTTGCGAATGGGGCGCTTAGGGCCCATTCGTCGATGGAACGACCGCGTTCTCCCTGGAGGAAAACTGATGACTGTCACTCGCCGGCATATTCTCGCGACCGTCGGCGCCGTCGCCGCGACCCTGGCCGCTTCGAAGAGCGCCTTCGCCGGGTCAAACAGCCAGGACCATCGGAGTCGTACTGTGTCACAACCCGATCGCCGTGAAAACACACGCATTCCGCCGGCGGAACCGCCGATGCACTACAAGGACGCAACGGAGATTGCCGCCTTGATACGATCCAGGCAGGTCTCTCCTATCGAAGTAATGCAATTGCATCTTGATCGAATAGCGTCGGTAAACCCGAAGTTGAACGCAATTGTCACCCTCGTAAGCGAGCAGGCACTGGAGAACGCCAAAATCGCGGAAGCGGCCGTCATGAACGGATCTGCACTGGGCCCGCTTCATGGTGTGCCATTTACCGTCAAGGATGCGATCGACACGGCCGGCGTTCTAACGCAACGTGGCTCACATATCTTCAAAGGACGCATTCCCGGCACGGACGCAACAGGTGTCGCACGCCTGAAGTCGGCTGGCGCGATCCTGATGGCGAAGACCAATCTTCCCGAATTTTCATTCGGTATCGAGACCGACAATGTCTTGACCGGAAGAACCAATAATCCGTGGAATATCGATCACACGCCAGGCGGATCGAGCGGAGGAGAAGCGGCCGCGATCGCCGCGGGCATGTCGCCGCTCGGATTTGGCAGCGACGTTGGTATCTCGATCCGCGGACCTGCCGCCCATACCGGAATCGTAGGATTCAAGCCGACGCACGGACGCATTCCAACAACCGGACACTGGCCGCAAGTCCCGCGCCGATACTGGCACGTCGGCCCGTTAGCCCGAAGCGTGAGAGACATCGTGTTGGCTTACTCGATCCTTGCAGGCCCAGACGGCGTCGATGGATACGCGCAGAGCCCGTTGGACATGGACGCGTACGTGCAGCGTAAGTCCGATCGCCCGTTGCGAGTCGGATGGTTGGCAGAGCCAGGATTTGGCCCGGTTGCGTCTGACGTTGCCGCTACTGTCAAGGCTGCAGCGTATGCGTTGCGAGATTTGGGTTGCCTTGTCGAAGAAGTTCGACTGCCAGCCCTCGAGCAGCTCAATAGTCTGGAAATCTACTCCAAAGTCAGTGTTCCGGAGCGGAAATCCTATTTTGCGCACTATGTTGGAGACCGCCAATCGCTCCTTTCGAGGAACGTTGCAGCGTACCTCAAGGTTCCCGATCCGTCCCAGCAGGAATATGTTACAGCCGAGCAAGCTGCAGAGCGCTTCCGCGACGTGTTCGCCGGGTTTTTCCAACGCTATGACGCCTTCCTTTGCCCGGTGACCCCTATTCATGCGCCGATACACGGTCTCTCCGAGTATGTGATCAATGGTGTCACTGTACCCGCCTGGCATATGGTGCGAGCCACCGTCCCGTTCAATCTGACGGGGCTGCCCGCGTTGTCGCTGCGCTTCGGAACGAGCGACGATAACCTGCCGATCGGTGTTCAACTGGTTTCACGGTGGTACGCCGATTCGACCGTCCTTCATCTGGCTTCGTTGCTTGAATCGGTCAGCGCGGTACGAAATCTGCATCCGGAAATCAACGCGAAGACGGACCCGGCGATGACGTGATATTTGCCACGGCAAAATGAGTTCGCCAATTGAGCACGATTCATTTCCATAATTTCTTTAGCATCACTTTCTGTCAGGCAAAGCAGGACGGGAAGCAAACACCCGATCTCTAACGCTCAGGGCTCAAAAACTTGGTATCTTAAAAGATACCAGGCAACACGATACGTTCCTTGAACCAGCATCGGGAATACGCTTTGGTCAAAATAAATTTACCGTCTTCCCGGAGCAAATAATGCGCGGCAATACGACGTACATACATGACGAACGCTATAGTACGGTCTGGTGTGTTGTCTGAAAATGATTAGCGCGATCCTAAGTATCCTTAACGGAACTGCAGTATGCTCGAGCAAGTTAATTCTTCCGATGTGGACGCATGTCGCGTTCTTCTAGATCAACTGGCCGATAAATGGACTTTCACTGTCTTTCTGGCTCTTCGCGACCGCCCGCTCCGTTTTAACGAACTCAAGCGGCGAGTATCCGGTATCACCCAGAAAGCGCTCACTCAAAGCTTACGCCGACTGGAACGTAATGGCATGGTCTCGCGACGCATCGTCGAAACTGCTCCGCCAGGCGTCGAGTATTCCGTCTCCGCAATTGGAAAGAGCATGTCGGAGCCGCTTGGCGTGCTCGCTCAATGGGCAGCGCAACAGCTTCCGTCGATACTGGCGGCCCAGGCACAATTCGACGCGCGCCCCGAAGGCCTTACGCATACCGACGCGGCCGACCTCTCAGACTACGACACGGTCACTGTGCGAGACTAGCTTTGGAATTTTTTTGTTCGCTAATATGATGCATATCATATAATTCCCAGCCGACGTTTTCCGTTCCGAGATATATCCGGACAACGTCGACAATGTCTATGTCTGCGGAGGAACCGCAGAGCCGTCAGCGGACGTCGCGCGACGCCTCATGTCACCAGCCAGTCGAAACAGCAAGACGTAATCGATCGAAAACGTGTGGGTATCTGCGACCTGGAATAAATTTCCAAGGATGCTGTTTTATCATTCAAGCGACATCTATAGCGAACGATGGTGAATATCCAGCATTCAATTCTTCTGCCTGCCGTTGTTCTGGCGACATGGACGTCGATCTGGCACTGGGGGCGCAGTCTGATTGGATTTTTGCTTACCTTGATATTTGGCATCCCGATGCGTAAGGACGCGCAATGGGCATCGAACCGTACGATTGCTCTCGATTCCCTTAAAGACGGTGTCTGGCTGAACCCGTACCGTGATGGCTTGCTGAATGTATCAGTGACTTTTTATGTCCTGTCTATGGCATTCGCAATCACAGGCAGGGTCGACAGTCTGTATTTTATATTGGCTTGGGGCTATGTGATACTTGGTATCGTTTTTAGCCTAAGCAGCGCACTTGCCATTGGCGCCATCAACAGACAATTCTTGTTTTTTGTTTCAATAGCCTTTCTTCAGATACTCTCCGTACGGTTTATTCTCGTCGAATTCGTTTGCTAAGCGCGCGCACAGTTCGCGTTCAAATGCCCGTCATGTCCAGGAGGCCCGCACCGACGTCGCACAGATGACATCGGCCGGGCCACACCAACTTTCGGATAACGTATCAATTCTTCGACTGATCGACGAGCTTGTTCTTCGCGATCCACGGCATCATCGCGCGCAGCTTCGCACCGACCTGTTCGATCTGGTGCTCGGCCGTCAGTCGGCGGCGCGACTGCAGCGTCGGCGCGCCCGCGCGGTTTTCGATGATGAAGCTCTTCGCGTACTCGCCGGTCTGGATGTCCTTCAGCACATCCTTCATCACCTTCTTCGTTTCTTCCGTGATGATGCGCGGACCCGTCACGTACTCGCCGTACTCCGCGTTGTTCGAGATCGAGTAGTTCATGTTCGCGATGCCGCCTTCGTAGATCAGATCGACGATCAGCTTCAGTTCATGCAGGCACTCGAAGTACGCCATTTCCGGCGCGTAGCCCGCTTCGACCAGCGTCTCGAAGCCGGCTTTGATCAGGTCCACCGTGCCGCCGCACAGCACCGCCTGTTCGCCGAACAGGTCGGTTTCCGTTTCTTCGCGGAAGTTCGTCTCGATTACGCCGGCACGGCCGCCGCCGTTGGCCGCCGCGTACGACAGCGCGATATCGCGCGCCGCGCCCGACTTGTCCTGCGCCACCGCGACCAGATGCGGCACGCCGCCGCCCTGCGAATACGTGCTGCGCACCGTGTGACCCGGCGCCTTCGGCGCGATCATGATCACGTCGAGATCCGCGCGCGGAATCACCTGGCCGTAGTGCACGTTGAAGCCGTGTGCGAAAGCGAGCGCCGCGCCCTGCTTGATGTTCGCGTGCACTTCGCTCCTGTACACCTCAGCGATCTGCTCGTCGGGCAGCAGCATCATCACGACGTCGGCGCCCTTCACGGCGTCCGCCACTTCCTTCACGGTCAGACCCGCGTTCTCGGCCTTGCTCCACGAAGCGCCGCCCTTGCGCAGACCGACCGTCACCTTCACGCCGCTGTCCCTCAGGTTCAGTGCGTGCGCATGGCCTTGCGAGCCGTAGCCGATGATCGTGACCTGCTTGCCTTTGATCAGGGAGAGGTCGGCGTCCTTGTCATAAAAAACCTTCATATTTCCTCTTACTTAATGAAAATGGTGAGTAGTCGCTGTGTGGGAGAGCCTTCTGCGATTACTTTCGGTTTCCTTATAGTCTAGATACCGAAAAGCTACCTGGCAGACAACGTTCGCAGTTTACCCTAACGATCGTTAGTTCGCTCGGTGGATGGTTCGGCAGGTATTTCAGTGAACCAATCAGGGAAGCTATCTCGCGCCATTCGTCGGGAAAGTTCGTATGGCTTCAAGCGGTCCCGGCGACGAGTGCACGGGCAACTTCCTTCGCATCGGTCGCGGCGTCCGCGTTTCCTTCCACCATGGCCAGCGTGATCGCTCCATCGAGCAGGACGAGCAGTTGGCGCGCAAGCGCGTGCGTGTTGGTTGCGCCACTCGCGATGCACAGGCGTTCGACGAATTCGAGCAGCCGTGCGCTATGCGCGCGGGTGACGAGCTTGATCTCGCGACACGTATTCCTCATTTCCGCTGCGGCGTTCAGTAGCGCGCATCCGTTCAAACCGTCGCGGTGAAGCCAATCGCACAAGACGTCGAACATGCCGACCAGCTGTTCGGATACGACGATACTCCTCGCGAGCGTGCTGCATTCGAACCACGCAATCCATCTTTCGCTTCTGCGCTGAAGCACCGTGGAGAACAGTTCGTCCTTTGATTTGAAGTGCCGATAGAGGCTTTTTCGGGCCGCGCCCGAGTGGCGTACGATCGCGTCGACGCCCATCCCATTGATACTCGCTGAATCGAGGAGTTCGTCGACGGCGTCGAGTAGCCGCTCGCGCGGACCGAATGGAGATGAATAGTGCATGGAGTACACCGGGGAAGAATGTTGAACGGGTGCCGCGGCGGTCATCGCGCAACTGTCACGGCTCATGTGCAAAACCCGCGGTCGGGTCAGCACCAGTATTTCGGCCAGGATTTGTCCTTGCCGACGTTATTGACCAGCAGAGCGACCAGTACGAGGATCACGGTGCTGGCCAATACTGGGGTCACGAGAAAGCTCCAGCTCAGTTTGCCCGCGATCATCACGACGAGTGGATCCGCTCCAGCAGGCGGATGCGAGACTCGCGTGTACAGCATCAACGCAATGGCTATGCCGACCGCGACGCCCATCGCTATTGGGCCGACGCCGATGAACTTGAGGAAGACCAGTCCGACAAGGCTGGATAGCAGATGGCCGAAAACAACGTTTCTGGGCTGCGCAAACGGGGCATCAGGCGCACCGAAAAGCAGAAAACATGAAGCGCCGAGCGGCGCCATCAGAAGCGGTACGTGGTAAGACCGCGTAATGGCCGCAACGATGCCTATGCCCAACCCGCCGCCAATCAGGCCATTGACAATATGCCTCAACGAGGGTGCTGCGGGACGCACGCCACCGCCCCGGATCTTTTTAATGATTGTCGACATCGAATAACTCCATAAGTGGTTGGTGCATGAGTTGATTGGTCTCCTCTTGCACGTTAGCAACACCATCGATCAGACTCAGCGTCTTTTCTGAAGCGGCACGACGTTGACCGGTCGAGAAGCTACGCAAGACGTACCTCGATCGTCACCAGCCCGCACGGCTCGTGCATATGCCTCGCGGCCGACTGCCTTCATGTCGACAGGAAGTTGGCCTGCCTTATCGAGCGGAGTCGTCAAGTCTTCGGCGTACGTTGTCAAGCCATTCGAGCGCGCGCGCAAATCGCACCAGCATCTCGACTCTTCGCGCTTCAAGGTCGCCTGCACCACCGGGTGGCTTTCAGTTTCAACCGCATTGGGAAAAATCACCTGAATTCAGGTTACCCAACCAACTCCGCTGCTAATTTAAGAGGAGCATGTCCGCTACGGAGGACTGAATCGCGAAAGTAACGCGCATGGCACGAAAGAATATTTTTAATATTTTGACTAATGTAGATACCAGATTTCCAAATGACACCCACCATTCTCTTTTGATTCTTACTATCGAATTTCTGGCTAAGCGCTGTCTTTAGCGAGAAGTGTGGAAGGCTTCAACACTGTGCTCATGTTTAACGTTAGCTTGATCAGGTCTTTGCTAGGCTTAAGATGATCAACCATTCAAAGGTGCCGACAGTGTCAAGCGAAGTGTTCGACTACATCGTCGTTGGAGGAGGCGCTGCCGGTAGCGTGCTGGCTGCGCGCCTCAGCGAGCGCGCGGACGTAAGCGTTCTCCTGATCGAGGCAGGAAGTTCCGATTACGCGCCGGAAATCAATGTCCCGTTAGCCTCAATGCAACTCTTCAAGACGAAGTTCGATTGGGACTATTGCAGCGAACCAGAGCCGGCGTTGGATAGGCGAAGCATTTATGTTCCGCGAGGAAAGACCTTGGGGGGCAGCACGTCGATAAACTCGATGCTATACCTGCGAGGCAACCCGGCTGACTATGATGAATGGGCTCGAGCCGGTGCGTTCGGGTGGTCATATGAGGAACTGTTGCCCTACTTCATCAAATCGGAACGGAACAACCGATGGGACGATCGCTGGCATGGCCGGGGCGGTCCTTTGGCGGTTCAGGATGGCCGGTCCGGTCTATCGGAGTTCGACTGGTTTATCGATGCAGCCATCGAAGCCGGCCATCCACGCAACGACGACTTTAACGGCCAGTCACAAATGGGCGTCGGCTATTATCAATTGATGCAGCACAGGGGCGTGCGATGCAGTGCGGCCCACGCGTATCTGCATCCCGCCCACGAACGGAAAAATCTGACTGTCAAAGCGAACGCGCTAGTCACAAAGGTGGTCCTGGACGGAATGCGTGCGGTCGGCGTCGCGGTCGATCGCGACGGGGCCGAAGAGATCTATCGTGCGGATCGCGAAGTCATTCTGTCGGCCGGAAGTTACAACTCGCCTCAGCTTCTCATGTTGTCGGGAATCGGACCGGCAGCTCATTTGTCCGGGATGGGATTGAATGTGGTCGCCGATTTGCCGGTCGGCGAGGGTCTTCAGGATCATCCGATGCTCGGGCTCATCTACCTGACCGATGAACGTACGTTGAGTTTCGCGGGTACCGCGGAAGATTTCCGACAGTTTCAGACTGAGGGGAGAGGGCCGCTTACTTCAAATGCCGTGGAAGCAGGCGGTTTTCTTTCGACTCAGGGGCATGCGTCTATTCCGGACATCCAGTTGTACTTCTGCCTGGCGCTGTACGGCAACGCCGGCTTGATGAAGCCTCACGACGAGGGACTCGGAATCGCTGTGAACCTTATGAAGCCGTTGAGTAGAGGCCGTGTGTCGCTGCGCTCCAGCCGACCGGACGCGAAACCTCGCATTCTTTTCAACTATTTCCAGGAAATTGAAGATCGCAAGGTTGCGCTGGAAGGCGTTCGAACGGCGCTTGAAGTTTGCCAGCAGCCTTCGTTGCGAGGCCGACTGCGTGCGCCATACCTGATTCCAAAGTCGCCTGATTCCACGGATATCTGGAAGTTCGTGCAAGAGAACATTGAAACCGGGCATCATCCGGTCGGCACATGCGCTATCGGCACAGTGGTCGATCCGCAACTTCGAGTGCTCGGCATGGACGGACTACGTGTGGTCGACGCGTCCGTGATGCCGTCCATCATACGCGGCAACACGACTGCACCTGTTATCGCGATAGCAGAACGTGCGGCCGATATTTTGAATCAATAAGCCGGCATCCTAATTATTTTTCATCGGTGTCTCGCACATCAGCCGTCACACGTCCAAAGCGTCCTAACCGTTATCCGCAAAGACCGGATTTTCGGCTACGACTTTCAGCAGGAAGTCCATGACTGCCCGTATTTGCGGCGAACGGCGCAGGTCTTCATGGACCGCCATCCAGATATCGCGCGAAAACGCTTCGCCATCGTACGGGACCCGCTGCAGCTTCGCATCGGTATCGGCCAGGAAATCGGGCAGACCCGCCACGCCGGCGCCTGCCCGAGCGGCTACCAGATGCCCGTTGATATCGCTGATTTCGCAGGCAATCGGCCTTTTCCCTGCTATGTTCATCAACCACTTCTGCTGCGACACGCCCACAAAGCCAGCGTCATAAGCAATGAACTCCCAGGCGGACGGATCGTGCAGATGCGGATAGTCCTTGCTCGCGTACAGGCCAAACGTCACGCGCCCCAACTTCCGCACGACGCTGGTGGGTTCCTCGGGCCGAGTCAGTCTCAGAACGACATCCGCCTCGCGTCGGCTGAGAGAAACCTGCCGCGTCTCGCCGGAAACCGACAGCTGTACGCCAGGATTGGCGTGACGAAAGACTGTCAGATGCTTCACCAGAAAATTCGCCACTAGCATCGGCGGTGCGCTAAGCGTGACCTTGCCGCTCAACGGCGAACGGCTGGCGTCGAGGAATCGTTCAATCGCGTACGCGCCCTCTTCCATTTCCTGCGCCAACTCGAGCACGCGCTGGCCGATTGGCGTGAGCTTGCAAGCCTTGGGCTGGCGTTCGATCAAGCGGGTCTTGATTTCGCCCTCCAGCGCGCTCAAACGCCGACTGACCGTCGCGTGATCGACCTTAAGGCTGCGGGCGGCGCCCGACAACGTCCCGGTGCGGGCGACGGCCAGGAAGTATCGAATATTTTCCCAATCGAACATCTGTGCAATTACTCAAGGATGGGTTGCAGGTGTGGGGAATATTCGCACAGTTCCGAAATCCCTATCATCAGGCCAGTTAAGCCGTGAAGGTGCGTTTCTGATGAGCCTGTCCATACACCGCGATCGACGCGGCACGTTTGCCGACCCCTTGATCCTTGGGGCCGTGCTTTCGATCGCCCTTCTGGCTGTTGTCGCAAAGGTCGCACTTCTGACTGGCGCGTTCTATGTTCTTTTTCCCGAACTGGCCGCGTTGAGTTATGACGTATTCACGCGCCCCGCGGGAGCATGGGCGCGCTCGCCCGTCATGCTGGCGATCACTCCCGCGGTGACCGCGGCGCTGGGCACCGCGCTCACGCAAGCGATGGTGTACAGCCTGTGGTCTGTCATGCTGACCATTGCCGGCGCAATAGTCATCATCGGTTTGATGCGTTCGCCCATCATGCCCGCCATTTCCGCGGCCTTTCTGCCACTCGCGTTCGGTATCACGAGCTGGTGGTACCCGGTCTCCATCGCCGCCGTGATGGCCCTTCTCGCTGTCGTCTCGACAATTTACGGCCGCATGCTGGCTTCGGGCGATGTTCGTCAAACACCCGCGCCCGACATCGCAGCGCAAGCCGATGGAATTGTGCGTGCGCCACGCGTCAGAAAGCGGCTGCCCATTTTCATTTTCTTCGCGTTTCTTCTCCTTGCGTACGGATTAGCCGCCGTCACCGGTCTGCGGCTGATTCTGTTTCCGCCGCTTGTCATGTTCGCCTTCGAGATCTTCAACAACGCTGACAACCGTCCATGGGCGAAGCGGCCCCTTGCCTTGCCGCTTGTCTGCACGATCACCGCCGGCGCGGGGCTCGCCGCGCTTGTGTGGTTCGGCGCCGGCCCGCTGTCAGTCGTCATTTCGTTGCTGGTCGGAATCGTGACGTTGCGTGCGCTGCGCCTCCACTTTCCACCCGCCCTGACAGTGGGCCTTTTGCCGCAGATCATGCTGCAGCCCGACTGGCGTTTCGTGCTCGCCGTCACACTCGGCAGCGCGGCGCTTGTCGGCGTATTTCTGCTCGCTCGTCCACTCGTGCTCAAGCAAACCGTAGCCCTCGAAGCGGACGGAGAAACTGCTTAGGTTTACTACGCTACTGCCATACCACGTGTCATTCACTTATTTCCACCACTCGAAGGAAAGCATCATGCCTCGTCTCCATACTATCGCGCTGTCCGAAGCTACCGGCCGCGCGGCTGAATTGTTCAAAGGTGTCAAAGCGGCCGTCGGCAAGGTCCCGAATTCATACGTTGGCATCGGCGGCAATAGTCCGGTCGCGCTGGAGGCGTTGCTGAATCTCGAGGCATCGCTGAAAAAGAGCAGCTTGAGCGCGCGCGATATTGAAGTCGTCAAACTGGTCGTCAGCGAGACCACCGGCTGCGACTATTGCCTCGCCGCACACACAATGGTTGCCCAAAAATTCGGCTTTGACCGTGAAGCCATTCTGGCGTTGCGTCAGATCCGGCCGTCGGGCGATGCGCGCAATGACACGTTGGCCTGGTTTGTGCGACATCTGCTCACCACGACCGGTACCGTTCAAACCGATGTGGTCGCGGTAGTCAAAGAGGCCGGCGTCACCGACGAGCAGATCGTCGATCTCACAATGGCCGTCGCCGCCATCGTCTTCACCAACCTGTTTAACCGTATCAACGACACCACGCTCGACTTCCCTGCTGCGGACTAGCGCAAACGGCGGCGCCGTCCGCCTGTCATAGGAAGTGCCGAAATTTACATGTGTGGGGTGGCGTAAGCGCCGCATTGCTTCTGGTCGCAGCGCCTTCATGGAGGCTACACTTCAAGCGTGAACTATCACGATCAGGTGCCGGACGAGGGCGTGACGTGCGATAGCGTGTCACCGCTTTGCGATCAAATGCGCGACGGTCAATGTGTCTCGCGCGCGAGACACGTCGCGCCCTCCCCCTAACGGCTCGCCTCCACCCGAAAGACCTCGATGAACTCCCGACTCACCGCCGACATCGCATCGAAATTCGCCGCCCTTGCGCTCCAACACCTGACGCGCGAATACCCGAACAAGCTGACGCATTCGCTTGCCGGACCGCAGGATGTCAAAAGCCCACGCGCGCTGCATCCGATCTTCTACGGCAGCTACGACTGGCATTCATGCGTGCACGGCTACTGGCTGGTGTTGCGACTCGTCGACCGTTTTCCGGACTTGCCGGAAGCCGCTTGCATCGTGCACGTGGCCGATACGCACTTCACCGAAGCGAACGTTGCGGGCGAGCGCGCGTATCTGGATTCACCGCATCAGCGCGGCTTCGAGCGCCCATACGGATGGGCGTGGCTGCTCGCGCTGGCGGCGCAAATCGATGCCTCGACACTGCCGCAGGCCGCTCGCTGGGCGAGGACCCTCGCGCCATTGACCGATGCGTTTGTCGAACGCTTCGAAGCATTCCTGCCGAAATGCACCTATCCGCTACGGGTCGGCACGCATTTCAACACGGCCTTTGCACTCGCGCTGGCGCTCGATTTTGCGCGTGCGTCAGCGCGCAAGTCGCTCGAAACGTTGATCGTCGACACCGCGCGGCGCTGGTATGGCGACGATGCCGGTTGCCAGGCGTGGGAGCCGTGCGGCGATGAATTCCTGTCGCCGTCGTTGATGGAAGCGGAACTGATGCGGCGTGTGCTCGCGCCCGCCGAATTCGATGTGTGGTTCGCCCGCTTTCTGCCCGCGCTTGCTTCACGCGAGCCCGCCACGCTGTTCGTGCCGGCGGTGGTGTCCGATCGCAGCGACGGCAAGATTGCGCACCTTGACGGCCTCAACCTGAGTCGCGCGTGGTGTCAACGATCGATTGCGAGCGCACTGCCCGACTCCGACGCGCGCCGCGCCGTGCTGCTCGATGCCGCCGAACATCATCTGCAAAGCGCGCTGGCGCACGTCGCCGGCGACTACATGGGCGAACACTGGCTGGCGACATTCGCGACGCTCGCACTCGAGGTCTGATCAAGCGGCGCTTGCCGCCCCTGCTTCTTTTTCCTTCTGCAGCGCCACGCGGCGCAGCAGCATATGAAACGCGCGCTTGATCCGCTCGACGCTGGCCGTCTTGTACGGAAAGGCTTCGTTGCCGCCGTGCACGAGCATGCACGCGTTGACCTCGAACACGACCACCTTGCCTTGCACATCGAGCGCGCAATCGATCCCGAAGTAGTCGAGGCCGATCTTCTCGCCGATCTCGCGCAGCGCCGCATACTGCGCGTCACCGAATACGCTCGACGGGTTCTCGAGAAACGCCCGTTCCTCTTCCTGCATCCAGGGCGTATTCGCCATCGCGGTCGTCACGTGGTGCACTTTCCACTGGTCGCCAATCGCGAGGTGATACGGCAGGATCTCGCCGTCCACATAGAAGAAGCGATATTTCCGGTAGTGCCCGTCGGCGGAGCGATAGTCGACAAAGGGCGTCAGGTAGTAATCGCAGTCGCCCTGCCGCTCGACGAAGGTGCGCAATTGCCAAAGGTAATGCACCTGTTCGAAGTCGCTGCCGCCATGCGTGCCGGCACGCCGCACGAGTAGCGGCAACGCCCACGGAAACGCCGCTTCGTCGGCCAGCAGCGCACGCAATGCGTCGGCGGTGTACAGGCGGGTTTGCGGCACCACGCAGCCTGGCACATCCGCAATCAGCTTCGCGATCGACTCGCGTCCCGTGCCGGTAATCTTGCGCGGATGATTGACGATCGGTTTGCCGATACGGTCGATGATCTCCTCGGCAAACGCGATGATCGGACCGCCCTGGTCGACATCCGCAATCAGATTGACGACGATGTCGCCGCCATTGCGCAACGCGTCGTCGTCATATTTGAAGTCTTCCAGCAGGTTGATCACGTTGCTTTCAAACGTCGCGCCTTCGATCAGATAAACAAACGGCGTGTTGCCACGCCCGGGCGCGAACACGAACAGCACGCGGAATTCCGGCGGCCCGCCGACTGCCGGCACGGTGACGAGCAGCCTGTGCTCGAGCGCGCGACGGTAATGCGTGTCGGCCTCTTCTTGCAGATGCAGCGATTGCGCGAAATTCGCCACGAGGTGCAGCGTGTCCGCATCGTTCGGCAACGTCTCGAGAATGCTCCGGAAATGCTCGAGCGCGCGTTCGGGGCGCCCGGCGCTCGCGTGCGCAAAACCGAGTTCCTTGTGCAGCGATACGCTTTCATCGGGGTCTTCGGCGAGCATCGGCATCAGCCAGCCGATCGCCGCGTCGTGGCGGCCGGTCCGGCTCAACACCGTTGCAAGCTTGAAGCGTGCGCTCCAGTGCGTCGGCGCCTGCTTGATGATTTCGAGGTAAAGATTTTCGGCGAGATCGAGACGACCTTCGCGGTGATGGTCAAACGCGCTTTGCAGAAGGCTGTTGATCGACATGACGAGGAGCGCGTGAGCGAAACGTACAGCACGATGCGAGAGAGGCGCACGAGACACAGGCACACGCAGCATGCGCAAGCATGGCGTGAGCAGCGTCGACGGCCGGTTGCATGCGGTGCATGACGTGACGCAGTACTGCGCCGCCATACCCGCTGCGGGCAAGAACCTTAGCAGAAGATCGGCGTACACGGAGCAACATGAATGCGCAACGTAAGGTTCTACTTCTTACACCGAAACAATTGAAAGAATAGAAAGTCGCTACGGGAATCGATGCGTGCTTCGTGGCGTCGCCGAACGCCCGATCAGTCCGGCGCAGCGCGGCATCGTGAACGGCCATCGGGCACGGCATGGAATAGGTTGGCGCATCAACCGTTATGTCAATGAAATCTGCCACCCTATGGATCTGCCCGATATGGCCGCCGACAAACCATCTTTCCTTCTTATTCATGGCGCCTGGCATGGCGCCGCCACCTGGCGTCATCTGATACCGCTGCTCGAGGCGCACGGACATATCGTACGTGCGTACGACCTGCCTGGCGCCGGCGCCAATGCAAAAGCGCCCGCGGCCTCGCTGCGGCAACCGCATGATGCAGCAGCGCTCGCCACCGAGCCTTCGCCGAACGCAGGCGTCACTCAGGCCGATCGCACGCAGGCCGCCATCGGATGGATCGAGGACATGCATCGGCAAACTGGCTTGCCGGTGGTGCTGGTCGGTCATTCGATGGGTGGACTGACCGTGACCGCGGTCGCCGAGTCGCGTCCCGAACTCGTAAGCGCGGCCGTTTATCTGAGCGCGTATATGCTGCCGCCAGGCGAATTGCCGGGCGCGGTGCGCCGGCATCCAACCATGAGCGGTTCGCTGATCGGTGCGCTCGCGATAGGCGATCCGCAGAAAACCGGCGCGGCGCGCATCGATCCGCACAATCCGGATCCGGCCTACCGCGACCTCGTGAAGCGCGCGTTCTACGGACAGATCGACGACGCCATGCTCGACGAAAATCTCGCACACATGCATTGCGACGAACCGCTCACCGTATTGACCGCGCCATCGCCGATGACCCGCGAGCGCTTCGGCAGCGTGCCGCGACACTACTTCCGCGCGCTCAACGACGAGTCGGTCCTGCCCGCTGCGCAAGAGCGCATGATCGCGGCCGTCGACGATGCAATGGGCAACCGGACCATGGTTCATACCCTGCCGTCCAGTCACTCGCCGCATGTGACCCATCCGGCGGAACTCGCCGAACAGTTGTCCGCGCTCGCGCGAACCCTCTAGCGCGCGATGCTCCGATCGCCTGTGCGGCGCCGCACTTACCCATACAAACAAAAAACTTTACATTACGTTTAACTTTCATCTATAACGGTAGCGCATGTCGCGAACCCGCTTTGTCTCGCCGCATGTTCTCAGCCCGCCGACCTTACCCGGCGGGCTTTTTTTTGTTCAATACCGTGCATTTATGCACTGCCTTCATTTTCCTTTCTTTCGAATGATTGCCTGGTGAAAACCCCGTCATGCCTTTCGCTTGACTTACTTGATATATCACATACTGTATCGACTTATGACCGGCTTGAATCGGGTTAGGCGGCGACACAGCCGGTCGCCTCCCTTTCCCCACACATAAATCAAAGGAGACAGCGATGCGTACGGATCAGCAGGGACAAACGCCATCATGGATGGCGACGCCATGGGTGCAACTCGTATTCGGCGTGATATGCATGGCGATGATCGCCAACATGCAGTACGGCTGGACCCTGTTCGTCAATCCGATCAACGAGAAATATCAATGGGGGCGCGCGGCGATTCAGGTCGCCTTCACGATCTTCGTCGTCACCGAAACGTGGCTCGTGCCGGTTGAAGGCTATCTGGTCGACCGCTTCGGACCGCGGCCGGTGGTGGTCGGCGGCGGCGCGCTGTGCGCGCTCGCATGGACCATCAATTCGTTCGCTTCGTCGCTGCCGGTGCTGTATCTCGCGGCGGCGGTCGGCGGCATCGGCGCGGGTGCGGTGTACGGCACCTGCGTCGGCAATGCGCTCAAGTGGTTCCCCACCCGGCGCGGACTCGCGGCCGGCATCACCGCGGCCGGCTTCGGGATGGGCTCGGCCGCGACGGTCGTGCCGATCGCGCACATGATCAAGAGCAGCGGCTACGAAGCGACCTTCCTGTGGTTCGGCCTCGGCCAGGGCATCGTCGTGTTCCTGCTGGGTCTGGCATTGCTCGCGCCGCCGCAAAGCCTGCTCGCGACCGCGAAAAATGCGGCCGGCGCGGTGAAGCGCGCGGTCTACAACGCGACGCCGCGTGAAGTGGTGAGCTCGCCGATATTCTGGGTCATGTACCTGATGTTCGTGATGATGGCCGCGGGCGGCCTGATGGCGACCGCGCAACTGGGCCCGATCGCCAAGGATTTCGGCTTGCAGGATTCGCCGGTCTCGCTGCTCGGTCTCACGCTGCCGGCGCTCACCTTCGCGCTGACGATCGACCGCGTGCTCAACGGTTTGACGCGGCCGTTCTTCGGCTGGGTGTCGGACCGCATCGGCCGCGAGAACACGATGTTCGTCGCGTTCGCGATCGAGGCGGTCGGCATCGTCGCGCTGTCCAACTACGGGCACAGCCCGGTTGCGTTCGTCATTCTGACCGGCATCGTGTTCTTCGCGTGGGGCGAGATCTATAGCCTGTTCCCCGCGACGTGCGGCGACACGTACGGGCCGAAATTCGCGGCAACGAATGCGGGCCTGCTGTACACCGCGAAGGGCACCGCCGCGCTGCTCGTGCCGTTCACAAGCGTGATTACCGCGGCCACTGGTAGCTGGCATGCGGTCTTTATGCTCGCGGCCGGCATGGCGGCCATTGCCGCACTGCTCGCGATCTTCGTGCTGAAGCCGATGCGGCGCGCGCATGCGGAACGTCATGCGTCGCCGGCGATCGACCTGCCGTATGGCGGGCCGCTCGTCAGCGATTCGGCGCGGATTTCGGCTGACGGGGGTTAAGCGATGTAACGCGCCACGCTGTGTCGCGCGGCAGTGCATGTGTGTGTAAAAAAAGCGAGTCGCTTCGATGGCGGCTCGTTTTTTTTCGTTGACCTGATCGCGTGACTGCCGCGACCGGCGTTGAGCACGCATTGTGGCGTGCAGCCGTATCGCGGCTAGAGCCGATTACCAGCGCTGATGCACGTGCGGCGCGATCAGTTGATCGTAGATGCGGCGCGCTTGCGCCATCGTCTCTTCCGGCAGCGGAGCCAGCGCGCTTGCGTCGGCATTGCCTTTCGCCTGCACCGCGTTCTTCGCACCCGGAATGACGACCGAGACCGCTTTTTCCATCAGAATCCAGCGCAACGCGAACTGCGCCATCGTCGCGCCTTGCGGCACGTACGCGCGCAGCGCTTCGACCGCTTCGAGCGCCACGTCGTACGGCACGCCCGAGAAGGTCTCGCCTACGTCGAATGCTTCGCCATGCCGGTTGAAGTTGCGATGGTCATCGGCAGCAAAGGTGGATTGCGCGTTGAGCTTGCCGGTCAGCATCCCGCTTGCGAGCGGCACGCGCACGATCACCGCGACGTTTTTTGCGTGCGCCTCGCGGAAGAACAATTGCGCGGGCCGTTGCCGGAATATGTTGTAGATGATCTGCACGGACACGACGTTCGGATACTCGATCGCCTTCAGCGCCTCCTCGACGCGCTCGACCGAGACGCCATAGTGGCGCAGCTTGCCGGCCGCGACGAGTTCGTCGAGCCCGTCGAACAGTTGCGGGCGGAAATAGACGTCGGTCGGCGGGCAATGCAGTTGCACGAGATCCAGCGTATCGACACCGAGGTTCTCGCGGCTGCGATCGATAAACGCTTCGATATTCGCCTTCGTGTAGCCGTCGGCCACATGCGGGTTCAGACGGCGCCCGGCTTTGGTCGCGACTATTGGCCGCTGACCGCCGCGTTCGCGCAGCACGTCTCGGATGATCCGCTCGGAGCGGCCGTCGCCATACACGTCGGCTGTATCGATGAACGTGACGCCCGCATCGAGCGCCGCGTGCAGCGCCTGCCGGGCGTCCGCGTCGGATACGTCGCCCCACGCACCGCCGATCGCCCACGCGCCGAAGCCGATTTCCGAAACGTCCCAGCCGGTACGGCCGAAACGGCGATGATGAATCTGCATGACAGTCTCCTGGATGTTCACGATGTGGGCTGGGCTTGCGCCAGCGAGTCCGCTAGTTTGCCAGCAACTTGTGACATGCGCTCATCGAGCAAAGCATCGGCGAACGGACCGGTCGGTTGCTCGCGCAACCATCGGTACACAGTGAGCGTTTCGTCTCGCGCCAATGCCGGCACCGGCTGGTCGTACTCCGGCACCTCGAGCGGCGTGCGCACATACGGACAAATTTTCCCCTCATATCGACGTGCTCGTGGAGATCGCGCGTCATCTCCACCATCGGGTCATTTTTGCGGGTCATCTTGCATCCCACCGTATGGTGATTGACGGTTGTGACAAGCTTGCGTGCCAGATGAGACGATGCAAAAAGCATGCTGATCACGGCAATATTGTCCGGCCACGCTGGTGTCGACGTGCCGCGCATTGAGAAAGAGCCACGCGGTCAACCGGGAGATCGGGTCGCGAGCCGCGCTCGCCACAACAGCGATCCCTGTCTCGCAGTTCCGTCGCTAACCGCTCTCTATGGTCTGAGCATTGCGCACGCACCACCCCCTCGCCCTCCTGATTTACCCGAACCCATCCGCGCCGATACCGCATCGCATAAGCGCCCCCTTCCTTGCTCCGCTTGCGTTGCGGCGCACTGCCGCCTCATTGGCTACGCACCGCAGCAAACCGCCCATTCCTTGACACTCACGCAGCGCGCTGCTGTACTAAATAAAACCAATTGATTTAGTCCCGACAGGCCGACGCAATCCAACGCGAACCTGTACCACCAGAAACGAGGCCGGCCCACCGCGCCCAAACCCGATCGAATCGACTGCAGTCCATAACGTCGTTGTCAATCAACCGGAGGAGCGTTCCCATGAACCTGAAATCGAGCGTGCCACGCGCCGCGCAGCGGATCGTCGCGGTCTGCGCAGCGGCATCGGCTGTGTTGTGCATCGGCACGAGTCACGCGGCGGACCAGCCCGTGGTCGGCCTGATCACGAAGACCGACACGAACCCGTTCTTCGTGAAGATGCGCCAGGGCGCAGACGCAGCAGCGCAGAAAGACGGTGCGAAGCTGATGACCGCGGCCGGCAAGTTCGACGGCGATAACGCAAGCCAGGTCACCGCGATCGAAAACATGCTGACCGCCGGCGCAAAAGCGATTCTGATCACGCCGAGCGACACGAAAGCCATCGTGCCGAGCATCCGGAAAGCACGCGCGGCCGGCGCGATCGTAATCGCACTCGACACGCCCACCGAACCGCAGGACGCGACCGACGCGCTCTTCGCCACCGACAACTTCAAGGCGGGCGTGCTGATTGGCGAATACGCGAAAGCGGCGCTCGGCGGCAAGCCCGCGAAGATCGCGACGCTCGACCTCGCACCGGGCGTATCGGTCGGCGTGCTGCGGCATAACGGCTTTCTGAAGGGCTTCGGCATCAAGGAAGGCGACGCGTCGATCGTCTGCAGCCAGGACACGCGCGGCGACCAGGCGAAAGGACAAACGGCGATGGAAAACTGCCTGCAGAAAGCGCCGGACATCAACGTCGTCTACACGATCAACGAACCGGCCGCGGCGGGCGCGTATCGCGCACTCAAGGCCGCGGGCAAGGACAAGGGCGTAATGATCGTGTCGATCGACGGCGGCTGCGAAGGCGTGCGCAATGTGAAGGCCGGTGCGATCGCCGCCACCTCGCAGCAATACCCGCTGAAGATGGCCGAACTCGGCGTGAATGCCGGCGTCGACTATGCGAAGACCGGCAAAAAGCCGACTGGCTATCACGATACCGGCGTCACGCTGATCAGCGATAAACCGCAGTCGGGCGTCGATAGCAAGGACACCGCGTTCGGTCTCGAGAACTGCTGGGGCAACAAGTAACGCCATGCAGCATCCGGCGCGGCGCAGCTATGCGCGGCGCCGACCGCCACACTGCGTGCGCCGGCCGCATATCCGTCGCCGCGCGCCGCACCCGTTGCTCGCGCACTCCACGTTGGACGCATCACGCATTGCATCATCGCATCGAGGAAACGCATCATGTCGACTCCCACCCCCGCCGCCCCCGCCCACGACCATCGCCGCCTGACCGAGCGCTTGCCTTCGCTTGCCGAAGCCGGTCCGCTGATCGCGCTGGTGCTTGCGTGCGCGTTCTTCATTTCGCAAAGCGACCGCTTCCTGTCCGCACAGAATCTATCGTTAATCCTGCAACAAACGATGGTGGTCGCGGTCATCGCAATCGGCCAGACACTGATCGTACTGACCGGCGGCATCGATCTGTCGTGCGGCATGGTGATGGCATTCGGCTCGATCGTGATGACCAAGTTCGCGGTCGTGCTCGGCGTGCCGCCCATACTCGCAATTCTTTGCGGCATCGGCGCGAGCACGCTGTTCGGCCTCTTGAACGGCGCGTTGATCACGCGCATCAAGCTGCCGTCGTTTATCGTGACGCTCGGCACGCTGAATATCGCGTTCGCGTGCACGCAGATCTATTCGAATGCGGAGAGCGTGTCGAACCTGCCGGAGGCGATCATGTTCTTCGGCAATACGTTCAGGCTCGGTCCCGCAGAGGTGACGTACGGTACCGTGCTCACCCTGTTGATGTACCTCGCGACCTGGTTCGTGCTGCGCGACACGGTGCCGGGCCGTCACCTGTATGCGCTCGGCAATAACGCGGAAGCGGCGCGCCTGATGGGCCTGTCGTCGCGAAAAATCCTGCTCACGGTTTATACGCTGTCCGGCGCGATCTACGGCGTTGCCGCGCTGCTCGCCGTATCGCGCACCGGCGTCGGCGATCCGCAAGCGGGGCAGACCGAAAACCTCGACAGCATCACCGCGGTCGTGCTGGGCGGCACGAGCCTGTTCGGCGGGCGTGGCTCGATCGCGGGCACGCTGCTCGGCGCGTTGATCGTCGGCGTGTTTCGCAACGGCCTGACGCTGATCGGCGTGTCGTCCGTGTATCAGGTGCTGATCACCGGCATTCTCGTGATCCTCGCGGTCGCTGCGGACAAGCTGTCGCACCGCGGTGCGCGTTAGGCGCAAGCAACGCGCTTCACCCTTGCATCGGCATTCGCGCTTCGCCTTCGCCTTCACGGCCCGCGCCTACGCCGCATCATCTTTCGCACCGCATTCAAGCATGGAGCCCGTCATGTCGACGACACCCGTTCCCTCTTCCGCCGTTTCCACCGCCGCGCCCGTGCTCGAGGCACGCGGCCTCGTCAAACGCTATGGCAACGTCACCGCGCTCGACGGCTGCGATTTCGAAGTGATGCCCGGCGAGATCATGGCCGTGATCGGCGACAACGGCGCCGGCAAATCGTCGCTGATCAAGGCGCTGTCCGGCGCGACGCTGCCCGACGAGGGCGAGATTCGCCTCGATGGCAAGCCGGTGCGCTTTCGCAGTCCGCTCGATGCGCGCGAACAGGGAATCGAAACGGTCTACCAGGACCTCGCGGTCGCGCCGGCCATGAGCATCGCGGAAAACCTGTTTCTTGCGCGCGAATTGCGCAAGCCCGGCTGGCGTGGGTCGGTTCTCAAGATGATCGACAAGCGCCGCATGCTCGACGAAGCGACCGCGCATATGAAGGATCTGCAGATCGGCATCCGCTCGATGCGCCAGGCCGTCGAGACGCTGTCGGGCGGTCAGCGTCAGGGCGTGGCCGTGGCCCGCAGCGCGGCATTTGCACGGCACGTCGTGATTCTCGACGAACCGACCGCCGCACTCGGCGTGAAGGAAGGCAATATGGTGCTCGAACTGATTCGCCGTGTGCGCGACCGCGGCTTGCCGGTCATTCTGATCAGCCACAACATGCCGCACGTGTTCGACATCGCGGACCGCATTCATATTCAACGGCTGGGCCGGCGCGCGGCGCTCGTGAACCGGAAAGACATTCATATGTCGGAGGCGGTCGCGATCATGACCGGCGCGAAGGAAGCGGACGTCAAGGCGATCGCGTGATGCGCGCTGCGACGACGCCCCTCGTGCGCATCGCGCCCGTCATGCGCTCTTGCGCTTGAACGGACCGCGCAATGGAAACCGGTATCCGTTCGCCGCTGAAACGCACGGTCGGCTCGAACCAGGTCGGCATGCGGCAGTTCAACGAGCGGATCGTGCTGCAGGCCATCCGCTTGCACGGCCCGTTGCCGAAGGCCGACGTCGGCCGGCTCACGCGCCTGTCGATGCAGACCGTATCGATGATCGTCGATCGCCTGATCGACGACGGTCTGCTCGTCAAGCAGGCGCGCGTGCGCGGACGCATCGGCCAGCCGTCCGTGCCGATCGCGTTGCGGCCCGAAGGCGCGTATACGATCGGCGTGAAGGTCGGACGGCGCAGCCTCGATGTGCTCGCGCTGGATTTCGTCGGCCGCGTTTGCTGCCGCGAAGTGCTCGAGTACGCGTATCCGGACCCGCACACCCTCTTTGGCGCGCTGGAAAGCAAGCTCGCGCGCGTCAACGATACGCTGGGTGCGGCCAGAAGACGCAAGGTGGTCGGCGTCGGCGTGGCGGCGCCTTTGTGGCTCGGCGGCTGGCGCGAGTTTCTCGGCGCGCCGCGCGATGCGCTCGACGCATGGAACGATATCGACATCCGCACGCGTATCGCGACAATGACGGGCTTGCCCGTCGAGTTCGCAAAAGACACCACCGCCGCCTGTGCAGCCGAACTGGTGATGGGCCAGGGGCGCGGCATCCACCACTTTCTTTATCTGTTCGTCGGTACGTTTATCGGCGGCGGTCTCGTGATCGACGGACGTCTGCATGGCGGCCCGCACGACAACGCCGGCGCGGTCGGCTCGATTCCGATCGCGGGCCGCGCGCGCGACCCCGCGAGGCAGTTGCTGCACGCGGCGTCGGGTTTCGTGCTCGAGCGGCTGTTCACCGAAGCCGGCGCACCCGCCGCCGCCGCGCACGATCATCGCGCGTTGTCTGCGGACCTGTGGCGGCTGACCGCACAATGGCTCGACACCGCGTGTCCGGCAATCGCAAGCGCGTTGACCAATGCGGCGGCGCTGCTCGATCTGGAAGCGGTCGTGATAGACGGCGAACTCGATCGTCAACTCGTACGCGAAATCATTCGCCGCACGGAGCGCGTGCTCGACCGGTTCGAATGGGAAGGCATGGTGCGGCCTCAATTGCTGGAAGGCGCGATCGGCGCGGATGCGCGCGCGATGGGCGGTGCGATTCTGCCGCTTTATGCGCACTTCGCGCCGGTGCACGAGCTGTTCCTGAAGCCCGCGGTGGAAGTCGATTATTGAAGGACGCGGCACGGCGCGGCGAACTCGCGAGCAATTGCGCTTGCAATCGCAATCGCTCCCATCGTTAGCGCGCCTGTGCCTCTGCGCCCGCCGCCGCGACGCGCTTCGCTTGACGCTCAGGCGGCTCGTCAAGCAAAGGCTGCAGCGCCGGCGCCATCGATTTCAGCAACTGCACCGACAGCGCACTCGTAAAGTCGAAACGTGCCGCATACGGCTCGTGCACGAAGGCCGTCAACGTACCGTAGAACCGGTCGCCGATTTGGAACACGAAGGTAGCCGTACGATTCACCTTGCGCGATTCGATCAACCGGCCGCCTTTCGCATACACATTGAAGCGCTGGTCGCCGGTCCCGGTCTTGCCGGACACCTGCAGCGTCTGGCCATTCGGGAACGTCATGCCTTGCGCCATCCGCCGCGCGGTGCCGCCCGCCACCACATCGCGCAGCAGCGATTGCACGACCCGCGCGATATCCGGCGACAGCACCTGGTTCGGCTGCGCCGCGGCACGCGTAAAGCGCGTTTCATACGGCGTGCCCTTCGCGAATTCGAGCTCGGCAATGCTATGTGTCGGCACCTGATTGCCGCCGTTCGAGATGATGCCGATCAGTTGCGCAAGCGCGACCGGCCGGTCGCCCGACGCGCCGATCGCCGCGCCATACGACGGCGTCAGCTTCGCGAACGGGTAGCCGAGCGCGCGCCACGACTTGCCGATCTCCTCATACGCGCGCTGCTCGACCATCCGCTTGATGCGGCGGTCCTGCGTCGCGTGATAGCGGGTCTTGAAGAGCCACTTGTAGGCATCGGCGCGTGGGTCGCGGCTCGCTTCCTGTATTTCATTCAGGCTCGCGTCCGGATGCGTGCGCAGATAGTTGAGCGTCCACAGCTCGAGCGGATGCACGCTCGAAATATAGCCGCGGTCGTTCAGGTTGAACTTGTCGATCCCGTACTTCGCATAGAGGTCGGCGAGATCTTCATTGTCGAGAATCACTGCGGCGGGCGTGCCCTTCAGCGCCGCGCGCATCTGTGCATTGAACCATTCCTGCGACGCGTCGGGCGCCACACTGCGCAGCACGGTCGCCACCTTCGGCGGCGATTTGCGCACCGTGCGCAGCAAAGCGGCGAGCGCGGCGTCCGGGGTTTTGCCGTGGTACTTGGTGTAGAAGCGATTCATGTACACGCGGCTTTCCTGATCCGCGAAACGCGTCAGATACATTTTCCGCACCGCCGGATCGTCGAGCCATTGCGACGTCGGGCCGGTTGTCTGGATCATTTCGTAGTGGACGATATCGCGCATCATCCGCACGAAGACCAGATTCACCGAATGCTGGAACGCACGGTGCACGGTCAGAATACGGCCGTTGTCGGTCGATTCGAAGTTGCTGAACACCTGGCCGCCGCCGCCCGTATAGAACATCTCGCCGGCGCTCGCCGAATACTTGCGCTCGACGGCCGCATCGAGCATGGCGGGAAGCGAATGGTCCGTCGTATGCGACAGATAATCGACCGCCCAATACGTCAACGGATCGGAGCGCTCCGGCTTCACCGCACGCAATTCGTCGACGCTCATTTCGGCATAGCGGCCGTGCAGTTCCTCGACAATCTGCAGGTACGTGACGATGGTGCGCAGCTTCGCCGTCGAGCCGAGATTGAGCCGTGCGCCCTGGTTGATGTCGAACGGCTGGTTCACGCTATCGGTTTGCACGCGCACGAGGTTCTGGCCGTCGTGCTTTTCGAACAAGGTCAAGCTATACGAAATTTTCGACGGATCGTCCTGCGGACGCAGCATATCTTTGCCGTAGAGTCCGGCGGCGCGCGCGCCGTCCTTGCTTGCGGCCGCTGCGAGACGGTCGCTGACGGCCTGCTGCACCTCGTTGTCGAGCGTGGCCGTCGCGCTCAGATCCAGCCGGTCGAGGTCGTACAGGTTGCCGACGCCTAGCGCCGTCATCAGATGCGAACGCAACGACGTCACCGCCTTGCGCGATACGAACGACTCCGTGGCCGGCGGCAGCGACGAGCGATGCAGTTCAACCGGCGCGGCCAGCGACGCGTCGCGCAGCGAGGTCGAAATCGCACCGCCGCTTGCGAGCAGACGCAGATAGCTGTCGGTCAGCGACGCGAGATCCGCGTTTCGCCGCAGCAGAAAGTGCGACGGCCCGCGCTGCGCAATCATCAGCGACAACACCTGGCGGAATGCCAGGCCTTGCGCCGCGAGGTTTTCATCGGTCGGCGGCGCCGCAAGAATGCGGTTCACGTCGTCGAAGTCGCGGCCATACCATGCGGCGAGGCCATCGCCGATCCCGTTGACTTCGCCGATCCCCGGCTGCGCGGCAAGCGGCACCGAATTCAGATAACGCACGACGATCTGTTCACGCGCCTCCATCGTGCGCGGGCCGCCGAGATAAGCGCGCACCGACGCCGACGCGATTTGCCGCAGCTTTTCCCGCGGCGTCGCGGTGCGCCCGCCCGGCGAATGGCGGAATTTCTCGATCTGCGTCGCGAGCGTACTGCCGCCCGGCTGCGGCTGGTTATGGTTGAAAAAGCGTGCGCCCTGGTCGGCGAGCGCGCGGCCGAATCGGGTCCAGTCGACCGCCGGATTCCGGTTCGGCTGGTCGGCATCGAGCAGGTGACGGTCTTCGATAAACAGCAGCGCGTTGACGACAAGCGGCGGAACCGCACTGAAATTGCGGTAAATCCGTTTCGGATAATCGTCGCCGAACAACGCTTCGCCGCTCGCGTCGTACAGGCGCAAGCCGGCCTGGTCTTTCTCTTCGTATGGGATAAACAGGTCGTCGTCGGCGAGCGAAAGCATGCGGTCTGAATCGCGCGCCTGCGATGCGACCGTGAAGCCGCGCTCGCGCAGGCGCCGTTCGATCGACGGCAGCAGCGTATAGCCGAGCCTGATGTCGTACGGGCCGTCTTTCGGGAAGCGGATGCGGTCGCTCGGCCCGGTTGCGACGGTAAAGCCGACTTCGCTCGTCAGTTCGGACAGGTAGCGCGCCTGCAGCCGCGACGTATCCATTTCGATCTGCACGACGCGCACGCCCGCTGCGACCGCCACCAGAAACGCCAGAAAAACTCCCCACTTCAACCACTTCCACGAGGAGGTGGTGCCGGTGGTGCGCAGTTGCGGAATGCGAAGCAGCGGCCGATTCATGGTGGCGTCTCCTTGCAGATGCCGGACCACAAAAAATGCGACTCGTATCAGTCTAGCGCGTTACCGTGAATTGCGAGGGGCCTCGGTGCAAACTGGCGCCTGCATTGAGTACGCCACGCAACACTCGTGCCGTGCGATGCGCCGGTGTAGGGCGCCGCACCGGCGTTTCCGGCGTGGCGCGCACGTGCCAGGACGGGCGGCAACGAGCCTACCTGTGGAAAGCCCGATATAGGAGCGCGGCGCGATTTTCAGTACCATAGCCGCCCACCCTGGGCGGAACGAACGCACCTATGCAGAGTTTCTACGAGGCGACCGTCAAGCGTCCTGAACGCCTTCGTTTGACGGGCCGTCACAGCGCACATGTGTGCATCGTCGGCGGCGGGCTGGCTGGTTTGTCCACTGCCCTCGGACTCGCCGAGCGCGGCCTGCGCGACGTCGTCGTGCTGGAAGCGCAACAGGTGGGCTTTGGCGCCTCCGGGCGCAACGGCGGCTTCGTATTCGGCGGCTATAGCCTCGATTGCGCGGATTTGCTGAAGGTGCTCGGCGCCGCACGCGCGCGCGAACTGTACGCGCTGACCACCGATGCCGTCGATCTGATGCGCAAACGCATCCGTCGTTACAACATCGATTGCGACGTTACCGATGCCGGCGTGATTCTCGCAAACTGGTTCGACGAGCCCGCGCGGCTCGATGCGCAACGCCGGCTGATGAAAGAATCGTTCGGTGTCGACTGGGAACCGCTTGGCGAACGGGAACTCTCTGCGCGGCTCAAAACCAACCGCTATCACGGCGGCCTTTTCGAGCGCAACGCGTTCCACTTTCATCCGTTGAAGTATGTAGCCGGCATCGCGGCTGCGGCGGCCGATGCAGGCGTGCGCATTCATGAGCATTCGCCGGTGCGCGCACTGCGCGCGCAGCGCGGCGGCTTCGTGGTCGACACCCCCATGGGCACCGTCGATGCGCAGCATGTCGTCATGGCGGGCGGCGGCTATGCGCGCAACGTATACCGGCGCGTCGAGCGTGCGGTGTTGCCGATCGCGACCTATGTGATGGCGACCGAACCGCTCGGCGCGCGCCTGAAAGACGCGATCGATTGCACGTCGGCCGTCTATGACACGCGCTTTGCGTTCGACTACTACCGGCCGTTGCCGGATACGCGCATTTTATGGGGCGGCCGCATCTCGATCGTCGAACGCGCGCCGCAGGCCATCGCGCGGCTGCTGCGCGGCGATCTGCTGAAGGTGTATCCGCAATTGCACGGCGTGCGCGTCGACTATGCATGGGGCGGGTTGATGAGCTACGCGCGGCACAAGATGCCGCAGATCGGCCGCAGCACCGACGGCGTCTGGTACGCGGTCGGTTTCGGCGGTCACGGTATGGCGCCGACCACCGCGTGCGGCGAATTGCTCGCGGCGGCGATCACCGGCGAACGGCCGGTACCGGAAGCGTTCGCGCAATTCGGACTCGCGCATACGTTCGGCGCGTTCGGCCTCGCGGCCGCTCAGCTGACTTACGCGGCGATGCAGACACGCGATGCAATTGCCGCGAGGCGGCGCGCGGTTCGATAAGCGCAGCATGCAAGCGCGAAGTGAAGTGAGCCGCGCTGCGGGATCGCATGGTCGCGCCTTCAAATTCATGTTTGACTATCTCGGCAAACACCCCGCCCTCAACCATGCATTTGCATGACTCCCGCGCGCCTCGTCAACGTCGTTGCTCATCGACGTCGGCCGTGGATGGCGTTACCGGCCAGGCACGCCCCTTGCACGGATATAATTTCATTCAGTGTCACGGTCGCAGTGGTTGCTTGAAGCGCCACTTATGAGCGCCACTCGTGAGCGCCGCTCAAAGAAATTCAACGTCAGGGAGAGTCATGAGGAATCCGTTCAAAGCATCGTTATGCGCCACGCTGCTCATTCCGTTCGCACTCAGCGCGTGCGCACAGCTGCAGAGCAATCCCGATGCGGGCGATCCGGAAAACGATACGATGACCCAACGCCCGGTCGCCGACGTCGTGCAATGCCTCGAACAGGAAGCCAAAAAGCACGATACGAACGTCAGCACGTCGCCGATTCCGCAAGGCACGATGCTCGATTTCGGCGACTCGAATATCGTTAAGGTCCGCAGCGACAACGGCGGAACGACATACCGCTATTACGCGGGAAAGCGCCATATGTCGAATATGTGGATCGAAGCGGCGAGCAAGACCTGCGCACCGTGACGATGCGAAGCGTAAGCAAGTAGCAATCCGATCGACATGCGAATGCGCAAACGCACGAGCGAACGCATGCAGGCGCTGTCACGTCCCCGTCTTAAGTGTCGTTTAAGTTTGGCTACTCATGATCCGGTCACTCGAATCGAAGCGCGATCTGTATGAGGTGCCTGATGGATAACAACGCTAACAACAACGAACACGACGCCCAGAAGACTCCGGTAGCGACGAAACGGCCCACCATGTTGCGCCGTTTGCTGAGCCACCACGAACTCGCGACGCTGCTGCTGTTGTTGCACGCGCCCGTCGACGCGTACGCGAAACCGGAAATTCCGAGGCTGCAGGAAGCCGGACTCGTCGAAAGCATTCTGTCGGATGCCGGTGCGCCGCAGTTTCGTCTAACCGATGAAGGCAACGCAATCTTGCGCGGCCTCGGCATCAAATAACCGGCATTGCTTTCATCAGGCTTGCCACACCGCATAGCCGGCCTCGCGCAGCCCGATGGCCAGTTCCACTTCCATATCCCGCGCGCCTTCGTACGGCATCGGATTGTAAAAGTCATACAGTTCGGGCATTAGCCGCACACCGTAATCGCGCACATAGCGGTTCGCCTGAATATCCGCCTTGTGCCGATCGAAGCGCAGATCCGGGTCCAGTCCTGTCATGCCCACGTATACACACGGCTTGTCGAAACGGTAGCCGGGGTTCGCGCGCCTGAAGCGCGCTTCGTTCCAGACGGTGTCGTCGAGGATCACGACGTACACGTAATAGCGATGTGCGGGGCCGCGCCTGTTCATCGTTTGTTCATCTGCCGCGTGCGTCGTCGTCCGGCTTCAACTTCATGCCGCCGCGCGCGGGCGACCGTTGCCGAGCAGCAGCAACCGGTATTCGGTCGGCGTGACGCCGACTGTCGCCTTGAATTGCCGCGTAAACGCACTGTGATCGGTGTAGCCGCACAACGCGGCGACGTCGGTCACCTTGTCATGCGAGACGAGCAGCGCGGTCGCCGCGTCGAGGCGCGTTTTCAGCAGCACCTGCCGCGGCGTCAGGTGAAACACCTTGTGAAAGTAACGCTCGAGCTGCGCCACCGACATATCGGCCATGTCCGCGAGTTGCTTCAGGTTCAGCGGCTGCACGTAGTTTTGCTGGATGTACTGGACCACCGTCGCGAGACGGCTGTACGCCGGGTGGCTGCTCTCGTCGGCCTTCAGATCGCGCGACGTGCCCGCGAGGCCGACGATGCGGCCGGACGCGTCGCGCAGCGGCTGCTTGCAGGTCAGACACCAGCCGGGCTGCCGGCCCGGATACAGATGCAGTTCCAGTTGATCGAGCATCTGGTTGCCGACATGGATGACCGCCTTGTCCTGCGCGGTATAGATGCGGCCGAAGCGGCTCGGGAACACGTCTTCGGCGGTCTTGCCGAGCAGCGCTTCCTTTTCCTTGTGCCCGCAGCGCGACACCAGCGTGCGGTTGACGAGCGCATAGCGCGCATCGGCGTCCTTCACGAAGAACACCGTATCGGGCATCGCGTCGAACACCGGCGCGAGCAGCGTGAAATGCGCGAGCATCGCCGCAAGCGCAGCGGCACCTTCGCCCGGCGTGCCGAAGGGACTGCCGTCGGGCGCTTCCAGCGGGTAGGCCTGCGTGTTCATTCTGCGGGTTCCGATATGTCGCGGGTGCGGTGCCGGTGTCGTGTGCGCACGATTATAGGGCCGCACGGACAGGTGAAAGAATTCGGGGCGCGCCGGAGGGGTTGTGCAGAAGCGGTGGGTTGCGGTTTGCGGTTTGCGGTTTGCGGTTTGCGGTTTGCGGTTTGCGGTTTGCGGTTTGCGGTTTGCGGTTTGCGGTTTGCGGTTTGCGTCGCCTATTCGTCCGCTGGCGCGGTGTGCGGTGCGATATCCAGCGCCGCGTCCGCCGCGGCCTCGAGCAGCGTTGCGATCCGCGCGGGACTGAACGGCGGCCGTGCCGGTCCGGCATGCCAGCCAAAATAAACCGCGGCTGCCGTCGCACAGATACGCCCCTGGCACGGCCCCATGCCGCAACGTGTTTGCAGTTTCGCGTCGCGCCAGTTCGTGTGCTCGCGCATTTGACCGCACGTGACATCTTCGCAGCGGCACAGCACGGTATCGTCGGACGGCAACGCGCGCGCCGCCTCGCCGAGCGCAAACGCGCGCTCGACACGTTTCGCAAAAAGCCGCCACCGATCGCGCCGCGTATGCAAGCTTTGCGCTTCGCGCGTCGCACCCGCCGCAATCAAACCGGCAATCTCCCCTTCGACGCTCGCCAGTTCCATTCCGCCGATGCCGGTGCATTCGCCCGCCGCAAACACATGTTCGAGCGACGTGCGTTGTGTTTCGTCAACCACGAGCGCACTGCCCGCTGCGTCATCGCCGCGTATCGCGCAGCCAAGCGCTTCGCCAAGCGTAATGTTCGGTACGAGACCATAACCGCACGCGATGCGCTCGCACTCGAGCACAACGTCATTGGCCGCGTCGCCGCTTGGGTTGCCGCTTGTGCCGCAGCCACCACGGCTGCTGTTGTGAGCCAGACCGCGCTGGATCTGGATTCTCACCCGCTCGACGCGCCCGTCGCCCAGCGCCTCACGCACCACGCCGCCGGTCCAATAGCGCAGTCCCGCAAAACCGCGCGTAAGCTGTGCGGCCTGCCATAGCTTCGACGGCGTCGCAGCCAGCCCGATGCCGAAGCGCACGAGCGCCGTCCACGGCGCCTGCTCGACGACCGCGACGACCTTGGCCCCCGCTTGCCGCGCGGTGGCAAGCGACGCGATCAGCAACGGCCCGCTGCCGGCGATCACGATGCGCTCGCCGCGCACCGGCACGCCGCCTTTGATCAGCGCCTGCAGGCCGCCCGCGCCAGTCACGCCCGGCAAGGTCCAGCCGTCGAACGGCAGAAGCCGCTCGCGCGCGCCAGTCGCGAGAATCAGACGTTCGTAGCCCAGTCGAAGCGCACCGTGCGCCGCGGATTCGACGAGCAATCCACGTTCGTCGAGTGGCGCGACGACGCGCGCTGACGACCACAGCACGACGTTATCTGCGCGTTGCAATGCGGCGAGGCGCTCGCTCAACGCGGGCGCCGGCGGATGTTGCGGGCCGTGACGCCAGATCTGGCCGCCCGCGCGCGGGTTGTCGTCGAGCACGGCAACGCGGGCGCCGTTACGGGCCGCCGCCCGCGCGGCACTCAGCCCCGCGGGACCCGCGCCGACCACGACGACGTCATAGTGTTGTCGGTTCATGTCGTTTCAGTGCGGGGCGGTCGTTTCGATCATCTGGCCGTCGCGGCATAGCGTCTGGCACGCAAGCATGTGCGCGCAACCGTCGATGGTCACGCGGCATTCCTGGCAGATGCCCATGCCGCACAGCGCGGTGCGCGGCATGCCGCTAACCGATGTGCGCGTGCCGGCGATGCCCGCACTTATCGCGAGCGCGGCCGCGACCGTCGAACCGTCCGGCACCTCGAGCGTACGCCCGTCGATGCTCACGCGCACGCGTTCGCCGTTCGCATCACGCATGGCAGACTCCCCGTGCAAAACGCGAAGGAAGATAGGGTTCGGCGGGAATGCCTGCCGCGCCGCCGGTGATTTGCGCGGCGAGCAATTGCGCGGTCGCAAGCGATGTCGTCACGCCGAGGCCCTCGTGGCCGACTGCAAGCCAGACACCGGCGGTGGAATGGCCGGCCTCCGGACGAATCGCCTCCGAGTAGTCGCGCTCCGGATGACCGGCCCCCGGCTCCTCTACCCGACCGATCAGCGGCAACCCATCGGGCGTCGCGGCGCGAAACCCGGTCCACGCCCGAATCCCGTTCAGCCCGGGCAACGCGGGCAGATAACGTGCCGCGCGGCGCAGCATGTGCGCCAGCACCGGCATCTCGACGGCGGGATCGTTCGTGTCGAACTGGCGCGACGAGCCGATCAGCAATTGCCCGGTCGGCCGCGGCTGCGCATTGAACGCCACCGACGTGCCCGCCGCATGATGCGCGCTCTTGATGTAGCCGAGCTCCAGCAGTTGATGCCGGATCAGCCCGGGATAGCGATCGGTGATCAGCAGATGGCCTTTCTTTGGTTGTATCGGCAACGACCGCACGAGCTCCGTTGCGGCTGCGCCGTTCGCGACGATCACATGCGCCGCCTCGATGCGTTCGCCATCGTCGAGCGTGACGGACCGTGCGTCGACCGCCACGGCTCGCGCGCCGAGCCGCACATCGATACGCGCCGCGGCCGGCGACAACGTCAGCAGCCACTGTGCCGCCGCCGGCGCATAGACGATGCTGTCGCGCTCGACACGCAGGCCGCCGGCCATGCCGTGCGCCAGCGCGGGCTCGCACGCGCGCAACGCACTCGCGTCGAGCAGTTGCGAGGAAACGCGCTGTGCGGCAAACGCGTCATGCATGACTTGCGCAGCCTGCCATTCCTCGTCGTCCGCTGCGACCCACAGCGTGCCGCAGCGCGCGAACGCGTCGCGCGCGCGCAAGCGCGGCGCGAGCTCGAGCCACAAATCGCGCGAGTAACGGCTCAGCGCGAATTCGGCCGGCGAATCGTGCATCACGACGATATGCCCCATGCCCGCCGCCGTCGCGCCACCACCGATACCTTGCGCATCCAGCACCGTCACGCGCAGGCCACGCGCAGCGAGTTCCGCCGCGCACGCAGCGCCGACGATGCCCGCGCCGACGATCAGCGCATCCGCTTTCATCGCTTGCCCCGTATTGCGGCAAGCCGGCTCGCTGTGCGCACGATAGTTGCGCGTACAACCGGGCCGGCCGCCGTACGCACCGCTAAGACTGACGTCATCGCGTCGGAATACCCCACGCAAACGGGTCGCGTTCGTCGAAACACAAGCGGCTCTCCGCCATGATGTGCGCATGGCCGGTGATCGTCGGCACGATGGCCGCCAGACCGTCGATGCTGTCCGCGCTCGCATAGCTCGCCTCGAACACGCTGCCGATGATGCTTTCCTGACGCCACACCGCGCCCGGCGCGAGCTTGCCGTCGGCCGCGAGGCACGCAATCTTCGCGCTCGTGCCGGTGCCGCACGGCGAACGATCGTATGCATTGCCCGGGCACAGCACGAAGCTGCGGCTGTCGATGCCGTCGCGCGAACCAGGTCCGAACAGTTCGATGTGGTCGATATATCCGTCCGCGGCGCCGGTTATACCCGACGCACTCAACGCGTCACGCAGCGTCGAACTGAACGTGGTCAGTTCGGCGAGATGCGCGGCCTCGAGTGTGCGCCCATGGTCGGCGACTAGAAAAAACCAGTTGCCGCCCCAGGCGATATCGCCGTTGAATGTACCGTAACCCGGCACGTCGACGCGCACGTCCTTCCGGTAGCGGTACGACGGCACATTACGCACCGACACGCTCAGGTCGTCGTTCAGCGTCGCTTCGACGATGCCGACCGGCGTCTCGATCCTGTGCCGTCCGGGACCGATACGCCCTCTATGCGCGAGCGACACGACGAGCCCGATCGTGCCGTGCCCGCACATGCCGAGATACCCGACATTGTTGAAAAAGATCGCGCCCGCCGCGCATTCCGGATCGTGCGGCTCGCACAGCAACCCGCCGACGACGACATCCGAGCCGCGCGGCTCGGTCACGATGCCGGCCCGCCAGTTGTCGAAGCGCGTACGGAAAACATCGAGCCGCTCGGCCAGCGTGCCGCTGCCGAGGTCCGGGCCGCCGGATACGACAAGCCGCGTGGGCTCGCCGCCGGTGTGTGAATCGATGACGTTCAGGGTTTTCATGGCGACATGGTAGAAACGCAGCCCGCGCGAGTCTTGACCTCGCTGCGCGCCGTTCGTGACGATTTCAGCACAGCTTACACAGCCGTGCGTGATTGTAGCGAAGCGCCGCCGCGCCTGCTGCGGCAGCAGCCGAAAGGTGTGCGTCGCGCGTAGCGGAAACCGGCTCGACGCAGCGTTCTTCTTCTGCGGTTCGGCCGTACGGGCGACCACCTGGTGTCAACCCCAATTGCCCCACCATCAACGCCAGAGCGGATCAGGACACCTATTCGTCGCTCGCCCGACTATGCTGAAATCGTCACGCGGCACGCGCGAATCGCGCAAGACGGCCTTTTTTTCCGTGCTTACACTGCGATCGATTCATCAACATCAGGAGAGCAGTCGTGGCGCACATCTGGGAAGGCGTAATGCCCGCCGTCACCACCAAATTCAACGCGGATTTCAGCATAGACCGCGGGTGGACCGGGAAGAATATCGAGGCACAGATCGACGCGGGCGTCGACGGCAGCATCGTATGCGGCTCGCTCGGCGAAGCGTCGACGCTTTCTCTCGATGAAAAGCTGCAGGTGCTCGATATCGCCGTCGAAGCGGCGCGGGGCCGCGTGCCGGTGCTGCTGACCATCGCTGAAAACAGCACGCTCGACGCGTGCCGCCAGGCCGAAGCCGGAGCGAAGCACGGCGCGGCCGGCTATATGGTGCTGCCCGGCCTGCGCTATCTGTCGGACCGGCGCGAAACGCTCAACCATTTCCGCATGGTTGCGAATGCAAGCAGTTTGCCGCTGATGATCTACAACAATCCGCTCGCGTACGGCGTCGACATGACGCCCGAGATGTTTGCGGAAATCGCCGATGAAAAGAAAATCGTCGCGATCAAGGAATCGTGCGGCGACGTGCGGCGCGTGACCGATCTGATCAACGCGGTCGGCGACCGTTACGCGATTCTGTGCGGCGTCGACAACCTCGCGCTCGAGGCGATGCTGATGGGCGCGCACGGCTGGGTCGCGGGCCTCGTCTGCGCATTCCCGCATGAGACGGTGGCGATCTACAAGCTGTTCAAGGCCGGCCGCGTCGAAGAGGCGCGTGCGATCTACCGCTGGTTTGCGCCGCTGCTCGCGCTCGACGTGTCGGCCAAGCTCGTGCAGAACATCAAGCTTGCCGAAGCGATCGTCGGCCTCGGCACCGAGCCGGTACGGCCGCCGCGTCTGCCGCTCGCGGGCGACGAGCGCAAGGCCGTCGAAGCGCTGATTCGCCGCTCGATCGAAGCGCGCCCGGCCCTGCCGAAGCTGTAACCGCAGCGACGCGCGTTTTTCGCTGTTTGCGTTTTTCGCGCTGTTGCCGTTTTTTTGCGCCCACCCGCGGCATGCGTGCTCAACCCGCACGTACGCCGTGTTTTACGGCAGTCGCAGCACCACGCTTGTCAACGACGCACCCGCGGCACGCATCGCTTGCCGTGCCGGTGTGCATTCATACTCGGGGAGTCACAGTGAAGCTGAAGATATCGCAGATCGTGATCGCATCGGCGCTCGCGTACGCAACCGGCACGCAAGCCGCGGACACCGACGTCGTGCAGATCGGTTTTGCCGCGCCGTTGACCGGCCAGCAGTCGAACTACGGCACTGACATGCAAAAGGGCGCGCAGCTCGCCATCGACGATTTCAACGCGACGCATCCGGTAATCGGCGGCAAGCCGGTTACCTTCGCGTTGACGTCGGAAGACGACCAGGCCGACCCGCGCACCGGCACGACGGTCGCGCAGCGGCTGATCGACGACGGCGTGCACGGCATTGTCGGCCACTTCAACTCGGGCACGAGCATTCCGGCTTCGGACCTGTACAACCGCGCCGGCCTGCCGCAGGTATCGATGGCGACCTCGCCGGTGTACACCGCGCGCGGCTACAAGACGACCTACCGCCTGCTGACGAGCGATTCGCAAGCCGGCAGCGTTATGGGTGCGTACGTGGTCAATCACCTGAAATACAAGCGCGTCGCCATCATCGACGACCGTACCGCATACGGCCAGGGAATTGCCGACGAGTTCGCGGCAGCCGTGACGGCGGCGGGCGGCACCATTGTCAAACGTGACTATACGAACGACAAGGCGCTCGATTTCTCCGCCATCCTGACTAACATGAAGGGCCTCGACCCGGACGCGATCTTTTATGGCGGCGGCGACGCGCAATCCTCGCCGATGATCCGCAAGATGCGTCAGCTCGGCATCAAGTCGGCGTTTATCACCGGCGAGATGTCGAAATCGCCGACCTTCCTGAAGGTCGGCGGCAGCGCGGCGGAAGGCTCGATTGTCTATATGGGCGGCTTGCCGAAAGAGAAGATGCCAGGCTTCGCCGGCTTCGAAACGCGCTACAAGACGCGCTTCCACGAAGACCCGGTCACGTACTCGCCGTACTCGTACGACGGCACGATCGCGCTGCTCACAGCGATGAAGGAAGCGAACTCGACCGACCCGAAGGTGTACACGCCGTGGCTCGACAAGGTGACCATCAAGGGCGTCACGTCGAACGACGTCGCGTATGACGCGAAAGGCGACCTGAAAGACGCGCCGGTGACGATCTACAAGGTGGAAAAAGGCGGCTTCGTGCCGATGGATACGATCGGCGGAAAAAGCTGACCGACGCAACGCGCGGCTACGCGCCGCGCGTTGCGTGAGGCATGCTCAGTTGACAACAATCAGGTGGCAACGATCAGGCGGCAGCGGGCTCGACCGCTGCCGCTTCGTTTTCCGTGCGCACGCAAAGCAGCCGGTAGCCGCTCTTGTACACGGGCTGCAGACGGTAATCGTTGTGCGGCTCGATCTGCAGCAACAGGCGTAGACGCGACACGTGACTATCGATGGTGCGCGTGACCTCGCGGAACTCACGCCCCCACACCATCGCAAAGATATGGTCGCGCGACAGCACGCGGCCCACATTCGAAAAGAACAGCGACGCAAGACGATATTGCGTGCCCGACAATTGCACCGGCACGCCGCGCAACGTGACGATCTGGCGGCGCGTGTCAAAGTGGTAGGGGCCGACGTCGAAGCTGGTGACGCCGAAGCGCTCCGGATACGCGCGCCGCAACAGCGCGGTGACCCGTTCGCGGAACTCGGCAATGCGCACCGGGAACGTCACGTAGTCGTCCGCACCGGCGGCCAGCGCGCGCACCACGCTTTCTTCGGAGTCGTCGGTTGAGACAAAGATCACCGGCACGCGATCCCCGCTCACCGCGCGCGTCGATTTGAGCACGTCCGCACCGGACATTCGCACACCGTGCCAATCGAGCACCAGCAGATCCGCAGTGGATCGCGCGAGCGCCTTGGCCATCGTTAAACCATCGTCATAGACCATGCAGCTATGGCCGGCCTGCACCAGGATTCGCTCCAGCTGCTTGCTGCGCACCGGGTCTCGTTGAAGGATTGCTATACGCATTGTAAAAATTCTCGACTAGTAGCCTCGGTGGCGATTCTCTGGGCACGAAATACCCATGCCCATAAGACCAGTCTGAAATTGCGTATGCGGTGCGGCGTACGATCGTGCGCGCTGGCCGTGCGTGCCGCGCTCCTGCGCGGTCCGGACCTTGCATCGACGCTTCACGAGACTGTGAAACTTCGTGGCAGCGCGCAGCCATAACATGGATCACATGAAGATCCTTCACCGTTCCCCCTCGCCCCAACCGCCGTCTGCCCCGGCGCGTCTGACACCTGCGCTCGCGCGGATCGTCGCGACCGTCAGCGTCGGCTTCGTCGTCACGCAACTCGATGTGACGATCGTCAATGTCGCGCTCGCGCGGATCGGCGCCGACCTGCATGCGAATGTGACCGCGCTGCAATGGATCGTCGACGCCTACACGCTTGCGTTCGCGGTGCTGATGCTGTCGGCAGGCGCGCTCGGCGACCGCTTCGGCGCGCGCCGGATATTCGCGGCCGGCATTGCGCTATTCGCGTTCGCGTCGCTGCTGTGCGGACTCGCGGCGAACGATGCACTGCTGGTCGCGGCACGCGCGTGCCAGGGCGTCGGCGCGGCCGCGATGCTGCCGAATTCGCTGGCGCTGCTCAATCAGTCCTGCGCGCATGACCCGAAACTGCGTGCGCGCGCTGTCGGCTTATGGACCGCTGCCGGCGCGATTTCGATCGCCGCGGGCCCCGTCGTCGGCGGTCTGCTGATCGATGCGTTCGGCTGGCGCAGCATCTTTCTCGTCAACCTGCCGTTGTGCGCGGCAGGCCTCGCTGCGACGTTCGCGTGGCTGCCCAAAGCGAAGCCAACGCGGACGCCGGCATCGGAACCTGTCGCGCGCGGCATCGATCCGCTCGGCCAGGTGCTCGCGGTCATCGCGTTGACTGCGTTCACCGGCGCCGTGATCGAATGGCGGCCGCTCGGACTCGCGCATCCGCTCGTCGCAGGCGGCCTCGGGCTCGCGCTCGTCACAGCGCTTGCGTTTATCGCAACCGAGCGGCGTGTCGCCACGCCGATGCTGCCGCTTGCGCTGTTCGGCAACCGCACGTTCAGCGCCGCAGTCCTGTTCGGCGTGTGTGTGAATCTGACGTACTACGGCGTCGTGTTCGTGTTGAGCCTGTTTCTGCAGCGGGTGCGCGGCGATACGCCGTTGCAGGCGGGCCTTGCGTTCCTGCCGCTGACTGGCGGCTTCCTGTTGTCGAACGTCGCGAGCGGCTGGGTGGTGGGCCGCTACGGCACACGCGTGCCGATGCTGCTGGGCGCGCTGGTTGCCGCTCTCGGCTATGGGTGGTTGCTGCGGGTCGGTGCGCATACGCCGTCATGGGCGCTACTGCTGCCTTTCCTGCTGATTCCGTCCGGCATGGGACTCGCCGTCCCCGCGATGACGACCTCGGTGCTCGCATCGGTTGATGCGCGGCGCGCCGGCACCGCTTCCGCCGTCCTGAACACCGCGCGCCAGGCCGGCGGCGCGATCGGCGTCGCAGCGTTCGGCGCGCTCGCGAGCGGCGCACAAGCTGCACACATCGTGAACGGTCTGCATACGGCCACCGCCATTTCGGCCGGCGTGCTGCTGATTGCGGCACTGCTCGCGCGCTGCGTCGATCCGCATCCTCATGCGCGGGCACAGCATCAAGCGCACGCGCAGCCGCCTGGCCCGCAACGCGACACCCCACGCGTCGGCGATCACACGCCTTGCCGGCGCCACGCGCCGTAGCGCGATATGCACGCATCACACGCACAGACCACGTCGCGTCGCGCCACGTCGCGCTGCAAACAACGACGCCCGCGATGTGCATGACATCGCGGGCGTCAGATCGCGCGGCGTGCGTCGGCTACGGCACCGCGCGCCCTTCGACTTCGACACAGTTTCCTACAAACTCACTTCCTGGATCTCGCCCGTATCGAGCGCCTTTTCGATCAGCCCTTCGCTTTGCGCCTTGCGGATCGCGTTCGCGACGAGATCCTTGGGCTCTTCGATCTCCGCCTTGATCGAGCCGATCAGGCCGGATGCGTCGAGCACCACAAGCGTCTTCGCCGAATCCGCCTGACTGATGATGACGCGATGCGGTGTCGGCCCCTCGCCGAGGCTCGCGCAAAACTGCCTGACCTGGCCACCGATCAAATGGTCGAAAGCTTGAATCATTGCGTGCTCCTTGTCAGCTCAAAAACGATACCGCTACAGGTTGCCGCACGGCCCGCGCAGCCGGCGCCGGCCTGCTAGAGGCTCAGCCCGCCGCGCGGCGCACGCGCGCCGTCGATGCTGATACGTCCCGCGCCAGTGACGATCAGCAGCAGAAAACCACCGGCAATGCCGATGTTTTTCCAGAAATGCACGACCATCTCGCGCTGCAGACTGGCATCGGTGACGTTCCAGAAATCATGCCCGAGAATGGCGGTCGCCACCGTGTAGAGCGCAAGAATCAAACCGAGCGCGCGAATCCGCAGGCCGACCACCAGCAGAATGCCGCCGAGCACTTCGATCGCGACGACGAGCGGCGCCACAAACGTCGCGTAAGGCACGCCCTTCGCGTTCAGGTAGCCGATAAAGCCTGCGTAGCCCAACAATTTCATTGCCCCGCCCCACAAAAACAGCGTCGCAAGCGCAATGCGCGCAATGAAAATCACGCCGGACTCGACGGCACGCGTCATGGATTGTCTCCTCCCATTCGAATAAGCAGAAGACCGTGGCTCAGGGCGTCAGTTCCCCGTCTTTTCAGATGAATGGCCGTCGGCACATGCAGCCCGCGTTGCATATGCCATTCGTATATCGCGGCCGCGCAATGCGTAGAGCACGCGCAAAAAGCGCAATCGATTGAAGTTTTGACTCACGGAGTCTCACGCCGGTTGTTATAATTCTCTCATAACCCGAACGAAATCTAACGTGCATGTGCGCGTCTTTTTGAGGACTCCATGGTCAAGACCGAACGTCTGCGTGTGCTTGCCGAAGCACTGGCAAGACAAAGCGTGATGCGCCTGCGCGACGCGGCATCACTGCTCGGCGTTTCGGAAATGACCGTGCGCCGCGATATCGCCGCGAGCCCCGGCAAATTCACCTATCTCGGCGGCTATATCGTCAGCGCGACCGACGTGCCGAATTCCGCCGGCTATTCGCTCGAACAGGAAAAGGATCACTTCGCACAGGCGAAGGCGGAAGCGTCGTCGGTCGCGGCCGGACTGCTCGCCGATAACGAAACCCTCTTTATCGATTGCGGAACGACCCTCGCCACGCTCGCGCGGCTGATTCCCGCGGAGATGCACGTCACGGTCGTCTGCTATTCGCTGAACGTCGCGGAAATTCTGCGGCGCAAGCCCAATGTGCGGATGATTCTGCTCGGCGGCGTCTATGTGCCGTCGTCGGATTCGTTCGCCGGTGAAGAGAGCATCGAGGTGCTGCGCCGCATGGGCATCAACAAGGCGTTTATTTCAGCGGGCGGCGTCGATGCCGCGCGCGGCGTCACATGCTGGAATTTTCACGAGGTCGGGCTCAAGCAGGCCGCGATGGCCAGCGCCGTCGAGAGCCACCTGGTGGTCGACAGCAGCAAGTTCGGCGTCGTGAAGGCGGTGCGCTTTTCGAAGATCGACGACTTCGATTCGATCATCACCGAGAAAGGACAGGAAGTACGCCGGCGCAAGTAAGCGCGCCGGCGTTTCAGGTTCGTAGCGATCGTCGCATGCGCGACGATCAGCACGGGCGCGACAGCCGTCAGTGAAGTTGCGCCGCCACCGCCGGCTATTGCTGCTTGCGCTGCAGCGAGAACAGCGTGCCCGCGATCAGAATGAACGCGCCAATAATCACCTTCTGCCAGGTGCTCGGCACGCCGATCAGAATCAGCACGTTGTTGATGAGCGTCACGAGCACGACGCCGAGCAGCGTGCCCACCACCGTGCCGCTGCCGCCCGTGATGCGCGCGCCGCCGAGAATCACCGCCGCGATGACGTCGAGTTCCGAGCCCACCAGATCGAACGGGTTCGCGAGGCGGTTGTTCGACACATGCAGAATGCCCGCGATGCCGGCCAGCATGCCCGTATAGCCAAATACGAACAGGTGAATCGCGCGCAGGTTGTAGCCGAGGCGCTCGGCAATCGCGAGGCTGCCGCCCATCGCGTAGACGCCGCGCCCCATCATCGTACGGTTCAGCAGCCACCACGTGAGCGCCACCGCCAGCACGAGCGCGATCACCGAGGCGGGCAGCACCGCGCGCAAGCCATCGGCGGTGTGATAGAAGAACAGCGGAATACGGCCGAAGTGGTCCATGCTGCGCGGAATGTTCATAAAGAACGTCGTGCCGATGAACGTCAGCAAAATTCCGCGGAACAGGTACTGCGTGCCGATCGTGACGATCAGCGAAGGCGCCTTCAGCCGGAACACGAGCACGCCGTTGACCAGGCCGAGCATGATGCCGCCCACGGCTCCTGTCAGCAGGATCAGCGCGAATGGCGCGTCGGGCCACCACGCGAACACCGCCTTTGTGATTGCGTACATGGTCAGCGCGCCGATCGCGGTGAACGACACGTCGATACCGCCCGACGCGAGCACGACAAGCGTGCCGAGCGCGAACAGCGACACGGTCGTCGCCGAATGCAGCAGGTCGAACAGCGTCGCGAGCTGAAAAAAGCGCGGATTGATCGCGCCGACGATGACGCACGTCACGACGATCAGCGCCGCGGTGAACCACTCCGGCTGTCGCGCGAGACGCGTGCGCCAGCCCGGCGGTTTGATCTTCGGTGCGATTTCAGCAACGGTGGGAGTGGCCATGGTCTGGTTCATACGCGATGACATCGATGACTTCCTTTAACCCTTCATACCCTTGAAGCCCCTGAAAACGCTACGCCGCTTCCGACAGCAGCGCGTGATACAGGTCGGCTTCATCCAGCCGGTCCGCGCGGTACTCGTTGGCCACGCGGCCTTTCTTCATCATCAGGATCCGGTCGCAATTGCGCAGCAGTTCGGGCAGATCGTCGCTGATCAGAATGATGCCGATCCCGCGCTGCGACAGTCGCTGCATGATCCGATAGATGATGTCCTTCGATCCGACGTCGACGCCGACCGTCGGCCCATGCAGGATCAGCACGCGCGGATCGATCGCGAGCCACCGGCCGATCAGCACGCGCTGCTGGTTGCCGCCCGATAACGACTGCACCGCCTTGTCGACGTCGGGCGTCGCGATCTGCAGCTCTTTCACGGTGTCGACCGCGAGCGCCTGCGCGCGAGCACGATCGACCTGACCGAAGCGGTCGCGCAGGCTCGAGATCATCGCGGTGATCACGTTGTCGCGAATCGGCTTGTCGAGAAAGAGCCCTTCGTTGAGCCGGTCTTCCGGCACGTAGCCGATCCGATGGTCTTTCGCATCGGACGGCGTGCGCACGGCAATCGTCTTGCCGTCGAGCACGAGCGTGCCGCTGTCGGCCGGCGCGACGCCGGCCAGTGCGCGCGCGAGTTCGTTGCGGCCCGAATCGAGCAGCCCGGTCACGCCGAGAATTTCGCCGCGATGCAGCGAGAACGTCACATCCGCGAATTGCGCGGCGCGCGTCAGGTGCTTTACGTCGAGCACCACTTCGCTGCCCACTTCGCCGTCGCGATAGCGTTCGTTCGACAACTGGCGCCCGGTCATCAGTTCGCTGATCTGCGCCTTCGTGTATTGCTCGATCGGCCCTTGCGCCATCTTTTGCCCGTCGCGAAACACGATGACCTCGCCGCCGATCGCATAGCATTCGTCGAGCTTGTGGCTGACGAATAGCACCGTCACGCCTTGCGCGCGCAGATTGCCGAGCACCGCGATCAGGTTGTCCACTTCCTTTTGCGTCAGCGACGTGGTCGGTTCGTCCATGATCACGAACTTCGCCTCGCTCGCGATGGCGCGCGCGATCGCCACGAGCTGGCGCGTCGCGAGCGGCAACTGTTCGATCAGCGTTGCCTGGAAATCCGCGTCGCCGGGCAGGCCGACCGCACGCAGCGCGCGCTCCGCGGTCGCCGCGAGCGCCTTGCGGTCGAACGTGCGCGTGAGGCGCCCGTTGTGCTCGGCGAGTTCCGAGGTCAGCGCGATATTCTCCGCGACGCTCATGTTCGGCAGCAGCGACAGGTCCTGGTACACGGTCTCGATGCCGGCCGCGAGCGACTCGAGCGCCGACAGCCGCGCATGCCGCACGCCTTCGATCACGAGTTCGCCTTCATCGGGCGGTTGCGCACCGGAGATGATCTTGATCAGCGTGCTCTTGCCGCAGCCGTTTTCGCCGAGCAGATGGTAGATCTGCCCGCGCTGGAACGACAGGCTCACGCCGCGCAGCGCGTGCACGCCGGTAAAGCGCTTGTGCACGCCGACCACTTCGAGAAACGGTGTCGAGGAAACGGATGAATTCATGGTGCGAGGCCGTAGTCTTCAAACGCGCATCCGCGCCGGTATGCCAGCGACGACGCGGATGCGCGGTAACACAAACGTCAAACCAGCTTCAAAACGCGACAGCGGCGCTTAGAACGAATACTGCTTGTAGTTGGACTTGTCGACGCTTACCCAACCCTGGCCGCGCACGATGATGCCCTTGCCCGGTCCCTTCGAAACCGTCACCTTCTCGTAGCCCGGCAAGCCGAGGTTCGCGCCGTTCTCGACCGTCTTGCCGTCGAGCAGCATCTTCGCGACCTTGTTCATCGCGATGCCGGCGAGCTTCGGATCCCAGAACGCGATGCCGTTGATCGCACCGCTTTCGAGGTACTTGCCCGCCTCGGTCGGCAGGCCCGTGCCGTACACGCAGATCTTGCCCTGCCGGCCCGATTCCTCGACCGCGCGCCCGATGCCGATCACGTCGAGCGACGACGAGCCCTGAAAGCCCTTCAGGTCCGGATACTTGCGCAGCACTTCCTTCGCCACTTCATACGCGCGCTCGCCGTCGTTATTCGTTTCGAGATTCTTCTCGACGAGCTGCATCTTCGGGTACTTCTTCGCCGCATTGTCGATGCCGCCGTCGGCCCATTGCACCTGCGAGCGGCTGCCGAGCGAGCCGACCAGCGTCGCCCACTTGCCTTCGTCGTGCATGCACGATGCGAGCCGCTCGTTGAGCGCCGCGCCATAGGCGCTGTTGTCGAACGCCTCGACGTCGACCATCGTGTTCTTTTCGTTGTCCGCCTCGTGCGTGACGACCTTGATGCCGCGGTCCATCGCCTTCTTCAGTGCGGGCTCGAGCGTCGGCGGGTCGAACGGCACGACGGCAATCGCACTCACTTTCTTCGCGATCAGGTCTTCGATGATCTTCAGCTGCTGGGCCGCGTCGGCACGCCCCGGGCCGGTCTGGTAGACGGTCACGCCCGGATTTTCCTTGCCGAACTCCTTGACGCCCTCGTCCATCCGGTTGAACCAGCTGATGCCGGTCACCTTGACGACGGTGACGATCGTTTCATTGGTCGCCGCATAGGCCGTTGCGGCAATACCAGCGGCCAGTGCACACGCTGTCAGGGCCACGCCCAATCGAATGCGTTTCATGTCGGTTGTCTCCTTGTTTTTTCGTTGACGCCCCACCCATAACGAAGACGGACGCCCGAGGCACGATGTCCGCCTGATTGTTGCCACCTCTGACGCGCTAGCCGCCCGCCGGACGTTTGGCGCCGCCGGACGCCTGCCTGCCGCCGATGCCGAAGATCGCGCGCACCCGCTCGCCGCCCGCGAATGCGAGCGAGAGCAGCAGCAGGAAACCCCACGCGCAATCGCCGAAAAACTGCGACACGCCGAGCAGATTGAAAAGGCTCGACAGAAACTGCAGCACGGTGGCGGCGAAGAACACGCAGATGATGCGTCCGTAGCCGCCGGCCGGATTCACGCCGCCCATCACCGCGATCAGGATCGCGATCAGCAGATACGAATTGCCGTAGTCCCATTTCGCCGAGAGCGTATGCGACACGCTGACAAGCCCGGCCAGCGACGCGAGCACGCCGCACATCGTGTACGTGATGATCAGCATCCGTTCGCGCGGAATGCCGGCATAGAACGCGGCGCGCTGGTTGGTGCCCATCAGATAGAGACGCAAACCGAACGGCGTGCGCCTGAGCAGCCAGCCGAGCAGCACGACGGCCACCATAAAGATGCAAAACTGGATCGGCACCTGGAAGAACGTACCGTTGCCGATATCCGAAAGCGGTTCGACGTAATCGACGTGAACCGATGCGCCGTTGCTGAGCGCGACCGCGAAGCCGGTAAAGAGCAATTGCGTGCCCAGCGTGCAAAGAATCGGCGTGAGCTTCAGGCGCGCGATGATAAAGCCGTTCAGCAGGCCGCCGAGCACGCCCGCGGCCAGCACGATCGCGCAGAACAGCGCGGTGAAGAGAGCCGGCGAATCGTCGCCGCTCACAAAGCGCGGCACGATCAGCGCGGCAATCATGCCGGAGAGGTTCGCCAGCCCGACACCCGATAGATCGATGCCGCCGTTGCCCGACAGCATCGACAGCATGATGCCGAGCGCGAGCAGCGCGATTTCGGGCAGTTGTGCGCCCATCGACTGCAGGTTGTCGATCCCGACAAACGCGCCGTGCGAAAGCCCGATGGCCACGAGCACCACGAGCAGATTCACGGCCACCAGGAAGTTCAGCTGCCGGTCGCGAAACCAGCTTGCGAGTGGAGAAGCATTCATTCGCGCAATCCTCACGACAGTTCGCGCGCGTTCAGCGCGCCGCCGCGGCCATCCGGCCGAGCACTTCATCGACTTCCCGGCGCGTCGGCATCGACGGCGCAGTACCGGGACGCGTGACCGAAATTCCCGCGAGCGCGCAGCCGAAGCGTGTCGCCGCGACCGCGCCTTCGCCGCGCGCGAGCGCCGCCGCGAAACCGCCGGTAAAGCCGTCGCCCGCGCCGGCCGTCTCGACCACCGGCCCGCATTCGAACGCGGGCAGCAGCAGCGACTGCTCGCGCGAATGCAACAGCGCGCCGGCCTCGCCCAGCGTGACGATGACGGCGCCCGCGCCCTTGTCGAGCAGCACGTCGGCCGCGCGGCGCGCGTCGTCCGCGTTGCGAATCTCGATGCCGGTCAGCGCCGCCGCCTCGGTTTCGTTCGGCGTCACATAGTCACACAGCGGGAAGATGTCGTCGGGCAGCGGCATGGCCGGCGCCGGATTGAATACGGTGCGCACGCCGTGCCGGCGCGCGAGTTCGAGACCGCGACGCGCCACCGCGAGCGGCTGCTCGAGCTGCGTGACGAAGACTTGCGCGGCGGCGATGTCGGCTTCGATCGCGTCGACGTCGGCCGGCTCCATCGTGCCCGCGGCGCCGGCTGCCACGATAATCGCGTTCTTGCCGGTCGTTTCGTCGACGAAAATATGCGCGGCGCCGGTGGCCGTTCCATCGACCACCGTGGCGCGCGCGGTGATGCCTTCGGCAGCCCACGTCTTGCGCGCGATCTCGCCGAACGCATCGTTGCCGAGGCGCGTGCAGAACACCACATCCGCGCCCGCGCGAGCGGCGGCCACCGCCTGGTTCGAGCCTTTCCCGCCCGGTCCCATCTTGAACGCCGAACCCGCGATGGTTTCGCCGAGCACCGGCATGCGCGGCGCGCGAAACGCGAGATCGGTCACATAAATACCCAGAATCACCACACGACCGCTCATTGACCGCTCCCTGCTGGCCTCGCGGCGTCCGGCGCCAGCATCACGCCTTTTGTGAACACGAAGCAGCCGTAGCCGCGCAGCTCGCCCGTCGCGATCACGCAATAGGCCTTGCGGGCACGCGCATAGAATGCGTGCCGTTCGATCGGCGCGAACGGCACGTCACGGCCCTCGGCCGCGTTCACCTCGGCTTGCGCTTCGCGCTGCACGGCGGGAATCGTGTTCGGCTCGCCGACCACTTCCATGCGCATCGCGGGCGATTCGACGAACGTATCGAGTGGCAGCACCGACAGCACCGCGCGAACCGCACGCGGCGCATCCGCGCCGTCGATGCGCAGCAGTTTGCCGAGCACCGTTGCGCGAGCAACGGAATCGGCGGGGAAATTCGCATCGCAAATGATGAGTTCATCGCCATGCCCCATCGCACGCAATGCGTGCAACACGTCGGCGTTGAGCAGCGGGTCCAGATTCTTCAGCACGTTGTCTCCTCCGTTTCGGATGGCGGGCGATCGTTCGCGTCTCGCGTGGATCAGTCGCCGTACGGTATCCAGATGTTTTTCACCTGCACGGCCTGGCGCAAGAGCGCCGGGCCTTCCGTCGACCGGTCGAACCAGTCGAAGCGCCGGCCGTAGTCGACGAAAGTGCGCTTCAGGTTGCCGGTCGATGCGCGTTCGACCTTCGTCGAATCGCTCGCGTCGCCGAAGCACCACAGCGCGTCGACGTCGTCATGTTTGGCTAGCGCGTCGAGCAACCCGGCGCGTTCGCCGGTCACGATGTTCAACACGCCCGCGGGCACATCCGACGTTTCCACGACCTGATAAAAATCCGTCGCGGCGAGCGGGCATGCGACGCTCGGCAGCGCGACGACGCGGTTGCCCATCGCGAGCGCCGGCGCCACCAGCGACACGAACGCGAGCAGCGGCGCTTCGTCCGGGCATGCGATGCCGATCACGCCAAGCGGCTCGTGCATCGCGAGCGCGACGCCGCGCAACGGCGGCGCATGCACCGCGCCATCGAACTTGTCGGCCCACGCCGCGTACGTGAAGAGGCGCGTGACCGATGCTTCCACTTCGTTACGCGCGTCCGCTTCGCTCATGCCGGTTCGTGCGACCAGTTGCGCCGCGAACTCGCGCGCACGGACCGCAAGATTTTCCGCAAGGAAATACAGCACCTGTGCACGATTGTGCGCGGTTGCGCCCGACCACTTCTGCGCGCCTCGCGCAGCCGCCACCGCATTGCGGATGTCCTTGCGATTGCCAGCGCCGACCTCGCCCGCGAACGTGCCATCGGGCGCATGCACCGGCAGCGAATAGCCGCTGTCCGGGCGCACCTGCTTGCCGCCGACAAACAGCTTCGCGGTGCGGTCGACGCTGAGTACGTCTTCGCTACGCCACGCATCGCTTTCGTCTGCACTGGGCACGTCGCTCGCGACCCGCTGCGCCGCACGCCGCTGCGGCAGATTAAGCCATGCGTTCGGCTTCAGGTATTCGTAAATGCCCTCGCGCCCGCCCTCGCGCCCGTACCCCGATTCGCGATAGCCGCCGAAACCGACCGCCGCATCGAACAGATTGGTCGCGTTGACCCACACCACACCGCAAGCCAGACGCGGCGCGATATCGAGCGCGCGGCCGATCGTCTCGCTCCATACGCTGGCGGCGAGCCCATAGCGGGTGTTGTTGGCAAGCGCAACCGCTTCGTCGGGCGTGCGAAAGCTCATCGTCACCAGCACCGGGCCGAAGATCTCTTCCTGGGCAAGCGTCGACGACGGCGCGACGCCGGTCACGAGTGTCGGCGGAAAGAAGCAGCCTGTGTTGGGCATCTGCGTTTCGGCCGCTTGCCAGACCATGCAGCCTTCGCGCCGCCCGGTTTCGATCAGCGATTCGATGCGCTCGAGTTGCACCGGGTCGACCAGCGCACCGATGTCGATGCCCTTGTCGAGCGACGGGCCGACGCGCAGCGTCGCCATGCGGCGCTTGAGCTTTTCGATAAAGCGCGCTTCGATGCCTTCCTGCACGAGCAGCCGCGAACCGGCGCAGCAGACCTGGCCCTGGTTGAACCAGATCGCGTCGACTACGCCTTCGACCGCGCCATCGAGGTCCGCATCGTCGAACACGATGAACGGCGACTTGCCGCCGAGTTCGAGCGTCAGCGATTTGCCGGAGCCCGCGGTGGCCTCGCGAATCAGCCGGCCGACTTCAGTCGAACCGGTGAACGCAATCTTGTCGACGTCCGGATGCTCGACCAGCGCCGCACCGGTGCGGCCGTCGCCGGTCACCACATTCAGTACGCCGGCCGGCAAACCCGCGCGTTGCGCGAGCTCGGCGAACAGCAGCGCCGTCAGCGGCGTGTATTCGGCGGGCTTCAGCACGACACAGTTGCCGGTCGCCAGTGCGGGCGCGATCTTCCACGACAGCATCAGCAGCGGGAAATTCCACGGCACGATCTGGCCGATCACGCCTAGCGGCGCAAAGTCGGCGAATTCGCTGTCCTGCAGTTGCGCCCAGCCGGCGTGATACAGGAAGTGCCGCGCAACGAGCGGAATGTCGATATCGCGCGTTTCGCGGATCGGCTTGCCGTTGTCCAGCGCTTCCAGCACCGCGAACAGGCGGCTATGCCGCTGCACCATGCGCGCAAGCGCATACAGATGACGGGCGCGCCCCGCACCGCCCAGTGCGCGCCACGCAGGCTGCGCGGCACGCGCGGCGGCCACCGCGGCGTCGACATCGGCCGCTTCGCCTTGCGCGATCTGCGCGAGGGGCTGGCCCGAGGCCGGCTCGTGCGTCGCGAATCGCTCGCCCGAAGACGGCGCGCGCCACGCGCCGCCGATGAAATGACCGAAGACACCGTCATGCTGCGCGAGCCACGCGCGTGCGGGCTGGTCGTCTTCCGGTGCGGGACCGTACTCCATCGAAGAAAAATACTCGGCTACGCTCATGAGAATCGGATTGCTTGCGGATACAACGTTATGCAACGGGGTGGCGATTGAAGGCGGAGTAACGGCCGCTCGCGTGATGCTCGAGCTGCCGTTCGATATCGGCCAGCAGACTCGATGCGCCGATACGGAACAGTTCCGGCTCGAGCCATGCTCGCCCAAGTTCTTCCTTCATCAGGATCTGGTACAGCAGCGCGGTCTTCGCGTCCGATACGCCACCGGCCGGCTTGAAGCCGATCAGCACGCCGGTGCGCGCGTGATACTCGCGGATCATCCGCACCATCACGAGCGACACGTCGAGTGTCGCGTTGACGCCTTCCTTGCCGGTCGACGTCTTGATGAAGTCGGCGCCCGCCATCATGCACACCATCGATGCGCGGGCGATGTTCGACAGCGTGCGGATGTCGCCGGTCGCGAGAATCGCCTTCAGATGCGCGTGACCGCAGACGGCGCGAAACTCGCGCACCTCGTCGTAGAGTGCACGCCAGTTGCCGGTCAGCACATACTCGCGCGTCACGACAATATCGATTTCTTCAGCGCCGTCCGCCACCGAGGCCTCGATCTCTTTCAGCTTCAGCTCGTGCGGATTCAGGCCGGCGGGAAAGCCCGTCGAAACCGCGGCCACGGGTATGCCGCTGCCGCGCAGCGCGTCGACCGCGGCCGCGACGAAACGGTGATACACGCACACCGCGCCGGTCGTGATGCCGTTCGACGCAATGCCCAGGTCCGCGAGGATGTCGGCGCGCACCGGCTGCCGCGCTTTCGCGCACAGGCGTCGCACGCGGCCTTCGGTGTCGTCGCCGTTCAGCGTGGTCAGATCGATGCAGGTGATCGCTTTCAGCAGCCACGCGGCCTGCGCATCTTTCTTCACGGTGCGGCGCGTACCGAGCGTCGCCGTGCGCCGCTCGACCGCGGACTGATTGACGCGCAGGTCGTCGAACCACGATGCATCCAACGGCACGCCGGGGTTGCGTGCGGGATGAACGATGGCGCCGCGCGGAAGTGCGACGACCGAGGAAGACAAAGTAGAAGCTTCAGACATAAGGCGTTCGCGGTTTCGTGCAATGCACAACAACGACTGATGGTTTGTTCGCAATCAATCGTACGTCAATGAGAGGATCGTAACAAGTGTCGTTACATTGATTTCACACCCATTCCACGTCAACGACGGCCAGCGGGCTTTGCGGCACGCGGGCGAGCCCCGTCGCACAAGGCTTTCGCGTCCGGCCGCCGCACCCTCGGGGTTTTCACCTAGCGCGTGCGCAGCGTGGCGAAGCGGACGGAATGCGGGGCACATCCGTTGCTAACGTCACGAGCGAAATAACGGGCAGCGGCAGCGCGGCCCGCCGCTCACGGCGACGCACCGTTTTAACAAGTTCGTGCGCCAATGCCAGTACACTTTGATATCGACGGATTCAACGGACCCGTATCGGGTGCGCTTTGCAGCGATTTTTGATTGCTCACGGAGAAACACTCATGGCAAACGACAAAATGCTTGCGCAAATGACCAACCAGCCGGGATTCATCGCCGCGCTCGATCAGAGCGGCGGCTCGACGCCTGGCGCATTGCGGCAATACGGAATTCCGGACGACGCGTACAGCGGCGACACGGAAATGTTCAAGCTGATGCACGAGATGCGCGCGCGCATCATCACGGCGCCGTCGTTTACCAGCGACAAGGTGATCGGCGCGATCCTGTTCGAAATGACGATGGACGGCCAGGTGCAAGGCAAGCCGGCCCCGTCGTTCCTGTGGGAAGACCGCGGCATCGTGCCGTTCCTGAAGGTCGACAAGGGCCTCGTCGACGAAGCGGATGGCGTCCGTCTGATGAAACCGATCCCCGGCCTCGACGCGTTGCTCGAGCGTGCCGCGAAGCTCGGCGTGTTCGGCACGAAGATGCGTTCGCTGATCAACCAGAACTCGGCCAAGGGCATCGCGGCAATCGTCAAGCAACAGTTCGAATACGGCGCGCAGATCAGCAAGCACGGACTCGTGCCGATTCTCGAGCCGGAAGTATCGATCAAGACCCCGGACAAGGCCGGCGCGGAAAAAGTGCTGCTCGCCGAGTTGCACAAGGGCCTCAACGCGCTGCCGGAGACGGAGCGCGTGATGCTCAAGCTGACGCTGCCGGAAGTGGCGGATTTCTATCGTCCGCTGATCGAGCATCCGCGCGTCGTACGCGTCGTCGCACTGTCGGGCGGCTACTCGCTCGACGACGCGTGCGAGCGGCTCGCGTCGAACCACGGGATGATCGCGAGCTTCTCGCGCGCATTGATCAATGACCTGAAGAAATCGATGACCGACAGTCAGTTCAATACCACGCTGTCGGAGGCGATCGATCAGATCTATCAGGCGTCGGCTGTGAAGAACTGAGCGGGCCCGATCGACGGGTTCTGCTCGCGACGAAGCGGGGCTAGTGCAAGCTAGCCCCGCTTTTTTTGCGGCGCGCGCGGCGCATGCTGCGGCACGCGGTTTCAGATGCGGATGCAAGGCTTCCTCAATCGACCGGCACCGGCACGAAGCCGATGCTGCTTTTGCGATATTCGAAGGTTTCGCGCGCAACGCCTTGCGCAATTGCACTATTGTCGCCGGTTCGAACGCTTCGCCCGGAACGTTCTTCGGAGCATGCCGCACCCGACCCGCAGTCATCACTGTATGGAACGGCGTGTGGTTTTTGAATGATCGCGCCATCCGTAGAATGGCTCGTCGCGCCGGGTTTCGCATCGGTCGCGACAGCCGCCGTTCGCCATGACCGGCGGCTCATTACGTCGCACACCTTCGATAGTCGAGGACAAGATGGATCTCTCCGCCGTAGAGGCTTTCGTGCGCGCCACCGAATCCCGCAGCTTCACCGTCGCCGCGCGGCAGATGGGCCTGACCGCATCCGGCGTCAGCAAGGCGGTGACGCGGCTCGAGACGCAGACCGGCGTCGTGCTGTTGCAACGCTCGACGCGCAGTCTCGGACTCACCGCGGAGGGCGCCGCGTTCTTCGAACGCTGCCGCGCGATTCTCGCCGAGCTGCGCGAGGCCGAGGCCACGCTGCTGCAATCGGTGCAGATGCCATCGGGGCGGTTGAGAGTGACCGCACCGATCGCGTTCGGCCGGTCGATTCTGCTGCCGGCATTGATCGAATTCAGGCGGCGTTACCCGGCAGTGGTGGTCGAGGCGAGTTTTTCGGATGCGATACAGGACATCATCGAAGAAGGCTTCGATATCGCGATTCGTATCGGCGACGTTTCCTCGAGCAGACTGGTCGCGCGCGAGATCGGCGCGGCGCACTGGATCGCATGCGCAAGCCCTGCGTATCTGAAAGCGCATGGACGCCCGCGTTCACCCGACGACCTGAGCGCGCACGACTGCGTCGCGCAGATTTCGGCGAACACGCGACGCTACCGCGACTGGTACTTCACGTCCAGCAGCCGTGAATGGGCAATCCATACCGGAGCGTTCGCGCAGCAGGTGTTCGACCATGCCGATGCGTTGATCGATGCGGCGCTCGCCGGCGCGGGCATCGTCTACGTGCACGACTACGCGGCGCATGACTTCCTGCGCGCCGGACGGCTCGAACAGGTTCTTCAGGAGTACGCCACGCCCCGGCGCGGCATTCAGATTCTCTATCCGGCGACGACGCAGCTTTCGCCGAAGATCAGGGCGTTCGCCGATTTCGCGGTCGCGACAATCAGCCATCCGAAGTTATGCTATACGGCCGATGAGGAATCCGATGTGGCCGCATAGTCTGCCGCGATAACCTGCACATCGCCTGTGGACGACCGGTCCGGCACGCCGCGGCGCGCCGCCGCGCGCTCGGCCATCACGTGCAGGCAGAACCATCTGACCCACCCGACGATTGCAAGCAGTACGAGCCCGGCGCCGCCGAGCACCGGCTCGCGAAACGCGACCACGGCAAGAAACGCAAAAGCACGCGTTCCCGCGAATAGCGCAAATCCCGCGATGGCGGCGGACAACGCGTCGACGACGCCAAGCGCACGCGCGAATTTTGCGGCGGACGGCGCGGCAGCGGGCTCATACATTTCAAGTTCTCCTTGTCTGTTTAGAATGCCTGGGTGATCAGGCCGCACCCGGCGCTGCATCGAGAAAACCGGTCACGGCCAGCAAACGTCCTTCCGCATCGAGCTGGCCGAAGTCCGAACCCTTCGCAATCGGAACGCCGTCAGGTGTCTTCAATTCCCACGAAAACCGCAGACGGTCCGCGAATCCGTCGACATCCGTCGTACGCCGAAACGTGTGACGCGGAAAGCGCTCATGCACCGCGCGGATCATCGCGTCGATGCCGTCGTGCGCGCGACCGGACAACAGCGGATCGACGTAGGTCGCATCGCTTGCCCACGTTGCGGCAATGAGCGCCTTGCGGCGTTGCGCGTCGGTCTCGTTCCAGATATCGAAATAGCGGTCGATCAAAACGGTGTGCGCGTTCATCGCAGACTCCTTCAAAAAAGGTTGAACTCAGTCGAGCCCTGCTGGCGAATTCATGGTTCGCTGCAAGCTCTGACTGAAGGTTCTGCGATGCGCGGCCGGCTGTCGATTACGTGCGAGGTAATGTGTTTGCGCGGCCGCGCTACGGCGCGGGCGCGCGTTCATCATTGCCGTACGGCGAGCGTCTCGCACTGCATAAGGACCGCAGATCGAAACAGCCGATGCCTACAAAACACGCGTGCAAGGCGATGTATTCCGGCCATCGTCGTGCGGCGCTGAAAGCTCGACAGGCAGGTCTGCGAATATTCGTTAAAGAAGCACGACCGTGCAGCGACGGATCGGCCGCACGGTGAAGCGCGGCGTCCCGGCACGCGGCCCCGCTCCTTTACGTTGGAGGTAATGGATTGCGGACCTGCATTGGCTATCATCGCTGACATGGACACACATACGATCCCCGCGAGCGGGCGCGCCACGCCGCTCAACCGCCCGGTCGGCGACCTGCTGCGCGAATGGCGGCAGCGCCGGCGCATGAGCCAGTTGCTGCTCGCATCCGAAGCGGACATCTCCACGCGGCATTTGAGCTTTGTCGAATCGGGCCGCGCCACGCCGAGCCGCGAAATGGTCATGCATCTGGCCGAACGGCTCGACGTGCCGCTGCGCGCACGCAATGCGCTGCTGATCGCGGCGGGCTACGCGCCGCTCTTTCGCGAACGGCCGCTGACGGATCCGCAACTGAGCGCCGCGCGCGAAGCGGTCGAGCGGGTGTTGAAGGGACACGAGCCCTATCCGGCCGTCGCAATCGACCGGCACTGGACGATCGTCGCGATGAACAACGCACTCGCGCCGCTGATCGCGCCGGCTCAGCCCGCGCTGCTCACGCCTCCGGTCAATGCGTTGCGGCTGAGCCTCCATCCGGACGGGATGGCGCCATCGATCGTCAATTGGCATACGTGGCGCGCGCATCTGCTGGCGCGGTTGCAACGGCAAATCGAAGTCAGCGGGGACGCCACGCTCGCGGCGCTGCATGACGAACTGGCCGGCTACCCGGCTCCCGCCGGCGCGCAACACGCGTCGCCCGACGACGCCGCGCCGCTCGATCAGATCGCGGTGCCGCTGCGGCTCGATACGCCGCACGGCGTGCTGTCCTTCTTCAGCACGACAACGGTGTTCGGCACGCCAGTCGATGTCACGTTGTCGGAACTCGCCATCGAAGCCTTTTTCCCCGCCGATCAGCACACGGCCGACACGTTGCGCCGGCTCGCCCCCACCCGGCCCGCGGCGAGCGACGCTCACCTGCAGGCTTGAGCCGCCCCGGGCGCGGCCGATTTACACGCTTTTTTGAGACTTCGGCCATCGCCTGCAGCGCAACGAACGCTGTCCGGCCAACAAGTTACAAATGGCCGCCTGGCTGTTACATCCATTGCGCATAAGCGTTACAAAATGCGAATTCCAGGCCAGCACGGGAATTCCCGCATTTTTTACCGCGAAGTCAATTGCTTGCTTTTTGCTTTCTAAAAAGAATTGACCACCGCGACGCTCGCAACGCGTCCTCGCCGAGGGTCGGTAAATTCCTCCAAGACCCTTATCCAGCAAGGCTCTCAGTAAATCTTCAGGAGCCCGATTTTCATCACCCCATGAGTATTACGCCATTGTGAAAAACTTACCGGAATTGCGTGGAGTTTATGAGACATTTTTTTGAGAAAACGATTGCTTTCCGCAAAAGCTCTTCATACAATTCGCTCCAAGCTGTTACTAAGTGTAACGACCTGTATCAAAGAGTCGCCAGTTGTTTCAGAGCGACCGAGCGACCGGAGCCAAACGTTTCCGGCGACTCAATAGACCATAACGGCATACGAATGCCGGCAAACAATCGGGGCTTCGGGAAACGAAAAAATGGACCGTAGCAGCGAGACGCTGGATTCAATCCGCGAAATCAACCTGTCGTACATCATGCTCGCGCAACGTATGTTGCGCGAGGACAAGCCGGTCGGGATGTTCCGCCTGGGTCTGTCGTCGGAATTGGCCGAATTGCTGGCCGGTCTGTCTCTCGCGCAGATCGTCAAGCTGGCCTCTTCCGACCAGCTTTTATGCTTTTTCCGCTTCAACGATCACACGATGCTGTCGGCGTTGACGCAAACGGCGAAGAACGCGGAAGTCGCTTCGACGCACGCGGCGATTCTGCTTGCCGGCCAGCCCGCAGAGCAGTTTGCCTGACGGACGAGGGACTGCAATGCTCAAGCGAAGCCTGACTGAAGACGCGCAAGAAGTCTTTCGCGCGATCGCGCTGATTGAACTCGGCGCGCGCATGCAAGTGCTGGAAAGCGAATTGACGCTGTCGCGCGACCGCATGATCCGGTTGTATCGCGAGGTGAAGGGCGCGTCGCCGCCGAAAGGGATGCTGCCGTTCTCGGCAGACTGGTACATGACGTGGCTCGCGAACATTCATGCGTCGCTGTTCTACAACACGTACCTGTTTCTGAAGAACGAGGCACGCTGCTCGCACCTGGACGCGTTGACGAAAGGCTACCGGTTGTATCTCGAGCATTGCCGTCACGCTGAATCGGAGCCCGTACTCGATCTGACGCGCGCCTGGACGCTCGTGCGCTTCTTTGACGCCGACATTCTGCAACTCACGCGCTGCTGCCGTTGCAGCGGCAAGTTCGTCGCGCACAAGCACGATCTGCAGCACAACGTGGTGTGCGGCGCCTGCCAGCCGCCGTCGCGTGCGGGCAAGACGAAGAAGGCGGCGGCCGCCAAGCTCGAAGTGCGTGCCTGCGAGGCTGCGCCCGCTCCGGTGCCGACTGTCGTGCCCGCGGTGCTCATCGCGGCAGTCGAAGCCGGGCTGAAACGTACGGCGGCTCGAGCCGCCGCCTGAGCCAGTCTTTCCCCTGCCGGTCCAGTACCGGTGCGCGCTCGCGCACCGGTGTCGTCTCACCCCACCACCGCCTGCACCACCAGCCAGATATTCGCGACGCTGATCGCGACGAACAGCGCCCATGCGAGCACGCGCGTCGGCAGCCGGTTCGCGAACTCGCCCATCAACGCCCGGTCGTCCGTCATGCGGATCAGCGGATACAGCGCGAACGGCAATTGCAGGCTCAGCACGACCTGGCTTGCGACCAGCAATTCGCCCACCGCGCCGTTGCCGAGCAGTTGAATGCCGATCAGCGCGGGAATCAGCGCCAGCGCGCGCGTGATCAGGCGGCGCTGCCAGCATGGGATGTTGAGGTCGAGAAAGCCCTCCATGATCACCTGGCCGGCCACCGTGCCGGTGAACGTCGAGCTCTGGCCGGACGCCAGCAAGGTCACCGCGAACAGAACCGCCGCGACGCTCGTGCCGACGATCGGCGCGAGCAGCTTGTACGCGTCCTCGATTTCGGTCACCTGCGTGTGGCCGGTCGCATGAAACGCGGCGGCGGCGAGCAGCAGAATCGCCGCGTTGATCAGCAGCGCGAGCAGCAGCGCGACAATCGTGTCGATGCGCGACATCGAGATCGCCGAGCCGATGTCCCGCGCATTGCGCTTCACCGCGCGCGTCTGCACGACCGACGAATGCAGATACAGGTTGTGCGGCATCACCGTCGCGCCGAGAATGCCGATCGCCAGATACAGCGGCTCACGGCCCGACACCGCCTGCAGCGACGGCACCAGACCGTGCGCCACGGCCGACCAGTCCGGTTTCACCAGCACGAGTTCGACGACATAGCCCGCGCCTATGGTCGCGATCAGGCCGAGCATGATCGCCTCGAGGTCGCGAAATTTCTTGCCCTGCAGGCCGAGGACGATCAGCGTATCGAGCGCGGTGAGCAGCACGCCGGCGGTCAGCGACATCTTGAACAGCAGGTGAAACGCAAGCGCGCCGCCGAGCACTTCGGCGAGGTCGCACGCGATGATCGACAGTTCGGCGAGCAGCCACTGGAAGCGCGCCACGCCCGGCGAATAGCGGGCGCGCGACAGTTGCGCGAGATCCTTGCCGGTGACAATGCCGAGCCGCATGCTCAGACACTGCAGCACCATCGCCGCAACGCTCGACAGCACGACGACGAACAGCAGGTTATAGCCGTAACGCGAGCCGGCTTCGATATCGGTCGCCCAATTGCCGGGGTCCATATAACCGATCGACACCAGCAGGCCGGGGCCCGCGAACTGCAAGAGACGTTTCCAGAACGGCGCGCCGGGGTTGACGGCAACGGAGCCCTGCACTTCGGCTGGGCAAAACGGCGCGGTCGCCGTAGTCGGTAGTTTGAACTGCAAGCCGGTGACCCTCGAGTTGATAAAGCCGGGCTGCACTGCGAGGCCGCGCGCCGCTGACTCCCTCAAGTGTACAAAGAAACGTCCGGCAATGTCCCTTCGAGCGCGTACCGTCCGATGTCGCGAATGCGGTAATCGAGCGGATCGTGCAGCGTGTGCACGCGCGCGTTGCGCCAGAAACGATCGAGCGCGTGCGGTGCGCCCGTCGCGCGTGCGCCGCACGCGTCGAACAACGCTTCGCTCACGTCGAGCGCGGCGCGATGCGCGAGCACCTTCGCTTCGGACGTGGCGAGCGCAACCTGTGCGCGTTCCTGCGCGTCGAGCGCGAAGCCTTTTTGCCATGCGCCGTCGAGCGCATCGGCCGCGCGATCGGCCAGCGCCTGCGCACCGATCGCCTTCAGACGCATCTCGCCGAAGCGCTGCAGTTGATATGGGTCGTCGGCCGCGCGCGTCACGCCCGACGTGATCCACGGTCGTCCGTACTGCGTCACATAGCGGCGCGCTTCGTCGAGCGCGCCCTGTGCGATACCGACGAACAGATTGGTCAACACGAGTTGCGACACGAGCGTGCGCAGCGTGGCGCGCGGCGCCTCCGAACGGTGCAGCACCTCGTGCGGCTCGAGCCGTACGGCGTCGAACGACACGCTGCCGCTATCGGTCTGGCGTTGGCCGATCGGATCCCAGTCGTCGTGGACCGTGATGCCCGCGCGCGCGGTTGGCACGACTCCGAATACCGGCTGGTTGGCGAGCGGATCGTGCGCGGACACGGTCATCATCTGCGAGCCGCGCGTGCCGGAGCAGAAGCCTTTCGCGCCGTCGAGCCGGTAGCCGCCGCCGGCCATTGCGGTCGCAACGAGACGCGTATCGAGCGGATTGACCGCGTTGCCCCACCACCAGCGCTGATCGACCGTGCCGCCCAGATAGCGGGAACGCTGCTCGTCGCGGCCCCAGACATCGACGCTCACGACCTGCAGACACTGAAAACCGAGCAGGTGCGCCAACGCGCTGTCGACGGTCGCGATTGCTCGAATCGTCTGGTAGATATCGCGCCAGCGTGCGCCGACGCCGCCGAATTCGCACGGCACCGCAAGCGTCAACAAGCCTGCATCGGCGATCCATTGTTTTTCGCGGGCCGCGTGACCGCCGGCGCGGTCGCGTTCGGCGGCGCTTGCGCGCAATGCGGTAATGAGGGTGGTCAGGTCGTGCACCGGCGCGCTCGCTTCGGGTTCGCGTTCGGCCGGCTTGCGCAAGTCGTTCATGCGTTCTCCGTCGACATCCGTGCCGAAAGCGGCACAAGTGCCGACAGTGTAGCGGCATCGTGGATTGCGAAGCACGCTGTCGCCACAGCGCGTGCGCTTGCGGCAAGCCAGTCCGTGCGGGACCGGCCAATCCCTATCTCCGCGGGACGTGCGGCGTCCGCCGTTACTGTCGGATCGACGCTAACGCGGACATTGACGCCGTCGCGGCGCCGATGCCCACGTCTGCGCATCTCGCGATGCGCGCGGGTCTCGCCGGCTTACCCGGCGAGACCCGCGATGGTCACTGCTTCGCGACCTCTTGCGTGCCGCCGTTCATCCCGACCGCGTTCGCGTTGTCGGCTTTCATGTCGCCCCAGCCGCCGCCGAGCGCGCGGATCAGATTCACCGTCGCCACGGCCTGCACGCCGGTCAGCTGACTCGCCTGCAACTGCGTCTGCAGCACCTGACGTTCCGCGTCGATCACATCGAGATACGCAATCTGCCCTTCCTGATACTGCGTAGTGGACAGATGCGCGGAGCGTTGCGACGCATTCACCGCATCGTTCTCCTGCTGGATCTGATCGTCGAGCAGACGCAGGTCCGACAGGTTGTCCTCGACTTCGCGGAACGCCTGCAGCACCTGCTGACGATACTGCGCGACATCTTCGTCGAACTTCCCGCGCGCCTGTTCGACACCGGCACGGCGTCGGCCGCCGTCGAAGATCGGTACGGTCAGCGCGGTGCCGGCGAACGGCCCGAGCAGGAAGGCGCGGCTCGACCAGTGGAACAGGTCCGCCAGCGTGCCCGCCTCGAAACCGCCCGCCGCCGTGATATCGAGCTTCGGGAAATACGCGGACTTCGCGAGACCGACCCGCGCATTCGCCGCGGCTGCCGCGCGTTCGGCCGCCGCGATATCCGGACGGCGCTCGAGCAGCACGGACGGCAAGCCGGCCGGCACGCGTGCGGTAACGGGCACGAGCGGCGTCGCGGGGAACGAGAAGTCGGCGGGCGCCTTGCCGAGCAGAATGGCGAGGCTGTGTTCGGACGTCGCGCGCTGGCGCGCGACGCCGACTGCGTCCGCACGCGCGGTCGCCAGCTCGTTTTTCGCTCGCGACAGATCGAGCTCGCTGATCTCGCCTTCGCTGAAGCGCCGCTGAACCAGCTTCAGCGAATCCTCGCGCAACGCGACGGTGCGCCGGAACAGATCGACCTGCGTATCGAACTCGCGCAACTGGAAGTAGTTCTGCGCGACATCCGCCTGCAAGGCGAGCTGCACCGAGCGGAACAGCGCCTCGCTCTGCTCCGCGTCCGCCTGTGCCGCATGCACGTTCGAGCTGACGCGCCCGAACAGATCCACTTCATACGAAGCGGTCGCCTGCGCGCGCCACAAGGTCTGCGCGGGCACGTTCGCGTCCGGCGGCAGGAACTGCGACGCCGGCGACAGACGCTGACGCGTCGGGCCGAAGCCGCCGTCGATTGTCGGGAACCAGTCGGAACGCGCGTTGCGCACCAGCGCGCGCGACTGCTGCACGCGGGCGGCAGCCGCTTTCAGATCCTGGTTCGCGTCGGCCGCCTGGTGCTCGAGATCGTCGAGCATCGGATCGTTGAAGATCTTCCACCACTCGCCGCGCTGGGCGGCTTCGGCCGGCTCGGCGGTTTTCCACGTGCCGGCATCTTTCGCGTCGGCCGCCGGCGCTTCCTTGAACGCAGTCGGCGTCGCCGCATCCGGCCGCTTGTAGGTCGGCTCGAGCGAGCAGGCCGCCAGCAGCGTCAGCAACAGCGCACTGGCTGCCGCGCGGGCGAGGCCGCGCATCGTTTGGTCTTTTTTCATGTTCTCGTCCTCAGTGCGCACATCAGGCATCGGTTGTCTGCGCAACCAGATGCGGCGCATCTTTCTGTGCCACGTGAATCGTGCCGCCCGCCATCCGGCGCAGCACCACATAGAACACCGGTGTCAGCATCAGGCCGAACAGCGTCACGCCGAGCATGCCGAAGAACACCGCGATGCCCATCGCGTGGCGCATTTCCGAACCCGCGCCGCTCGACACGACAAGCGGCACCACGCCCATGATGAACGCGATCGACGTCATCAGAATCGGGCGCAGCCGCAGCCGGCTGGCTTCGATCGCGGCCTCGAGCGGCGTGCGTCCGTCGTGTTCGAGCTCGCGCGCGAATTCGACGATCAGGATCGCGTTCTTCGATGCGAGGCCCACCAGCACCATCAGGCCGATCTGCGTGAAGATGTTGTTGTCGCCCTGCGTGAGCCACACACCCGTGAGCGCCGACAGCACGCTCATCGGCACGATCAGGATCACCGCGAGCGGCAGCGTCAGGCTCTCGTACAGCGCGGCGAGCACGAGGAACACGAGCAGCACGCTGATCGGGAACACCCACAGGCCCGCATTGCCGGCGAGAATCTGCTGATACGTGAGGTCGGTCCATTCGAGCTTCACGCCGCGCGGCAACACCTGCGCCGCGACGCGTTCGGCCGCCGCCTGCGCTTCACCCGACGAATAGCCGGGCGCCGGGCCGCCGTTGATGTCCGCCGCCGTGTAGCCGTTATAGCGAACCACCATCTCCGGCCCGAAGGTCGGCGTCACCTTGACGAGCGACGACAGCGGCACCATGTCGCCGTGCGCGTTGCGCGTCTTCAGTTGACCGATGTCGTCGGCATTCGCGCGGAACGGCGCATCGGCTTGCACGCGCACCTGGTAGACGCGCCCGAAGGTGTTGAAGTCGTTCACATACAGCGAGCCGAGATAGATCTGCATCGTCTCGAACACATCCGTCACCGCGACGCCGAGCTGCTTCGCCTTCACGCGGTCGAGGTCCACGTTCAACTGCGGCACGTTGATCTGATAGCTCGAGAACGTCGGGCCCAGCTCCGGCGTTTGCGCGGCCTTCTTCACAAACGCTTCAGCCGCGTCGTTCAGCGCCGCGTAGCCGACCGAACCGTGATCCTCGATCTGCATCTTGAAGCCGCCGAGCGTACCGAGGCCCAGCACCGGCGGCGGCGGGAACACGGCGACAAACGAGTCCTTGATCGCCGCGTACTTCTGGTTCAGCGCACCCGCGATGGCGCCGGCGGCGAGCGCCTTGCCCTTGCGCTGATCGAACGGCTTGAGCGTAACGAACACGATGCCCGCGCTCGAGCTGTTCGTGAAACCGTTCACCGACAGGCCCGGAAACGCGACCGCGCTTTCGACGCCCGGCTGCTTCAAGGCAATCGCGCTCATATCGCGAATCACCTTTTCGGTGCGATCGAGCGAAGCGCCATTGGGCAATTGCGCGAACGCGATCAGGTATTCCTTGTCCTGCGCCGGCACGAAACCGCCCGGCACCGCGCGATAGACGAGCGCCGTCAGCGCGAGCAGCACCGCGTAGACGACCAGCATTGCGCCCTTATGACGCAGCACGCCGGTCACCCCCTTGCCGTATGCGTCGGAACCGCGATGGAACACCTTGTTGAAGCGCCGGAAGAAGCCGCCGAGCACGCGGTTCATCGCACGCGTGAGCCAGTCTTCCTTATCGCCGTGGCCGCGCAGCAGCATCGCCGCCAGCGCCGGTGACAACGTCAGCGAGTTGAACGCGGAGATTACCGTCGAGATTGCGATGGTCATCGCGAACTGCTTGTAGAACTGGCCGGTCAGGCCCGTCATGAATGCAAGCGGCACGAACACGGCGACCAGCGTGAGCGCGATCGCGATAATCGGCCCGCTCACTTCCTGCATCGCCTTGTAGGTTGCCTCGCGCGCGGTGAGCCCACGCTCGATGTTCCGTTCGACGTTTTCGACCACCACGATCGCATCGTCAACCACGATACCGATCGCGAGCACCATGCCGAACAGCGACAGCGCGTTGATCGAGAAACCGAACGCGAGCAGCAGCGAGAACGTCCCGACGATCGACACCGGCACCGCGATCAGCGGAATGATCGACGCACGCCAGGTCTGCAGGAACACGATCACGACCACCACCACCAGCGCGATCGCTTCGAGCAGCGTGTGAATCACCGCTTCGATGCTCGAGCGCACGAACTGCGTCGGGTCATAGACGATCTTGTACTCGACGCCGGCCGGCATATCGGCGGCGAGTTCTTTCATCGCCTTGCGCACTTCATCGGAGATCTGCAGCGAGTTCGCACCCGGCGACTGGTTGATCGCAAGCGCGACCGCCGGCTTGTTGTCGAGCAGCGAACGCAGCCCGTATTCGGACGCCGCGAGCTCGACCCGCCCGATATCGTGCAGATACGTGACGGCCCCATCCGGCGCAGTCTTCACGACGATATCGGCGAATTCACTCTCGGTCTTGAGCCGCCCGCGCGCATTCACCAGCAGTTGCAGTTGCGTGCCCGGCACCGAAGGCGACGCGCCGACCACACCCGCCGCGACCTGAATGTTCTGCTCGCGAATCGCATTCACCACTTCGGTCGCGGTCAGGTTACGTTCGGCCACCTTGGTCGGATCGAGCCACACGCGCATCGCGTAGTCGCCCGCGCCCCACAGCTGCACCTCGCCGACGCCGCGAATCCGCTGCAGCCGGTCGCGCACGTTCAGCAACGCGTAGTTGCGCAGATACGTCATGTCGTAACGATCGTTCGGCGAGATCAGGTGCACGACCATGGTCAGCGTCGGCGAGCTCTTGATGGTCGTCACGCCCAGACGCTGCACGTCTTCCGGCAAACGCGGCAAGGCCTGGTTCACGCGGTTCTGCACAAGCTGCGTCGCGAGGTCCGGGTTGGTGCCGAGCGCGAACGTCACGGTGAGCGTCAGGTTGCCGTCGCTATTGGCCTGCGACTGCATGTACAACATGTTCTCGACGCCGTTGATCTGCTCTTCGAGCGGCGACGCCACAGCTTCGGCGATCACCTTCGGGTTCGCGCCGGGATATTGCGCTTTCACGACCACCGACGGCGGCACGACTTCCGGGTACTCGGAAATCGGCAGCTGAAACAGCGCGATCACGCCTGCCAGCAGAATCAGGACCGACAGCACACCCGCGAAGATGGGCCGGTCGATAAAAAACTTGGATATGTTCATGGGAGGCTCTGTGTGTTGAAGCGTTGGCGCACCGACGCGGTGCGCCGCGCGAGCATCACGAATTCTTCTGTGCGTTCGTGCGCGCCGGCTGGCCTTGCGCAACCGACGGATCTTTCGGATCGGCGTCGCCGGTCATCGGCACCATGTGGGCCTTCACCTGTTCGCCAGGACGCACACGCTGCGTGCCGTTCACGACGATCCGCTCGCCGTTCTGCAAGCCGGCCGTGATCACGCGCAGGTTGCCTTGCAGGTGACCGAGTTGCACTTCGCGATACGCGACATGGTCGTTCTTGTCGACGATCAGCACGAACTTCTTGTCCTGGTCGGTGCTGATCGCGGCATCGTCGATCAGCAACGCCGCATGCGGCGCGCTGCCGCCCACCTTCACGCGCGCATACAGGCCCGGCACCAGCGTGCCGTCGGCATTGTCGAAACGCGCGCGCACGCGGATCGTGCCGGACGATGTATCGAGACGGTTGTCGACCGAATCGATCACGCCCGAGCGCGAGTAGCCGGTTTCGTTCGCGAGGCCCAGTTCAACCGGCACCTTGCCGCTGTTCTTCACCTGGCTGATGTACTGCAGGTAGGTCTGCTCGTCCGCATCGAACGATGCGTAGATCGGCGAAACCGACACCAGCGTGGTCAGCGCCGGTGCGCCCGCACCCGCGCTGACCACGTTGCCGAGCGTGATTTCCGCGCGCGATACGCGGCCCGACACGGGCGCGGTGACCTTCGTGTAGCCGAGGTTGATCTGCGCCGCTTCCAGCGCGGCCTGCGCGGCCTTCACATTCGCGTCGGCCGAACGGGCGGCGTTCTGCTTCTCGTCGTAATCGCGTTTTGCGATGGCGTTGTCGCCGATCAGCCGTTGTGCCCGCTCCCAATCGGTTTGCGCGTAGAGGCGCTGCGCCTGCGCGGCGGCCACCTGCGCGGCCGTGCGGTCGACTTCCGCCTGATACGGACGCGGATCGATCACGAACAGCGTGTCGCCCTTCTTCACCAGCGCGCCGTCCTTGAAGTTCACCGCGACGATCGTGCCGGGCACCTGCGGGCGAATATCGACGCGGTCGATTGCTTCGAGGCGGCCCGAATACGATTGCCAGTCGGTGACGGTTTTCTGCAGCACGGCGGCAACGTCGACTTCGGTCAGCGGCGCGGCCGGCGCAGCCGATTCCGAGCGCGCGTCGACACGCATCGCGCCGATCGTGCCGAGCCCGGCGATAACGACGACTGCGATGGCCGCAACCGCTAGCCTGGAACGTTTGAGAGGAAACAATGACATGACGGACTCCCGTTAGATTGGTTGAAGTTGGTTTATTTATCGGGTTGTGCGCGGGGTAGTGCGCGGCGCGGTGCGCGAATCACGCTCGCCGCGTGCAGCAAAGCGGCAGCGCAGAAACCGCACCGCTTCCTGCAGCGCGGCGGGATGATCGGCGAGCGCCGCGTGCGACAGATTCGGAAAGCGCACCACCTGGGTCAGCACACCGGCGGCGATCAGGTTGCCGGCGTACTTCTCCGCTTCGACGTGCAGCACGTCGTTGCCCGCGGTCGCGATCAGCGTGTCGGGCAGGTTCGCGAGACGCACCGCCTCGAGCGGCGCCGCATACGGATGCATGCGCTGCGCCGCCTGCGGCAGGTACGCGCGGTAGCACGCCGCGCATTCGCTTGCGGTGATATCCGAGCCGAGCCGCGATTCGTCGCCGAGGCGCGTCAGGCTCGGATCGAGCATCGGTCCGAACAGCGCCTGCGCTTCAATACGCACATCGCCGCGATCGCGCGCCATGAACGCCAGACAATTCGCCAGTTGGCCGCCGGCGTCGTACCCCGCGACGCCGATCCGTTTCGTGTCCGCACCAAAAGCGCGCGCCCGCGTCTGCACCCATAGCACTGCGCGATGCGCGTCTTCCGGTGCGGCTGGAAACGGAAACTGCGGCGCCAGCGAATAGCCGACCGACACCACCAGCGCCGGCAAGTGTTCCGCAAAGAAGCGCGACGCAAAGTCGGCCTCCTGAAGCGATCCGCGCACGAAGCCGCCACCATGGAAGTACAGCAGGATCGGCAGACTGGACTTGCCGGTCAGCCGGTAAAGCCGCAACGTGATGTCCTGCGCGTACCCCTCGATGCTCACGTCGGTGACATCGAGCGACGTGCGACCGCCTGCCGGGCCGCTGCCCGGAGGAACCAGCGAGTGACGCGATTTGAATGCATCCATAGCGAACGGCGACAATGCGCGAAAGTAATCGAACGGGGCGAATTGTGCGTTCTGCAAACTTCCAAATAAATGCCTATAATCCGGCAACACAATTCGGTGCGCCTGAACAATAAGTCGTGTTGTTCACAGTGAGGCCTGCTTGAGGCCAGTTTGAGGCCTGTTTAATCGCAGGTTTGCCTGTCTCCGCCGCGCACCGCTTGCACCTAATCTTCCGGAGGTTTGCAATGGACCGACTCCAGGCCATGCAAGTGTTCACCCGGGTCGTCGACACGAACAGCTTCACGCGCGCAGCGGAAACGCTCGACCTGCCACGCGCATCGGTCACGACCATCATCCAGAACCTCGAGGCGTTTCTCGGCACGCGTCTGCTGCATCGGACCACGCGCCGGCTATCGCTGACGCCGGACGGCGCCGCCTACTACGAGCGGTGTGCGCGCATCCTCGCGGATGTCGAGGAAACCGAAGCGAGTTTCCAGCACGGCAGCAAGAAGCCGCATGGCAAGCTGCGCGTCGATATGCCCGGCTCGCTCGGACGGCTGCTCGTCATTCCGCAGTTGTGCGAATTCCACAAGCTCTACCCGGATATCGACCTGCAACTCGGTTTGACTGACCGGCCGGTCGATCTTCTGCAGGAAGGCGTCGATTGCGTGGTGCGCGTCGGTGCGTTGCAGGACTCGTCGCTGGTCGCGCGCCGCATTGGTCTGTTCGAAGGCGTGTCATGCGCGGCGCCGTCGTATCTCGAGCGCGCGGGCACACCGCAAACGCTCGAAGACCTCGAGCAACACCAGGCGGTCAATTACTTCTCGAGCCGCACGGGCCGCACATTCGATTGGGAGTTTCTCGTCGAAGGCAAGGAAGTCCCTGTGAAGATGAAGGGCATTGTGTCGGTCAACGATGCGGATGCGTACGTGACCTGCGGCCTCGAAGGCTTCGGCCTGATCCAGCCGCCGCTTTTCATGGTGCTGCCGCATCTGCGCTCGGGTCAGCTGGTCGAAGTGCTGCCCGACTACAAGCCACTGCCGATGCCGATCTCGGTCGTTTATCCGCACAGCAAGCATCTGTCGCAGAAGGTGCGTGTGTTCGTCGACTGGGTGGCCGAACTGTTCGATCGCTGTCCGCTGTTGAGCGGCCGGGGCAGCCTCGACAAGCCCTGCACAGCACGTACGTTCGAACAGCGCGAGAGTGCGCCCGCACTCGATACACCCGTCGTCGCCGAATGGGTCGCGTGATTTCCGTCTGATGAACAATCGCAGCGCGCGCTGCGATTGTTCCGCATTCGCGACAATTCATTTCGCCAAAGGCGGATTTATCCGCCGTCCTTCCCCGCCTACATTTCACCCTGTCGCAGCGCTAAACGTCGGCGCTGAAACGAATGACAGGAGTGGATCATGAAACGCAGTCTCTTCGCAGCGCTCGTCCTTTCGGTACTGGCAAGCACCTCCGCATTCGCCGATGGCGGCGGCGGAATCGGTCGTGCGGGTACGTATAACCAGCCGTGGTGGTCGCAAGGCAGCAGTGTGTCGCGTGCGGAAGTCAAAGCGGGTATTGCCGCGTCGCACGGCTACACGGTGCAAAACACCGACACCGGCAACACCGAGCATGTCGCTGCGCAAAACGGTCGCGCCACCAGCAGCGCAAACGGTCAGTAAGACCTTTGGCGCCGCGCGAAACGTCGTTGCGTTTTAACGAAGCCGCGCGGCCAGGAGATGGTCAGAATTATCGAATGCAAGGAGTCGAACATGAACCCATCCGAACTCGATGATTGGTCGACGAACGTTCCTGTGTGGACGCCGTATCGTTCCCGATAAAGCAATACGGTCTTACGGTCGCCTCCGGCCAAGCAGGCGACCGTCAAAGAGGGCGGGGCTGCGCGTTAGTCTTGCGGCACGCCCTCACGCCATTTACTCCATTGCGTGACGATCGACTGTACGAGCGGGCTGCCCGCGCGATAGAGATTCGCCAACGCGATATCGCCGCCGCCCTGCCCGTTTGTATTCAGCAGATTGTCGACGCTCGATTGACCCTTCGGCGGGCGATCGAAGTCCGAGCCGGTGCGCAGCACCGCGACGCGCTGCAAATCGACGCGTTGCACGCTCGCCGCGCGTTTGAGCGCTTCATACGTCGCGTTGTCCTCCTGCTGCGTCGTGCAAAAAGTGCCATTGCCGTCGGTGAGAATTTTCATCCATTGACGCGCGCGCTCGCCGATCCCATCGCCGGACCACCAGATGTCGCTTGTCTCGGTGTCGCATTGGACCACCTTCGGCGGCTGATTGGCCGGCGCATAGTCGTATTTGGCGCGCGTCGCCTGCGCTTGCGATGCATCCGCGAGATCGACGTCGCGCGACAGCGCGAGCGCGGCATCGGTCAGTTGATGGTTCAGCTCGAACACTTCCGTCCGGTATTCGAGCGCCGGCTTGTCATTCGGGTTTTTCGCAAAGATGCCAAGAAACCCGTTGGGCCAGCTCGACGGCGCTTCGCGCGCATCGACTTCCCATTGAATGCCGAAGTCGACCAGATAGTTAGCCCAGGCCGCGGTGCCGAGCGTACCCTGCGCGGGATCGATACCGGCCACGCCGGCGATCAGGAAATACGTGCGCCGCAAATCGAAGCGCGGCGAGAAGGTCAACGCCATCATCGACGCCGCCGCATTCGCGTGCCCCATACCGGTCGTCATCACGCAAACGTCCTGCTCGTTGCAGCGGACCACCGGATAGTCCGGCGACAGTCCCGCGACGCGAATCTCCTGCCATGGGCCCAGCTTGTCGAGCCAGACCTTGCCTTCCGGGCCGAACATCGACACGATCATCACCTTCGGCGTGCGAACCTGAGCCGGGTGTGCCGTGTGTGCGGCAGCGCTCGCAGCGGGCGCCGCACGGGTCTGTGCGCCGGCGAGTGCGGGCAGCGAAGTCAGGCATGCAACCGCGGTGGCGAGCACGCATGCGGCGTAAGTGGTTGAAGCGCGAGCAACGGACGAGCGGCGTGTCTTCATGAAGCGTCGTTCCTTTATTCTTTGCTATCAGAGGAGGAGGCTCGCAACGGCCGCGGCAATCGCGCGTTGCATGAAGCACATGCGATGCGTTTGAACCATTGCAATGCGTTTAGCGATTTGAAATGCCCAGGTCGAAATACTTTAAGCGCAGGCAATGCTCAAACTTGTGCGAGGCTTAAGCGAATGCGAAGCTGCGAGCGAAGGCAAGCGCTCCCGCACGCGGCCGCAATGCCCTGTGCCGAACATCATTCGGCAAAGCAACCTTGAGCGAAAAGCCATGACTTGAGCGCGAACAAGTATAGGCCCGCGGCCACGCACGTTCATTAAATTTTCGGTAGGTCGCCACCACGCTGCGCGATGCAACGCGGCACGCTCAAGCGCGCGGCACATCCGGTTCGAAGAACACCCAGCGCACTTGCGGAAACGTCTCCTGCAGTTCGGCTTCGATGATATTGATCGCATCGACCATCGCACGTCCGCTGTCGTAGTCGATCATCTCCGCCTGCACGGCCACCACCACATGCCGTCCCCACTGCAGCGTGATCAGATTGATGATGCTGCGGATCTCCTTGCGCGCGCGCAGATGCGCATCGATCGCGCGGCGCACCTCCGGGCTCGCCGATTCGCCGATAATCATCGACTTCACTTCGCGTGCAACCAGCCAGGCGATCACCATCAACAGCAGACCGACGCCGACCGAACCCAGTGCGTCGAAAACGGGGTTGCCGGTGATCATTGTCAGCAGCACGGCCAGAAAAGCAATGGCGAGCCCCGCCAGCGCCGCGACGTCTTCGCCGGCGACCACCAGCAACTCCGACTCGCGCGTTTCGCGAAACCAGCGCCATAACGACTTGTCCGGGTTGCTCTTGCGAATTTCGCGCATGGCGCCCGTGAGCGACAGCGCCTCGAGCACCACCGACACGCCGAGCACCGCGAGCGCGACATACGCATACGACAACGGCTCATGCACCAGCACCCGGTGCACGCCTTCATATACCGAGAATGCGCCGCCGACGAAGAACAGCAGCAGCGCGACGATCAGCGAATAAAAGTAAATCGCGCGGCCCGCGCCGAGCGGATGCAGCGCGCTGGCGGGCCGGCGCGCCTGGCGCAGGCCGAACAGCAGCAAGATCTGGTTGCCGCAATCGGCACTCGAGTGAATCGCTTCGGCGAACATCGCGCCGGACCCCGTGAAAGCCGCGGCCGCGAACTTGCAAACCGCGATGCCGAGATTGGCGGCCAGCGCGTAGAAGATGGCTTTCGGCGATTCTTCCGTCATTGTTGGTATGAGCGAGTGTTATTGGACGTGTCTGTCAAACGATCTTCAGGCAACCTCAACGCGCGCCGCGCCACCGGTCATTTCACCGATCACCGCCGCCTGAGCAAAACCGCCTGCCCGGAAAATGGCGAGCACGTCGTCGACGCTGTCGGGCGCGCATGCCACCAGCAGGCCGCCCGATGTCTGCGGATCGGTCAGCAGCGTGCGCGCGGTGTCCGGCAGGCCGTCGGCAAGCTGCACGTGCTCGCCATACGACGCCCAGTTGCGGCCCGATGCGCCGGTAAACACACCGGCCGCGGCAAATGCATCGACACCGTCGAGCCACGGCAGGTCCGCATAGCGCACCCGCGCGGCGAGCCCCGCGCCGCGCGCCATTTCGAGCGTATGTCCGAGCAGGCCGAAGCCGGTGACGTCGGTCAACGCATGCACGCCCGGCAGCGCCGCCAGCTCGGTGCCCGGGCGGTTCAGCTGCGTCGTCGACGCGATCATCTGCGCGTAGCCTGCGTCACCGAGCTGGTTCTTTTTCAACGCGGCCGACAGCACGCCCACGCCGAGCGGCTTGCCGAGCACGAGCACGTCGCCGGCCTGAGCGGCGGCGTTGCGCTTGACGCGCTGCGGATGCACGACACCGAGCGCCGCGAGGCCGTAGATCGGCTCGACCGAATCGATCGAGTGGCCGCCCGCCACCGGAATGCCCGCCTGCGCGCAGATGTCTTCGCCGCCGCGCAACACCGCGGCGATCACGTCGTGCGGCAGCACGTTGATCGGCATGCCGACCAGCGCGAGCGCAAGAATCGGTTTGCCGCCCATCGCGTACACGTCGGACAGCGCGTTGGTCGCGGCGATGCGGCCGAAGTCGTACGGGTCATCGACAATCGGCATGAAGAAATCGGTGGTCGCGATAATCGCCTGTTCGTCGTTGAGGCGATAGACGGCCGCGTCGTCAGCGGTTTCGGTGCCGACCAGCAGATCGGGAAACGTCGGCAGCGGCATGCTGCGCTTGAGCAGATTCGACAGGACGGCCGGTGCGATCTTGCAGCCGCAGCCGCCGCCGTGCGACAGGCTTGTCAAACGCGGGACGTTGAGGTTCGGCGAAGCGGTTTCGTTCATAACAGGCGCCATGCAGTGGTGAATACAGCCGATATTATCGGCAATCCGGCTCAAAGAGGGGAACGCAGTGGCGAAGAGGCGGCGAACACACCGGCGTGCTCCACCCGCGTTTCCGCCCTCACGTGGGCGCGGGTGCGGCGACACGGCCGGACGACGCGATCGATGCCACTTACGCGCATAGCGCTACGGCCGCTGCGAAAGCTACGCCGCGTTGCCACCTCGGACCTTCATCCGGCAACGCTCAATGCCGCTCCAGCGCCGCCATCTCCCGCACCACGACGAGCAGCATCGACAGACTCGCCCCGCCTGCCGCTCGCAGATCGCCAAGCAGTTGCGCGTAACGCGCAAGCGCCGCTTCGCGACGGGCCCGCCACGCGTCGACAAGCATGGCGGGTTCGGTCAACGCCGACGCGTCCGGCGCCTGCGCGAGCGCGCTCGTCGCAAGCTGGCGCTTGAGCCGCGCGAGTTCGGCGAGCGCGGCGGCGCGTGCCATTACGTCCCAATGCGTGGGCGTCGGCAACGCGGCGGCGCGCTCGCCGATCCAGTTGTAATTCAGCTGTGTGCCGAGCGCGAAATACACGCCTGCGACCTGCTCAAGGCTGCGCCCGCTCGTCGCCGCGACTTCCGCGATATCGAGCAATGCCGCCGGAATCTCGCCGCTCGCGACGCGCACCGCGAGTTCGCTGTCGACGCCCGCATCCACCAGCACGCGCTGCCGCTCGGACAACGCTTCGATATCCGCCGCGGGCAATAGCGCCGGCAGTTGCGGCGCGAGGCGCTGCGCGGCGTCGCGGCAGCGCGCGATCAACGCCGCGGCGCCGCCGTCCTTCAGCTCGCCCGCTTGCAGATGCCGCAGGAACCACAGTGCCGCGCTTTCGAGCAGGTGCGTGATCTCGACGAACATGCGCGCCTGCACGTCGTCCGGCACACGATTATCGAGCGCGTCGATCTTGCGCCACACGTCGTCGAGATCGAACACGCTGCGCGCCATCAGACACGCACGCACGATATCGCCCGGCTGCGCATCGGTTTCCTCCATCAGCCGATGCACGAATGCACAGCCGACGCGATTGACGAGTGCGTTCGTCAGATACGTCGCGAGAATTTCGCGGCGCAGCGCATGGCGATGCATCGGTTCCTCGAAACGCTGCCGCAGCGGCTGCGGAAAGTACTCGGCCAGCATGCCGGTAACGAGCGCGTCTTCCGGCACGTCCGATTCGAGCAGCGCATCGTATAGCCACATCTTGCTGTACGCGAGCAGCACCGCGCGTTCCGGCGACGTCAGACCCTGCTTCGCGGTGTGCCGCTCGTTGATCTGCTCATCGGTCGGCAGGAATTCGATTACCCGATTCAAACGTCCCGCGCGTTCGAGCCAGCGCATCAGCCGCGTTTCCGCATCGAGCATGTCGGCCGGGTAGCGGCCCGCGATCGACAGCGCCTGGGTCTGGTAGTAATTGTCCTGCAGCACCAGCAGCCCGACTTCCTCGGTCATCTCCGCGAGCAGCGCATTGCGTTGCTTGTCGGTCATCTCGCCGTCCGCGACCACCAGCCCCAGCAGGATCTTGATGTTGACTTCATGATCCGAGCAATCGACGCCCGCCGAGTTGTCGATCGCATCGGTATTCACCCGTCCGCCGCGCTGCGCGAATTCGATGCGCCCATATTGCGTCAGCCCGAGGTTGCCGCCTTCCGCGACCACCTTGCAACGCAACTCGTTGCCGTTCACGCGCACCGCCTCGTTGGTGCGATCGCCGACCTGCGCATGCGTTTCGTAGCTTGCTTTCACATATGTGCCGATGCCGCCGTTGTACAGCAGATCCACCGGCGCCTGCAGAATCGCGCGGATCAGCTCGTTCGGCGTCAGCGCGGTCGCGCTGATGCCGAGCACCGCCTGCACCGCCGCGGACACCGGCACCGTCTTCGCGGTGCGCGGAAAAATGCCGCCGCCCGCCGAGATCAGCGACGGATCGTAGTCCGCCCAGCTCGAGCGTTCGAGATTGAACAGGCGTTGCCGTTCGGCAAAGCTCGTGGCCGGGTCGGGATTCGGATCGACGAAAATATGGCGATGATCGAACGCCGCCAGCAGTTTGATATGCGGCGACAGCAGCATGCCGTTGCCGAACACGTCGCCGGACATATCGCCGACGCCGACCACGGTGAAGTCGGTGGTTTGCGTATCGATGCCCATTTCCCGGAAGTGCCGCTTCACCGACTCCCACGCGCCGCGCGCGGTAATGCCCATCTTCTTGTGGTCGTAGCCGACCGAGCCGCCCGATGCGAATGCATCGTCGAGCCAGAAGCCGTATTCCTGCGAGATCGCATTCGCGTAGTCGGAAAACGTCGCCGTGCCCTTGTCCGCGGCAACCACCAGATACGGGTCGTCCGGATCGTGCCGCACGACTTCAGGCGGCGGCACGATCTCCGCGCCCGAGCGGTTGTCGGTCAGATCGAGCAGCCCGCGCAGGAACGTCTGATAGCACGCGACGCCTTCGCGCAGCCATGCTTCGCGATCGGTGACCGGCGGCGGATTCTTCACGACGAAACCGCCTTTCGAACCGACCGGCACGATCACGACGTTCTTCACCATCTGCGCCTTCATCAGCCCGAGCACTTCGGTGCGGAAATCTTCGCGGCGGTCGGACCAGCGCAGCCCGCCGCGCGCCACGCGGCCGCCGCGCAAATGCACGCCTTCGACGCGCGGCGCATAGACCCAGATCTCGAACATCGGCTTCGGTTCGGGCAGGCCCGGCACTTTCGACGGATCGAACTTGAACGACAGATACGGCATCGGCCGGCCGTGCGCGTCGCGGCGAAAGTAGTTCGTGCGCACCGACGCGTTGATCACGCCGAGGAACTGCCTGAGGATGCGGTCTTCGTCGAGATTCGGCACCTGGTCGAGCGCGCCTTCAATCACCTTCAGCAACCGCTCGATGCGCGCTTCGCGTCCGGTGCCCGGCGACGGATCGAAACGCGCGAGAAACAGTTCGACCAGCATGCGCGCAAGCGCCGGATTGCCGGTCACCGCGCGCTCGATATACGCGTCGCTGAAGGTCGACCCGACCTGCCGCAAATACTTCGCATACGCGCGCAAAATCGTCACCTCGCGCGCGGCCAGATGCGCGCGCAGCACCAGCCGGTTGAAGTCGTCGTTTTCGATCGTGCCGGTCCATACCTGCTCGAACGCATCTTCGAACAGATCTTTCACGCGCTCGATATCGAACTCCGTTTCGTCGGCCAGTTCGAGGCCGAAATCGTGAATCCAGGCGGGCTGCGCATGCGGCGCCTCGATCAGATAAGGACGCTCTTCGTCGACGCGCACGCCCAGGTGCTCGAGCATCGGCAGGCTGCGCGAAAGCGCGATCGGCTGCCCGACGCGATACACCTTGAAGCGGAACGCGCATGGCGCGGATTCGATCGGCCGGTACAGGTTCATCGCCAGATGGCCGCTCGCCTGCACGCGTTCGATCAGCTCGATGTCGCGCACCGCGGTACGCGCCGCGTAGTCGTCGCGATAGCCGGCCGGGAACGAATCGGCATAGTGCTGCAGCAACCGGTTGCCCTGCTCCTCGCCGAATGCATCGAGCAGCGCATCGGCGAGATCGTCCTGCCAGCGCCGCGTGACCTGCACGAGCCGCGTTTCCAGCTCGCGCGTATCGACCTCGCGCATCGCGCCCGGCTCCGCGCGCACCACGAAGTGAATCCGCGCGAGCGTCGACTCGGACAACAGCGGCGTAAACTCGACCGCCGAGCCGTTGAACACATCGAGCAGCAGCTTCGCGATGCGCCGACGCAAATCGGTGTTGTACTTGTCGCGCGGGACGAACACGAGACACGACACGAAGCGGTCGAAACGGTCGCGCCGCACGAAGATTCGCGTGCGCTGATGCTCCTGCAAGCGCAGGATGCCCATCGCGATGTCGTACAGCTCGTTTTCGTCGGCCTGAAACAATTCGTCGCGCGGATAGGTTTCGAGCACCGTCACCAGCGATTTACCGAGGTGCCCTTTCGGCAGGAAGCCCGCGCGCCGCACGATATTCGCGCATTTGCGGCGCACGATCGGAATCTCCGCGGCCGACACGCTATACGCGGTCGACGTATAGAGCCCGATGAAGCGCCGCTCGCCGGTTATCTTTCCATCCGGCCCAACCAGCTTCACGCCGACGTAATCGAGGTAGCCCGGCCGGTGCACGGTCGCGCGCGAGTTGGCCTTCGTCAGAAAGATCGGCAATGCGCCGCCGATGATCTCCGCGGCGGCCGGCGGCAGCGGTGTCACATCGGCGGCGGGTTCGTCGCGCAGCGCGTCGCGCAGAATGCCGAGACCCGTGCCGGGAACCGCGCGCAGTCCGAAGCCGCTGCCATGCGACACCAGTGCGTAGTCGCGCTGGCCGAGAAATGTGAAATGATCGGCGACCATCCATTCGAGAAAGGCGCGCGCTTCGACGCCGTCCACGCTCGTTTCGCGCGCCGCGAGGTCCTTGATCGTATTGCGCGCGATCTCGACTATCTTGTGCCAGTCTTCGACCGCCGCGCGCACGTCGCCGAGCACGTGCGCAAGCGACGTGCGCAGCGCCTCGAGCTTCGCCGCATCGCCGCAGCGGTCCACTTCGAAATGGATAAACGACGCGAGCTGCGACTTCCCGTCGTCGGCTACCGAGCCGCCGACCGCGACGCGCACGATGCTGCCATCCTTGCCGCGCCAGATGCGGAACACCGGATGCACGACCGAATGCAGCGCGAGCCCGAGGCTGTTCACGGCCATCGATACCGAGTCGACCAGAAACGGCATGTCGTCGTTGACGATCTCGATGACCGTGTGGTCCGAATGCCAGCCATGCTGCTCGAGAATCGGGTTGTACACGCGCAGGCGCTCGCTGCCCGGCACGAAACGCTGCGCGGTTTGCCAGTGCGCCATCGCGGCGCCGTACAGGTCGGGAATGTTGCGGCTTTGAAGCTCGTCTACGTCGACGAAATCGTAGTAGTGCCGCAGGAAAGGTTCGACGATCGCAAAGGCCGGCTCGGGCAGCCGGCTCCCCGCAAATTCGACGATATCGTTGAGCAGGTGCGCGACGGTTTCCTCGTTCTTCGCTAGCATGACGTCCTCCCCAGCGGGTGGTGGCGACTCATTGCATCGTCGATAGATGGGCATTATGCACCCAGCCTGCCGCCCCTCTGTGTGCATGCGCACATGGAAAGAAGGACCGCGCGCCGCGATTCCGCAGCGCACCCCCGCATCTAAAACGCTTATTGATTTATTACTCGCATTCCTGATGAATTTTTAAAAGCGTATCGACTTGCTTCGTATAGTTAATTGACCATGCGAGCCAGGGTTCTTCTGATTAGCGAACCTCGCGGCAATGCACTAATCTCTTAAAGTGCGTCGCCCCCCGGCGGATTCGCGCAATGCAATTTCCCCTGTTGGCAAAACCCGGCGTACATGGCGGTATTTTTCGCGCGCTTCCCCAAGCGCCCCAGCCGCCGCTTTTTCACGTAACGCGCATACGAGTCTCAATCGAGTTGCCATCATTTGCCGGCGTGGCGCCGCATCTGTTCGCCATTGCCCTGCCGGTCTGCTGTCGAAGTGTACGCGGTCGAACCTGCAAGCCTGGCATGGAGACGCACCATGAAGCGCGAGCCATTGCGACATTTCCGCACAATCAGTTATGCGACTTTATTGATTTTTTTTCATGCCGAATTACATGCGCAATCGCTCGACGATCAGACCGCGCAGGAAAACATTGCAACGCTTCGGCAGGAATTGAACGAGCGCATTAAAGAGCTCGACGCATTGAAACGGAAACTCGCCGAAGAAGAAGCGAATTTCCAGAGATTGAGTCAGGCGCTCGATACGCGCCTGCTCGAATCGAAGCGCGGCGCGGGTGAACCGGCCGGCAGCGGTACGGCGGCGCCTGGCATCGCGCAAGATGCGGCCGCGGGTGCCGGCTCGGGCGCAGCCGTGGGCAATGCAAGCGGCGGCGCGAATCTGGCCAACGGGACGAACGCGGTAAGCGGCGGCGGTGCGAATACCAGCGCGGCAGCAGGGGGAGCGGCGGGCGCGGCACAAGGCGTCGCGCCGGCGCAGAACGCGCAGAACGCGGCGCCGGGTTCGAATCAACCCGCCAGTCAACCGTCGAATCAACCCGCGGTTCAGTCCACTGCGCAGGCTGCCGCGCCGTCGCCGCAACAGCCCGTCGGCCAGGCGCCGGTGCCGGACACCGCGCCGCCCGCGGTCGCGCCGATTTTCGATCAACCGGGTGTGCTCACGCCGCGCAACAAGTTTGTGCTCGAACCGTCGTTCCAGTTCGGCTATTCATCGTCCGATCGCGTTGCGCTGGTCGGCTACACGATCATCCCCGCATTGCTGATCGGTCTGATCGATGTGCGCGAGATCAAATCGACCGTACTCACCGCAGGTCTTGCCGCCCGTTACGGGGTCACCAACCGGATGGAAGTGGAAGTGCGCGTGCCGTATGTGTACTCGACCAACGACACCGTGAGCCGCGAGGTCTTCACCGGCACCGCGCAGGACAACGTGTTCAACAGCAGCGGCCATAATATCGGCGACGTCGAAATGACGGTGCGCTACCAGTTGAATGAAGGCGGCCCCGACAAGTTCTACTACGTCGGCTGGCTGCGCTTCAAGACGGCGACCGGCAAGAGCCCGTTCGACGTGGTGACCGATTGCGTGACGCGCTGCATCGGCAATACGACCGGCACAGGCCTGCCGCTCGAACAGCCGACCGGCACCGGCTTTTATGCGATCCAGCCTGGTCTCACATGGCTGTTTCCGAGCGACCCGGTCGTGTTCTTCGGCAACTTCAGTTACTTGCACAGCTTCGGTCGCAGCGATTTGAGCCTGACGATTCTCGACGGCGAAAAAGACTTCGTCGGCCGCGTGCAGCCCGGCGATATCTGGGGCTTCAATATCGGCATGGGCCTCGCGCTGAATGAAAAGTCGTCGTTCAGTATCGGTTACGACCAGAGCATCGTGTTGCCGACCAAACAGAATGGCCAGACCGTGCCCGGCTCGGTGCGCGTCGTGCTCGGCACGCTGCTCGTCGGTTACTCGTACCGGCTGTCGCCGAAGACCACGCTGAACTTCTCGCTCGGTGCGGGCCTCACGCGCGATACGCCGGACCTCACCCTCACGCTGCGTCTGCCGATCACGTTCTGAGCGGCGCGCGGTGCATGACGCATGCGGCGCGCGGGCCGCGTGCTGTGCGTTTATCCGATGTCACGCCGCATGGTTATTCATTGCTCGCTATCGCGTGCGCACCGCGTTGATCAACGCGCCGTTCAGCGTGGAGCCGACATTGAAATTCTTGAACATCGACAGCGAATTGACCGTCGTGTTGATCGTCGTCAGTGCCTGGATATTCTGATTGTTCAGCGTGTTCTGAATCACCGCGCCCGACACCCCAGGCAGCGCGCCGGGCTGCACGACATTGCCCGGCCCGTTCTGCACCAGCGCACCTGCATTGACCGACGCGAGTTGCTGCGCCTGCTGCGCGCTGATGTTGCTGATGTCGGGAATGTTGAAGCTCGTCGTCGTCAGCAGATTGCCGTTGACGACCACCATCCGCGAGATGCCGAACGATACCTTCAATCCCGACGACAGATCGAAGCCGCCGCGCATCTTGTCGAGCCGTTCGTCGCTGATCGCGACCTTGTCGGACGCGGACCAGTTCGGGTCTTCGCTGTTTGCCGCAGTTGCGGCCGGTTGCGCACGCGTGGGCAGCGCAGGTTGTGCCTGCTGCTGGCGGGTGGCGGCAGTTGAATTCGCGCGCGACGGCGCCGCGATCGGCGCGGCATACGACACCGGCGGTTTCGCCGGCGGCGCAGGCAGTGCGGCGGGCGCGGCAGCGGCTCGCGGCGACAGTGTTGGCGATGGCGACGCCAACTGCGATGATGATTGAGGCTGCGAGGACAAAGCGGGCGATGCTAGCGGCCGCGGCGTCTTTGACGGCGGTGCTAACAATTGCGGTGTCGGCGACGTCGATGCTTGCGCGATCGATGCCGGTGCGTGCGGCGCTGTTGCGGACGTGAGCGCGAATGGCTGTGCTTGCGCAAGCGGCTGCGCCGCTTCTCTCGCTTCACGACGCGCGCTCGCGTCGCCGCGCGGCCTCACTTCAATCGGCGCCGCGTAGGACACGAGGCGGGAGCGCGCGATTACGCCGGCGCGTTGCGCATCCGGTTGCATGGCGTGTTGCGTTTGAGCAACCGCATCTTCCACCGCATGTGCTTCGTCTACAGCACGCGTTTCTTTCATCGCGTGCGTTTCTTCCACCGCACGCGCTTCTTTCACCGCATGTGTCTCTTCCACAGCGCGCATTTCTTCCACCGCATGCACTTCTTCCACCGCTTGCACCGCATGAACCGGAACCGCAATCGGCGCCGCGTATGAAACCGGCCGCCGCTTATCCGGCAATGGCAGCATGTTGCCCGGAATCGCCGGCGCGCCGGCAAGCGGCGCAGGTTGCTGCGCGTCTTCGGCCACACGCGGAGCCTTGAGCGCGTCGAGCGTATCGGCGACATCCACAGTCTCGTCCGCGCGCACCGCATCTTCAACCGGCGCCGGCGGCAATGACGACGGCGACGGCGACGCCACCCGCGCCGACGCCGGCACCTCGTCGAGATCCGCCTGTTGCACCGCGTCGCCGCGCGGCTCGCCCCATTCCAGTTGATTCGCCCGCGCTGCGGCGAAGACCGGTGCTGCTGTCTGAGTACTCATGGTCGCAACCGTGTCCGTATGCGCTGGAACGGCGATCGGCGCGGCGTACGAAAGCGGTACGTCGCGCGCATTCGCCGCGTCGGTCACGCATTGTGCATCCGATTGCGCCGCATCCACAATCGGCAAATTTGCCGACGCACGCGCGCTTTCCTCGTCTGAATACACGACGGGCGCGGCAGCCATGGCAGCAGGTCCGGTCACGGGTCCGGCGACGGCCTCAGCCTGTTGCGCATGCGCCGCAAACGGCGCGACGCTGCCGCACACGACAGTGGCAATGCGCGCGAGCTTGCGGGTCTCCGTCTTCATGATCGCCTCAGAAGTCGCTCGGTCCGTGTTTGGGCATCACGACAAAGAACAGCCCGTCGCGATTGATCCCCGTGTAAAGCGGTGCGCTCGGCGCGACGCGCCAGTCGTCCGGGCTATTGAATATGCCCATACCCGGTTTGTTATGGATCACGAACAAAACCTGGTCTTCCCACTTCTTCTCGAAGCTTTCCTGCGGCATCGGCCGGGTGCCGGTCGCCGGGTCGCCGATCAGCACGCGTTTGTTGCGCACCCCCTTGACCACGACGAAATGGTGATACCCGCTCTCGCTGATCAGCACGATCGCCGGCGTGTTGGTGTCCGCGAGTTTCTGCAGCGGCAGCTCGTAACCGTCCGCGATAAAACCGCGCCGTTCGAGAAAGCGCTTGATATCGAGCAGCGAGAAGCCCTGCTGGCGAATCTTCGCCTGATCGCCGTCGAGGAACATTTCCTGGAACGCGATCTGTTCGCTGACCGGATAGTTGTACTGGTACGTCAGCAGCGTCGCGACCGCGGCCGACCCGCAACTGAAATCGTATTGCTGTTTGATGGTTCGCTTGAAACGCGCCTCTTTCAGGCTCGTCACGTGCATCGCGTAGTTCGCGCCCGCCGGATCGATGATCGTGATGTCGTCCGCGTGCGCGACCGGCACCCACGCCAGCGCGCATGCGAGCGCAACCGCGCGCCACGCCGCGACCGCGGCCGCGCGCGAAGCCCCGTGCCGGGCGGTATGCGAGGCCCGGAAGCAGACACCGCCGGCGCGACGGACCGGATGAGCAGAACGGAACATGGCGATGTTTCCGCTCATTCGCCGAAGCGTACGTTCAACACGGTCGCGTTCTGAATCAGCACGTTCGCGCCGGAATTCTGGATTACCGTCGGCAAGCCGCTCGAATTCGCGAAGGAACCCTGACTGATCGAATTCGACCCGGTCACGACGCGGTTCGCCGTGTTGCTCGCGACGGTGCCGGTCAGGTCGTTCTGCCCGATCAGCGCGTCGCCGCCGCGATGTTCGTCCAGTTGCCCGGCGGTCATTGCGACGCCGAATCCGTCGTCCTGCGCGGCGGCCGCCGGTGAAGCCTGCGGCACCGCCGCTTGTGTCGTGTGCGTCGCCTGCGCCGCTTGTGTGGAACTCACGGCGCCGGCAGGCATGGCGCCGATATCGGGAGACAGGTTCGCGGTGGGCCGGCCCGCCGTATCGGCTGCGACCTGCTGCGTAGCCGACGGTAAAGACGGCGTCGAGTCCGCCGCGCACGCGAGACCGTGCACGACCAGCATGAACGGTACGGCCAACAGCGTAAAGCTCTTGCGCGCTTGCATGAGCGTCTCCTTCGTCCCGATGCGGCGGAAAGCCACCGCACCGGGACCGGATTCTATGGTCAGCGCCGGGCAAGCGAACCTTGCAGCGGGATCGCCCGCCCGGTCGTGAAGCTCGCTGCGGTGCGCGCAGATGCACGCACCGCAACGGCTCCTCGGCATCGACGTTCGAAGCGTTGCCGGATCAGTGTCCGACAGTCAGATTCGCCTGAACGGTGATGGCCTGTTGCGCAAGCGAAGCTGCGGCAGTCGTCTGGTTCATCACCGAGATGCCCGCCGCCGATTGCGCCGCTGCCGTCATCGTGTTGCTCATGTCGAACGTGCCGGCGTTGACGGTATTGGTGCCGCCCGCACCGCCTGCGCCGCCCGCGCCGCCGGTGCCCGTCGCGCCGGTTCCGGTTGCGCCCGCCGCGCCCGCCAC
>NZ_CADIKF010000004.1 GCF_902859875.1 Paraburkholderia solisilvae | reverse complement strand
CCCATCCCGAACAGGACCGTGAAACGACTCCACGCCGATGATAGTGCGGATTGCCCGTGTGAAAGTAGGTAATCGTCAGGCTCCTCCTGCCTCATCCCGCGACCCCGCCCACCAAAGGCGGGGTCGTGGCGTTTACGGCCTCCAGCGCCTCACATTCCCCCAGGCCCTCCGTTCCCGGAAAACCCGCGAACTCACCCGTCCGCAGCCTCCCGTCACCGCCCCCGGCTCTCCACGCCTGAGCGCTCGCCGCAAACCCTCACTCCCGCGCCAAAAACCGCTGCGCCAGCTTCACCCAATACGTCGACCCGACCGGCAACAAATCATCGTTGAAGTCATAGCTCGCGTTATGCAGCATGCACGGCCCCTCGCCGTGCCCGAGTTCACGATGATCACCGTCACCGTTACCGAGAAACGCGTAGCACCCCGGCTTCGCCTCCAGCATGAAAGAGAAATCTTCAGCGGTCATCGTCGGCTCGAATGAATCGTTGACGTTGGCATCGCCCGCGATCTCTCTCATGACCGCCGCCGCGAACTCCGTCTCCTTCCTGCTGTTCACCGTCGGCGGGTAATTGCGCCGAAACGTTAGCTTGACCGAACACTCATACGCTTCGGCAATGTTGTCGACGATCCTCCGCATACGCGACTCGATCATATCGAGCGTCTGCGTAGTGAAGGTCCGCACGGTCCCCGCTAGCCACGCTTCGTCCGGCACCACGTTGACCGCATCTCCGGCATGAATCTGCGTGATCGACAGTACCGCGGTATCGATAGGCTTCTTGTTGCGCGTGATGATGCTCTGCAGACCATTGGCGATCTGCACCGCCGTAAAGACCGGGTCATGGCCGTGATGGGGCAGCGCCGCATGCGCGCCAACGCCTTTCACATCGATCCGGAACTGGTTGCTCGACGCCATCATCGGCCCTTCGGTCACCCCGAAGTGACCCGCCGCCAAGCCAGGCCAATTGTGAATGCCGAACACGGCGTCGACCGGAAAGCGCGTGAACAGCCCATCGTCGATCATCGCTTTCGCGCCCGCGCCGCCTTCCTCAGCCGGCTGAAAAATGAACACGATCGTGCCGTCGAAGTCTCCATGTTTCGCGAGATATCGCGCCGCGCCGAGCAGCATCGCGGTGTGCCCGTCGTGACCGCAAGCGTGCATCTTTCCTTCATTGCGCGAACGGTGATCAAACGTGTTCAGCTCGTGAATCGGCAACGCGTCCATATCCGCGCGCAAACCGATCGAGCGCGTGCCCGTGCCGCGCGTCAACACGCCGACGACGCCCGTTTTGCCGAGTCCCCGATGCACGTCGATACCCCATCCGGATAGTGTCGTCGCGACCAGATCGGAGGTGTGTGTCTCTTCGTAGCGCAGTTCGGGATGCGCGTGAATCGTTCGTCGGAGCGACTGAATTTCGCCGTGCGCGGACTGGATCTCAGGAATGAGTTTCATGATGAAAGATGCGGCTGGCTGCGCTAAGGGATTGAAGCGGGAAAGCGGCGTTCGGCCGCCCCGTCCTGAACCGATTCTACGCTGATCGATATTTCAGACGGCTCCACAACAGACATAGCTCGAACCCGGCGCGAACACAGCGAACACAACACAAACACCGCGCGAACACCGCGCAACCCGACCGATCGTCCATCCTCATCGCGCGCAGCGACATCCCCGAACATAATAAAATCAGCCTTTCGCGCACCTTCCCGTTGCCAACAGACGTCTCACGCAAACCGTACGCCTTCCATGAACGCACCAACCGAATTCACCCGCGCGGTATGCCCGCATGATTGCCCGGATACCTGCGCGATGCGCGTGACCGTCGAAAACGGCCGCGCGATCAAGGTAACCGGCGAACCCGATCACCCGCCCACACAAGGCGTGCTGTGCACCAAAGTCAGCCGTTATGCGGACCGGGTCCATCATCCGCGGCGTCTCACCACGCCGATGCGGCGCGTCGGCGAAAAGGGCGAAGGGCGTTTCGAGCCGATCAGCTGGGACGACGCGTTGGCGCTCGCGGCAAACCGGCTCTCGGAGATCGCGGCGCGCGCACCCGAGGCGATTGTCCCGTATAGCTATGCCGGCACGATGGGGCTCGTGCAAGGGGACAGCATCGCGCAACGGTTTTTTCACAAGCTGGGCGCATCGCAACTCGATAGGACCATTTGTGCGTCAGCCGGCGCGGCGGGTCTCAAGTATACGTACGGCGCGGGTCTCGGCATGCTGACGGAGTTCTTTGCCGAAAGCGAATTGATCCTGATCTGGGGCGCCAATCCGATCGCATCGAATCTGCATTTCTGGACGCGCGCGCAAGAGGCGAAGCGCAACGGCGCGCGGCTGATTGCGATCGATCCGTACCGGTCGCTGACTGCGGAGAAGTGTCATCAGCACATTGCGCTGAAGCCCGGCACCGACGGCGCGCTGGCATTGGGCATGATGCATGTGCTGATCACGGAAAATCTGCTCGACCACGCGTACATTGCCGATCACACGTTAGGTTTCGAGCCACTCAAAGCCCGCGCGCTCACCTACACACCGGCGCGTGTCGCGCAGATCTGCGGCGTTGACGAGCAGGTGATCGTCGACCTCGCGCGCCTTTACGGCAATACCCGCAAAGCGTCGATCCGCCTGAACTACGGGATGCAGCGCGTGCGCGGCGGCGGCAATGCGGTGCGCGCGATTGCCTGTCTGCCGTCGCTGACCGGCGCGTGGCGCGATCGGGCGGGCGGAGCATTGCTGTCGTCGTCGGGATGGGCACCGGTGGATTCGTTCGCGCTCGCCCGGCCCGACCTGATGCCTGGCTGGCCGTCGGCGCCCGCGCGCGTGATCAATATGAATGAGATCGGCAACGCATTGCTGAACCCGGGCGAGGCGGGCGGCGACGCCGCATTCGGCCCGAAGATCGAGGCGATCGTCGTGTACAACTCAAACCCGGTTGCGGTCGCACCCGATTCGGAACGGGTCGCCGCCGGATTCGCCCGTGAAGACCTGTTTACCATCGTGCTCGAGCATTTCCAGACCGACACCGCCGACTACGCCGACCTGCTGCTGCCCGCCACGACGCAACTGGAACACCTGGACGTCCACAAATCCTACGGCCATACGCACGTGATGGCGAACCTGCCGGCGATCGCACCGGTTGGCGAAGCGCGGCCGAACACGGAGATTTTTCGTGGCATCGCGCGCGCCATGGGTTTCGCCGAGCCGGCACTGTACGAAAGCGATGAAGCAGTCGCGGCGGCCGCATTCCGCTGGGACGACGCGGCGCTTGCCGGCGTCGACTGGCCGGCGCTCAAGCGCACCGGCTGGGCCAGACTGCAGGTGCCGGACGCGCCGTTCGCGCAAGGCGGCTTCCGCACGCCGTCGGGCAAGTGCGAGTTTTACAGCGAACGGCTCGCGCAGCAGGGCATCGATCCGCTGCCCGACTATCTGCCGCCGTACGAGTCGGCCGAAAACGCGCCCGAACTCGCGGCCCGCTATCCGCTCGCGATGATTTCCCCGCCGGCGCGCAATTTTCTGAACAGCACCTTCGTCAACGTCGAAAGCTTGCGCGCGACCGAAGGCGAACCGCATCTGGACATCCATCCGCTCGATGCGCAGCAACGCGACATCGCCGAAGGCGACGAGGTGCGCATTTTCAACGATCGCGGCTCGATGCAGGCGCGCGCCCGCGTCACTGACAAGGCGCGCGAGGGACTCGTGGTCGGCCTGTCGATCTGGTGGAAGAAGCTCGCACCGGACGGCCGCAACGCGAATCAGGTGACGAGTCAGGCGTTGACCGACCTCGGCGGCTCGGCGACGTTCTACGATTGTCTGGTCGAAGTTGAACGCGCCTGAGGCGGCAGGCGCCGGCTGAGAGGTCGGCCGAGGCGCGCCGGTTGAGACGCTGGTGGGGAGATGGGCCTGGAGACACGGCAGAGCGACACGGCAGAGCGACACGGCAGAGCGACACGGCAGAGCGACACGGCAGAGCGACACGGCAGAGCGACACGGCAGAGCGACACGGCAGAGCGACACGGCAGAAACACCCCCTGAGGCGCCCGGTTGACGTACTGGTAAGAGAACCGGCCGCACACACCCGCCGATAAGCGCCCAACGCGTCACTCGCAGACAAAAGCCTCTCCCCGGCGCAACTCCTCCACCCATGTCATTCCTGCCGATATTCGAGCATTCTGTATGGCAAACGGAATGACTGACCGGGGGTGCGTGTTCTTCCGTTTCGAGGCCCTCATCTAATCGGGTGATAACCCGAAATCAAGTGCCCGCGCACGCATGCTACGATGCGCTGTTTTTAGCACGACCATTCGAAAATACGAAAACCCGGAGAAATACCGCATGCAGAAGATCTGGCTGAAATCGTATCCACCCGGCGTGCCGGCGGAGATCGATCCCACGCAATACGCGTCAGTGGCCGGTCTTCTGGACGACAGTTTCAGTCGATATCGCGACAAGCCGGCGTTCGCCTGCATGGGCAAAGAAATCACATACGGCGAACTCGACGAACTGTCGCGGCGTCTGGGCGCGTGGTTCCAGTCGAAAGGTCTCGAGCGCGGCGCGCGCATCGCGCTCATGATGCCGAACGTGCTGCAATATCCGGTCGCGCTCGCCGCGGTGCTGCGCGCGGGATATGTGGTCGTGAACGTCAATCCGCTGTATACGCCGCGCGAGCTCCAATATCAGATGACCGACAGCGGCGCGCAGGCGATCATCGTGCTCGAAAACTTCGCGGCGACGGTGCAGGCGGTGATCGGCAACACGCCGCTCGAGCACGTGATTGTCGCGTCGATGGGCGATCTGCTGGGCCCTAAAGGGCATATCGTCAATTTCGTCGTGCGGCGCGTGAAGAAGCTGGTGCCGGCGTGGAGTCTGCCGGGCCACGTGAAATTCAACGACGCACTCGCGGCCGGCGCGCGTCTGCCGTTCAAGCCGGCGCAGCAAGGTCCGGACGACATCGCGTTTCTGCAATACACGGGCGGCACGACCGGCGTGTCGAAGGGCGCGACGCTCACGCATCGCAATCTGATCGCGAACGTGCTGCAGTCCGTCGCGTGGCACGCACCGGCCAATGCCGCGCGGTCGGACATCAAGCAGACGGTCACGCTGGTCGCGCTGCCGCTTTATCACGTGTTCGCGCTGACCGTCGCCGGCCTGATGCCGATCCGCCAGGGCGGCCTCGGCGTGCTGATTCCGAATCCGCGCGATATCGGCGGCATGATCAAGGCGCTGCGCGGCTACAAGATCACGACGTTGCCCGCGGTCAACACGCTATTCAACGCGATGCTGAACCATCCGGACTTCGACAAGCTCGATCTGTCGAATCTGACGGTCGCCAACGCGGGCGGCATGGCGGTGCAACAGGCCGTCGCGGAGCGCTGGTTCGCAAGAACGAAGACGCCGATCATCGAGGGATACGGATTGTCCGAGACCTCGCCGTCGGCGACCTGCAATCCGGTGACGGCCACCGAATACAACGGCACGATCGGCCTGCCGCTGTCGTCGACGGAAATCTCGATTCGCGACGACGACGGCAACGAAGTGCCGCTCGGCCAGCCGGGCGAAGTCTGCATTCGCGGCCCGCAGGTCATGGCCGGCTATTGGAACCGGCCGGAAGAAACCGCCAGGGTGATGACCGCCGACGGCTTCCTGCGCTCCGGCGATATCGGCCAGATGGACGAGCGCGGCTTCGTGAAGATCGTCGATCGCAAGAAGGACATGATCCTGGTGTCGGGCTTCAATGTGTATCCGAACGAAGTCGAGGACGTTGTCGCGAGGCACCCGGGTGTGTTCGAGGTGGCGGCGGTCGGTGTGCCCGATCCGCAGTCGGGCGAGGCGGTGAAGCTTTACGTCGTGAAGAAGGACGAGACGCTCACCGACGCCGACCTCATCGCGTTCTGCAAGGACCAGCTGACGCCGTACAAACGGCCGCGCATCGTCGAGTTTCGCAAGGAATTGCCGAAGAGCAACGTCGGCAAAATTTTGCGGCGCGAATTGCGCGACGGACGCGCATAGCTTACCTGCGTTGCCGTCCGGAACATAACCGGAGACGGGAGCGGAACCGGACCCGGCACGGCGGCCCAGCAGGCCAATCCTGCGGGGCCGTTCTATTTGGTAGTCGAGAATGGTTCGTGCGGCGGCGCGCCGGCAAACCGCGCAAACACAGCACAAAAAACAGTGCGCCCGAAATCTTCGCCAACGCTGACGCGAACCGCACACGCAAAAACATGAGACTTACTAAGCAAAGCCGCCGACCTGTTTGAGACACCCGCAGTGCTCTCCCGCGCTAAACGAAACCAACGAAAAATTCTCGCCGGAAAGCCTTACCGTGGTCAAAGCCAAAACGGATCAGCGCCGGAACGCGGCCTCCCGTTGTTTCGCACGGTTTCGCGTTCCTTTGCGTTGTTTCGTGCTGTTTCGTGCTGTTTCGTTTACGCAACATGGTCTAAAATCCCCCCTTAATCGCCAAAAACCCTTGTTTTAGGGGCTCGAATGCATCGACTCGCGCGCACCCATCGGCGCATTCGGGTGACCGCCTGACTGGAGGAGCCGGATGCTGCTGGACGATTGGATTACCGAGTTCGATCGCGGTTTGCGATCAATGACAGGCGTGTCGCGCATGAGCCGTCCGATGCCGAAGCCGGCGGAACTCGCGGCAGGCGCAGAAGCGGCCGAACGCGTCGACATGTCCGCCGAGGAGCGTGCGCACGCGGCCGGACTGATGCGCGTCAATCACGTCGGCGAAGTCTGCGCGCAGGCGTTGTATCAGGCGCAGAAGCTCGCGACCCGCTCCCCCGCGTTGAAGCAGGCATTCGAGCACGCCGCGCGCGAAGAGGAAGATCACCTCGCATGGACCTACAAGCGCCTCGAAGCGCTCGATTCGCGTCCGAGCCTGTTGAATCCGCTGTGGTACGCCGGCGCGCTCGCCATCGGTTTTGCCGCGGGCCGCTTCGGCGACCGGGTGAGCCTTGGCTTTATGGCCGAGACCGAACGCCAGGTCGAACAGCATCTGAACGGACATCTTGAAACGCTGCCCGCGGCCGACCATGAATCGCGTGCCGTCGTCGAACAGATGCGCGCCGACGAAGCGGCACACGGTAAAGCGGCAATGGATGCGGGCGGTATCGAACTGCCTTTCCCGGCCCGCGCGCTGATGCGGGCCGCGTCGAAAATCATGACGACGACCGCGTACCGTATCTGATGTTTTCGCCTGAATAGTGGTGGGACGGCGCGCGTCGCGCCGTCCGTTGCCGGTTCCGCGTCACCTCGTTACCTCGCTCGACCTCCTCGATTCCCGCGCGCGTTTGCCTCGCCCCGCTTGCGCAATTCACATCTCGCCGAACGCCCAGCATTCACGCGGTTTTCCCCGGACTTCTCACGTACTACCTTCACAAGTTCCACTATCTGATTCATTTATAACGATTTTCCTGTTTAGGTCCGATATCAAGGACCGCCGCTAAGTCCTTGTTCTAGCAAACAAAATTCGTTAAAAATCGGCCCGCCTCCCTTGACCCGACTTTGGGGTTCCTCTAAAGTGGGAGACAGTGTGAGAAAGTGTATTTTTGTGTGATCTACCCGCTTATTTCGGGTAAGTTTTCGAGACCGGGCGACTTCTTACAACGCCCTCACAAAAGGGAGTTGCAGTGTTCCAAGGGCCGTCAGCGCTAACACTCGATGCGAAAGGGAGATTGTCGATCCCGGCTCGCTATCGGGAAGCGCTGCAAGCACAGGCGGAAGGCCGGGTGACGATCACCAAGCACCCGGATGGCTGCCTGTTGCTGTTTCCGCGCCCTGAGTGGGAGGTGTTTCGCAAGAAGGTCGCCGAACTGCCGATGGAAGCGAAATGGTGGCAGCGCATTTTCCTCGGCAATGCGGCCGACGTCGAACTCGATTCGGCCGGGCGAATTCTGGTGTCGCCCGAGTTGCGCGCCGCCGGTTCGCTTGAAAAAGACGTGATGTTGTTAGGAATGGGAAGTCACTTCGAGTTGTGGGACGCAGACACCTACCACGCGAAGGAACAGCAGGCGATGGCGCAGGGCATGCCCGAGGCGCTGAAGAATTTCACGTTCTGACCGCGGGTGATCGACATGGCGCCTGCGATGGGAAAGGAGTTGCAGCATCGCACGGTGCTGCTGGAGGAAGCGGTCGACGCGCTGGTCACGCGCACGGACGGCGTCTATGTGGACGGCACGTTCGGGCGCGGTGGTCACAGTCGGGCGGTGTTGGGCAAGCTCGCTGAGGCGGGCCGGCTGATCGCATTCGATAAAGATCCACTTGCGATCGAAACGGCCCGGCAGATTGCCGATCCGCGTCTTGAAATCGTGCATCAGAGTTTTGCATCACTGCGTGACGCGCTGGCGTCGCGCGGGGTAGGGCGTGTGTCGGGCGTATTGCTGGACCTGGGTGTGTCGTCGCCGCAAGTCGACGATCCTGAGCGCGGCTTCAGTTTCCGCGCCGATGGCCCACTCGACATGCGGATGGACCCGACGCGCGGCGAATCCGCCGCGGATTGGCTCGCGCGGGCCACGTTGCAGGAACTGACGGAGGTAATCAGAGATTATGGGGAAGAACGGTTTGCTGTTCAGATTGCAAAGGCGCTTGTTGCTCGCCGGGCAGAGTCCGACCGTCTCGGGCCTCTCGCAAGCACGGGCGAGCTTGCCCAAATCGTGGCTAACGCCGTCAAAACCCGTGAGAAGGGTAAGGACCCGGCAACCCGCACCTTTCAGGCTATACGGATTCACGTCAATCAAGAGCTTGCGGAGCTGCAAGTCGTACTAGAAGCAGCGTCGTCGTTGCTGGAGCAAGGGGGGCGGCTGGTCGTGATCAGCTTTCATTCGCTCGAAGACCGGATCGTCAAGCGATTCATGCAGGCGCAATCCAGCGCGCCTGTGGTCGACCGCCGCCTGCCGATTCGTGCAGCCGACCTGCCGAGCCCCCCATTCAAACTGCTAGGCCGTGTATTCGCGAGCGACGCCGAAGTCGCCGCCAATCCGCGCGCCCGTTCCGCCGTGATGCGCGTCGCGGAGCGGATCGCGCCATGAACCGTCTCAATATCTTCCTGCTGATTGTCGTGATGGGCTGTGCGCTGTCGGTCGTGAACGCGACGAACCAGCAGCGCCAGATCTTCATCCAGCTGCAGCGCGCGCAAAGCCAGGAGCGCCAGTTGCAGCAGGATTATTCGCAGCTTCAATATCAGCAAAGCGCGTTGTCGAAGACTTCGCGCATCGAGCAGCTCGCCACCGACTCCCTGAAGATGCAGCCGGCCACGACCGGCCGCACGCAATACGTGGTGCTCGATCCGGGCGCGGCGAAAGCCGAAGACGCGCCGGTTCCGACGTCGGAGGCATCCGCGCCGCTGAACGCGCGGCCGGCGCGACCGGCAGAAGCGGCAGGCGCCCGCGGAGGCGCACGATGATGAAGAAATCGTCGAATCGCAAAAGCGTCGCGTTCTCCGCGAACCCGATTCTGTCGGTGCGCCTGCCGATGTGGCGCTCGAAGCTCGTCGTGTTCCTGCTTTTCATGGCGTTCGTCGCGCTGGCCGGACGGGCGTTCTGGATTCAGGGGCCGGGCAACGCGTTCTATCAGAAGCAGGGCGAGAGTCGCTATCAGCGCACCATCGAGCTGCCGGCCACGCGCGGCAAGATTCTCGATCGCAACGGCCTCGTGCTCGCGACGAGCCTGCCGGTGCGAGCGATCTGGGCGATTCCGGAGTCGGTGCCCGACGATCTCGGCGCGGACAAGCTGCACCAGCTCGGCACGCTGCTCGACATGTCGGACAAGGAACTGCGCGCGAAGCTGTCCGAAGACAAGACCTTCGTCTACGTGAAGCGCCAGGTGCCGGTCGACGTCGCCGCGCAGGTCGCGGCGCTCGACATTCCGGGCGTCTATCAGCGCAACGAATACAAGCGTTTCTATCCGGAAGGCGAGATCACCGCGCATCTGATCGGCTTCACGAACGTCGAGGACGAAGGCCAGGAAGGCATCGAACTCGGCGACCAGAAGCTGCTCGCCGGGATGCCCGGCAGCCGCCGCGTGATCAAGGACCGGATGGGGCACATCATCGAGGACGTCGACGAGCAGGTCGTGCCGCACAACGGCAACGACATCGAACTGGCGATCGACAGCAAGATTCAATACATCGCTTACACGAACCTGAAAGCGGCGGTGCAGAAGTTCAAGGCGAAAGCGGGCGCCGCGATGGTGATCGACGTGCGCACCGGCGAAGTGCTCGCGCTCGTCAATTATCCGACGTACAACCCGAACGACCGCACGCGCCTGACCGGTGAGCAGTTGCGCAACCGCATCCTGACCGACGTGTTCGAGCCGGGCTCGATCATGAAGCCGTTCACGATCTCGCTCGCACTCGATCTGCACCGCGTGTCGCCGACTACACTGGTGGATACGGGGCCGGGACGTTTTGTCCTCGACGGTGCGACGATCACCGACGACAGCGCGTTCGGCACGCTGACCGTAGCCGGCGTGATCCAGAAGTCGAGCAACATCGGCGCGACCAAGATCGCGATGCAGCTCAAGCCCGAAGAGATGTGGAACATGTATACCAGCATCGGTCTCGGCCAGGCGCCGAAGGTCGGTTTTCCAGGCGCGGCGGCGGGCCGCCTGCGTCCGTGGAAGAGCTGGCGCCGCATCGAGCAGGCGACCATGTCCTACGGTTACGGCCTGTCGGCGTCGCTGTTCCAGCTCGGGCGTGCGTACACCGCGATCGCGCACGACGGCCAGATCATGCCGATTTCGATTTTCCGCACGCCGGGCGACCAGCCGGCCGCCGGCACGCAAGTGTTTTCGCCGACCACCGCGCGCGAAGTGCGTGCGATGCTCGAGGCCGTCGTGTCGCCGGCCGGCACGTCGCCGGATGCGGCGGTGCCCGGCTATCGCGTCGGCGGCAAGAGCGGCACCGCGTACAAGCACTCCGGTCACGGTTACGACAAATCGCGGTACCGCGCGTCGTTTGTCGGCATGGCGCCGATGCCGAATCCGCGCATCGTCGTCGCGGTGTCGGTCGACGAGCCGACCGCGGGCAGCCACTTCGGCGGTCAGGTGTCGGGTCCGGTGTTCTCGGCGATCGCCGGCGACACGCTGCGCTCGCTGAACGTGCCGCCCGACATGCCGATCAAGCAGATGGTCGTGTCGGACGACACGCATGCGGTAAGCGAACTCGCGTCCAATACGAACGGCGTCGATGCGGCGAACGGCGCGGCGAAGGATGGTGCAAAACGCGTCGTCGAGTCGAATCGCGCAAACAGCGCGAGCAACAGCGGTGGCGCGAAGAAGTTCGCCGCGAAAATCGCGACCCGTACGGCCGCGAAGAAAATGACGATCTCGAGCGACGTGAAGAATCATCCGGGAGTCGTGCGATGAGCCTGCTGCGCACCGCCCATCCGTCGCGCCGGTCAATCGAAGACGCACTCGCGTGGTTGCGCGCGCGCGTGAAGCCGGCCGCGCATCTGCATGCGGACACGCGCACGCTGGCCGCGGGGGACGCTTTTCTCGCGTACGCGGTGGACGGCGCGGACAACCGGGCGTTTATCGGCAAAGCAATCGAGCGCGGCGCCGTCGCGGTGCTGTATCAGCCGGAAAACCTGGCGGTGACGCCCACGGCGCCGCTCGCGCATGCGGTGCCGGCGCTCGACGTGCTCGCCGGTTCGATTGCCAGCGCATGGTACGGTGACCCGAGCGATGCGATGCGCGTGGTCGGCGTGACCGGCACGAATGGCAAGACGTCGTGCACGCAATGGATCGCGGCCGCGCTGTCGGCGCTCGGCACGCCGTGCGCGGTGATCGGCACGCTCGGCAGTGGCATGCCGGGGCGCCTCGTGCACACCGGCTTTACGACGCCGGACGCGCCGCAACTGCAGCGCAGTCTCGCGCAACTGCGCGGCGCGGGCGCGCAGGCGGTCGCCATGGAAGTATCGTCGCACGCATTGCATCAGGGGCGCGTGAACGGCACCGCGTTCGATATCGCGGTCTTCACGAACCTGACGCAGGACCATCTCGACTATCACCGCACGTTCGCCGCATACGAGGCTGCGAAAGCGCGTCTTTTCGCGTGGCCGGAACTGCGCGTCGCGGTGATCAACGCCGATGACCACGCGGGCCGCCGTCTGCTCGCGAACACGAAAGGGCGCGCACGCACCATCGCCTATTCGCTCGAAGGCGCAGCGGGCACGCCGGACGTGAGCGCGCTGCTGGCGGACGCGGCGCTGATCGCGAGCGACGTGCGCGCGACCGCGACCGGCACGGCGTTTCATCTGGTGTCCGATTGGGGCCGCGCCGACCTCGAAGTCGGCACGCTCGGCGCGTTCAACGTCAGCAATCTGCTCGGCGTGCTCGGCGCACTGCTTGCCGCTGACGTGCCGTTCGACGCCGCGCTCGCCGAACTGGCGAAGCTCGAACCGGTCGACGGCCGCATGCAGCGCCTCGGCGGCCGCCTGCAGAACGACGAGCCGCTCGTCGTGATCGACTACGCGCACACGCCCGATGCGCTGGAGAAGACGCTCGCCGCGCTGCGCCCGATTGCGCAAACGCGCGGCGGCGGGCTGATCTGCATGTTCGGCTGCGGCGGCGACCGCGATGCGACCAAGCGCCCGCTGATGGGCGCGATCGCCGAGCGCTGCGCCGACGGCACGGTCGTCACGAGCGACAACCCGCGCAGCGAAGATCCGCAAAACATCATCGACCAGATTCTCGCGGGCATGGCGCAGCCGTCGAAAGCGCGCTGTATCGAAGACCGTGCGAGCGCGATCTTGCAGGCAATTCGCAGCGCGGCGCGCGAGGACGTGATCGTGCTCGCGGGCAAAGGCCACGAAGCGACCCAGGAAATCATGGGCAGAAAGCGCGCGTTTTCGGATCAGGACCATGCGCGGCTTGCGCTGGCCGCGCGCGCGACGCAAGCACGCGGAGGTGGCGAATGAGCGGACCAGGTGTCGCGATGTTCTCGCTGCAAGAAGCCGCCGCGCTGATACAGGGCGCCATCGTCGTCGGCGACGGCGCGGCGACGTTCGAGCGCGTGTCGACCGACAGCCGCACGGCCGGCCCGGGCGACCTGTTCGTGGCGCTCAAAGGCGAACGCTTCGACGCGCACGACTTCCTGCCGGATGTCGCGACCCGTCAGGTAAGCGCGGTGCTGGTCACCCGTACGCCGGACGACTGGCGGGTGCCCGCCTTGCGCGTCGCGGATACGCGCGTCGCGCTCGGCGCGCTCGCGCGCGGCTGGCGCCGGCGCTTCCCGATGCCGCTCGTCGCGGTCACCGGCAGCAACGGCAAGACGACGGTCAAGGAAATGATCGCGTCGATCTTCTCGGCTGCGGTCGGCGCCGCGTCGCGTCTTGCGACCGCGGGCAACTTCAATAACGACGTCGGTCTGCCGCTCACGCTGCTGCGTCTCAGCGAAGCGCACCGGCTCGCGGTCGTCGAGCTCGGCATGAATCATCCCGGCGAGACGCAACTGCTTGCGAAGATCGCGGAGCCGACTGTCGCGGTCGTCAATAACGCGCAGCGCGAGCATCAGGAATTTATGGCGACGGTCGAAGCGGTCGCGCTCGAACATGCGAGCGTGATTCACGCGCTGACGCCGGACGGCATCGCGGTGTTTCCCGCCGACGATCAATACGCCGGCATCTGGCGCGTCGCCGCGACCGGCAACCGCGTGATCGACTTCGCGCTGAACTCCGACGAATGCATCACCGAAGCCGCCGTGACCGGCCGCTTCGACGGCAGCCGGCTCAGCATCGACACGCCGGACGGTCATCTCGACGTGACACTGCAAGTGCTCGGCGCGCACAACGCGCGCAACGCGCTCGCGGCGACATCCGCCGCGCTGGCTGCCGGCGTGCCGCTCGATGCAATCCGGCGCGGCCTCGAAGCGTTCGGCGCCGTGAAGGGCCGCTTGCAGGTGAAGCGCGCGGCGCTCGGCGCATTCGCGGGCGCGATGGTGATCGACGACACATATAACGCGAACCCGGACTCGATGCGCGCGGCAATCGACGTGCTCGCGACGCAACGCGCGCCGCGCGTGCTGGTGATGGGCGATATGGGCGAGGTCGGCGACGACGGCCCGGCGTTTCATCGCGAAATCGGTGCGTACGCGAACGAGCGCGGCATCGACGCGCTGTACGCAATGGGCGACGCATCGCGCGACGCGTGTGCGGCATACGGTCCGTCCGCGCACCACGCAGCCGATCCGGCCGCGCTCGTCGCGCAATTGCAGCAGGCAGGCTTCACGGCTTCGGCCACATTTCTGGTGAAAGGCTCGCGCTTCATGCAGATGGAGCGCGTGGTGGACGCCTTGACAAGTCCACAAACCGATGCGACGGGCGACAGGCCCGCCGCACATTGAAAGAGAAGGGAACCGCATGCTAGTGGCGCTGGCGCAATGGCTGCAGAATGACGCAAGCTTTTTGCGCGTGGTCAGTTACCTCACGTTTCGCGCAGTTGCCGCGACGATCACCGCATTGCTGATCGGCCTCGTGTGCGGCCCGTGGGTGATTCGCAAGCTGACCGCCATGAAGGTCGGCCAGGCAGTCCGCAAGGACGGTCCGCAATCGCACCTCGTCAAATCGGGCACGCCGACCATGGGCGGCGTGCTGATCCTGATCGGCATCGCGGTGTCGACGCTGCTGTGGGCCGATCTGACGAACCGCTTTATCTGGATCGTGATGCTCGTCACGTTCGGCTTCGGCATCATCGGCTGGGTCGACGACTACCGGAAGGTCGTCTACAAGGACCCGCGCGGGATGTCGTCGCGCGAGAAGTATTTCTGGCAATCGGTGATCGGCATTTTCGCCGCCGTGTACCTCGCGTTCAGCGTGTCCGAGGCGAGCAATGTGCGCGTGTTCGACCTGTTTATGGCGTGGGTGCGCAGCGGTTTGTCGATGGGGCTGCCCGCGCGCGCGGATCTGATGTTGCCGTTTCTCAAGTCGATTACCTATCCGCTCGGCGTATGGGGCTTTATCGCGCTTACGTATCTGGTGATTGTCGGCGCGAGCAATGCGGTGAATCTGACCGACGGCCTCGACGGTCTCGTGATCATGCCGGTCGTGCTGGTCGGCGCGTCGCTCGGCGTGTTCGCTTACGTGATGGGCAGTTCGGTCTATTCGAAGTATCTGCTGTTCCCGCATATTCCCGGCGCGGGCGAACTGCTGATTTTCTGCTCCGCGATCGGCGGAGCCGGACTCGCGTTCCTCTGGTACAACACGCACCCCGCGCAGGTGTTTATGGGCGACGTCGGCGCGCTTGCGCTCGGCGGCGCGCTCGGCACGGTCGCGGTGATCGTGCGCCAGGAGATCGTGCTTTTCATTATGGGCGGCATCTTTGTCGCCGAAACGCTTTCCGTGATGCTGCAGGTCACGTGGTTCAAATATACGAAGCGCCGTTACGGCGAAGGCCGGCGCATCTTCAAGATGGCGCCGCTGCATCACCACTTCGAGTTGTCCGGGTGGAAAGAAACGCAGGTGGTCGTGCGTTTCTGGATCATCACGTTGATGTTGTGCCTATTCGGTTTGTCCACGCTCAAGTTGCGTTAATGCGTTAAGCAGCAAAAGGGAAAGCAAGCGATGTTCGGCGAGAAGTTTCGGGATCGGCAAAAGCCGATGGTGCTCGTGCTGGGGCTCGGTGAATCGGGCCTCGCGATGGCGCGCTGGTGCGCGCGGCACGGTTGCCGCCTGCGCATCGCCGACACGCGCGAGGTGCCGCCGAATCTGTCCGCGCTCGAAGCGCATCAGGTCGACGCGGATTTCGTCGGCGGCCCGTTCTCGCCGGTGCTGCTCGAAGGCGTCGAGCTGGTCGCGATCAGCCCGGGGCTGTCGCCGCTGGCCGCCGATCTGCTGCCGCTGATCACCGCCGCGCGCGAGCGCGACATTCCGGTGTGGGGCGAGCTCGAATTTTTCGCGCAGGCGTTGCAGACGCTCGGCGAAAGCGGCTACGCGCCGAAGGTGATTGCGATTACCGGCACCAACGGCAAGACCACCACGACGAGCCTCACCGGCCTGCTGTGCGCGCGCGCGGGCAAGAAGGTCGCGGTGGCGGGCAACATCAGCCCGGCCGCGCTCGACAAACTGAGCGAAGCGATCGACAACACCGCGTTGCCGGAGATCTGGGTGCTCGAACTGTCGAGCTTCCAGCTGGAAACCGCGCATACGTTTTCGCCCGATGCGGCGGTCGTGCTGAACATCACGCAGGACCATCTCGACTGGCACGGCGGGCTCGACGCGTACGCGGCCGCCAAAGGCCGCATCTTCGGTGCGCACACGGTGCGCGTGCTGAACCGCGACGACGCGCGCGTGATGGCGCTCGCGCCGGCCGCGGACAGCGCCGCGCGCATGGTGACGTTCGGCGTGAACGAGCCGACCCGCAACGGCGACTTCGGCTTGCTGCGCGATAACGGCATGCTGTGGCTGGTGGTTGCCGAAGACCACGACGCAGCCGACGAACCGACCACTACGCGTCGCCGCAAGAGCGAAGCCACGACGCCGCCGAATATCGCATTGAAGCGCCTGATGCCCGCCGACGCGCTACGCATCCGCGGTCTGCACAACGCTGCGAATGCGCTCGCCGCATTCGCGCTCGCGCGCGCGATCGGCCTGCCGGGCGCGCCGCTCCTGCACGGCTTGCGCGAATACCGCGGCGAGCCGCATCGCGTCGAACTGATCGCGTCGCTCGACGGCGTCGATTACGTCGACGACAGCAAGGGCACCAATGTGGGGGCGACGGTCGCGGCGCTCGACGGTCTCGCGCAGCGCATCGTGCTGATCGCCGGCGGCGACGGCAAGGGCCAGGATTTCGAGCCGCTCGCCGCGCCGGTCACGCGCTGGTGCCGCGCAGTGATGCTGATCGGCCGCGACGCGCCGCGCATCCGCGCCGCGCTCGCGGACACCGGCATCGCGCTCGCCGATCACGCGACGCTCGAGGAAGCGACGCGCGCCGCGGCTGCACTCGCGCAGCCGGGCGACGCGGTGTTGCTGTCGCCGGCGTGTGCGAGCTTCGACATGTTTAACGGCTATGCGCACCGTGCGGCGGTATTCCGCGGCACGGTCGAAGAGCTGGCCGCCGAACGGGGGACGATGATATGAGCTGGTCGGAACGCTTCGGATCACGCCTCACCGGCCAGCGCGGCTCGGTCGCCGGCGCATCGGTATCGTCGCCGGGTGCGGGCCGCGGCAGCGGCGGCGGCCTCGCGAGCGCCGTCAACGGCGTGCGGCCGCTGCGCTCGCGGATGCTCGACTACGACCATTCGCTGCTGTGGGTCGTCGTCGCGCTGCTCGGGCTCGGCATCGTAATGGTGTATTCGGCGTCGATCGCGATGCCGGATTCGCCGAAATACGCGTCGTATCGCGACTACGCGTTCCTCGTGCGGCAAATTCTCTTCGTTGTGCTCGGCGCGGTGACCGGTATCGTCACGTTCCGTATTCCGATCTCGACGTGGGACAAGTACGCGCCGAAGCTCTTCCTGATCGCGCTCGCCGCGCTGGTGATCGTGCTGATCCCGCATATCGGCAAGGGCGTCAACGGCGCGCGCCGCTGGATTCCGCTCGGCATCACGAATATGCAGCCGTCGGAAATCATGAAGCTCGCGGTGACGATTTACGCGGCGAACTACACGGTGCGCAAGCAGGAATACATGCACAGCTTCGCGAAGGGCTTTTTGCCGATGGGCTTCGCGGTCGGCGTGGTCGGCATGCTGCTGCTGCTCGAGCCGGACATGGGCGCGTTTATGGTGATCGCCGCGATCGCGATGGGCGTGCTGTTCCTCGGCGGCGTGAACGGCAAGATTTTCGGCGGCCTCGTGGCGACCGCGGTGGGCACCTTCACGCTGCTGGTGTGGGCGTCGCCGTGGCGCCGCGAGCGGATTTTCGCGTACCTCGACCCGTGGGACGACCGTTACGCGCAGGGCAAGGCGTATCAGCTGACGCATTCGCTGATCGCGTTCGGCCGCGGCGAGTGGTTCGGCGTCGGCCTCGGCGGCAGCGTCGAAAAGCTCAACTATCTGCCGGAAGCGCATACCGACTTCATTCTCGCGGTGATCGGCGAGGAACTCGGTTTCGTCGGCGTGCTGGTCGTGATCCTGCTGTTCTACTGGATCGTGCGGCGCGCGTTCGAGATCGGCCGCCAGGCGCTCGCGCTCGACCGCACGTTCGCCGGCCTCGTCGCGAAGGGCATCGGCATCTGGTTCGGTGCGCAGACCTTTATCAATATGGGCGTGAACCTCGGTCTGCTGCCGACCAAGGGCCTGACGCTGCCGCTCGTCAGTTACGGCGGCTCCGGCATTCTGCTGAACTGCATCGCGGTCGCGGTGCTGATGCGCGTCGACTATGAAAACCGGGTGCTGATGCGCGGAGGGAAGGTATGACGCGTCTTGCGACCGATCCGCGCACGCTGATGGTGATGGCCGGCGGCACCGGGGGACACGTGTTCCCGGGGCTCGCGGTCGCGCACCTGATGCAGGCGTGGGGCTGGCGCGTCGTGTGGCTCGGCAATCCGGCGGGGATGGAAGCGACGCTCGTGCCGAAGCACGGCATTCCGATGGAGTACGTGCGCTTCGGCGGCCTGCGCGGCAAAGGCGTCAAAACGAAACTGATGCTGCCGGTGAATCTGCTGCGCGCGTGTTCGCAAAGTCTTGCGGTGCTGCGTCGCGTGAAGCCGGACGTCGTGCTCGGCATGGGCGGCTACATCACGTTCCCGGCGGGCGTGATGACGTGGCTGTCGGGCCGCTCGCTCGTGCTGCACGAACAGAATTCGGTCGCGGGCCTCGCGAACAAGGTGCTCGCGAAACTCGCGAAACGTGTGCTCGTCGCGTTTCCGAATGCGCTGCCGCATGCGCAATGGACGGGCAATCCGATTCGTGAGGAACTTGCGCGCGTGCCGGCACCCGAAGCACGGTATGCATCACGAAGCGGTCCGTTGAATGTGCTCGTGGTCGGCGGCAGTCTCGGCGCCGCCGCGTTGAATGAAGTGGTGCCGAACGCGCTCGCGCGACTCGCTGACGGCGCCCGTCCGCGCATCGTGCATCAGGCGGGCGCAAAGCATATCGAAGCATTGCGCGCGAACTACGAAGCCGCGGGCATCGCAACCGGAGCCGACGTGCAGCTGGTGCCGTTTATCGACGACATGACAAGTGCTTACGCGAACGCGGATCTCGTGATCTGCCGTGCGGGCGCGATGACGGTCGCGGAGATCGCGGCGGTCGGTGTCGCCGCGTTCTTCGTGCCGTTTCCGTACGCAGTCGACGATCACCAGACCACCAACGCGGCGTTTCTCGCCGAACACGGCGCGGCGCGCGTCGTGCAGCAGCGCGACCTGTCGGCGGAACAGCTTGCCGACTGGCTGCGCGGCCAGACACGCGAAACACTGCTCGAAATGGCGAAGCGTTCACGGTCGCTCGCCAAGCCCGACGCGACCGAACAGGTTGCGCAGATCTGCGCAACCGTAGCGGGCGCCGCGCAAGGTGCGGCGGTCCCGGAAGGAAGTCAGCAATGAAACATATCGTCAAACATATTCACTTCGTCGGGATCGGCGGCGCCGGCATGAGCGGCATTGCGGAAGTGCTCGTCAATCTCGGCTATCAGGTAAGCGGCTCGGATCTCACGCGCAATGCGGTGACCGAGCGCCTCGCCGCGCTCGGCGCGCGCATCGCGATCGGGCATGACCCGGAAAACATCGATGGCGCGAATGCGGTCGTCGTGTCGACGGCGGTGCGCAGCGACAACCCCGAAGTGCTCGCGGCGCGCCACCGGCGCATCCCGATCGTGCCGCGCGCGGTGATGCTCGCGGAACTGATGCGCCTGAAGCAGGGCATCGCGATTGCCGGTACGCACGGCAAGACCACCACGACCTCGCTGGTGGCGAGCGTGCTGGCCGCGGGCGGGCTCGATCCGACCTTCGTGATCGGCGGGCGGCTGATCAGCGCGGGCGCGAATGCGCGTCTGGGCACGGGCGACTTTATCGTCGCCGAAGCGGACGAATCGGACGCATCGTTCCTGAACCTGTTTCCGGTGATCGAAGTAATCACGAACATCGACGCCGATCACATGGACACCTACGGGCACGACTTCGCGCGGCTCAAGCAGGCATTCATCGAATTCACGCACCGGCTGCCGTTCTACGGGATCGCGGTGCTGTGCGTCGACGATCCGAACGTGAAAGAGATTCTGCCGTTCGTGTCGAAGCCGATCATCCGTTACGGTTTTGCGTCCGATGCGCAGGTGCGCGCGGTGAATGTCATCGCGCGCGAAGGCCAGATGCATTTCACCGCGATGCGCGAAGACGCCGCGCCGCTCGACATCGTGCTGAATCTGCCCGGCACGCACAACGTGCAGAACGCGCTCGCGGCGATCGCGATCGCGACTGAACTCGAAGTGAAAGATGCCGATATTCAGCGGGCGCTCGCGGAATTCAATGGCGTCGGCCGGCGTTTTCAACGGTATGGCGAGGTGCCGGTCGCGGACGGCGGCGCGTACACGCTGGTCGACGATTATGGTCATCACCCGGTCGAAATGGCCGCGACGATCGCGGCGGCGCGCGGCGCGTTTCCGGACAAGCGGCTCGTGCTCGCGTTCCAGCCGCATCGCTTCACGCGCACGCGCGATTGCTTCGAAGACTTCGTGAAGGTGCTGTCCACGGTCGACGCGCTGGTGCTGACCGAAGTGTATGCGGCCGGCGAAGCGCCGATCGTCGCGGCGGATGGGCGTTCGCTCACGCGCGCGATTCGCGTCGCGGGAAAAATCGAACCGGTGTTCGTCGAAACGGTCGATGAAGTGCCGGAAGCGCTGGCCGCCGTCGTGCGCGCGGGCGATGTGGTGATCACGATGGGGGCGGGATCGATCGGCGGTGTGCCGGGTCGACTCGCCGCAGCAAACGAAGGTGTCAAATGAGCAGGGTGAATCCTCAGGATTTCGGCAAGGTTGCGGTGCTGCTCGGCGGTGAATCCGCCGAGCGCGAAGTGTCGCTGAATTCCGGCCGTCTCGTGCTGCAAGGGCTGCGCGAGGCGGGAATCGATGCGCATCCGTTCGATCCGTCCGAGCGGCCGCTCGCCGCGTTGAAGGAAGAAGGCTTCGTGCGCGCATTCAACGCGCTGCACGGCGGTTATGGCGAAAACGGCCAGATTCAGGGCGCGCTCGATTTCTACGGCATCCGCTATACGGGTAGCGGCGTGCTCGGTTCGGCGCTCGGGCTCGACAAGTTCCGCACGAAGCTCGTGTGGCAGCAACTCGGTGTGCCGACGCCGCCGTTCGAAACGGTGCTGCGCGGTGACGACTATGCGGCGCGCGCCGCGGAGATTGTCGCGAAGCTCGGCTTGCCGCTTTTCGTGAAGCCGGCAAGCGAAGGTTCGAGCGTCGCGGTGATCAAGGTGAAGACGGCGGACACGCTGGTCGCGGCACTCGAAGAAGCGGTGAAGTACGACCGGATCGTGGTGGTCGAAAAGAGCATCGAGGGCGGCGGCGAACACACCGCGTGCGTGTGCGGCGATCTCGACCTGCCGATCATCCGCATCGTGCCGGCCGGCGAGTTCTACGACTACCACGCGAAGTACATCGCCGACGATACGCAGTACCTGATTCCGTGCGGGCTCGCCCCGGCCGAAGAGCAGCGCCTGAAGGCGCTGTCGCGTCGCGCGTTCGACGTGCTCGGCTGCACCGACTGGGGCCGCGCGGACTTCATGATGGACGCCGAGGGCAAGCCGTACTTCCTCGAAGTGAATACCGCGCCGGGCATGACCGATCACTCGCTGCCGCCGAAAGCCGCGCGCGCGGTCGGCATCAGCTATTCGGAGCTGGTCGTGAAAATTTTGTCGATGACCTTGAAGGACTGAACGGATCGCCATGTGGAACAACGTTCGTCAGCTGAACTTCGCCGCCAACGCGTTGCACGCGTTGCTGGCGCTCGTGCTGCTGGCGGCTGGCGCGTACTGGTTGATCCAGCGCCCGAACTTCGCGCTGCGCGAGATCCGTATCGACGGCGACACCGAGCACATCAATTCGCCGACGGTGCGCGCGACGGTCGTCGGACGGCTGAAGGGCAACTTCTTCACCGTCGACCTGGATGCCGCGCGGCAGTCGTTCGAGCAGATGCCGTGGGTGCGTCATGCGAGCGTGCGGCGCGTGTGGCCGAACGCGCTCGCGGTGACACTCGAAGAGTTCAAGCCGCTCGGCACGTGGGGCAGCGACCAGCTGGTGAGCGTCGACGGCGAACTGTTTACCGCGAACCAGGGCGAACTGGACGAAGAGTTGCCGGCGTTCGATGGACCGGATGGATCAGCGAAGGAAGTGGTCGCGCGTTATCGCGATTTCGAGAAGTGGTTTGCACCCCTTGGCGCGACGCCGGACGAAGTGACGCTGTCGCAGCGCTATGCGTGGACCGTGAAGCTGTCGAACGGCACGCAGGTCGAACTGGGCCGCGAACGCAATCAGGACACGCTGTTCGACCGTTGCAAGCGTTTGACCGCCGCGTGGTCGGCGGTCACGCAACGCTGGGGGAAGGATATCGAGTATGCGGACTTGCGTTATCCGAACGGTTTTGCGATTCGAGCAGCTGGCATGCGCTTCATTACGGAACCCGACAAGGGCAAGAAGTAACAGGACATCACTCGCAATGAGCACCCTATGAGTAAAGACTATAAAGACCTGCTAGTGGCCCTCGACATCGGGACGGCGAAAGTCGTGGCAATTGTCGCCGAGCTGAAAGGCGAGGGTCACTACGAAGTGATCGGCCTCGGCCAGAGCGAGTCGAAGGGGCTCAAGAAAGGCGTGGTGGTGAATATCGAAGCCACCGTGCAGTCGATCCAGCGCGCGCTCGAAGAAGCGGAGCTGATGGCCGACTGCAAGATCACGAATGTGTTCACCGGGATCGCCGGCAGCCATATCCGCAGCTTCAACTCGAGCGGGATGGTCGCGATCAAGGAGAAGGAAGTCACGCAGACGGATGTCGCGCGCGTGATCGAAACCGCGAAGGCGATCAACATCCCGACCGATCAGCAGGTGCTGCATATCCTCACGCAGGAATTCATCATCGACGGCCAGGAAGATGTGCGCGAGCCGATCGGCATGAGCGGCATCCGGCTCGAAGTGAAGGTGCATATCGTGACCGGCGCGGTGAGCGCGGCGCAGAACATCGTGAAGTGCGTGCGCCGCTGCGGGCTCGAAGTGAACGATCTGATCCTGCAGCCGCTCGCCTCGTCGCTCGCGGTGCTGACCGACGACGAAAAGGAACTGGGCGTGGTGCTGGTCGACATCGGCGGCGGCACGACCGATATTGCGATTTTCAGCGAAGGCGCGATCCGGCACACCGCGGTCATTCCGATCGCCGGCGATCAGGTGACGAGCGACATCGCGATGGCGCTGCGCACGCCGACGCCGGACGCGGAAGACATCAAGGTCGGCTACGGCATCGCGAAGCAGGCGCTCGCCGATCCGGACGAAATGATCGAGGTGCCGGGTCTTGGCGAGCGCGGTCCGCGCACGCTGTCGCGCCAGGCGCTCGCGGCGGTGATCGAGCCGCGCGTCGAAGAACTGTTTTCGCTCGTGCAGCAGGTGGTGCGCGAGTCGGGTTACGAGGAACTGCTGAGCTCCGGCGTGGTGCTGACCGGCGGCGCATCGATGATGCCCGGCATGGTCGAGCTCGGTGAGGACATCTTCCTGAAGCCGGTGCGCATCGGTGTGCCCGAATACGCGGGCGGCCTCGCGGACGTGGTGCGCAATCCGCGCTATTCGACCGCGATGGGCCTGCTCGTCGAAGGGCGCTCGCAGCGCATGCGCGGGCGCAAGGTCGCGGTGCAGTCCGGCTCGATGGGACAGGTGTTCACGCGGATGAAGGACTGGTTCCTCGGCAACTTTTGACGAATCTGAAATCGCGCCGGTGCCGGCGGCCGGCGCGCGACAGGAGGTTGCCCGATCTCCTGCCGGATAACGGCCGATTAAGACTTTTTTCTTGACGGAGGCAATATGGAATTCCAGATGCTGGAAACGGAAACCAACGGCACCATCATCAAGGTGGTGGGCGTAGGGGGTGCGGGCGGCAATGCCGTGCAGCACATGATCAACCGCGGCGTGCAGGGCGTCGACTTCATCGTGATGAACACGGATGCGCAGGCGCTGTCGCGCTCGCGTGCGACGGCCGTGATTCAGCTCGGCAGGACCGGTCTGGGTGCGGGCGCCAAGCCGGAAATGGGCCGCGCGGCAGCCGAAGAAGCACGTGAGCGAATCGCCGACGCACTGCTCGGCGCGCATATGGTGTTCATCACCGCGGGCATGGGTGGCGGCACCGGTACCGGCGCGGCGCCGGTCGTCGCGCAGATCGCGAAGGAGATGGGAATTCTGACGGTCGGCGTGGTCAGCAAGCCGTTCGAGTTCGAAGGCGGCAAGCGCATGCGCGTCGCCGAAGCAGGTTCGCAGCAACTGGAGGATCACGTCGACTCGCTGATCGTCGTTCTGAACGACAAGCTGTTCGAGGTGATGGGCGATGACGCCGAGATGGACAAGTGCTTCCAGTGCGCTGACGATGTGCTCAACAACGCGGTCGCCGGCATTGCGGAAATCATCAACGTCGACGGTCTCGTGAACGTCGACTTCGAAGACGTGAAGACGGTGATGGGCGAGCAGGGCAAAGCGATGATGGGCACGGCGACGGTTGCCGGCGTCGATCGCGCGCGCCTTGCGGCCGAACAAGCGGTCGCGAGCCCGCTGCTCGAAGGCGTCGATCTGTCGGGTGCGCGCGGCGTGCTCGTCAACATCACGTCGAGCCGCTCGCTGCGTCTGTCGGAAACCCGCGAAGTGATGAACACCATCAAGAGCTACGCGGCTGACGACGCGACGGTGATTTTCGGCGCCGTGTACGATGACGCGATGGGCGACGCGCTGCGCGTGACCGTCGTCGCGACGGGTCTCGGCCGGACTGCGAAGAAGCAGCAGTCGGCGCCGATGACGCTGTTGCGCACCGGTACCGACAATGCGCCGGTCAACCACGGCGTGCAGCACGGCTACGCGACGCAACCGGCACAGGCGGCGGATTACGGTTCGCTGGATACGCCGGCCGTGTGGCGCACGTCGCGCGATACCGCAGCTTCGCACGTGCAGGCGCTGCAGGAAAAGGGCGTCGACACGTACGACATTCCGGCTTTCCTGCGCAAGCAGGCTGACTGACGCGCGAGGAGCGGGCTTCCGGGGCGGCGCAAGCGCTGTTGCGCCAGTTCGGATGGCACGCGCGTGACCGGTGGAATGGCCGACAGACCGCGTCTCGCAAGACGCGCGGCAAGCACAGTTGCCCGCTTCGGATAATCGAAGCGGATGGACTGCCGTCGCCGGATGAAACGTCGCTTTCCATACGTTTACGTGCGGGCAGGCTCCCGCATCATCGAGTGAAGGAACGAGCAATGATCAAAACTGGTGAAAAACTGCCCGACGCAACCGTCTTCGAAATGATCGACGAGGAACGCGCGGGTTGCACGATCGGACCGAACAGCTTTAGCGTGAGCCTCGAAACGGCGGGTAAGCGCGTGGTGATCTTCGGATTGCCCGGGGCCTACACGCCGACCTGTTCGGCCAAGCACGTGCCGGGTTACGTCGAAGCGGCGGACAAGCTGCGCGCCGCGGGCGTCGACGAAGTCTGGTGCGTGTCCGTCAACGACGCGTTCGTGATGGGCGCGTGGGGACGCGATCAGCACACCTCGGGCAAGGTGCGCATGATGGCGGACGGGAGTGCGGTTTTCACGAAGGCGCTCGGTCTGGATCAGGACATGTCGGCGCGTGGCATGGGCATTCGCTCGCAGCGCTACGCGATGGTGGTCGACGACGGCGTGGTCAAGACGCTGCACGTCGAGGCGCCCGGCAAGTTCGAAGTGAGCGATGCGCAGAGCATTCTCGCGACGTTGAAATAGTTGCAACGCGTGCGGTGCGGCGTTGTTGTGTTGCGGCAACGTCGATCGTGACGCCTTTGTGACAGGCCGTAACGTGGTCAACCCTTGGGCCGATGTCCGGAAACGCCTCCATTTCGGGCGTCGGCCCCGCTCTCATTTGTCTGCCGATTGCGAAATCCGGCAGCGTTCGTGGCTCGCGTAATGCTGCGAAACAGATTTGATACGACCAGACGGCCGCGCCTGGGGGGCGGATGGAGTATACTTTGCCCTATGGCATAAAAAGTCCCGATTGCCAATTTCAATCGCGGCGCTGACGCAGCGCTGGATTTGCGAGGCGGGTCGGGATGCTGAATGGAACAGAAGACCATCATGTTGAAGCAGCGCACTATCAAAACGATCGTGAAGACGGTCGGCATCGGTTTGCACTCGGGACGCAAGGTCGATCTGACGCTTCGTCCTGCGGCGCCGGACACCGGCATTGTGTTTTCGCGCGTGGATCTGCCCACGCCGGTGGATATTCCCGCGTCCGCAATGGCGATCGGCGATACGCGGCTCGCCTCGGTGCTGCAGAAGGACGGCGCACGCGTGTCGACGGTCGAGCATCTGATGTCCGCGTGCGCGGGCCTCGGCATCGACAATCTGTACGTCGACGTCACCGCTGAAGAAATTCCGATCATGGACGGCAGCGCCGCGTCGTTCGTGTTTCTGATCCAATCGGCCGGTATCGAGCAACAGAACGCGGCGAAGAAGTTCATCAAGGTGAAGAAGCCGGTCGAGATTCGCGACGGCGACAAATTTGCGCGCCTCGATCCGTATTTCGGCTTCAAGCTGAAGTTCACCATCGACTTCCGTCATCCGGCGGTCGATAAGACCGGCCAGGCGCTGGAAGTGGATTTCGCGAACACGTCGTATGTGCGTGAAATCGCGCGTGCGCGCACCTTCGGTTTCGCGCATGAAGTGGAAACGATGCGCGAACTGGGCCTCGCGCGCGGCGGCAGCATGGACAATGCGATCGTGCTCGACGAATACCGCATCCTGAACAACGACGGGCTGCGCTACGACGACGAGTTCGTGAAGCACAAGATGCTCGACGCGATCGGCGACCTGTATGTGATCGGCCATCCGCTGCTCGCGTCGTACGACGCGTACAAATCGGGGCACGGTCTGAACAATGCGCTGCTGCGCGAGCTGCTCGCGCATGAAGATGCATACGAAATCGTCACCTTCGACGATCCGCAGAAGGCGCCGCGTGGGTTTGCATACGATACGCAGACGGCGTTTGCGTAAGCCCGGGCACGGGCGTTGGCCGCTGCGCCGTTGCGCATAGCGGCGGATGCAGAAGAACAAAAGCGACCCGGCCGGGTCGCTTTTTCTTTTGGGGCGCGCCGCGTGCAGTGCGGCGCCGCGCTACTTGCGATGCCGCGCGGCCATGCGCGCGAGCGCCGCCTGCAGCGGAGACGGCGCCATCGACTCGCTCAGCTCATGAAGCGCCTGCGCGCCCGCGCGTGTCATGCGGGCCTGCTTGACTGGCGGCGGCGCGTCCAGCGGCTTCGGCCGCACACGTATCTTCAACGATTCGATCGCCCAGCCGCGCTGCTGCAAATCGGCCAGCAGGCGCGGTTCCAGATGCCGCAACCTGGCGGCGAGCGCATTATGCGCGGCGAAGATCGACAGCACGCCGTCCTTGATAAAGCCGGGCTCGGCGCTCGTCGCCAGATAGTCGGGCAGCAGTTCGGTCAGATCGCGCTGAAGCGCGGCGATCTGCTCGACGCCCGCGCGCAGCGCGGAAAACGCATCGGTGCGGGCGAGCACGTCGGCGAGCCGTTGCGGGCGGCGCGCCTCGAATGAGGGCGAGAACGGCCGCGCGGTCGATCTGGAAAACGGCGGCCTGGTGTTCGACGAAGAGCGGCTCATGTTTGACAGGAATGGCGCTGCGCGCGGGCGCGTACAGGTGGCCCGATTGTACCGTGCATGCGGTGCGCGATTCGCGGGTAATCAATCGTGTGCCAAATCGCGCCGGTGATCGGCACGGATGGGCGCGTGGCCCAAAAACGCGGCCCAAAACGCGGCTGCGCCCGCACCAACCAGCCACCTCGACCGGCCGCATCGCGGCGCGAGCACGCGTGGCGCATAAACGGCGAGCGCCGGAACGGCATCGGCGAACGCCGTCAGCTATCTGACGCATGACACAGGCGCGCCGTAGGGCGCGTGCTAAAATCCCCGATTCGAATTCATTCCTTGACAAGCCGCCGAGGCACTTCCGACACCGGGTAAGCGAGGGCACGATGCCCGGCCGCGCTTTTCCGCTTTCCCTGCCGAAGCCGCGACGCAGAGACTCCGATCCGATGATCACCGGTTTTCTACAAAAGATTTTTGGCAGTCGCAACCAGCGGCTCGTCAAGCAATATCAAAAGACCGTCGTGTCGATCAATGCGCTCGAGCCGCAGATCGAGCAATTGACGGACGATCAACTGCGCGCGAAAACCGGCGAGTTCCGTCAGCGCGTCGCCGGCGGCGAGTCGCTCGACAAGCTGTTGCCGGAGGCGTTTGCGGTCTGCCGCGAGGCGAGCCGTCGCGTGCTGAAGATGCGCCACTTCGACGTGCAGTTGATCGGCGGCATGGTGCTGCATTACGGCAAGATCGCGGAAATGCGCACCGGCGAGGGCAAGACGCTCGTCGCGACGCTCGCCGCGTATCTGAATGCGCTGTCCGGCCGCGGCGTGCACGTCGTGACCGTGAACGACTACCTCGCGCAGCGCGACGCCGAATGGATGGGGCGCCTTTACAACTTTCTCGGGCTGTCGGTCGGCGTGAACCTGTCGCAGATGGATCACGGCCTGAAGCAGGAAGCGTACGCCGCGGACATCACGTACGGCACCAATAACGAGTTCGGCTTCGACTACCTGCGCGACAACATGGTCTACGAGACCGAGGCGCGCGTGCAACGGGCGCTGAACTTCGCGATCGTCGACGAAGTGGACTCGATCCTGATCGACGAGGCGCGCACGCCGCTCATCATCTCGGGCCAGGCGGAAGATCACACCGAGCTTTACGTGCGCATGAATGCGCTGCCGCCGCTGCTCGAGCGGCAGATCGGCGAAGAGAAGGCCGACGGCACCGGCGTCGAGAAGCCGGGCGACTACACGCTCGACGAGAAAGCGCGCCAGGTGTTCCTCACCGAGTCCGGCCACGAGAAGGCCGAGCGGCTGCTCGCCGAATGGGGGCTGATCGGCGACGGCGAAAGCCTCTATGCGCCGCAGAACATCACGCTGATGCACCACGTGTACGCGGCGCTGCGTGCACACACGCTGTTCCATCGCGATCAGCACTACGTGGTGCAAAACGGCGAAGTGATCATCGTCGATGAGTTCACCGGGCGTCTGATGGCCGGCCGCCGCTGGTCCGACGGCCTGCATCAGGCGGTCGAGGCGAAGGAACATGTGAAGATCCAGAGCGAGAACCAGACGCTCGCGTCGATCACGTTCCAGAACTACTTCCGCATGTACGGCAAGCTGTCCGGCATGACCGGCACGGCCGATACCGAAGCGTACGAATTCAACGAGATCTACGGCCTCGAAACGGTCGTGATTCCGACCAACCGGCCGCCGAAGCGGATCGACCGGCAGGATCAGATCTACAAGACCGCGCGCGAGCGCTACGATGCGCTCGCCCGCGACATCCGCGAATGCTACGAGCGCGGCCAGCCGGTGCTGGTCGGCACCACGTCGATCGAAAACTCCGAGCTGCTGTCGCATCTGCTGACCAAGGCCGGTCTGCCTCACGAAGTGCTGAACGCGAAGCAGCATGCACGCGAAGCGGCGATCGTCGCGGAAGCGGGGCGGCCGCAGCGCATCACGATCGCGACCAATATGGCAGGCCGCGGCACCGACATCGTGCTCGGCGGCAATGCGGAGAAACAGGCCGCGTTTATCGACGCGGACGAGTCGATTCCCGCCGACGAAAAGCAGCGCCGCATCGCGCAGCTGCACGACGAATGGCAGGCGCTGCACGATCAGGTGAAGGCGGCGGGCGGCTTGCACATCGTCGGCACCGAGCGTCACGAGTCGCGCCGGATCGACAATCAGCTGCGCGGCCGTGCGGGCCGTCAGGGCGACCCGGGTTCGTCGCGTTTCTATCTGTCGCTGGAAGACCCGCTGCTGCGTATTTTCGCGGGCGACCGCGTGCGCGCGATCATGGACCGGCTGAAAATGCCCGAAGGCGAGGCGATCGAGGCCGGCATCGTCACGCGTTCGATCGAATCCGCGCAACGCAAGGTCGAGGCGCGCAACTTCGATATCCGCAAGCAGCTGCTCGAATATGACGACGTCGCGAACGATCAGCGCAAGGTGATTTACCAGCAGCGCAACGAGTTGCTCGAAGCGCACGACATCACCGAAACGATCGGCGCGATGCGCCATGGCGTGATGAGCGATATCGTGCGTCAGTTCGTGCCGGCCGGCAGCATCGAAGAGCAGTGGGACGTGCCTGAGCTCGAAGAAGTGCTGCGCAACGAATGGCAGCTCGATCTCGCGATTCAGGAGATGATCAACGAGTCGAAGTCGATCGACGCGGACGAGATTCTCGAAGCCGTTACCGCGGCGGCGGATGAGGCGTATGAAGGGAAAGTCGAGCAGGTCGGCCGCGAATCGTTCAGCGCGTTCGAGCGCTCGATCATGCTGCAGACGCTCGATCGCAGCTGGCGTGAACATCTCGCCGCGCTCGATCACCTGCGCCAGGGCATTCATCTGCGCGGCTATGCGCAGAAGAACCCGAAGCAGGAATACAAGCGCGAAGCGTTCGAACTGTTCGCCGCGATGCTCGATGCGGTGAAGCTCGAAGTCACGCGGATCGTGATGAACGTGCAGATCCAGTCGCCGGAGCAGCTCGAACAGGCGGCCGAGCAGTACGAAGAGCAGGGCAGCCATCTGGAGAACGTCGAGTTCCGTCACGCGGACTACTCGGATTCGGGCGCGGCGACCGCGGTCGCCGCGGCGCCGGTCGCAGCCGATGCGGCCGCGACGATGATCGGCGATGCGATGAGCCATGCGCCGCGCGGCGCCGGTGCGGCCGCTGTGGCGCCGGGCGCGAGCGACGGCATCCCGAAGGTCGGCCGCAACGACCCGTGCCCGTGCGGTAGCGGCAAGAAGTACAAGCAGTGCCACGGCAAGATTGCCTGATGCCATAGGCGGCTCGACGGCGGCGTGCTGATGCGCGCCGGCCGCGCGGTTGCAGAGCTGCCTTCGCGTGCACCTGGTGGTCCGCGTAATGCGTTAAATTGCAGGTGATTTCGCGGCGGTCCGTCACGTTGCCGGAGCGCCAGTTACGATTCCCCCATGCCGGCGCTCGCCGGCATTTTTCAGCTTGGACAGGTCGCCACCATGGCTGTCAATTTCCCCTCGATCGAACCCGCTCAACTTCATCCGGTACCGGGCGTGACGCTCGGCTGGGCCGAAGCGAATATCCGCAAGCCGAATCGCAAGGACGTACTCGTGATTTCCGTCGACGAAGGCGCGACGGTCGCGGGCGTGTTCACGTCGAACCGCTTTTGCGCGGCGCCGGTCACCGTGTGTCGCGAGCATCTCGAGCGCGCACGTCATGATGGTGCGGCTGGCAAGGGCATCCGCGCGCTGGTGATCAACACGGGCAATGCGAACGCCGGCACTGGCGAGCCGGGCCTCGCGCACGCGCGTGAAACCTGCACGGCGCTCGCGCGGCTCGCGGGTATCGAACCCGCGCAGGTGCTGCCGTTTTCGACCGGCGTGATTCTCGAGCCGCTGCCGGTCGACCGGCTCACCGCGGGTTTGCCCGCAGCGCTTGCGAACCGCGCGGCCGCGCACTGGTATGACGCGGCACAGGCGATCATGACCACCGACACGCTGCCGAAAGCCGCGTCGCGCCAGGTCAGGATTGACGGCCACACGGTGACGCTGACCGGCATCAGCAAGGGCGCCGGCATGATCAAGCCGAACATGGCGACCATGCTCGGCTTTCTCGCGTTCGACGCGAAGGTGGCGCAGCCGGTGCTGGACGCGCTCGTCAAACATGTCGCGGACCGCTCGTTCAACTGCATCACGATCGACGGCGATACGTCGACCAACGATTCGTTCATCCTGATCGCTTCGGGCAAGTCGAGCCTGCCGGCCATCACGTCGACCGACTCGGCGGCCTACGCGGCGCTGCGCGACGCGGTCACCGAGGTCGCGCAGACGCTCGCGCAACTGATCGTGCGCGACGGCGAGGGCGCAACGAAGTTCATGACGGTGCAGGTCGAGGGCGGCACGAGCGTCGCCGAGTGCCGGCAGATCGCGTATGCGATCGGCCACTCGCCGCTCGTGAAGACCGCGTTCTACGCGTCCGATCCGAATCTCGGCCGCATTCTCGCGGCAATCGGCTACGCGGGCGTGGATGACCTCGACGTCGGCAAGATCGATCTGTATCTGGATGACGTGCTCGTCGCGAAGGCAGGCGGCCGCAATCCGGCGTATCGTGAGGAAGACGGCCAGCGCGTGATGAAAAAGAGCGAGATCGCGATTCGCGTGCTGCTAGGCCGCGGTAACGCGCAAGCCACGATCTGGACCTGCGACCTGTCGCACGAATACGTCAGCATCAACGCCGATTACCGTTCGTGACCGCAGCCGCGCCCGCCTTGCCGCACGCTGTTATTCCGATCCGCCTCTCACGTTAGCCATGGACAAACTCGAACTGTTGTTGACCCGCGCCGAAGCGGTGCTGGGCCGTCTCGAAGCAATGCTGCCTCCGGCCGCACCCGATGTCGACTGGGGCGCCGCCGTCGCGTTTCGCTGGCGCAAGCGCCAGGGGCGCGGCTTTCTGCAGCCAGTCGCGGCGATTTCGTCGATCTCGTTCGACGATCTGCAGAACATCGATCGTCAAAAAGAACTGATCGAGCAGAACACGCGTCAGTTCGTGCAGAAGCAGCCGGCCAACAACGTGCTGCTGACCGGCGCGCGCGGCACCGGCAAGTCGTCGCTGATCAAGGCCTGCCTGAATGCGCATGCGAAGGACGGCTTGCGGCTGATCGAAGTCGACAAGGACGATCTGCACGATCTCGGCGATATCGTCGATCTGATCTCGATGCGGCCGGAGCGCTTTATCGTGTTTTGCGACGATCTGTCGTTCGAGGACGGCGAATCCGGCTATAAGGCGCTGAAGGTTGCGCTCGACGGGTCGGTGGCTGCGCAGTCCGACAACGTGCTGATCTACGCGACGTCCAACCGCCGCCATCTGCTGCCGGAGTACATGAGCGACAACGAGACGTACAAGCACACCTCCGACGGTGAGATTCATCCGGGCGAAGTGGTCGAGGAGAAGATCTCGCTGTCCGAGCGCTTCGGGCTGTGGGTCAGCTTCTACCCGTTCAAGCAGGACGATTACCTGACGATCGTCGCGCACTGGCTGCGCCACTTTGGCTGTGACGACGCCGGTGTCGAGGCCGCACGCGGCGACGCGCTCGTGTGGGCGCTCGAACGCGGCTCGCGTTCCGGACGGGTGGCGTGGCAGTTTGCGCGTGACTGGTCGGGCCGCCGGGCGCAAGCATGAGCGGCGCGGCCGATAACGCGGTCGAGGCCGCCGCGCGGCCGGTCACCGAGGTCGCGGTCGGCGTGCTGGTGCAGCCGGATGGGCGCTATCTGCTGGCGCAGCGGCCCGCGGGCAAGCCGTATGAAGGCTACTGGGAGTTTCCCGGCGGCAAGCTCGAGCCTGGCGAGACCGTCGAGGCGGCACTCGCGCGCGAACTGCACGAGGAGCTCGGCATCGACGTGATGGCGTGCCACCGCTGGCATACGCTCGAACACGACTATCCGCACGCGTACGTGCGGCTTTATTTCTGCAAGGTGACCGCGTGGACCGGTGAGCCGCACGGGCGCGAAGGCCAGGCGCTCGTCTGGCAGGCGCTGCCTGCGGACGTCACGCCGTTGCTTCCCGCGACGATCCCCGTACTGGAGTGGCTCGCCGCTGAGTGAGCGCGGGCTTTCGCTTGGACCAGCGTCAGTGTTGCGGATGATCGCCGGGCGAGTCGTCGCTCGGCGGCTCGTCACCGCTGCTACCGATCCGGTATTTCTCGGCGGCCCAGGCGCCGAGGTCGTTCTGTTTGCACCGTTCGGAGCAGAACGGGCGAAAGCGGCTTTCAGGGGTCCAGCGGACGTCCTTGCCGCAGCTCGGGCATTTGACGACGGTGATCATTCTGTCTATGGCAGTGTGTCGATCGAAACGTAACGAGCGTCCAATCTGGGGACGCTCGCGTCAGAATAAAGCGCATCGTAGCGCGTCTGCGTGTTTTCGTTGCAGATGCGCGTCGCGTTCTTGCGTCGCGTGTGGGCTTTTTCGCGCGTTTTCAGGATTGGCGCCGGCCTGTTCGCGGCTGTGCGCCGGTCAGGTGTGCGGCTTGCGCGCGGCTGCTACCGGGCGTCTTGCTACCGGGCGCTTTGCCGTTGGCGCGCTATTAGCTCGCTAAGATCGTGCGGACAGCGGCGGCGTCGATCAGCGTCAGGCGGCGCGACCAGCGTGTGTTACAGGCTGCACAACGTCAGCTGGAACGGCACATCGACATCGACTGCACGCGGGCGCAGATCGCCATCCTGCACCGTGAAGCGGACCCACAACATGTACTTGTTGGCGCTCGCTTCCGGAATCACGCGCAATTCGGGCGCGATACGCACCTGCATCAACTGGTAGGTGCGGCCCGACAGCATCTGCTGATAGCTGCCCTGCATGGCCATCACCTTCGACGCCTGGCCCGACTCGCGCGCAAGCCGCAGCACGATCGCGGCCGCATCGCGCAACGACAGCAGCGGCATCACCCACTTGGCGATATCCTGGCGCCGCTGATCCGGATGGGTCTGCTGCCATGCGTAGTACGACGGAAGATCGAACTTGCAGGTGCCGCCCGGAATGATTGCGCGGCTGCGAATGCTGGACAGCCATTCGTTGTCGGTCAGATGCTGGCCCGTTTTGCCCTGCATCTGGGCGAGGCCGCTCAAGGTCTGCTCGATTTCTCCGAGCACGGCTTCGAGCGCGTTCTGCTCGATGCCCGGATTGCCGCGGAACGGTGCGAGCGTTTGACGCTGCCGCTCGAGTTCCTTCATCAGGTCAGACTTCAGATCCGCGCGACCGGCGACTTCCGCAATCTCGAACAGCGTGGTGAGCGCGACATGATGTTCCCTCGGATCTTCCTGAGTCAAAAAGAACGTAAAGCGCTCGAACAGGTCTTCGAGGCGCAAAAGCGTTCTGATTCGCTCGTTGAAGGGATACTCGTAAAGAATCAAGCGGGCTCGCCTCGCGCGTGGTCGGTGACGGAATTGCAGGACATTCTAATGCCGTGACTCTACCCTAGCAATCAAACACTGGTTCCGTCCAGTTCGCATTTTTTTCGCTTTGGTTACTGCAAGATCGCTGCGCGCTGCCCGCTTTTTGCGCAATCGGGATGCCCGCGCGCCAGGTGCATGCACGGCACAGCGAGACCCGGTGCCGCATCCGGCCGTGTACGTGCTCGCCCGCCCGGGCTTTTCCGCTGACCTGTCGTGGCCTTTCGTACGGTCCTGTCTCATGCCCGTTTTGTTCCCGTCCTGTTCTGTTACCGACCCGCGGACGATGTATACAAATGGTGCAATTCGTCGATGCGTGCATCGAATACATCGCGCGGCAGGTCGTCGTTGACGATCACGTCGTCGGCGGCGGCAATCCGCGCTTCGCGCGTGGCCTGCCGGGCGATGATCGCGAGCACCTGTTCGCGCGTGAAGCCGTTGCGTTGTATCACCCGGGCGATCTGCGTTTCGACGCTGCAATCGACGACGAGGACGCGATTCACGCGCGTCTTCCAGGCGCCCGATTCGACCAGCAGCGGCACCACGATGATCACGTATGGGCCGTGCGCCTGTTGCCACTCGCGCTCGGTCTCCGTGCGGATCAACGGGTGCGTGATCGCCTCGAGGCGATGCCGCGCGGTTTCGTCGCTAAAGACAAGCGCTCGCATGCGCGGGCGATCGAGCGAGCCGTCGGGCGCGACGAACGATGCGCCAAACGCGCGCGCGATAGCGGGCATCGCGAGGCCGTGCGGCGCCGTGATGCGATGTGCGATCGCATCTGTGTCGACGATCGGCACGCCGCGCGCCGCGAAGCGCTCGGCGACGAACGACTTGCCGCTGCCGATGCCGCCGGTCAATCCCACTGCAAACATGCGTCAGCCTCCGAGCGCCATATAGAGCGGCGTACCGGCGAACAGCGTGAGCGCGCCGCCTGCCGCGAGAAACGGGCCGAACGGCAGCGGTTCTTCAAAGCGCATGCGGCCGCGCCAGGTGGCGACGAGGCCGACCACCGCACCGGCCACCGCGGCGATCAGAATGATCTGCGGCAGCGCCTCCCAGCCTAGCCATGCGCCAAGCGCGGCGAGCAGCTTGAAGTCGCCGTAGCCCATTCCTTCGACGCCGCGCACGAGCTTGAACACCCAGTGTACGCACCATAGCGCGAGATAGCCGGCGATTGCACCCAGCACCGCGTCATACAGGCTCACGTACAGACCGCCGAAGTTGAGGATCAGGCCGGCCCACAACAGAGGCAGCGTCAGCGAGTCGGGCAGCAGATGCGTGTCGATGTCGATCGCGCTCATCGCGAGCAGCGCCGCGCACAGCCCGAACGACGCGAGCGCCATGCCGCTCGGTCCGAATAGCATCAGCGACGCGACTGCGCAGACGGCGCTTGCGATTTCAATCAGCGGATAGCGCAGGCTCACGCGCGCGTTGCATTGCGAGCATCGGCCGCGCAGCATCAGGTAGCTCAAGACCGGCAGGTTCTCCCATGCACGCAGCACGTGGCCGCAATGCGGGCATGCGCTGCGCGGGACCCACAGGTTGTAGCGCGGCGGCAGGCCGTCGTCTTCGAAATGCTGACCGGTCGCATCGCTGACTTCGCTGCGCCATGCGCGTTCGAGCATGATCGGCAGCCGGTGCACGAGCACATTCAGAAAGCTGCCGATCACCAGTCCGAGCGCCACCGCGAACACGATCTGCACGGTGAGCGGCAGCATGCCGAACGCCGCGCCGATGCTTGCCGCGACGTCGTCGAGATAGGCGAACGCCGACGCGAAAGGCGGCGCCGGCGACCACCCCGAAGGCGACGATGGCGGCATGTTGTAGAGGTGGTCTGACACGGTTGTGAAGGCAGCCGGCATGGTAAATGTTTCGATTCGGGTGCGATGCTACACCACGTTGCCGAGTTGAATGATGGGAAGATACATCGCAATCACGAGACCTCCGACGAGCAGTCCGAGCACGACGATCACGAGCGGTTCGCACAGACTCGCAAGCGTGCCGATTTTTTCGTCTACCTGACGATCGCACAGCGACGCCACATCGAGCAGCATCGCGTCGAGCGTGCCTGATTCTTCCGCGACGGCGACCGGCTGCACGACCTCGGCAGGAAAGCACTGCGTGGCCTGCATCGCGGTGGCGAGCCGCTCGCCGTCCTTCAGACGTGCTGCGATGCCGGCGGTCGCATGGTCGAAGTATGCGTTGCCGGTTGCGTGGTTGAGCGCGGCAAACGCATCGGCGAGCGGCGTGCCGGCCGATAGCAAGGTGCCGAGCGCACGGCTCCAGCGCGCCGCGCACAGCATGGTCAGCAGCGGCCCGACGACGGGTGCCCGCAACGAGAGGCGCGCGCATGCGAGACGCGCGCTTTCCGATACGCGCAGCAGCCTCGCGAAGCCCGCGCCCGCGGCGATAAGCAGCACGCCGACCGGCACGCTCCAGCGCGCGAGCGCGCCCGACAGCGCGAGTACCGCCTGAGTCGGAGCGGGCAACGCCGCGCCGAAGCCGTCGAAGATCTGCTTGAAGGTCGGCACGACCCACACCAGCAGCGCCGCGGTGATTGCGATTGCAAGCACCAGGATCGCCGCCGGATAGGTGAGCGCCGCGCGTACTTTCGCGCGTTGCGCGGCGGCACGCTCGCGGTCGTCCGCGATGCGGGCGAGCACGTCGGCGAGCGCGCCCGACGCTTCGCCGACCGCAACCAGTTGTCCGTACAACGGACCGAACAGGTCCGCGCGAGCGCGCAACGCCTGCGAGAAACTCACGCCCGCCACGATGTCGCGGGCGAGGGCGCCGACGATCCGCGGCATGCCGTTACGTCTTTTAGCGGACGACGCCGCGCGCGTGTCGGCCAGCAGCTCGAGCGACGGTGCAAGCGGCAAGCCGGCCCGCAGCAGGCTGGCGAGCTGACGCGTGAAGCGCGTAATCTCGGCGGCGCTTGCGCCCGGGCGCGGCGCGGGACCGTGCGCGACGAGCTCGACGATGAAGAGATCGTCGCGCCGAACCTGCGCGCGCGCCGCCGCGACGTCCGGCGCGATGACCGAGCCGCTGATCTGCGTACCGTCGGCCTCGATGCCACGCCATCTGAAACGCAGCTCCTGCGATAACGATTCGATCGCGCCGCTCTTCATGCGGCCTCGGTTGCGCAGAGCGCTTCGGTGAGGCTCGTGGTGCCGTCGTACACGCGCGCGAGCGCGGCTTCACGCAGCGTGGCAACGGCTTCCGAGCGGGCTTGCTGCGTCAGCTTCGGCGTGCCGGCGCGCGTGACGATCAACTCGCGCATCGCAGCGGAAATCGGCATCACCTGGTGGATGCCGATGCGCCCGCGATAGCCGATGCCGTGACAGAGGTCGCAGCCCACCGCCGCGTACGATCGCCAGCCCGCGAGGCGGTCATCGGGCACGCCCGCGGCACGCAACGCGGCGGCGGACGGCGCTTCCGGTGTCCGGCAAGCAGTGCACAGCTTGCGCACGAGCCGCTGCGCGCTCACCATGCGCAGCGCGCCGGCGAGGTTGAACGGTTCGACGCCGATATCGATCAGGCGGGCGATTGCCGCGGGCGCGTCGTTCGTATGCAGCGTCGACAGCACGAGATGGCCCGTTTGCGCGGCCTTGACCGCGACATCCGCGGTTTCTTCGTCGCGGATTTCCCCGACCATGATCACATCCGGGTCCTGGCGCAAAAATGCGCGCAATACCGTCGCGAACGTGAGACCGGCCTTGTCGCGCACGCTGACCTGATTGATGCCGGCCAGCTGGATTTCCGCGGGGTCTTCGACTGAACACAGGTTGCGCGACGCGTTGTTGAGCATTTGCAGGAAGCAATACAACGACAGCGTCTTGCCGCTGCCGGTTGGGCCGGTCACCAGCACGAGGCCATGCGGCGCGCTGATCGCCTCTCCGACCGTCGCGCACTGTTCGTGCGTGAGGCCGAGCGCATCGAGCGACAGGTCGGCGGGCAGCGGTTCGAGCCGCCGCAGTACGAGCTTTTCGCCGAACAGCGTAGGCAGCGAGTTGACGCGATAGTCTTCGATACGATCTGCGCCCATTGGAAGCCTGAGCCGCCCGTCTTGCGGCACGCGCCGCTCGGCGATATCCATCCGCGCGAGCACCTTCACGCGCGTGACGAACGCATCGCGCAAATGAGCAGGCGGTTGGGCAATTTCATGCAGCACGCCGTCGATGCGCAGACGGATGCGCCAGCCGTGTTCCGCGGGTTCGATGTGCAGGTCCGATGCGTTGCGGCGCGCCGCTTCCTGCAGCGTTTCCGTGAGGAGCCGGACAGCCGGTGCGGCGTCGGCTTCGTTCAGCGCATGGGGTGTGCTCAGCGGGTTCAGCGTGTTCAGCGGTGCAGGGCCGGGCAGCGAAGTGCGCAGCGCGACGCGCGACGATGACTCGCCGGCGAGGGTCGACTCGCGAGGCGTAGAGGAGAGAACGGATGACATCGGATACCGGCCATGAGCCGCCTGTGCAACAAGACGGTGTCATGATCCGGTACTGCGGCCGCGACCGCCATTCGGCCGTTCGGCTAGCTGTGCGCGGCTTTCATTTGCAGTAGGATGCGTGGCCGGACGTGCTGATCGCGTGCGATGCGAGGTTGTGTGGACGAAGTCAGCGGCGCAGCAATCTGGCCGCTTTCCCGCTGGTTTTCTGACCCGGCCGGAACAGCTTCACAGTGCGGATCGCCTGATCGTCGCTGCGCATCACTTCGAGCTTGACCTCGCCGATCTGCACGCAGACGTCGCCTTCCGGAATCTCCTCGAGAATTTCGAGGATCAACCCGTTGAGCGTTTTCGGGCCGTCGGTCGGCAGGTGCAGTTGCAGCCAGCGGTTCAACTCTCGCAGCGGCATGCTGCCGGCCACGATGCATTCGCCGTGGTCGTCCCAGCCGCCGCGCGAACTCGCGCTGCGCGGCACCGACGTGGTGAACTCGCCGATCAGCTCTTCGATGATGTCCTCCGGCGTGACGAGTCCCTGCAATTCGCCGTATTCGTTGACGACGAGCGCCGTACGGTGGCGGCTCTCCTGGAAATACTGCAGCTGCTGGAAGACCGGCGTGCCGGACGGCACGAAGTAAGGCTCCGCGAGCAGTTCGCGCAGCGTTTCGCGTTCAAGCTCCTGATTGTGAAGCGCCGCGAGCGTCTTGCGCACATGCAGCACGCCGAGCACGCGGTCGATGTCGCCCTGGTAGACGATCAGCTTGTTGTGATAGCAGGTCTCGAGTTGATGCAGGATCTGCTCGAACGGCGCGTCGAAGTCGAGCGCTTCGATCCGGCGGCGCGGAATCATCACGTCGTCGACCGAGATATTTTCGAGGTCGAACAGATTGAGCAGGATGCTGCGGTGCTTGGTCGGCATGAAGCTGCCGGACTCGAGCACGATGGTGCGCAGCTCTTCCGTCGACAGGCGCTGGTCACGCGCGCCGCCGGTGTTGATGTGCAACAGGCGCAGAAAGCCGTTCGCGATCAGGTTGACGAACCAGATGAGCGGCTTCGCGACGCGCATCAGCGGCGCGATCAGCAGGCTCGCCGGCAGCGCGATCTTTTCGGGGTACGTCGCGCCGACGATTTTCGGCGCGATTTCCGCGAACACGATAATCAGAAACGCGACGATGCCGGTCGACACCGACAGCACGACGCTGTCGCTGCCGAACGTGTGCAGCGCGATCGACGTGGTGAGCACCGGGATGATCGTATTGAAGAGGTTATTGCCGATCAGGATCACGCTCAGCAGCTGGTCGGTGCGCGCCAGCAGGCCCTGAGTCGTCTTTGCGCCGAGCGCGCCTTTGCTGGACAGGTATTTGAGCCGATGACGGTTGAGCGCCATCATTGCCGTTTCGGAAATGGAGAAGAAGCTCGAGCAGATCAGAAGGACGAAGACGGCGCCTATCTGCGCCCATAAGGGAATTTGTTCCACGCGTCGTGAATAAAGGGGAGAGGGATGGGGAAGAATATAGCAGAGGGGTCATGCGACCCTGTCGGCCGAACGGCAGGACCGGCCACACGGACGGGTGCGCGAAGCATGCGACGGCGATGCGGAGCACGGCTGTGAGTGAGCTGCGTTGCCTTGATGGACGGGCGAGGCAAAAAGACGGATGCGAGACGAACGCGAGACAAAAGCAGCGGGCGAAAAAAAACCGCGCTGCGTTGCGCGGTTTTTAAGAAATCTGGTCGGGGTGAGAGGATTCGAACCTCCGGCCTCTACGTCCCGAACGTAGCGCTCTACCAGGCTAAGCTACACCCCGATTTGTCCTGCATTGTACGGCTGGACTCTTACTGGACTTTTCGAGGGGATGAGTCTCGATTAAGACTGCCTCGTCGTCGAGTAAGAGCATAATTCTAGCAGGCTTTCCTTGTAAATGGAATCAGGAAACGAAGAAATCGCGGCCGCAGCCGCCTGTGCTTCCTGCTTCGCGCATTGCAGTGTGTGATCCAGCGCGCCTGAGCGCGTGATCGCGTCGAAAATGGTTTCGAAGCGGTCCGTGCCGCCCTGGACGATCGCGTCGCGCGCGAGTGCCGCCTGTTCGGGCGTGCCGCGTTCGATCAGATAAATGAGCGGCAGTGTCGGCTTGCCTTCGCGCAGATCGTCGCCGGCGTTCTTGCCCATCGATTCGGCCGTGCCGGTGTAATCGAGCCAGTCGTCCATGATCTGGAACGACGTGCCGATGCGGCGGCCAAATTCGGCCGCGGCCGCTTCGGTTGTTTCGTCCACATCCGACAGCACCGCACCGAGCTGGGCGGCGGCCTCGAACAGCTTCGCCGTCTTGTAGCGGATGACCTGCATGTAGCGCGTTTCGTCGACGTCCGCATCATGCATGTTCAGCAGTTGCAGCACCTCGCCTTCGGAGATGATGTTGGTCGCCTCCGACAGGATTTGCATCACGCGCATCTTGCCGACGCCAACCATCATCTGGAACGAGCGCGAGTAGAGGAAGTCGCCGACCAGCACGCTCGCCGCATTGCCGAACAGCGCATTCGCGGTCTGACGGCCGCGCCGCAGGTCGGATTCGTCGACGACGTCATCGTGCAGCAGCGTGGCCGTGTGGATGAACTCGATCACCGCGGCCAGTTCGTGACGCTGCCCGGTGGTATCGCCCAGCGCGCCCGCCACGAGCAGCAGCAGCGCCGGACGAAGGCGCTTGCCGCCGGCGCTGATGATGTACTCGGAGATCTGGTTGATCAGCATGACCTCGGACGCCAGACGGTGCCGGATGACACGATTGACCTGCTGCATGTCTTCGGAGATCGGTGCGAGCAGGCTGGCGGCGTTGGGGGCGGGGGTGGCGGTCGACGACATGGTGGCGAATTGGGGTAATGCCGCGAATTATAAGGCGAATCGCGCAATTTCCGCGTCGCGGGGTGGCCGTGCGCAGCTTTTCTGGCCATTCGGCCTATGCTACGGGCATTGGACGGGGCCGTCAGAGGTCATTGCGCCGGATGTGAATCGGCTTTGACCGGTCGGCTAACTCTATGTATAATCACGGGTTTCCGCGCGTGGTGCGTCGGAAAAGTGGATCACGAATTCCAGAGTGAGGTTTTCAATGTACGCGGTCATAAAAACCGGCGGCAAGCAGTACAAGGTTGCTGTCGGCGAAAAACTTAAAGTAGAACAGATACCGGCAGACATTGACGCAGAAATCACGCTCGACCAGGTTCTCGCAGTGGGCGAAGGCGAATCGATTAAGTTCGGTACGCCGCTGGTCAGTGGGGCTTCCGTCAAGGCTACCGTTGTGTCGCAAGGTCGTCACGCCAAAGTGACGATCTTCAAGATGCGTCGCCGGAAGCACTACCAGAAGCACGGCGGCCACCGCCAGAACTACACCGAACTGCGCATCGACGCGATCAACGCGTAAGCGCATCGGGCAAGGAGCTATCACATGGCACACAAAAAGGCAGGCGGCTCGTCCCGGAACGGCCGCGACTCCGAGTCGAAACGTCTCGGCGTGAAGGTTTATGGCGGTCAGGCAATCCTCGCCGGCGGCATCATCGTGCGTCAGCGCGGTACGCGTCTGCACCCGGGCGAGAACGTCGGCATGGGCAAGGACCACACGCTGTTCGCGTTGGTCGACGGCCACGTCAAGTTCTCGACGAAAGGCGCCGCCAGGAAGCATACGGTCAACGTCGTCCGCGCAGCAGCCTGAGTGAATTAATCAGGTTCGGGCTTCAGCACCGGAAAAGGCCCCGCGAAGTAAGCGGGGCTTTTTTTATTGCCTTTTCTTTCATACGCGGGCGCGCACGCATCAGCACGCGCACGGCAAGCTGCACACGTTCGGTCTGTCGCTTTGACTTTGATTCTCCTTTGCTTCGCCATCTGGTCGATCGGCCGTTTGGTCGATTGTTGGCCCTTGCCGCGCGCGGCAAAATAGCGGCAGTACGGGTGGATCAGACAGCATCAAACAGCATTAACCGGTATCAGGTATCAGGTGGGACCCGGCCGAATCAGGCGGGGCCAGACGGTTCCAGACGGAACAAACGGGATGGAGTAACGCATGAAGTTCATTGACGAAGCGAAGATCGAAGTCATCGCCGGCGACGGAGGAGATGGCAGCGCGTCGATGCGCCGCGAAAAGTTCGTCCCGTTCGGCGGCCCGGACGGCGGCGATGGCGGACGAGGCGGCAGCGTGCATGCCATCGCCGATCGCAATATCAATACGCTGATCGACTACCGCTATTCAAAGAAACATCAGGCGCGCAATGGTGAAAACGGCCGCGGCGCGGACTGTTACGGCAAGGGCGGCGACGACATCACGCTGCGTATGCCGGTCGGCACCGTCATTACCGATCTCGATACCGGCGAACTGATCGCCGATCTGACCGAGCACAATCAGGTCGTGCAGGTCGCGAAGGGCGGAACGGGCGGTCTCGGCAATCTGCACTTCAAGTCGAGCACGAATCGCGCGCCGCGCCAGAAAACCGATGGCAAACCCGGCGAGCGCCGGATGCTGCGCCTCGAATTGAAAGTGCTCGCGGATGTCGGCCTGCTCGGCATGCCGAACGCGGGCAAGTCGACGTTTATTTCGTCGGTATCGAATGCGCGGCCGAAGATCGCCGACTATCCGTTCACCACGCTTGCGCCGAATCTCGGCGTGGTGCGGGTCGGACCCAGCCGAAGCTTTGTGATCGCCGATATTCCCGGGTTGATCGAGGGCGCCGCCGAAGGCGCGGGGCTTGGCCATCAGTTCCTGCGGCACTTGCAGCGTACCGGCTTGCTGCTGCATATCGTCGATCTCGCACCGTTCGACGAAGCGGTCGATCCGGTCGCGGAAGCGAAGGCGATCGTCAACGAACTGCGCAAGTACGACGAGACGCTGTACGCGAAGCCTCGCTGGCTCGTGCTGAACAAGCTCGACATGGTTCCCGAAGAAGAACGCGAAGCGCGTGTTGCGGCGTTCCGGGAGGGATTCGAATGGGACGGGCCGGTCTTTCAGATTTCCGCGTTGACGGGACAGGGTTGCGAGAACCTCTGCTACGCGGTGTATGACTACCTTGCCGCACATTCGGAGGCTCACGATGCCGCCGAGGCGGAAGATCTGGCGGCCGATGTGCGTTTCCGTCAGGAGGCCGAAGACGGCGCCGGCGGCGCATCGGCCAACCCGCCGCAAGACTGACCTGCAACAAGTCCGGCTGCCGCTGCACGGTTCGCGTGTACGGCAGCCTGATGTGCCACTGACGAAGCACCCTCGTACCCTGTTGGAGATCGCGCACAATGCGTTCCGTCATCGCAGATTCCCGCCGGCTGGTCGTGAAAGTCGGATCGAGCCTCGTCACGAATGACGGGCGCGGCCTCGATCACGCGGCCATCGGCCGTTGGGCTGCGCAGATTGCCGCGCTGCGCGAACAAGGCAAGGAAGTGGTGCTGGTCAGTTCCGGCGCGATCGCGGAAGGGATGCAGCGCCTCGGCTGGACGAAGCGGCCGCGTGAGATCGACGAATTGCAGGCCGCGGCTGCGGTTGGGCAAATGGGGCTTGCGCAGGTCTACGAAAGCCGCTTCGCCGAGCATGCGATCCGCACCGCGCAAATTCTGCTCACGCATGCTGACCTCGCGGACCGCGAACGCTACCTGAATGCACGTTCGACGTTGCTGACGCTGTTGCGTCTGGGTGTCGTGCCGATCATCAACGAAAACGACACGGTCGTGACCGACGAAATCAAGTTCGGCGACAACGATACGCTCGGCGCGCTGGTCGCGAATCTGATCGAGGGCGACGCGCTGATCATTCTCACCGATCAGCAAGGTCTCTATACCGCGGATCCGCGCAAAGATCCGTCCGCAACGCTCGTGCAGCAGGCCGATGCCGGCTCACCGGAACTGGAGGCGATGGCGGGCGGCGCCGGCTCGAGCATCGGCCGCGGCGGCATGCTGACCAAAATTCTCGCCGCCAAGCGCGCGGCCCACAGCGGCGCCGATACGGTGATCGCCAGCGGCCGCGAGGCGGATGTGCTGGCGCGGCTCGCATCTGGAGAAGCGATCGGCACACAGCTGATCGCCCGCACCGCGCGGATGGCGGCGCGCAAGCAATGGATGGCGGACCATCTGCAGGTGCGCGGCCATGTCGTGATCGACGACGGTGCGGTGGAGAAGCTCACCGAGGGCGGCAAGAGCTTGCTGCCGATCGGCGTCGTCGACGTGCAGGGCGTGTTTGCGCGCGGCGAGGTGATCGCGTGTGTGAATGCGGCCGGGCGCGAAGTTGCGCGCGGCCTCACGAACTACAGCAGTTCGGAGGCGAAGCTGATTCAGCGCCGCCCGAGCGGCGAGATCGAATCCGTGCTCGGCTATATGCTCGAGCCCGAACTGATTCACCGCGACAATCTCGTGCTGGTGTAACTAGCCCGGCGCGCTGCGGGCGCGCCGTTTTCGCAAACGGCGCGCAACGCCCAGCGCATCAGCGGTTGATCAACTCGCTCTGCGTCCGGTTGTAGCGAATATTATTGACGATCGTCTTCGCTGACCCGACCGGTATCCGGTTCGTACAGAAGAAGTCCTGATACAGCGCCGCGCGATACGCGTTCAGGTCGCCGTTCTCGATACGCGCCCAGTCATTTTCGACCGTGCGGTCCCAGCCGTCGTGGTTGTCGTTGAGACCCGCATACAGGCGCCACGTGTAGTTATCGCAGCGAATGCCTTCGTAATTGATATTGCGCGCGCCGCCCGGGCTCGTGACCACGACCGTGTATCGCACGACGCCGTCCGATCCTACCGTGATCGACTTCGAATCCACAAAGTAGCTGAGCGGCGTGTTCTGCGATACCTGGAAGGGCAGCAGGTCGGCTGTATCGGGCAGCGGCGGCAACTTGTCGACCTTGTTCTCGGTCCAGTTGGTCGGCATGTCGAGCAGATAATGGAAGTCTGAATCCTTCTGCGTGGCCGGTTGTTTGTTGGTGCTGGAACAGCCGGCCAGCAGAGCGCCGGTGGCGATGCAAGCCACGGCGAGAGCAAACGCTTTCAAATGAATTCCCCGAAATGCCGGCGCGGCGGCGAATGAGCCGCACCGGCAAACGCGGCGCGACGCGCCGCACAGTATCGCTGCTGCAGCGCTAGTCGCGCAAACCCGGCACGCGAACGACGACGCTTTCGGCTGCCGAGCAGTCCGATTCCATCGGTGCACGCAGCGATGTTTCAACCACGACGGTCACCACCTGACCGGCCGACGGCGTGGACACAGCCGCTGATGCGGCCGACCCCGGCGGCACATTCACCGACGACGCCATCCTCGGATAGCGCTGCCCATGATGACCTCCCGGTTTGTCCGTACGCGGCGCAGCGCGGCGCAGGAAACGGGAGAGTTCCGTCAGCGCCAGCTGATACACATCCCGCTTGAACTCGATCACACAGTCGAGCGGCACCCAGTACTCGTTCCAGCGCCATGCATCGAACTCGGGGTGATCGGTGGCGCGCAAACAGATGTCGCAATCGCGCCCGACCATCCGGAGCAGGAACCAGATCTGCTTCTGGCCACGGTAATGCCCGCGTACTTCACGCTTGATGAACTTGTCCGGCACCTCATAACGCAACCAGTCGCGCGTGCGACCGATCACCTTGACGTGCTCGGGAAGCAGCCCGGTTTCCTCGTGTAACTCCCGATACATCGCTTGCACGGGGGTTTCACCGTATTTGATGCCCCCTTGCGGAAACTGCCAGGAATGTTCACGGAGCCGCTTACCCCAAAACACCTCGTTGTGCGCGTTCAAGAGGATGATGCCGACGTTCGGGCGAAAGCCTTCACGATCCAGCATACAACCACCTTCGAATCCTTTAAAATTGCTTTGATTATAAACAGATAATGGCCCTGACGCACCACGAACGCCGCCCGGGTTGCCCCTGGATCGCAGCGCGCCGGAGCCTGTTGCAAGCGAGAGCCCGGACCCGCCTGGCAGGCGGTCGGGACTCAGTCGGGACTCGGTCGGCATGGGTCGGCATCCAGTTCGCAGCACATACCGTGTCGCCAGAATGCATCGTCCGAGTCGTGTGGCGAGGCCCTCGGCGCACGCATGGACGTCGGCGTAGGCCTTAGGCAGGCGCGGCAAAAGAGGGTTGAACCTGCCGAATGCGCCCGCTGGACATTGAACCATTGCATTCGGCACGCGCTTCGCGCACATTTCACGCTCGCCCGGCGTGCAATCTCGCGTGCGTTCGGCGCCGATCTGACGCGGATTTGGCGAACGGGTCCGCAAATGCTACCGTTTCATCTCTTTGGGCGGGCCCGACCCGGTTCCGCCGCTTTTGGAAAACTCTGAATGAAAGCCTCCCGTTTCTTTATTGGCACGCTCAAGGAAGCGCCTGCCGATGCCGAAATTGTCAGTCACAAGCTTATGGTGCGTGCCGGCATGATCCGTCGCGTGGCCGGCGGCATCTATAACTATCTGCCAATCGGCCTGCGTTCGATCCGCAAGGTGGAAGCGATCGTGCGCGAGGAAATGAACCGGGCGGGCGCGATCGAACTGTTGATGCCGTCGGTGCAGCCGGCCGAGCTGTGGCAGGAGTCGGGGCGCTGGGTGAAGTACGGTCCGGAGCTGCTGCGCTTCAAGGATCGCAAACAGAGCGATTTCGTGCTCGGCCCGACACACGAGGAAGTGGTCACCGATATCGCGCGCAACCAGATCAAGAGCTACCGGCAAATGCCGGTGAACTTCTATCAGGTGCAGACCAAGTTCCGTGATGAGATCCGTCCGCGCTTCGGCGTGATGCGCGGTCGCGAGTTCATCATGAAAGACGCGTACTCGTTCGACAAGGACACGGAAGGTCTGAAGGAGTCGTATCGCAAGATGTACGACGCGTACGTGCGGATCTTCACGCGCCTCGGTCTCGAGTTTCGCGCGGTGGCGGCGGATAACGGTTCGATCGGCGGCAGCGGCTCGCACGAGTTCCATGTGATCGCCGATACCGGCGAGGACGCAATCGCCTATTGCCCGACGTCGGACTATGCGGCGAACGTCGAGGCCGCCGACGCGCTGCCGCTCGTCGCGCAGCGCGCCGCGCCCGTCGAGCCGTTGCAAAAAACCGCCACGCCCGGCAAGGCGAAGTGCGAGCAGGTCGCCGAGCATCTGAACATTCCGCTCGAACGCACGATCAAGTCGATCGTGCTCGCGACCGACAACGAAGGCGCCGAGCCGACCATCTGGCTGCTGCTGCTGCGCGGCGACCACGAGCTGAACGAGATCAAGGCGGGCAGGCAGCCGGGCCTCGCCGATTTCCGTTTCGCGACCGAAGCGGAGATTGTCGAATGGTTCGGCACGCCGCCGGGCTATCTCGGTCCGCTGAATACGAAGAAGCCGGTCAAGGTAATCGCGGACAGCACGGTCGCGAACATGAGCGACTTCGTGGTCGGCGCGAACGAGGTCGACTATCACACGACCGGCGTCAACTGGGGCCGCGACCTGCCGGAACCGGTGGTGGCGGATATCCGCAACGTGGTGACGGGCGATCCGTCGCCGGACGGCAAGGGCGTGCTCGATATCTGCCGCGGCATCGAGGTCGGTCACGTGTTCCGGTTGGGCACGCGTTACTCGGTCGCGATGAACGCGACGTTCCTCGACGAAACCGGCAAGCCGCAGCCGATGGAGATGGGCTGCTACGGCATCGGCATCACGCGCATTCTCGGCGCGGCGATCGAACAGAACTTCGACGACAAGGGCATCATCTGGCCGGAATCGATCGCGCCGTTCGAAGTCGTGCTGTGCCCGATGGGTTACGACCGTAGCGATGCGGTGCGCGAGCACGCCGACAAGCTGTACGGCGAGCTGATCGCGGCCGGCATCGATGTGATTCTCGACGACCGCGGCGAGCGCCCGGGCGTGATGTTCGCCGACTGGGAGCTGATCGGTGTGCCGCACCGGCTCGTGATCGGCGAGCGCGGTCTGAAGGACGGGAAGATCGAGTACCAGGGCCGGCGCGACACCGAGGCGACCCTGCTGCCGGTCGACACGGCCGCGCAGACCGTGGTCGACAAGGTGAAGGCAGCGCTTTCGCACTGACCGGAGCGGACCGTGGAGTACAACTTCCTGTCCGCCACGGTCCTGCTGATCCTGATCACAGACCCGCTCGGCAATATCCCGCTCTTCGTCAGCTGCTTGCGGGGCGTGACGCCGCATCGCCGCGCGTGGGTGATTCTGCGTGAGGTCGCGATCGCGTTTGCGATCCTGCTGGCCTTCATGATGGCCGGCGACCGTTTTCTGCGCATGATGCATCTGACCGATCTGTCGCTGCGCATCGGCGGGGGCATCGTCCTGTTTCTGATCGCGTTGCGGATGATCTTCCCGCATCCGGACGGCCTGACCGGAGTGACGCGCGGCGGCGAGCCGCTGATCGTGCCGCTCGCGATTCCCGCGCTGGCCGGTCCGTCGGCGCTGGCGACGGTGATGCTGCTGACGTCGCAGGCGCCCGGCAAGATGCTCGAATGGATTGGTGCGCTGACCGTGACGATGGTGATCTGCGCGATCGTGCTCGTGTTGTCGGAGCGGATTCAGCAGTGGCTCGGCGAACGCGCGGTCACCGCGTTCGAGCGGCTGATGGGCCTCGTGCTGGTCGCAATTTCAGTCGAGATGATCCTCGCCGGTATTCGCGCGTTCGTGCATCAACTCTGAATTTGCGACGCCGCGCCGAGAAGCGCGCGGCCAGATTTCACCCGCCGGCGGTCAGCGCGCGGATGGTCGGCAGGTTGCGCCAATAGCCCTTTGCGTCCATCCCGCAGCCGAACACATAGCGGTCCGGCACTTCGAAGCCGCAGAAGTCCGGGCGCAGCGGCTTGGCCTTCGCGATGAGCTTCTCGCACAGCACCGCGCTCATAAAGCGCTTCGCACCCATCGCGAGAATGCGGTCGCGAATCGCGGCCATCGTCTCGCCTTCGTCGAGAATGTCGTCGAGCACGAGCACGACGCGGTCCTTCACCGATTCGGCCGGCGCGACCCGCCATTGCATGTCGTGGCTGCCCTGGGTGGTGTTCCGGTAGCGCGTGAGATGGATGTAATCGAACTCGAGCGGGAAGTCGAGATGCGGCAGCAACATGCCGGTGAATACCGCGGCGCCGCCCATCACCGACAGCACGAGCGGGAACACGTCGCTCATCTCGGTGCGGATCTCGCCGGCCATCCGCGCGATCGACGCGTCGACGTCGGCGGCCGATACGATCTCTTCGGACTGACTGAAAATCTGGAGGGCTTCTTCGCGATTCATGATGTTCGGCGGGCGGTAACTGTATACATATTAGTGTGGAACACAACGGCGCCGCTTCAGAACAAACCCGGTCACCGAATAAACCCGGTGTGCGCCCGGCATGTCACGGCATCGATCCGACGACGTCCGTTCGCGCCGCTGCTCAGCGCATCCCGGGCAGCATGCCTTTCATGCCGCGCATCATCTTCTGCAGATTGCCGCCCTTCAGTTTTTTCATCATCGTGCGCATCTGCTCGTACTGATTGAGCATGCGGTTGACTTCCTGCACCTGCACGCCGGCGCCCGCCGCGATGCGGCGCTTGCGGGTTGCCTTGATCAGCTCGGGCTTCGCGCGTTCCTGCGCCGTCATCGAGTTGATGATGCCTTCCATCCGGCGCATCTGCTTTTCGGCGTGGCCCATATCGGCGCCGGCCGCCGCCTGCTGGAACTGCGCGGGCAGCTTGTCCATCAGCGACGACAGGCCGCCCATATTCTTCATTTGCGAAAGTTGCGCGCGGAAATCGTTCAGGTCGAAGTCGCCGCCTTTCTTCACCTTGTCCGCGAGCTTCTGCGCGGCTTGCACGTCGACGCCGCGCTGCGCCTCTTCGACGAGCGCGAGAATGTCGCCCATCCCGAGGATCCGGTTCGCCATGCGATCCGGGTAGAAGATTTCGAGGCCGTCGAGCTTCTCCGCGACGCCGACGAACTTGATCGGCTTGCCGGTGATGTGCCGCACCGACAGCGCCGCGCCGCCACGCGAGTCGCCGTCGAGCTTGGTCAGCACGACGCCGGTGAGCGGCAGCGCGTCATTGAACGCCTTCGCGGTGTTGACCGCGTCCTGGCCGAGCATCGCGTCGACGACGAAGAGCGTCTCCGCCGGATTCAGCGTGCTATGCAGCGCGGTGATTTCCTGCATCATCGCTTCGTCGATACCGAGGCGGCCGGCCGTATCGACGAGCAGTACGTCGTGATAGTGGCGTTTGGCCCAGTCGACCGCGGCGCGCGCGATATCGACCGGTTTCTGATCCGGCTGCGACGGGAAGAAATCGGCGCCGACCTGCTCGGTCACCGTCTGCAACTGCGCGATTGCGGCCGGACGGTAGACGTCGCACGAAACGGTGAGCACCTTCTTCTTGTACTTCTCGCGCAACAGCTTCGCAAGCTTGCCGACCGTCGTGGTTTTACCGGCGCCTTGCAGGCCGGCCATCAGGATGATCGCGGGCGGCGTGACGGCGAGATTCAGTTCGACGGCCTTGCCTTCGTAGTCGCCGCCGATCACCGCGGTCAGCTCGCGCTGCACGACGCCGACGAGCGCCTGGCCCGGCGACAGGCTGCCGACCACGTCCTCGCCGAGCGCCTTTTCCTTCACTTTCGCAATGAATTCGCGTACGACCGGCAACGCGACGTCGGCTTCGAGGAGCGCAAGGCGAACTTCGCGTAGCATCTCCTGCGTATTGGCTTCGGTGAGCCGGGCTTCGCCGCGCAGCGTCTTGACGACGCGCGCCATCCGTTGAGTGAGATTGTCGAGCATGGGGAGCGATGAGCAGTGCGGCCCCGTGCGCGCGACGGAGGGTGCCAGCGGCCGCACACGCCGCGCATGACTGCGCGTGCGCATGTAGCCCGGCGTCGCGGCCAGGTGCCCTAGTGTAAACTTCGAACATGGATATTGTACTGTATGCCCTCACTGCGCTCCTGTACGGCGGCCTGGCCGTCGCAGGGTGGCGCTCGCATCGGCACACCGCGCCCGAGCCGGTGTTCGAGGGCGCACCGTCGCTGGCGACCGGAGCAACGGGCGCGGCCGGCGCTCGACTGAATCCTTCGGCCGCGGCGGGCGCACACGTGAATCCGTCGGCGTCGATGCAACCGGTGGCGCAGCGCACGCGCGCGCAAGGCGTGGCGATCGGCATGACGCCGCCGGTGCGCATTCTGCTGTTCGTCGCACTGCTGGTGCACGGCGTTCTGCTGCACACGACCATCTTTCCGCAGAACGCGATGGTGTTCGGCTTTGCGTTCGCGCTGTCCGCGATGTTCTGGCTCGGCGTGGGCATCTACTGGATAGAAAGCTTTTTCTTCCCGCTCGACGGTCTGCGGCTGCTCGCATTGCCGCTCGCGTGCGTCGCATCGCTGTTGCCGCTCGTGTTCGGCGGCGTGCATGTGCTGTCGTACTCGGCCGCGCCGCTGTTCAAGCTGCACTTCCTGATCGCCAACATCGCCTACGGGCTCTTTGTGATCGCCGCGCTGCACGCGGTGCTGATGCTGCTCGTCGAACGGCGTCTGCATGCGATGCGCGGCCGCGGCGGCGCGCTGCAGCGGCACAACGCGGCGGCCGGCAACGGTTGGCTGTCGGGCTGGCTCGACACGCTGCCGCCGCTGCTCACACTCGAGAAGCTGCTGTTCCGGCTGATCAGCGCAGGTTTCGTGCTGCTGACGCTCACGCTCGTATCCGGCATGCTGTTCAACGAGCAATTGATGAACCGGCCGCTGACGTTCGATCACAAGACCGTATTCGCCGTCCTGTCGTGGCTGATGTTCGGCGCGTTGCTGACCGCGCGCAAAGTGTCGGGCTGGCGCGGGCGTGCTGCGTTGCGCTGGGTGCTCGCGGCGTTCGTCGCCTTGGTGCTTGCTTATATTGGCAGCCGTTTCGTCTTCCAGGTGCTGCTGCACCGTCCTGTCGTCTGAGTGTTCCCATGCGGCAAATCATTCTGCTGGTCCTGCTGTTCGTGGTCGGTCAATGGCTCGTCAAGGCGCTGCGGCGTCCTGATGCGCGTACGTCGTCGCGCGCGGGCGGTCAGCCTGGCGCGAACGGCGCCGGTCAGTCTTCGAGTAACCGTGCGGCGAACGGTGCGCCCGGACCGAACGGCAACGCACGCGGCACCGCAAGCCGGCAACTTCCGGAGCCGATGATCCGCTGCGCCGAGTGCGGCGTGCACGCACCGAAAAGCGATTCGGTGATGTTCGATGGTCAGCCGTTCTGCAGCGCCGCACACGCGCAGCGCTACGCGGCGCGCGTCGAGCAGACGAAGGGCCGGGACGGCCGATGAAGCGTGCCGAAGAAGCGCGCCGAAGAAGCAGGCAGATGAAACGGGCAGGTGAAGCAGGCAGGTGAAGCAGGCCAACGAAGCGCGCCAACGAATCAGGCAGACAACGCAGTCGGACAACGCACACCAACGAAGCACACCCATGAAGCGCGCCGGCAAAGCAGCCCACCGCGGCCCACCCATGAATCACACTCACGAACAAAGCGCACCCATGAAGCGCACATCGACGAGACCGAGCCGATGACGCACAACTTCGCGATCGGCGCCGACGGCTGGGTCGCAGGCGCGCAGCCGTTCCCGTCGCCGAATGTCGAGGCGCGTCCGGCAGACGCGGTGCCGACGCTGATCGTCGTGCACAACATCAGCCTGCCGCCGGGCGAATTCGGCGGCGGCGCAATCGCCGACCTGTTTCTGAACCGCCTCGACTGCGACGCGCATCCGTACTACGCGGCCCACCTGCGCGGCGTACGCGTGTCCGCGCACTTCGTGATTCGCCGCGACGGCACGCTCGAGCAATTCGTGTCGTGCAACGAGCGCGCGTGGCATGCGGGCGCGTCGAATTTCTTCGGCCGCGAGCGCTGCAACGACTTCTCGATTGGCGTCGAGCTCGAAGGCAGCGACGCCGCCGCATTCGAAGCGGCGCAATACCAGACCTTGAGCGCGCTCGCACAGAGCCTCGCCGCGCACTATCCGATCACCGCGTTGGCCGGTCACTCGGATATCGCACCGGGCCGCAAGACCGACCCCGGTCCGCACTTCGACTGGGCGCGACTGCAACGCGAAACTTCATTTCCCGATCAGTATTTCCCCTATCGGTATCGGCCAGCTGCGCGATAAGCGGCTGCGACGAAAACCCGCAAAGCCCGGCCGGGCTTGCTCGCGCGTGAGCCTTGGGCCCGCGCGGTCAAGCGAAATGTCAACCCGCGCGGGCTAAATTTTTAGATTGATAGAACGCTAAAGTCCACTATACTTGGTGCCGTTAAAGCAGTTTTCCACAAGATGTTGTGTTGATCGGGGCAGCGCACCCGCTTCATGAGCAGGGTGCCTAAAGCATTGCCGGCATTGAAAAAACGCTGAAGTGACGCGTCCTGAAGCGATGTCCGCTTCGCGTAGCGTCCGCTCTCGTGGCGTCCGCTCTATTTGACGCTTCAGCAACTTCGCCAAGAAAGGGACCAGCCAGTGATCGCAACACGCATGATGAAGACGCTCGCTCACGCGCAGGGTTTGTACCTGTCGCGTCGTGGGTCCAGGCCGATCATCACGTTGCGCTGTTCCCGCCGCCGCCAGCAGAGCGCATCCGGTCGTTCCAGCCGGAGCGAACTGAGCGGTCATCCCCATCGCAGGTTTCACCCATTCCTTACTTCGCTCGCGTCCGCGCCGGCGCAGCGATTGTTTTAATTCGCGGTTAGGTCCGCACCACCCCCAGACCAGGAGCTTTTGCACATGCAAACGACCGACAACGTGACGACCCGGTACGAGGGCGCACCCACTGGCCTTCCTCCCGCCGGGCAGGCTCAGGGCGCGCAAGCGCTCGCGCCGGCGACCTTCGCCGACTACAAGGTGATCCGTCGCAACGGCAGCGTGGTGTCGTTCGAGCCTTCGAAAATCGCAATCGCGGTGACGAAGGCTTTTCTGGCCGTCAACGGCGGTCAAGGCGCAGCGTCGGCGCGCGTGCGCGAACTGGTGGAACAACTCACGCAATCGGTCGTGCGCGCGCTGATGCGCAGCCGCCCGAACGGCGGCACGTTCCACATCGAAGACATTCAGGATCAGGTTGAACTCGCGCTGATGCGCGGCGGCGAGCACAACGTCGCGCGCGCCTACGTGCTGTACCGCGAGAAGCGTCACCAGGAGCGCAGCCACGAGCAGGAAGGGCAGGCGGCCGAGTCGGGCCTGAACGTGATCGACAACGGCGTCACGCGTCCGCTCGACCTGAACGCACTGCGCGCGCTGATCGAATCGGCGTGCGCGAATCTCGGCGACGCGGTGAGCGCGGAGCCGATCGCCGCCGAGACGGTGAAGAACCTGTACGACGGCGTGCCGATGAGCCAGGTGTACGACTCGGCCATTCTGGCGGCGCGCACGATGATCGAAAAAGACCCGGCGTACAGCCAGGTCACCGCGCGCATCCTGCTGCACACCATCCGCCGCGAGATCCTCGAAGAGGAAGTGACGCAGGCGCAGATGAACGAGCGCTATGCCGAATATTTCCCGCTCTTCATCAAGCGCGGCGTGCAGGCGGAACTGCTCGACGAGAAACTGCTGCAGTTCGACCTGAAGCGTCTCGGTGCGGCGCTCGACGCAAACCGCGACCTGCAATTCGGCTACCTCGGGTTGCAAACGTTGTACGACCGTTATTTCCTGCATGCCGACGGCACGCGCATCGAAATGCCGCAGGCATTCTTTATGCGTGTCGCGATGGGCCTGTCGCTGAACGAAATCGACCGCGAAGCGCGCGCGATCGAGTTCTACAACGTGCTGTCGAGCTTCGACTTCATGAGCTCGACGCCGACGCTGTTCAACTCGGGCACGCGCCGCTCGCAACTGTCGTCGTGCTACCTCACCACGGTGGACGACGACCTCGACGGCATCTACGAGGCGCTGAAGGAAAACGCGCTGCTGTCGAAGTTCGCCGGCGGCCTCGGCAACGACTGGACCCGCGTGCGCGCGCTCGGCTCGCACATCAAGGGCACCAACGGCAAGTCGCAAGGCGTCGTGCCGTTCCTGAAGGTGGTCAACGACACGGCCGTCGCGGTGAACCAGGGCGGCAAGCGCAAGGGCGCGGTGTGCGCATACCTCGAGTCGTGGCACCTCGACATCGAAGAATTCCTCGAGCTGCGCAAGAACACCGGCGATGACCGCCGCCGCACGCACGACATGAACACCGCCAACTGGATTCCGGACCTGTTCATGAAGCGCGTCGCCGAAGGCGGCGACTGGACGCTGTTCTCGCCGTCGACCTGCCCGGACCTGCACGACAAGTTCGGCGCCGAGTTCGAAGCCGCTTACACGGCCTACGAAGACAAGGTCGCGCGCGGCGAACTGAAGCTCTTCAAGAAGCTGCCGGCGGCGCAACTGTGGCGCAAGATGCTCGGCATGCTGTTCGAAACCGGCCATCCGTGGATCACCTTCAAGGATCCGTGCAACATCCGCAGCCCGCAGCAGCACGTCGGCGTCGTCCATTCGTCGAATCTGTGCACCGAGATCACGCTGAACACCAGCGACACCGAAATCGCCGTCTGCAACCTCGGCTCGGTGAACCTCGTCGCGCACATGAAGCAGCAGGCCGACGGCACGCTCACGCTCGACCACGACAAGCTCAAGCGCACGGTGAGCGTCGCGATGCGCATGCTCGACAACGTGATCGACATCAACTACTACGCGGTCGCCAAGGCGCGTAACTCGAACCTGAAGCACCGCCCGGTCGGGATGGGCATCATGGGCTTCCAGGACTGCCTGCACCTGCTGCGCACGCCGTACGCGTCGCCGGACGCGGTCGAGTTCGCCGACCGGTCGATGGAAGCGGTCTGCTACTACGCGTACTGGGCGTCGACCGAGCTCGCCCAGGAACGCGGCCGCTATTCGAGCTACCGCGGCTCGCTGTGGGATCGCGGCATCCTGCCGCAGGACACGCTGACGCTGCTCGCCGAGCAACGCGGCGGCTATGTCGAAGTGGATTCGAGCGAGTCGATGGACTGGGCGTCGCTGCGCGAGCGGATCGCGGCACACGGTATGCGCAACTCCAACTGCGTCGCGATCGCGCCGACCGCCACGATCTCGAACATCATCGGCGTGTCGGCCTGCATCGAGCCGACCTTCCAGAACCTGTACGTGAAGTCGAACCTGTCGGGCGAATTCACGGTGGTGAATGAATACCTGGTGCGCGACCTGAAGGCGCGCGGCCTGTGGGACGAGGTGATGGTCGCCGACCTGAAGTACTTCGACGGCTCGCTGTCGCGCATCGACCGGATCCCGGGCGACCTGCGCGCGATCTACGCGACCGCGTTCGAAGTCGATCCGACGTGGCTCGTCGAGGCAGCCTCGCGCCGGCAGAAGTGGATCGACCAGGCGCAGTCGCTCAATATCTATATGGGCGGCGCGTCGGGCAAGAAGCTCGATGAGGTCTACAAGCTCGCATGGCTGCGCGGCCTGAAGACCACGTACTACCTGCGCACGATGGCGGCGACGCACGTCGAGAAGTCGACGGTCGCGCACGGCGCGCTGAACGCGGTGCCGAGCAACGATGGTGGCGCGGGTGGTGCAGGCGGAGCCGGGAATGGCTCCGCAGGTGGCATGACAGGCGGCTTCGGTATCGGCGGTGGCGCGAGTGGCGGTGCGTCGTCGGGCGGTCTGCAGGCATCGGCCGCTGTGGCTGCTGCTCCGCTCGCTGCTCTCGATGCGGCGCCGGAAGCGGACGGTCCGGTCTGCATGATGCGTCCGGGCGACCCGGGCTTCGACGAGTGCGAGGCTTGCCAGTAAGTAACGCGCAGTAACACGTCGGCGGCGGCGCAGTCTCGACGACGCCACCGCCGGCGCGCAGCACGCCGCGCCGGGTTCAAACGAAGCAAGACAGCCGCCGCACACGCAACGCCGTACGCAACACGCCGACGCAACGCCGCACGCAACACGCGCCACTCAACGCAGTCGATCAAGCAGTGCACAACGGCGTCGCGCGTCATCGCAGACACGTCGAACGAGCCGCGACTCACCCTTCAACGTGTCTTCGAGACACCTTTGCATCACCTTCGAGGCGACGGCAAAGGCCGCTTTAAAGCCTCATCAAGGCCGCTTCGAAACAACGCTCGACGATCAACTGCAACACGTCGACGACACGCATTTCGATCACGTTCACTGCATCGACCTTCACAGTCTGTTGAACAAAGTGTTGTATGAAGGTCGCAACGTGAATCGAAAACACGAATTTTCATGAGCGAGCCCTTTTAACGCGCGTGAAAAGATGGTACAAACCGATCTAAATTGATGGTGACATTTATGCTCAACTGGGATGACGAGATCACTGCCGTAACTCCGTCGAGCGCTTCGCAACACAATGTGTTGCGCAACGCTGCCGGGTCGGTCGTCGGTTCGCAAGTCGAAACGCGTTCCGCTCTTCAAGCTCCCTCCGCTCAAGACATCTTCGCGGGCGACATCGCTGTCGCTCCCGCTGTCACCCGTCTTGTCGACCAGGCCGCCGCTCCGACCACTGCTTCCAGCACCACCACTGCCGCCACCGCTTCGGTTGAAGCGCGCGTGAATGTCGCCGACAAACGCATCATCAACGGCCAGACCGACGTCAACCAGCTGGTGCCGTTCAAGTACAAGTGGGCGTGGGAGAAATACCTGTCCGGCTGCGCGAACCACTGGATGCCGCAGGAAATCAACATGTCGCGCGACATCGCGCTGTGGAAAGACCCGAACGGGCTGACCGAGGACGAGCGCCGCGTCATCAAGCGCAACCTCGGCTTCTTCGTGACGGCCGACTCGCTCGCGGCGAACAACATCGTGCTCGGCACCTATCGCCACATCACGGCGCCCGAATGCCGGCAGTTCCTGCTGCGCCAGGCGTTCGAAGAGGCGATCCACACGCACGCGTACCAATACATCGTCGAGTCGCTCGGACTCGACGAGGGCGAGATCTTCAACGCGTACCACGAGGTCGCGTCGATCCGCGCCAAAGACGAATTCCTGATTCCGTTCATCCATACGCTGACCGACCCGGCCTTCAAGACCGGCACGCTCGAGGCAGACCAGAAGCTGCTCAAGTCGCTGATCGTGTTCGCCTGTGTGATGGAAGGCCTGTTCTTCTACGTCGGTTTCACGCAAATTCTCGCGCTCGGCCGCCAGAACAAGATGACCGGCGCGGCGGAGCAGTACCAGTACATCCTGCGCGACGAGTCGATGCACTGCAATTTCGGCATCGACCTGATCAACCAGATCAAGCTTGAAAACCCGCATCTGTGGACGGCGGAGTTCCGCGCGGAAATCCGCGAGATCTTCAAGCAGGCAGTCGACCTCGAATATCGCTACGCCGAAGACACGATGCCGCGCGGGGTGCTCGGTCTGAACGCGTCGATGTTCAAGAGCTACCTGCGCTTCATCTGCAACCGTCGTTGCCAGCAGATCGGCCTCGATGCGCTGTTCCCGAACGAGGAAAACCCGTTCCCGTGGATGAGCGAGATGATCGACCTGAAGAAGGAACGCAACTTCTTCGAGACGCGGGTAATCGAATATCAGACTGGCGGCGCGCTCTCCTGGGAATAAACGTCCCACGCGCCGCGTATGAGATTGTTGGGGATGCCGCCGGCACGGGCCGCGGCATATTGGTTAGGAGTTTGACTGCCTGATGCAGAGCGTGCCGGGCGCCATGGGCGCCGTAGCGGTTCAGATGCGGGTCCCCAAGCGGACCCGCAAAGTTCAGAGGCACTTTGCGAACCCTTCAGTGGGATGGGCAAACTTCCCCTTACGAAAAGCCGCCCGTTGCCTGGCTCAATGCCATGCGGGCGGCTTGATCAAACGCTTGCCGGCGTCGGTATCCGACGTCGACTGGACTTGGCGCGCGGTGTCACGGGACACCGCGCGCCTTACCGTATTCATTAGCGTAAGCGCGTTGGACTGGCGTACGCCGATGAATAGCCCGCTTCGTAGCGCGCGCCCTGAAAAGCGCCCGCGGGAAACGGGTTTTGATGACGAAGGGTGTTGTTTGATTTAACTCTCATCTGAAAACCTGAAGGAGAAAACCATGGCAATGGCCAAAAAGAAGCCTGCTGCGAAGAAAGCGGCAGTGAAGAAGGTTGCAGCAAAGAAGGCAGCTCCGGCGAAGAAGGCAGCAGCACGTAAAGTCGCAGTGAAGAAGGTTGCTGCGAAGAAAGTGGCAGTGAAGAAGGTTGCTGCCAAGAAGGCGCCGGCCAAGAAGGCTGCAGCAAAGAAGGTCGCTTCGAAGAAGGTTGCTTCGAAGAAAGTCGCAGTGAAGAAGGTCGCAGCGAAGAAGGCTGCACCGGCGAAGAAGACCGCAGCGAAGAAGGTTGCTGCGAAAAAGGCGCCGGCGAAGAAAGCCGCTGCGAAGAAAGTCGCCAAGAAGGCTGGTGCGAAAAAGGTAGCGAAAAAGGCTGCTGCGAAAAAGGCGCCCGCCAAGAAGGCTGCCGCGAAGAAGGCTGCCGCCCCTGCGAAGAAGGCTGCCCCTGCGAAGAAGGCTGTCGCCAAGAAGGCTGCCCCTGCTCCGGCTGCGCCCGCTGCGTCGGCAGCGCCTGCTTCGACGGTCAAGACCGCGTTGAATCCGGCTGCTGCATGGCCGTTTCCGACCGGCCCGCGTCCGTAAGCAGAGCCTCATGCAGTAAGAGCCGGTGCTGCGCGCGTCAGATGCGCACGCCGGCTCGGTTGAGTAGCGCTACTCAATCGTCCTCCATCCCGTCGCCGGGTTCCGGCGGCGGGATTTTTTTCGCGCAAAAAAAACGCATGCACAGGGGAGGGCATGCGTGTGAGGTCGGCCTCGCGACGACGACATACGCCGCCGCTGGCCAGGAAAACGGATTCGGGTCTTGCGCTTGCCGGTGACGATGTTCATCGACCTCGCCGCGCGCCTGCCTGCCGCGTTTGCCTGCCGCGTCTATTGCAGCCTGTCGGCGGTCAGTGCGTGCCAGCGAGTGTCAGTGCGTGTCAGTGGGTCACGCGGGTCGTGCCGCCGCTCGACAGCAGCCGTACGCGGTCGCCCGCGAGGAAAACTTCGCCGGTGTTGGTTTGCGTGATCGCGCGCATGTCGCCGTTGTCGAGGCGCACGGTGATTTCGACGCCGTCGCGCATGGCCGCGGCGTTCTCGACCGCGTTGCCCGCCACCGCGCCCGCGAGGCCGCCGATGATGCCGGTGACGATCGAGCCGGTGCCGCCGCCGATCTGACTGCCGGCCAGCCCGCCGATCGCGCCGCCGCCGAGCAGGCCGAGGCCGGTCGGCTGACCGTTGTTCGAGCTGATCTTGACCGCGCGCACGCTATCGACGGTTGCGAGGCGTACGGTTTCTTCGCGCTGCGCCTGCGAGGCGGTGTACACGTCGGCGGAGCTGCTGTTGTACGCGCACCCCGACATCGCGAGCGTGCCGGCGATCGCCGAAGCAATCGCCGCGGCGACGGCCGGCCGATTCGTCGAATCATTCGTTGGTTTCATTTTCACCACTCCCTGTGAGCTTAACGACGAGCTCAGACTTGCTGACTGCACACTTCGACACTGCGGAACACCGAACCGGACGACTCGTCGAATCAACTGGCCGGGGCGAGTCAGGCATCAAGCGCGTGACCGAACGCCTGCTTGAACCGCTCGTTGATTTGCGCGCGCGACGGCGCATAGTTCTGCGGCCCCTGGTGCTCGATCTTCAGCGCACCCATCAGGCTCGCGAGGCGCCCCGTGGTCGCCCAGCCGAGCTGCTTTTCGATGCCGTACAGCAGACCGCCGCGGAACGCATCGCCGCAACCGGTCGGGTCGAGCACGCGTTGTGCCTTGACTGCCGGAATGTCTTCGATACCGCCCGCGTGATGAATCTGCGAGCCGTGCTCGCCGCGCGTGACGATCAGCGCATCGACGCGGCTGGCGATTTCTTCGATCGACCAGCCGGTCTTGTTGCTCACCAGCTTGGCTTCGTAATCGTTGACAGCAACGTAAGTTGCAAGTTCAATCATGCGCCGCAGCGATGCGCCGTCGAAGAGCGGCAGCCCCTGGCCTGGATCGAAGATGAACGGCACGCCCGCCGCCGCGAATTGTTCGGAATGCTGGATCATCCCGTCGAAGCCGTCCGGCGCGACAATGCCAAGCGTCGCGTCTTTCGCTTCGTCCGCGCGGTTCAGATGCGACTGCATCATCGCGCCCGGATGGAACGCGGTGATCTGGTTGTTCTCGAGGTCGGTCGTGATCATCGCCTGCGCGGAGTAGGTGTCCGGCAGCACGCGCACATGCGTCTTCGCCAGACCGAGCGCATCGAGGCGGTCGATGTACAGCTGCGCGTCGACTGCGCCGAGCGTCGCCATGATGCGCGCGTCGCCGCCGAGCAGATGCAGCGCGTACGCGATGTTGCCTGCGCAGCCGCCGAATTCGCGGCGCATCGTCGGCACGAGGAAGCTGACGTTCAGGATATGGACCTGATCCGGCAGGATGTGCTCCCGGAACCGGCCTTCGAAGGTCATGATGTTGTCGTAGGCGAGCGAGCCGCAAATCAGCGTAGCCAAGGCGAGTGTCCTGTAAAAGTCAAAAGGGCAAAGGTGAAAGAGCGGGGCGCCCGATACGACAGCGCCGCGCTGTCGCGGCCTTCCGGCGCGAAACGCGGCGCATGCGCAAACGCGCGGAATGCGCGGGGCGCGTCCTGCTTACTGAGGCAAATTACTTCAACGCGGCGAGTGCGGCATCGTAGTTCGGCTCGGTCTTGATTTCGCTGACCAGCTCGGCGTGCACGACCTTGTCGTGTTCATCGATCACGACGACCGCGCGCGCGGTGAGCCCGGTGAGCGGGCCGCTCGCGATGTCGACGCCGTACGCGCGCGCGAACTCATGACCGCGGAAGGTCGACGCGGTGACGACGTTCGCAATGCCTTCGGTCGTGCAAAAGCGCGACGCGGCGAACGGCAGATCGCCCGATACGACGATTACCGCGGTGTTCGAAAGCTTGCCGGCGGCTTCGTTGAACTTGCGCGTCGACGTTGCGCAGGTCGCCGTGTCGAGGCTCGGCACGATGTTGAGCACTTTGCGCTTGCCGGCGAAATCAGCGAGCGTCACCGACTTCAGATCCTTGCCGACCAGCGTGAACGCGGGCGCCTGCTGACCCACGGAAGGAAACGTGCCGGTTACGTCGATCGGGTTGCCACCCAGCGTGACTTGACTCATGTTGTGCTCCGAAGAGAGGTCGGTGATTAGCGGAAAATGCGCCCGACGACAGTCGGGCGCGTGACGGCGTCGGCGACGCGCGCGGCGCAATGTGCCGCGCGCGCTGCCGCAACCATCAGGGATAGAAAATCTGCACGCGGAAATTGGTCGCGGTCGCGCCGCCGGTATCGAGTCGCACGAACATCGTCTCGGTCGTGCGCGGCGGCAGGCCGGCGGCAATCGGCGTGCCGGGCTTTACATAGTCTTGCGGCCAGAGCACGCGGCGTATCGCGATGTTGTTGTGCTCGTCGAGCAGCGTCAGTTCGACGGCCGGGTACGCGAGCGGCACGTTGAAACGGTTGTGCAGCGGCATGCGCAGTTCGAGCTTGTGTGGACCGTCGACCTGGCGCAGATCCGACGGCTCGACCTGCAGCCCGTCGATGTTGCGCGGCGGCGCGAACGTGCAGCCGAACTGTTCGCACGCTTGCGCATACAGCATGCGCGTGGACGGCGCGTAGACCATCACCGTTTCGCGCAGCCACCACGCGAGTTGCGCGAGCAGCACGACGAACAGCACGACTGCGATCAGGATGCCGAGGATGCGCCAGCCGACGCGGCGCGGCTCGGCCGCGCGTTTTTCGCGGACGACCGCAAACGCGTTGTCGTCGTCGTGCGGAGCGGCGGCGAACGGTGCGCTCGCCGCGGGCGCCGCGGCGGCCGCGCCCAGCTCAGGCCGCGGACCGAAATGCGGTTCTCCGTCCGACACGCCCGGTGGGACTTGCGTGCGATCGTCAGGCTCGAGCGAGGGTTCGGGTCTGGCCTGAGCGTGGCGCCAGACATGCGGCGGCGGTATCGGCGCGTCGCGCGCTCCGGCGGGTTCGGCCGGCGGCGCGAGCGGCTCGGGCGGTGTGCGGAAGGCCGGCTCGACGGGCCGCGCGGTCGCGTTCTCGAGATGCAGATTCTGTCCTTCGGTGAACTCGAGTTTCAGCTTCGGCTGTGCGTCGCGCGGAATCGTTACGGGGTTGTAGGGGATCGTCGCGGCGTTGTGGCGGATGCGGCGATCGACGCTGGCATCCGGCGCCGGCGCCCACGGGTTCCACGTTTCCGCGCGGAAATCCGGCGAGCCGGGACCGGGCACGCCGGACAGGGGCGCTTCGGGTGACGCGGGTGAAGCCGATGTGCCGTCAGCCGATGCGGCTGACGGCACAGCTGCGCCGCTTGCGGACTCCGTCGCGGATGCGGCGTCGGGCGCCGGTGCGGCCGCAGCCGCGGAAGGCACAGCCGATGCCGGGGAAGAGTCCGCCGCCGCGAGGCCTGCCGCGGCCAGACCCGCCGCCGCCCGACCCGGGCCTTCACCCGTTTCGCGCGGCTCCTGCGCAATCAGCCGCGCGACATCGTCGGAGGTGATGGGCTTCGCGGTGTTGAAATCGCCGCCGTCGCTGAGCTCGAACAGACTGCTCGACGCATCGAATACCTCGCGGCAGTGTCCGCAGCGCACCAGCCCACGGCGCAGCGCGAGTTGCGTGGGTTGAAGGCGGAAGACCGTTTCGCAGAAGGGACAGCGCGTCGCAAGAACCATATCGAAGCCGGGAGCCGTGCGGGGCCGTGGAGTGGAAAATGTGCCCTATTCTAATGGGTTTCGCGGCGAGTCCCGGCAAGGCACACCCAGCCGTCCTGTTCGCGCCAGACCGAGATGTCGATCCACGGCTGATACGCGTGCGCGACTTCGAGTGCCTGTCGCGCGAGAATGCCCGACAGCGCGAGGCGTCCGCCCGGTTTTACCTTCGATGCAAGCATCGATGCCATCAGCTTCAGCGGGTTCGACAGAATATTCGCGACGACGATATCGAACTCGCCGGCCGGGCAATCCGCCGGCAATCCAAACGTGACATCCGCGTGATTGCGCTCGCTGTTATAGCGCGCGGACTCGACCGCCTGCGGATCGATGTCGATGCCGACCACCGGGTTCGCCCCGCACTTCTTCGCGAGAATCGCGAGAATGCCGGAACCGCAGCCGTAGTCGAGCAGCGACTGTCCCGGCACGACCGCGGCTTCGAGCCACTCCATGCACAGACGCGTGGTCGGATGGCTGCCGGTACCGAAGGCAAGACCCGGATCGAGTTCGAGCACGAGCGCGGCGGGGTCCGGCGCGGCATGCCACGACGGCACCACCCAGATGCGCTTGCCGATCTGGATCGGGTCGAATTGCGACTGCGTCAGACGGACCCAGTCCTGCTCCTCGACGTCGCGCACTGCAAACGGCGGCGTCGGCGCGAGGCCCAGTTCGTTCGCCGCGGCGGCGAGCAGCACGCCCGGCTCATGCTCCGGCGCAAGCAGCGCGACCACACGCGAGCGCTGCCATGCGGTGCGTTCCGGCGTGAGTCCCGGTTCGCCGAAGAGCGGCTGCTCGTCGGGCGTGTCGGCATCCGCGTCTTCGACGGACACCGACAGCGCGCCCAGTTCGAGCAGCGCATCCGACAAACTTTCCGCGTGCTCGCGCGCCAGCTCGACGACCAGCTCCCGATAGCTCATCGCTTACGCTTCTTCCGGTGCGACCTGCTGCTTCGCGGCGAGCCGGTTTTCGAGGTAGTGAATGCTGGTGCCGCCTTCGACGAACTTCGCATCGAGCATCAGTTCGCGGTGCAGCGGAATGTTGGTTTGAATGCCTTCGACAACCATCTCGGACAGCGCAATGCGCATCCGCTTGATCGCCTGTTCACGCGTCGCGCCATAAGCGATCAGCTTGCCGATCATCGAATCGTAGTTCGGCGGCACGAAATAACCGTTGTACGCGTGCGAGTCGACGCGGATGCCGGGGCCGCCCGGCATATGCCACGACGTCAGCCGGCCCGGCGACGGGATGAACTTGAACGGGTCTTCCGCGTTGATCCGGCATTCGATCGCATGGCCGCGGAATTGAATATCGCGCTGGCGGAACGCGAGCTTCTCGCCGGCCGCGATGCGGATCTGCTCCTGCACGATGTCGATGCCGGTGATCAACTCGGTGACCGGGTGCTCGACCTGCACGCGCGTGTTCATTTCGATGAAGTAGAACTCGCCGTTCTCGTACAGGAACTCGAACGTGCCCGCGCCGAGATAGCCCATCTTCTTGCACGCATCCGCGCAGCGGTCGCCGATGCGGTCGATCAGGCGGCGCGCAATGCCGGGCGCCGGCGCTTCCTCGATCACTTTCTGGTGACGGCGCTGCATCGAGCAGTCGCGCTCGCCGAGCCAGATCGCGTTCCTGAACGAATCCGCGAGCACCTGAATCTCGATGTGGCGCGGGTTCTCGAGGAACTTCTCCATATAGACCTGCGGATTGCCGAACGCGCGGCCCGCTTCTTCACGCGTCATATTGACCGCGTTGACGAGCGCCGCTTCGGTGTGCACGACGCGCATCCCGCGTCCGCCGCCGCCGCCCGCCGCCTTGATGATCACCGGATAGCCGACCGCGCGCGCCATCTTGACGATCTCTTTCGGATCGTCGGGCAACGCGCCTTCCGAACCGGGTACGCACGGCACGCCGGTCTTGATCATGGTCTGCTTGGCCGAGACCTTGTCGCCCATCATGCGGATCGTCTCCGGGCGCGGCCCGATAAAGACGAAGCCCGACTGCTCGACGCGCTCGGCAAAGTCCGCGTTTTCCGACAGGAAGCCGTAGCCGGGGTGAATCGCTTCGGCATCGGTCACTTCCGCCGCGCTGATCAGCGCGGGCATATTCAGATAGCTCAGATTCGACGGCGCCGGCCCGATGCAGACCGCCTCGTCGGCGAGCTTCACATACTTGGCTTCCTTGTCGGCTTCCGAATAGACGACGACCGTTTTGACACCGAGTTCGCGGCACGCGCGCTGAATCCGGAGCGCGATTTCGCCGCGATTGGCAATGAGAATTTTTTCAAACATAGCGGATATTCGACTCATCAATGGGCGCCGCGGCGGGAATCAATGGCCGGGGCGGCGCCTCTGAGGATCGGTCGCGCGCCGGGGCGGAGGGCGCGCGGGCTGGGTACGCAAATGCGCCGCGTCAGCCGATCACGAAGAGCGGCTGGCCGTATTCGACGGCCTGCCCGTTTTCGACGAGGATTTCCTTGACCACACCGGACTGATCGGATTCGATCTCGTTGAGCAGCTTCATCGCTTCGATGATGCAGATGGTCTGGCCTTCCTTCACCGTATCGCCGATCTGCACGAACGGATCGGCGCCCGGCGACGGCGCGCGGTAGAACGTGCCGACCATCGGCGAGGTCACGACATGGCCTTGCGGCGCAACGGCGGCCGGCGTCGCCGGCGCGGCGGCCGCGCCTTCGACGGCGCCGCCCGGATGCGCCGGCGGGGCCGCGGCGTACTGCGGCGCGTATTGGGCAGCGGGCTGCTGCACGTAAACCGGCGGCGCATTCTTGACGATGCGCACCTTGCCCTCGCCCTCCGTGACTTCCAGCTCCGAAATGCCGGATTCGGAGACGAGGTCGATCAGAGTCTTCAGTTTACGTAGATCCATGGGCATACCCCTTTTCAATGCGTGGTGCGCCGGCGCGTTCGCAGCCGGCGCTCAATTCGTGTTCTGGATTCAGCCGCGCGACGATCCGGCGGCCCCTTGCGCGGACAGCCGGTCGAGCGCGAACTCGAGCGCGTACAGATATCCCTTCCAGCCGAGACCGCAGATGACGCCCTCGGCGAGATCGGAGAAATACGAGTGGTGCCGGAACGATTCGCGGCGATGCACGTTCGACAGATGAATCTCGACGAACGGGATGCCGACGCCCGCCAGCGCGTCCCGGATCGCGACGCTGGTATGGGTATACGCAGCGGGGTTGATCAGGATGAAATCGGTATTCTCGTTTCGCGCGGAATGGATGCGATCGATAAGCGCGCCTTCCTGGTTGCTCTGAAAGCTCGCCAGTTCGACGCCGGCGTCCGCCGCGCGGTCCGCCAGCGCCTGATCGATCTGCGGCAGGGTCACGCGGCCATAAACCTCCGGTTCCCGGGTGCCGAGAAGGTTGAGGTTGGGGCCGTGCAGAACCAGCAGTCGCGCCATGGTCGCTTCTATTTCCGTGGAATTCGCGGCACTTTAGCGCTGTTTAGAGAAACTTGTCTAGTTTCTCGAACGTCCGGACGAAGTCCGGCGCGTGGGTCAGGGCGGCAGGTAGACGCATCTTCCTGCAATTTCAGTCGATTAGTGCATAAATCGCACGGTTCCGACCACAACTAAACGTCGATAAATTGTCGAGGTCAGAGCGCGTCGAGCGTGGCTTTCAGCTCATTTGGCTGAATCTGGCCTAATTTTGTCGACCGAACGACGCCTTTTGCGTCAATCACGACGGTAAACGGCAGCGCGCCCGCATTGTTGCCGAATGCGCGCGCGAGGTCGGCGCCGCCGAAGCCGATCACGTACACCGGGTAGTCGACGTGGACCTTCTGCAGGAACGCTTTGACGTTCTTGTCCGAGTCGACGCCGAGCCCGACGAACTCGATCCCTTTTTTCGCGTACTCGCGTTGCAACTGACTGAGCGCCGGCATTTCCTCGACGCACGGGCCGCACCACGATGCCCAGAAATTGATGACCACCGGATGGCCCTTCAGCAGGCTTAGCGACTGTGGCTTGCCGTCGACGTTCGTGACCGCCGCCGCCCATAACTGATCGACCGGGCTCGTGCTCGGCGTCGACGCCGCGTGTGCGACTTCGGTCAAGCCGTTACCGAGCATCCAGTGACTTGCCGCTGCGCCGCCGATGCCCGCCACCGCTGCGACCGCGACCCCTGCCAGAATCCGCTTCGTGTTCATCTATGGTCTGTTCAATTAGTAGAAGAAGCGGCGTCGCTTTCGTCGAGCAACGCCTGCACTGCTTCGGCGCTCGCGCGCGCAAGCCGGCCGCGCGCATCGGCGCGCACCGCGCCGCGCAGATCGTCGGTGCCATAGAGCGCGACGTGAATGCCGAACGGCTGCGCATCGCGCCCTTGCGCGGCCGGACGCCACAGGAAGCTCAGCGTCTCGACGTAGCCGCGCCCCGCAAAATGACGGGTTTCTGAAACGTCGTACTGCACGTTCTGATTCAGCAGGTAAATGGCGACTTCTTTCGGGTTGTCGCAAAACGCCTGCAGATGAATGTCGGAGTGCTCGCCGGCTGTGCCGCCGAGCACGGCGCCGGTCAGATACGGATTGAACGGCGTGAGCCGCTGCATCCAGTCGAGCGCGATTTCGCGCAGACGGCGCAGCACCGCGGGCTGCGTGTCGCCCTGGAACAGCGACTGGTATTCGCGGATTTCTTCTTCGATATGGTCGTTATCCGGCAGCCAGTCGCCGGAAACACGCGTCTCCCCGACGACTTGCCGCGCCGCTTTGCGCTTGGCCGTCGCGTAGTCGAGACCGTCTTGCGCGATCATTCGCGCGGCGGCGATCGCGATTTCTTCGCGCACGCGCGTCGGGTCGAGATGGAGTTTGCGGACCATCAGGTAATCATACTAGAGAATCCCAGGCCGCCCAGCGCGGACGCCCATGCCGTCGCGGTGCGCGTTTTCGGGCCTGGCGGCCCGGCCGGCGTGGGTCGTCGGGTACAATAGCGGCCTTTGAAAGGACCTCGGGAAGCGGGTTGAAGCGGGCGTGGCGGCCTGTCTGACGCAGCCTCGCGAGCCGCCGCGCGGCGTCGCGCACGGGGATTGCCCCGGCCCTTCTGGCAGCGCTTCTGGCGGCGCTTTGGGCGCCGCCTCCAGCACCGCTTTTAGCGCCGCTTTTAACACCGTTCGTCCTCCTTCTTTCGCAGCATTACATTCCGGCCGGCGCGACAGTTCTATGCACATCCACATTCTCGGTATCTGCGGCACGTTCATGGGCGGTCTGGCGGTGCTCGCGCGCAGCGCGGGCCACCAGGTGAGCGGCTGCGACGCCGGCGTCTATCCGCCGATGAGCACGCAGCTCGAGGCACAAGGCATCGGGCTTATCGAGGGTTACGGCGCGGAACAGGTCGATCTGAAGCCCGATCTGTTCGTGATCGGCAATGTCGTGTCGCGCGGCAATCCGCTGATGGAAGCGATTCTCGACCGCGGCTTGCCGTACGTGTCCGGTCCGCAGTGGCTCGGCGAGCACGTGCTCGCCGGCAAGTGGGTGCTGGCCGTCGCCGGCACGCACGGCAAGACCACCACCAGCTCGATGCTGACGTGGCTGCTCGAAGACGCCGGCATGAACCCGGGCTTCCTGGTCGGCGGCGTGCCGCTGAACTTCGGCGTATCGGCGCGGCTCACCGATTCGAGCTTCTTCGTGATCGAAGCCGACGAGTACGACACCGCGTTCTTCGACAAGCGCTCGAAGTTCGTCCACTATCGGCCGCGCACCGCGATCCTCAATAACCTCGAGTTCGATCACGCCGACATCTTCCCCGATCTCGCCGCGATCGAAACGCAATTTCATCATCTGGTGCGCACGGTGCCGCGCATCGGCCGGATTGTCGCGAACGGCCGCGAGGCGGCGCTCGAACGCGTGCTTACGCGCGGCTGCTGGAGCGAGGTCGAGCGCTTCGGCGTCGAAGGCGGCTGGCAGGCGCTCGTGGCTGAAGACGGCGTGCCGGTCGACGAGCGCTTTGCGGTGTATCAGCAGGGCGCGCGCGTCGGTGTGGTCGACTGGCAGGTGCAGGGCGAGCACAACCGGATGAACGCGCTCGCGGCGATCGCCGCCGCGCGCCATGTCGGCGTGCCGCCCGCGCAGGCGGCGCAGTCGCTCGCGGCATTCCGCAACGTGAAACGCCGGATGGAAGTGCGCGGCAGCGTCGACGGCGTCACGGTCTACGACGACTTCGCGCATCACCCGACCGCGATCGATACGACGATCGCCGGACTGCGCACGCGCGTCGGCCGCGCTGAAGATGGAAAACGCACGCGCATTCTCGCGGTGCTCGAGCCGCGCTCGAACACGATGAAGCTCGGCGTGATGAAGGCGCAGCTGCCGGCCAGTCTCGCCGACGCCGATCTCGTGTTCGGCTACGGCGCGCCCGCCGGCCGCGACGCGCTCGGCTGGAATCTGGCCGAGGCGCTCGCGCCGCTGGGCGACAAGGCGCGTGCGTTCAGCGATATCGAGACTCTGGTGAAGGCGGTCGTCGAGGTCGCGCAGCCGGGCGACCACGTGCTCGTGATGAGCAATGGCGGTTTCGGCGGCGTGCACCAGAAGCTGCTCGACGCGCTGTCGGCGCGGCCTGAGGCGCTCGCGCGGGGCGTCGCGTGATTCTCTATCTGCACGGATTCCGCTCGTCGCCGCAATCGTTCAAGGCGCGCCTGCTCGCGCAGCGGCTCGCAGAACCCGGCCGCGGCGACGAATGGTGCTGCCCGCAACTGCCGGTCTCGCCGCTCGACACCATCGCGCTGGCGGAATCGCTGGTCGCGGCGGCGCGGCCTGCGCGCATCGCGCTGATCGGCAGTTCGCTCGGCGGTTTCTTTGCGACGCATCTGGCCGAAAAGCATGGCTGGCCGGCGGTGCTGCTGAACCCGGCGGTCGTGCCGCAGCGCGACCTGTCCGCCTATCTGGGCGAGCAGCCGCGCGTGCACGGCGGCGGCAGCATCGTCGTCGAGGCGCATCATCTCGACGAGATGCGAGCACTAACGGTCACATCGATCACGAAGCCCGAACGCTATTATCTGTTTGCGGCGACCGGCGACGAGGTGCTCGACTACCGCGAGATGCTCGCGCACTATCCGGCCGCGCGAACGAAACGGATCGAAGGCAGCGACCATTCGATCAGCGAGTTCGCGGATTATGTCGACGACGTGCTCGCTTTTTGCGACAGCGCCGCCGTCCCCTTTGCGCCGAACCCGCCAACCGTGCCCCGCGAGGGCGCCGCGACGGACTAGGCAACGGATTGTCTCCACGAATATGAAACCGCCGCGTGCGGCGCCGTGCCTAACGGGAACCGCAGGAAACTGCGGAAAACCGCGGGACACGGCGCACGCAACCCGCATGCATCAGGCACGCATGCGGCACGCGGCGGTCGACGCAAGCCACGACGAGAGTATTGAGTGAACGTTTTCTTTGAGGAATCGGGCAGTTTCAAGGCAGGCAGCGTGTTGTCGAAGCAGGGCGACGCGTTCCAGGTCGAGTTGCCGGGCGGACGGCGGGCGAAGGTGCGCGCGAAAGATGTGTTGATCGAGTTCGAGCGGCCGGCCGCGGGCGAGTTGATGGAACAGGCCGACGCGGCCGCGCAGGAGATCGATCTCGACTTTCTGTGGGAATGCGCGCCGGAAGATGAATTCCCGTTCGCGACGCTCGGCGCCGAATACTTCGGCGAGGCGTTCGGGCCGATCGAGCGCGCGGCGCTCGTGCTGCGCATGCACGGCGCGCCGGTCTACTTCCGGCGCAAGGGGCGCGGTCAGTATCAACGCGCGCCGCAGGAGCAGCTGCAGCTGGCGCTCGCGTCGCTCGAACGCAAACGTCAGCAGGCGCTCGTGCAGTCGGGTTATGAAGAAGAACTGACGGCCGGCCGGTTGCCGGACGCGTTCGCCGGCAAGGCGCTCGGTTTGCTCACGAAGCCGGACAAGAACTCGATCGAGTACAAGGCGCTCGAAGCGGCGGCGGCGGCGCGCGGCGTGTCGCCTGCGCGGTTGATGCTCGACTGCGGCGGCATTCCGTCGGCGCGCGCGCTGCACGAGGCGCGCTTTCTGTCCGAGTATTTCCCGCATGGCACGGGCTTCCCGCCGGTCACGCCCGGCGCGCTGCCGGACGATTTGCCGCAAGCCGAGGTCGAAGCGTTCTCGATCGACGACGTGACGACCACTGAAATCGACGATGCGTTTTCCGTCGAGCATCTCGCCGATGGCCGCGTGCGGATTGGCGTGCACATTGCGGCGCCGGCGCTCGGCATCGCGCGCGGCGATGCGACCGACGCGATTGCGCGTGCGCGGCTGTCGACCGTCTATATGCCCGGCGACAAGATCACGATGCTGCCCAACGAGGTGGTCGACGTGTTCACGCTCGCCGAGGGCGGCATGCGGCCCGCGCTGTCGCTGTACAGCATCGTGAACCGTGAGACGCAGGAGATCGTCGCGAGCGAAACGCGTGCCGAGCTCGTGTTCGTGAAGGCCAACTTGCGGCACAACACGCTCGATGAAATGGTCACCGAAGAGGCGCTCGCCGCGGGCACCGGCGACTATCCGCACAAGGACGACATCGCGGTGCTGTGGCCGTTCGCGCAGGCGCTGTTCGAAAAGCGCCAGGTGATGCGCGCGAGCTATGGCTTGCGGCGCGAAGTGCAGCGCAATACCGACTTCAATTTCTATGTCGAAGGCGAGCACGTGACGATCACGCCGCGCCGGCGCGGTTCGCCGCTCGATATGATCGTCGCGGAGCTGGCGATTCTCGCGAACTCGACGTGGGGCGCGTTCCTGCACGATCACGGCGTGCCGGGCATCTACCGGTCGCAGCGCGCGTTCGGCGCGCCGACCGGTCCGAAGCGCACGCGTATGCAAACCACCGCGGCGCCGCACGAAGGGCTCGGTGTCGCGCAGTACGCGTGGAGTACGTCGCCGCTGCGCCGCTATGTCGACCTCGTCAATCAGTGGCAACTGCTTGCGTGTGTGCAGCACGGCGTGACCGCGAAGCTCGCCGCGCCGTTCAAGCCGAAGGATGCGGACCTGTTCGCGGTGGTGCAGGGCTTCGACGATACGTACTCCGCTTACGCCGATCACCAGCGCCGTATGGAGTACTTCTGGTGCCTGCGCTGGATCCGGCAGGAAGACCGCAAGCAGGTAGTCGCATCGGTCGTGAAGGGCGATCTCGTGCGGCTCGACGACGTGCCGCTGCTGCTGCATGTGCCGGGACTCGGCGTGCATGCGCGCGGCACGCGCGTGCTGCTCGACGTGATGTCGCTCGACGAACTGACGGTTGAAGCGTCGGTGCGCCTCGTGCGCGTGCTCGATGCGCCGGCGGTGACGAGCGGCGCGGAGGCCGAAGAAGCCGACGACAATGAAGGCGACGAGGATATCGTCGACGCGTCCGACGCGTCCGCCGAAAGCGAAGCCGAGGCACAGGCCGAAGCGGAGCTCGACGGCGCGCCGTCCGAAGACGCGGCGCAGCAGGGTGACGGTGACGGCGCCAACGATGATTCCGCGGATTCCGCCACGTCCGACCCGCATCCCGCAACGGAGCCCGGCCGATGAACACGCCGCAGCGCGCACGCGAGCGCTATGCGGTGATCGGCAATCCGATCGCGCACAGCAAGTCGCCGTTTATTCACGCGCGCTTTGCCGAGCAGACCGGCGAGCCGGTTGAATACGACCGGCTGCTCGCGCCGGTCGATGCGTTCGTGCCGCATGTGCGCGCATTTATCGAAGCGGGCGGTCGCGGGCTGAACGTGACGGTGCCGTTCAAGCTCGACGCGCACGCGCTTGCCGATGCGCTGTCGCCGCGTGCCGCCGCGGCGGGCGCGGTGAATACACTGCGATTCGACGCGGCGGGCATCTACGGCGACAACACCGACGGCTTCGGCCTCGTGCGCGATATCGAAGTGAACCTGGGCGTGCCGCTCAACGGCGCGCGCGTGCTGCTGCTCGGCGCGGGTGGCGCCGCGCGCGGCGTCATACTGCCGATGCTCGAGCGCGCGCCGCGTCGGCTGACGATCGTCAACCGCACGGCGGCGAAAGCCGATGCGCTCGTTGCACAGTTCGCGCAAGCTGCGCGCGACGCGGGTTGCGCTTTGACGGGCGGCGGCGCGCAGGCGGTGGAGACGGATGCGTACGATGTGATCGTCAATGCAACCGCGGGGAGTCTCGACGGCGCGCTGCCCGCATGCGACGATCGCGCGTTCGGTGCGCACACGCTGGCCTACGACATGATGTACGGCGCGCAGCCGACCATCTTTATGCAACACGCGCGGACGCTCGGCGCACGCGCGGCGGACGGCTTGGGCATGCTGGTCGAGCAGGCGGCCGAGTCGTTCCACGTGTGGCGTGGCGTGCGGCCCGACGGCGCGCCGGTGCTGGCGGAGCTGCGCAGGCAGCTTGCGGCGGCGGACGGCGCTTAGCTGGCAGATGGCTGGCAGATGGTCGGCGCCGGGTTGGCGCCGGGTTGGCGCTTCAGTTGGCACACGGTTAGCAAGTTGGCGGCGGGTTGGCGCCTGAGTTGACACACGGTTGGCAAGTTGGCGCCGAGTTGGCGCTTCAGTCGGCACACAGTCAGCAAGTTGGCGCCGGGCTGCCGCTTGAGTGGGCACGCGGTCGGCAAGTTGGCGCGAGGTTGACCCATCGTTGCCGTGTGATCTGACCTTGGTTCATCTTGACTGGCGCGAGCGGCTCGCGCTTGCTCCCATACCGTCTACAGGAAAGCAGCCTTGAGCATGGCGGCGAACATGACTGGAACGAAGCGCTCGAAGAGCGCGAAAGCGACCCGCGTCGGCCATTGGCTCGCATACGTGGTTGCCGTGTTCGCGTTCTCGTGGCTCGTGACGCAGGCGTTCTACTTCGCGCAGATCGCGCTGTGGAACACCGTCAATCCGCAATCGACCGCATTCATGCGCTCCGACGCGTGGCGCCTCGCGCAAGACCGCCCCGATCTGTCGATCCAGCACACGTGGGTGCCGTACGACCAGATTTCGCGCAATCTGAAGCGCGCGATTATCGCGTCGGAGGACGCGAATTTCGTCAACAACAACGGCTACGAGACCGACGCGATCCTGCAGGCGTGGGAGAAAAACAAGGCGCGCGGCAAGATCGTCGCGGGCGGCTCGACGATTACGCAGCAACTCGCGCGCAATCTGTTTCTGTCGCGTGAAAAGAGCTACGTCCGCAAGGGCCAGGAGCTGATCATCACGTGGATGCTCGAAACGCTGATGGACAAGGAGCGGATCTTCGAGATCTATCTGAATTCGGTTGAGTGGGGCAATGGCGTCTATGGCGCGGAAGCGGCGGCGCGCTACTACTACAAGACATCGGCCGCGAAGCTTTCCGCCGGTCAGTCGGCGCGGCTTGCGGTAATGCTGCCGCGGCCGAAATACTTCGATGAGCATCGCAATTCCGCCTATCTGACCCAGCGCGCCCGCGTGATCGCGCGGCGCATGGGGGCGGCGGAACTGCCGGACTGAGCGGGCAGGCCGGTGCGGACCGGCGTGCATCAAGCGGCAACTGCATGGGTGATGCGGTTGCCGTTTTTTTTGACGGCGAGGAGCGAAAACATCGCGCCGCGCGTGCCGGCGTAACCACGCCGGACGCGTCCGATCTGGTTCAATCGCTGCCGCTGCCGCTGCCGCTGCCGCTGCCGCTGCCAACGCCAACGCCAACGCCAACGCCAACGCCAACGCCAACGCCAACGCCAACGCCAACGCCAACGCCAACGCCAACGCCAACGCCAACGCCAACGCCAACTCCAACTCCAACTCCAACTCCAACTCCAACTCCAACTCCAACTCCAACTCCAACTCCAACTCCAACTCCAACTCCGCGGCCAACGCCGATCCCGTTGCCGGCACAAGGGCCCGCCTATGCCGGGCATGTTGGCAAGGCACAAAGAAAGCACCTCGACGCAGCACACCCGCCGCGCCGCACACCCGCAACGCAGCGCAGCCCCCACAACGCAGCGCAGCACACCCGCAACGCCACAAACATCCCAATATGTGATTGGTACATTCACATATTGGAGTATCTCGAAAATCGCCCTACAATCCGTTCCAACAAGTCGGACGACCGGCAAACAGATCGCGTCCGCGCCACCGCAGCATAGGCGCGACGCAGCGCAAAACGAATCGGAGACAACCCGCTATGGCCTCGATCCTCTATCGGCAACCGGCACGCGTCAGCGCGCCGCCGCACCGCGCCACCTTCACCGCAATCGCCGCTGCCGCCTGCCGCCGTGCCGGCAGCGCGCAATAACCCTCAACCCGTTTGCCTGATCGCCATGAATAAAGCGATGACCAATCACGCCGGGTCCGAAGCCGACGCGGTGAGAAAACCTGTTGCGCGTCCGTCGAACGGTACCGGGCTGCCGCCCGCCGACCGCGACACGATCGCGCTGCCGAGCACGCTGCTCGACATCACGCCGCAGCAGGCCGGCACGCAGACGCTGCTGCGCGGCCTCGCGATTCTCGAAGCCGCAGCCGCCGGCGTGCGCGATCTGCGCACGTTCGGCGCGGCGCTCGGCACGACGCGCAGCACCACGCACCGGCTCGTCAGCAGCCTCGTGCAGGCGCGTTACCTGCGTCAGGTGCAGGGCGGCTATCTGCTCGGCCCGAAGCTGATCGAACTCGGCACGATCGCGCTCGAGCAGATGCCGTTGACGACGGTCGCCCGCCCGCACCTCGCGGCGCTTGCCGAAGAAACGCACGACACGATTCACCTCGGCGTGCGCGACGGCGACGACGTGCTTTATATCGACAAGATTCCCGGCACGCGCGGCCTCGAAATGCGCTCGCGGGTCGGTCACCGGATGCCGCTCGCGTCGACCGGTATCGGCAAGGCGATGATGCTCGACCTGACGCCCGAAACGTGGCAAAAGCTGTTCGACGCGTCGCGTCGCGCGCTCGCCGGCGTGAGCTTCAAGCCGGACAACCGGCCCGATCTGCAGACCTTCATGCAGCGGATGACCAACTACTCGGGCGGCGGCTTCACGTTCGATCTCGAGGAAAACGAAGCGTCGATCCGCTGTGTCGCGGCGCCGGTGCGCGACGCGTCCGGCGCGATTGTCGCGGCGCTGTCGGTCGCGAGCACGATTCCGTATATGTCGCTCGAGCGGATGGACGAACTGATTCCGGTCGTGCAGCGCGAAGCGCGCGCGATCTCGGAGGAACTCGGCTGGCGTGCGCCACAACCGGCAACCCGCAGGATCAAGCGATGACCGATCTGGGTTCACCGGACTCGATGTCGGCGTCCGCTGCGTCCGCTACACCCGCTGCCTCGGACGCCGCCGCCCAGACCGGCGCCGCCGGATCGGCGCAGCACGACGCGGCACTGATCGCGCTCGACTGGGGCACGACCGCACTGCGCGCGTATCTGTTCGACGCCGCGGGGCAACTGCTGGAAACCCGCGCATCGACGGCCGGCATCATGAATTTGCCGCGCGCCGCGAGCGAAGGCGGCTTCGATATCGCGTTCGACGCGGTGTGCGGCAGCTGGCTCGAACGCGCGCCGCATCTGCCGGTGATGGCGGCCGGCATGGTCGGCAGCGCGCAGGGCTGGAAGGAAGCGCCTTACGTTGAAACGCCCGCGAGCCCCGATGCGATCGTCCGCGGCATCGTGCGCGTGCAGACCGCGCGCGGCGTCGTGCTGCATATCGTGCCGGGCGTGCTCGAGCGCGGCGAATTGCCGAACGTGATGCGCGGCGAAGAGACGCAGATTGTCGGTGCGCTCGCCGGTGACGCGGTAACCGCGCCGAAAAACGACGCGCCTGCCGACACTCAGCCAGGCGCGCTGATCGGCCTGCCGGGCACGCACGCGAAGTGGGTGATCGTCCGCGGCATGCGCATCGAGCGCTTCTATACGTTTATGACTGGCGAGGTGTTCGCCGCGCTTTCCGAGCACACGATTCTCGGCCGCACGATGACGACGCCGGATCGCCCGGATACCGCAGCCTTCCTGCGCGGCATCAGCGTCGCGCGCAACCACGGTCACGCGGGCATGCTCGCGACGATCTTCAGCACCCGCACGCTCGGGCTGACCGCGCAACTCGCGCGCGAAGAGCAGCCCGACTATCTGTCGGGGCTGCTGATCGGCCACGAACTGAACGGACTCGAAGCCGTGCTCGAGCGTCAGCAGGTGGCGCTCGCCGGCCGCACGCTGCGGCTGATCGGCAACGAGGCGCTGTGCGAACGATATCGGCTGGCGCTGACGCAATACGGCTGTCAGTCGGCGGAACTCGTCAAGTACGCGACCGAGCGCGGCCTGTGGCGCATCGCGGTACAGGCGGGACTCGTGACACCCGCGGCCGGCGCCGTGCCGGCCGCGCGCATCGGCTAGCCCGCGCAAGCAGAATGCGGGCCGCCACGGACATGCGCACAGGAACCAGAAAGGAACCGATATGCAAGCTGAACTGAATCTGCCCGGACCTTACCAGCCGCACGCCGGCCTGATGGCCGCTTTCGAAGCGTGTCCGCTGATCGCGATCCTGCGCGGCGTGACGCCCGCCGACGCAGCCGACCACGGCCGCGCGCTGTACGAAGCGGGCTTCCGGATCGTCGAAGTGCCGCTCAATTCGCCGCAGCCGTTCGACAGCATCGCGGCAATCCGCCACGCGCTGCCGCCCGACGCGATCGTCGGCGCGGGGACGGTGCTGCAGGCCGCGTTCGTGCATCAGGTGAAGCAGGCGGGCGGCGAGCTGATCGTGATGCCGCACGCCGATCCGGAAGTGATCGTCGCGGCGAAGTCGCACGCAATGGCGTGCGCGCCCGGCGTCGCGACGCCGACCGAAGCGTTTATCGCGCTGAAGAACGGCGCGGACGTGCTGAAGATGTTTCCCGCCGAACAGCTCGGCTGTCACGTGGTGAAGGCGTGGCGCGCGGTGATCGCGGCGCAGGTGCCGCTGCTGCCGGTCGGCGGCGTCACGCCGGACAACATGGGTCCGTTTCTGACCGCGGGCGCGAACGGCTTCGGCCTCGGCTCCGCGCTGTACAAGCCGGGCCAGAGCGCCGCGATTACCGCGTCGCATGCAAAGTCCTTTATCAACGGACTGCGCATCGCGCGCGCGAGTGCGAAGAAATGAATCGCCTCGCCGGTAAGGTCGCACTGATCACCGGCGCCGGGCGCGGCATCGGCGCCGCGATCGCGCATGCGTTCGCACGCGAAGGCGCGGCGGTCGTGCTGGCCGAACTCGATAGTGAAACGGCGCAGCATACGGCGCGCGAGATCGAAACCGCGCATGCGGGCGCACGCGTGCTCGCGGTGTGCACCGACGTCACGCAATCGGCGTCCGTACAACAAGCGGTTGACGAAGCGCAGCGCAGCTTCGGACCGCTCGACGTGCTGGTGAACAACGCCGGCATCAACGTGTTCTGCGACCCGCTGACGATGACCGACGACGACTGGCGCCGCTGCTTTGCCGTCGACCTCGACGGCGTCTGGAACGGCTGCCGCGCGGCATTGCCGGGCATGGTCGAGCGCGGGCGCGGCAGCATCGTGAATATCGCGTCGACACACTCGTTCAAGATCATCGCGGGCTGCTTTCCGTATCCGGTCGCGAAGCACGGTGTGATCGGCCTCACGCGCGCGCTCGGCATCGAGTACGCGCCGCGCAACGTGCGTGTCAATGCGATTGCGCCTGGCTATATCGAAACGGATCTGACGCGTGAATGGTGGGACAACCAGCCGGACCCGGCCGCCGCGCGGCAGGCGACGCTCGACCTGCAGCCGATGAAGCGCATCGGCCGCCCCGACGAAGTGGCGATGACCGCGGTGTTTCTCGCATCCGATGAAGCGCCGTTTATCAACGCGAGCTGTATCACGGTCGACGGCGGACGCTCGGTGCTTTATCACGATTGAAGTGAACCGGTTGACGCGCTGGCCGCGTGTGTCAGTCCCGGTACAAGAAGACGCGGCCGATAACCTTCTCGTTACCTAGTCAGGAGACAAGCAATATGAAACGCAGAATATTCCTCACGCTCGCAGCGGCAGCGACGGCGGTGCTGTTCAATGCGCCGGCCGCGCAGGCTGCCGATTCGGTGAAGATCGGCTTTCTCGTGAAGCAGCCGGAAGAGCCGTGGTTCCAGGACGAATGGAAATTCGCCGAAATCGCCGCGAAGGAAAAGGGCTTCACGCTCGTGAAGATCGGCGCGCCGTCGGGCGAGAAGGTGATGAGCGCAATCGACAACCTCGCCGCGCAAAAAGCGCAAGGCTTCGTGATCTGCACGCCGGACGTGAAGCTCGGGCCGGGTATCGTCGCGAAGGCGAAGGCTGACGGCCTGAAGATGATGACGGTGGACGACCGCCTCGTCGACGGTGCGGGCAAGCCGATCGAGTCGGTGCCGCATATGGGCATCTCCGCGTACAACATCGGCAAGCAGGCCGGCGACGGCATTGCGGCCGAAATCAAGAAGCGCGGCTGGGACATGAAGGACGTCGGCGCGATCGACGTGACCTACGAGCAGCTGCCGACCGCGCATGACCGCACCACCGGCGCCACCGACGCACTCGTCGCCGCGGGCTTCCCGAAGGCGAACGTGATCGCCGCGCCGCAAGCGAAAACCGACACGGAAAACGCGTTCAACGCGGCGAACATCGCGCTCACGAAGAACCCGCAGTTCAAGCATTGGGTGGCCTACGGCCTGAACGACGAAGCGGTGCTCGGCGCAGTGCGCGCTGCCGAAGGCCGCGGCTTCAAAGCCGACAACATGATCGGCATCGGTATCGGCGGTTCGGATTCGGCGCTGAACGAGTTCAAGAAGCCGCAGCCGACGGGCTTCTACGGCACTGTGATCATCAGCCCGAAGCGCCACGGCGAGGAAACCTCGGAACTGATGTACGCATGGATCACGCAAGGCAAGGAACCGCCGATGCTGACGCTCACGACCGGCATGCTGGCCACGCGCGACAACGTCGGCGAAGTGCGCAAGGAGATGGGTCTCGCGTCGAAGTAACGGGCTGCGGTTGTTTCCCGTTACGCGGATGCGACGCGTAGCAACGTAGCGATGTAGCGACGGCAAAGCGCGTGGACGGCAACGGCGTCCGCGCGTTTTGCGCGAAAGGTCACGTGAGCGGTTCACATGAGCGGTTCGCACGAAGCAAACTCAGTGGCAACAGGAGGCGAAGTGTCAGCGACGCTGCGTTTTGACAATATCGGTAAGGTGTTTCCCGGCGTGCGCGCGCTCGACGGCATTTCGTTCGACGTGCACGCGGGCCAGGTGCACGGCCTGATGGGCGAGAACGGAGCGGGGAAATCGACCCTGCTGAAGATCCTCGGCGGCGAATATCAGCCGGACTCGGGGCGCGTGTTGATCGACGAAAACGAAGTGCACTTCGCGAGCGCGGGTGCGTCGATTGCGGCCGGCATCGCGGTGATTCACCAGGAGTTGCAGTACGTGCCCGATCTGACGGTCGCGGAAAACCTGATGCTCGGCCGCCTGCCGAACGCGCTCGGCTGGGTGCACAAGCGCCAGGCGAAGCGCTATGTGCGCGAGCAGCTGGCGGCGATGGGCGTCGATCTCGATCCGGACGCGAAGCTGCGCAAGCTGTCGATCGCCCAGCGGCAGATGGTCGAAATCTGCAAGGCGCTGATGCGCAACGCGCGCGTGATCGCGCTCGACGAGCCGACCAGCTCGCTGTCGCATCGCGAAACCGAAGTGCTGTTCAAGCTGGTGCGCGATCTGCGCGCGGACAATCGCGCGCTGATTTATATCTCGCACCGGATGGACGAGATTTATCAGCTGTGCGACGCCTGCACGATTTTCCGCGACGGCCGCAAGGTCGCATCGCACACGTCGCTCGACGGCGTGAGCCGCGACACGATCGTCAGCGAAATGGTGGGCCGGGAAATTTCGGATATTTATAACTACACGCCGCGCGCGCTCGGCGAAGTGCGTTTCGCCGCGAAAGGCATCGAAGGCGGGCCGCTCGCGGAGCCGGCCAGCTTCGAGGTGCGGCGCGGCGAGATCGTCGGGTTCTTCGGTCTGGTCGGCGCGGGGCGCAGCGAACTGATGCACCTGGTGTACGGCGACGATCCGAAGAAGGGCGGCCAACTGACGCTCGACGGCAAGCCGATCAAGGTCAAAAGAGCGGGCGATGCGATCCGCCAGGGCATCGTGCTGTGCCCGGAAGACCGCAAGGAAGAGGGCATCGTCGCGATCGCATCGGTGGCCGAGAACATCAATATCAGTTGCCGGCGCCACTATCTGCGCGCGGGCATTTTTCTCGATCGCAAGAAGGAAGCGCAAACCGCGGACCGCTTTATCAAGCTCCTGAAGATCAAGACGCCGAGCCGCCGGCAGAAGATCCGCTTCCTGTCGGGCGGCAACCAGCAGAAAGCGATTCTGTCGCGCTGGCTCGCGGAACCGGACCTGAAGGTCGTGATTCTCGACGAACCGACGCGCGGCATCGACGTCGGCGCGAAGCACGAGATTTACAACGTGATCTATCAGCTCGCGGAGCGCGGCTGCGCGATCGTGATGATTTCGTCGGAACTGCCGGAAGTGCTCGGCGTGTCCGACCGCATCGTCGTGATGCGGCAGGGCCGCATTTCCGGCGAACTGGCGCGCGGCGCGGCGACCGAGCAGTCGGTGTTGAGCCTCGCGTTGCCGCGGAGTTCGAGCGTCGCCGAAACCGCGCAGGCGGCGTGAAGGGAACAACGCAGCGTCGCTGATGGTGAATGAAGTTCGATGAATGTCGATCGGGGCCGATGAAGCGCAACGCAGTCATCCGGATCCGAGCGGATGGTGAGTGAGTCCGATAACCCGTGCCGAACGGGAGGAGCAACGAAATGCAACAAGCTGGAGAAAACCTCGCGCAACAGGCGGCGAAGAGCGCCGCCGAAGCGCTGATTCCGCAGGCGAACGACCGCCAGAAATGGTGGCAGCAGATCACCGAGTACAGCCTGATCGTGATCTTCGTGGTGATGTTCGTCACGATGTCGCTGACGGTCGATCACTTCTTCTCGATCGAGAATATGCTCGGCCTCGCGCTGTCGATCTCGCAGATCGGCATGGTCGCGTGCACGATGATGTTCTGTCTCGCGTCGCGCGATTTCGATCTGTCGGTGGGCTCGACGGTCGCATTTGCCGGCGTGCTGTGCGCGATGGTGCTGAACGCGACGAACAATACGTTTATCGCGATCATCGCGGCGGTGGCGGCCGGCGGCGTGATCGGCTTCGTGAACGGCGCGGTGATCGCGTATCTGCGCATCAACGCGCTGATCACGACGCTCGCGACGATGGAAATCGTGCGCGGCCTCGGCTTTATCGCGTCGCACGGGCAGGCGGTCGGCGTGTCGTCGGATACGTTTATCGCGCTCGGCGGTCTCACCTTCTTCGGCGTGTCGCTGCCGATCTGGGTTACGCTGCTCTGCTTTATCGTATTCGGCGTGATGCTCAACCAGACCGTGTATGGCCGCAATACGCTGGCGATCGGCGGCAATCCGGAAGCGTCGCGCCTTGCCGGTATCAACGTCGAGCGTACGCGCGTCTTTATTTTCCTGATCCAGGGCGCGGTCACCGCGCTGGCCGGGGTGATTCTTGCATCGCGTATCACGTCGGGCCAGCCGAATGCCGCGGAAGGCTTCGAGCTGAACGTGATCTCCGCGTGCGTGCTCGGCGGCGTGTCGCTGCTCGGCGGTCGCGCGACGATTTCCGGCGTCGTGATCGGCGTGCTGATCATGGGCACGGTCGAGAACGTGATGAACCTGTTGAACATCGACGCGTTCTATCAGTACCTCGTGCGGGGCGCGATCCTGCTCGCCGCGGTGCTGCTCGACCAGTTGAAGAACCGCGGCTCGCGCGACTGACGCGCCGCGCGCAAGCGGATTCAGACGGACCCCGAAGGACCCCGACGGACCCAGATCGAAGGAAGCGAACCATGTCGTCTCCGGCCAATGCAAGCGCACGGCATGCCACCGACGCCTACGCGCACTATCCGAGTCTCACGGATCGCACGGTGCTGATCACGGGCGGCGCGACCGGCATCGGCGCGTCGTTCGTCGAGCATTTCGCCGCGCAGGGCGCGCGCGTCGCGTTCTTCGATATCGACGAAACCGCGGGCGAGGCGCTGGCCGACGAGCTCGGCGACTCGCGTCACAAGCCGCTCTTTGCGCGCTGCGATCTGACCGATATCGACGCGCTGCGCAACGCGATCGCCGATGTGCGCGCGGTCATCGGTCCTATCGAGGTGCTCGTCAACAATGCGGCGAACGACAAACGCCACAAGATCGCGGATGTGACGCCGGAGTCGTTCGACGCCGGCATCGCGGTGAATGTGCGCCACCAGTTTTTCGCCGCGCAGGCCGTGGCCGACGATATGAAAGCGGCCGGCGGCGGCTCGATCATCAATCTGGGTTCGATCAGCTGGATGCTGAAAAACGGCAACCTGCCCGTTTATCTGATGGCGAAATCGGCGGTGCAAGGACTCACGCGCGGCCTCGCGCGCGACCTTGGGCCGTTCAAGATTCGCGTGAATGCGCTGGTGCCCGGCTGGGTGATGACGGAAAAGCAGAAACGCCTGTGGCTTGACGACGCGGGGCGCCGCGCGGTCAAGGAAGGACAGTGTATCGACGCGGAACTGATGCCGGACGATATCGCGCGGATGGCGCTGTTTCTCGCCGCCGACGACAGCCGGACGATCACCGCGCAGGACATGATCGTCGATGGAGGGTGGGCATGAGCGGGGCGGCAGTCGTGCAGGCAAACGGACAAGCAAGCGGACAACAAAGCGGACAGCGGAACGCAAAAGCGCGCGCCGTGCTGGCGATCGACGCCAAATGCGCGCTCGGCGAGGGCGCGACCTGGTGCGCGCGAAGCGGCCGGTTCTACTGGACCGATATTGAAGGCGCACGCCTATGGCGCTACGATCCGCGTGAAAAGCGCAGCACGTGGTGGACGATGCCCGAGCGGCTCGCGACCTTCGCGTTGTGCGCCGATCCGCACTATCTGCTGCTCGGGCTCGCGTCGCGCCTCGCGTTTTTCGATCTGGCGACCGGCGACGTGATGCCGATCGTCGACGTCGAGCCGGGGCTGAATACGCGCGTCAACGACGGCCGGTGCGACCGCCAGGGGCGCTTCGTGTTCGGCACCAAGGACGAAGGCACGCCCGTGCGGCCGATCGGCGGCTTTTACCGGCTCGATCGCGATCTGACGCTCGAACGGTTGCCGTTGCCGGCGCCGGCGATTTCGAACAGCATTGCGTTCAGTCCGGACGGCGCGACGATGTACTTCTGCGATTCGCCGACCCGCGAGATTCGCGTGTGCGATTACGGCGCGGATGGCCGCGTCGGCAACGAGCGCCTGTTTGTGCGTCTCGCCGATGCGACCGGCGAGCCCGACGGTTCGACCGTCGATACCGACGGCGGCTTGTGGAATGCGCATTGGGGTGGCGGCCGCGTCGTGCGTTACGATGCGAACGGCGTCGAAACGGAGCGCGTGACGGTGCCGACCGCGCAGCCGAGCTGCGTCGCACTCGGCGGCGCACGGTTGTCGACGCTGTATGTGACGAGCGCGCGGGTCGGTCTCGATGCCGACGCGCTGCGCACCGATCCGCTCGCGGGCGGCGTGTTCATCGCGACCCCCGCGCGGCGCGGATTGCCGGAGCCGCTGTTCGAAGGCGCACCGCGCCGGTAATAAGCGGCGCCGCCGCGTGATGGAGGGTTGTTCATGCGCGGTGGCCCATCCGGTTTGCAGTTTTTCGGTGGCGAGCGTCGCGCGCCATCGTGCTTTTAACGTGCGAGTGATTCGCTCGCTTTTTTACCCGCATCAATCCGCTTGATTTGCCTGATCCGTTTGAAGCAGGGCAGTTCGCAGCATGCAGCACAGACCAAAGAGGCGGCCGGTTTCTATCGCGCTGCCCGCATAAGCCGCCGTCCGTCTGTCGACGGCGACGTTCAATGCCTCTCGAGGGAGCTTTGATATGACTGTCGCGAATTCTGCTGTCCCGTCTTCTTCACCCACGCAGACGCGCCGCGCACGGCTCGAAGCGGCCACGCATCCGGTGCTGGCCGGCCCGAGCACGTCGGCGGTCGCGATCGGCGCCACCCATGCCGGCGAGGTCGATTGCGTGACGCTCGCCAATCCGCATTTGCGTCTGGACGTCGCGCCGCGTCTCGGCGGCGGCATCACGCGCTTCGACTGGCGCAGCGAGGGCAATCTGGTGCCGGTGTTCCGACGCTGCCGGCAGGTGGGCGCCGATACCGATGCGAACCAGCTCGCGTGCTATTCGCTGCTGCCGTACTCGAACCGGATCGGCGGCGGGAAGTTCACAGTCGGCGGGCGCACCGTCGATGTGCCGTGCAATCGCGCCGGCGAACCGTTGCCGATTCACGGCGACGGCTGGCTCGCGGCGTGGCAGGTCGCGCAAGCGGATCCGGAAAGCGTGTGCCTGACGCTCGATCGCAGCGACGGCAAGCCGTATGCATATCGCGCGACGCAGCGTTACGTGCTCGACGGCCCGGCGCTCGTGATCACGCTCGATGTCGAGAACACCGGCCGCGACACGCTGCCGTTCGGACTCGGCGTGCATCCGTTTCTGGTGCGCGATGGCGATACGCAACTGTCGGCGGCGGCCGCGGGACTGTGGCTGTCCGGCGACGACTGGCTGCCGGTGCGGCATGTGCCGGTGCCGCCCGCGTGGCAGTTCGGCGTCGCGTATCCGTTGCCGCGATCGCTGGTCAATCACGCATTCACCGACTGGAGCGGACGCGCGACCGTCGTCTGGCCGAAGCGGCGGCTGTCGCTGACGGTGTCGTCGAGCACCGATTACTACGTGCTGTACACGCCGCCGGGCGAAGACTTCTTCTGCTTCGAGCCCGTCGATCATCCGATCAACGCGATGAATCTGCCGGGCGGCGCGGCCGAGCACGGCATGACGATGCTCGCGCGCGGCGAGCGGCTGTCGCGGACCTTCCGGTTTGCCGTCGAGCACACCGGCTTGCGGGCGGTGGCGGGTGGGCGCGGCAACCGGCGGCAATGAGGTGTTGCTGCGTGCCGGTAACCGCGGCCATGAAAGCGCTGAGCGCGTTTGCGACGAAGGCGGCAACGCGGCCGTCAAGGATGCAGCGCTCGAGGCCGAAGCGCTGAAGGCGGTCGCCGCGCTCGACTGACGGACAGCGGGTGGCGCTGGACCATGTGCTTTGGGCGCCCCGGCCGCCGCCTGGGTCGGGGGCCGGAACGCAACCGGCTTCCGCTGCAGTCTTCGCAAAAGACGCGGGTAAAATACGCGCCTCATCTGCACACCTTGCCCGCGCGGGTCTCACCATGTCCTCCTTTATTCAGTCGCTCAATCTCGCCTGGCAAAACACGAACTCGCTGCTGTGCGTCGGGCTCGATCCCGAGCCGGCGAAGTTTCCCGGCGCGTTCGCGAACCGCTCGGACGCGATCTTCGATTTCTGCCGCAAGATTGTCGATGCGACGGCACCGTATGCGTGCGCATTCAAGCCGCAGATCGCGTATTTCGCCGCGCATCGCGCGGAAGATCAGCTCGAGCAGCTGATTGCGCATATTCATCTGAAACATCCGGAATTGCCGGTGATCCTCGACGCGAAGCGCGGCGATATCGGCAGCACCGCCGAGCAGTACGCACGCGAGGCGTTCGACCGGTACCGTGCGGATGCGGTGACGGTGAACCCTTACATGGGCTTCGATTCGCTCGAACCGTATCTCGCGCACAAGGACAAAGGCGTGATCGTGCTGTGCCGGACATCGAACCCGGGCGGCTCCGATCTGCAGTTTCTCGATGCCGGTGGCCGGCCGCTCTATCAAACGGTCGCGCGGCTCGCCGCGGAAAAGTGGAACACCACCGGGCAGCTGGGGCTCGTCGTCGGTGCGACGTTTCCGAAGGAAATCGAAGTGGTGCGCGGGCTCGTCGGCGATATGCCGCTGCTGATTCCGGGCATCGGCGCACAGGGCGGCGACGTCGAAGCGACGGTGCACGCGGGACGTAGCGCGGCGGGCACAGGGATGCTGATCAACTCGTCGCGCGCCATTATCTATGCGGGCAACGGCGATGATTACGCGGACGCGGCGGCGAGCGCCGCGCGAAAGACGCGGGATGCGATCAACGCGTATCGGTAGGGTAGACGCGATGTACGGGACCGAGCATGACGAAGGCGTCTGGGACGCGCTGGGCGACACGCCCGAGCAGGCGGCGAATCTGCGCGCGCGTGCCGGTTAAGGCTGCGGACGCGGCGCGCGGGCCGAACTCGTGCAGCAGATTGCTGAAGTCCGTGCAAACGAGCGAGTGGACGCCAGCCGAAGCGGCGAGCCATTGCGGCGTCACGCAACCGCGCATGAATGATCTGCTGCGCGGACGGGTGTCGCGGTTTTCGCTCGATGCGCTCGTCAATATCGCGACCGCCTTGGGGCGGCGCGATCATATCGCGCTTGAGGCAGCCTGAGTTTCAGCAGCGCGCGGCGGCCTACCCGCCGCCGCTGTGCCGTCATGCGCCGCGCGCCCCAAGCCGCGCAATCAGCTCCCGATGCGCGGGGTACTGCGCCTGCAACGGGCCGGTCCCGCCGACCTCGAACTCGCTGAACTCGAACCCCGGCGCGACCGTGCAACCGACCACCGCGAAGCTCGCCGGGTCCTCGCATTCGGCGGCAAACCAGTCGCCGGCCAGCACGACCGCCTGAAACACCGTGTCCGGATGCGTGAGCGCGTTGCCGAGGCGATGCGTGGTCAGCTTGCCGTGCCGGTCGATCACATGCACGTCGAGCGGCTCGCCCGCGTAGAAGTGCCAGACCTCGTCCGACTTCAACCGGTGCCATGCGGAATGCGCACCGTCGCACAGCATGTAGTAGATCGCGGTGCACGCCGACAGCGGCGCATGCGCGTTGTCCTGACGGTGCACGGTTTGCGCCGCGCGATAGGTCTCGCGGTAGTAACCGCCTTCCGGATGCGGCTGCAGGTCGAAGCGGCGGATCAGTTCGTCGCGGGAATGTCGATTCGTAGGCATGGCTGAAAGGGCTGAAAGGCGCCGAAGCGCACGCGTTGATGAAGGAAACTTTCAACAACAGAACGCCTCAGCGCTCCCTTTCATCCAGCAGCTTGAGCAATCCGCGCAACGCATGCTCGGCCGCCTGCACGCGAATTCGCTCGCGATCGCCCTTGAATACGAGCGTCTCCACCACCGTATGCAGCCGGTTGCTCCAGCCGAACGACACCATCCCGACCGGCTTCGTTTCGGTGCCGCCGCCTGGCCCCGCGATGCCGGTGATCGCCAGCGACACCTGCGCGCGGCTGTTGCGCAGCGCGCCTTCGGCCATCGCGCGCGCAACCGGCTCGCTGACCGCGCCATGCTTTTCGATCAGATCGGCCGGCACGCCGATCATTTCGCTCTTCGCCTGATTCGAATAGGTGACGAAGCCGCGTTCGAACCAGCCGCTGCTGCCGGAGATGTCGGTGATCGCGGTCGCGACCATGCCGCCCGTGCACGATTCGGCGGTCGCGAGCATCAGGCGCTCGTCGCGCAGGCGGTTGCCGGCGCGGATCGACAGTTGGTGGACGACGGTATCGGTAGGCATGGTGTGTCCCGCTTTGATCCCGCTAATGGAGCCGCTGGGGCCGCAAATGGCACCGGCAAATGGCACCGGCTAATGGCGCCCGTTAGTGGCGCCCGCTCATGAGGCCGCCGAAGTCTCGTGCGCCGCGGCTTTGCGATGCGCTGTGGTTCAGACCGACATCCGCCAGAGTGCGATCACGAGCAATGTGAAAAACGCGGCGACGAGATCATCGAACATGATGCCGAAACCGCCTTTCAGTCTGCGGTCGAAGTAACCAATCGGCGGAGGTTTCACCATGTCGAAGAAGCGGAACAACGCGAACGCCCAAAGCTGGCCCGTCAGCGACACCGGTGTGACCATCAGCAGCACGAGCCAGAACGCGACGATTTCGTCCCACACCACCGGCGATGGATCGTCGTTGCCGAGCCGCTTCGCGGTGAAGCCGCAGACCACGATTCCGCCGAAGAAACCCGCGATGACCAGCACGCCCCATTCGATCACCGTCAGCCGGTCCGCGAAGACCGCGAACGACGCCCACGCGAACAGCGTGCCGATCGTGCCCGGCAGAAGCGGCGACAGTCCGCTGCCGAAGCCGAGCGAGATCAGATGAAAGGGGTGCGACAACATGAAGCGGGCGGTCGCGCGCCGCGGCCGCGGTTCGCGCGGCCCGCGGTTGTCGACGCCGTTCAGATCACGGTGCGCCGGCTGGCTCGCCGGATCGCCCGCAGCGGGAGCGCCGGCCGACTGCTCGCCGGCCGGTCCCACCGAAGGTTCAGTCTGCATGGAAATGATCGAAGCCTTGCAACGTCAATGTAAGCGGCGTGCCGGCTGCATCGTGCCACGTGATGGCGGGTACGGCAGCGGCCAGATCCGGAGCGCTTATTGTACCGACGCGAGTCGCGAGCAGGCCTGCGTTGTGACTGACTTTTTCAATCGACGCGCGTGCGTGGACAGGCGCCGTGAAGCACAACTCGTAATCGTCGCCGCCCGCAACCGTGCAGCGGCGCTGGATCTCGGGCGGTAGCCGGCTGAGCGCGGCCGAGCGCGGCAACGCGTCGACATTGACCGTCGCGTTCATGTGCGAGCGTTCGAGGATATGCATCAGGTCGCCGGCGAGTCCGTCGGAGATATCGAGCGCCGCGTGCGCGACGCCGCGCAGTGCAAGACCGAGCGCGACGCGTGGTTCAGGGCGTTCGAGCGCGCGGCGCAGGTGCGCGGCGTCACCGGCGTCGGCGTGCCACTCGCCGCGCGCGATGCCGAGCGCCGCACGGGCATCGCCGAGCGTGCCCGATATCCAGATATCGTCGCCCGCTCGAGCCGCGTCGCGCCGCAGTGCAACATGCGGCGGCACGGAGCCGAATACGGTGATGCAGAGATTCAGCGGACCGGCCGTGGTGTCGCCGCCGATCAGTTCGCAGCCGAAGCGTTCGGCGAGCTCGAAGAGCCCGTCGCTGAACGCGGCGAGCCACGCTTCGTCCGCGCGCGGCAGCGCAAACGCGAGCGTGAATGCCTGCGGCTTCGCACCCATCGCGGCGAGGTCCGACAGATTGACCGCGAGCGCCTTGTGACCGAGCGCATGCGGGTCGACATCGGCGAAGAAGTGCCGGCCTTCGACGAGCATATCGGTCGATATCGCCAGCATTTCGCCGGCGGGCGGCGCGATCAGCGCGCAATCGTCACCGATGCCGAGCGTGGCGCCGCGGCTCGCGTCCTCGACATCTTTGACACCGTCGCCATGCGCGCTGCCTGCCGCACGCATGCGGGCCGCCCGGCGCGCGAAGAAGCGGTCGATCAGCGAGAACTCGGAAAGCATGGGCATAGGGTCCGGGGTACGGTTGGCGACGGCAGCCGCGCATGGCATTCAGGATGGCAAATACAGTGCGGAATGTTGCAATGCGGTCGGCGCAAATGCGCGTTTTAACACCGTTTCGGTCGCGGCGGATGTACTCGGAATGAAAGGCTCGAACTGTGGGATTGGCGCTACAATGCCGTCGAACTTCTATTCTAATCCGCCATTCAGGCTCGCTATGTCGAATTCCGCTAACAGCAAACTCCGTGAAGCCGCGCTCGATTATCACGAATTCCCGACCCCGGGAAAGATCGCGGTTTCGCCCACCAAGCAGATGATCAACCAGCGCGATCTCGCGCTGGCGTATTCGCCCGGCGTTGCATTCGCATGCGAAGCGATCGTTGAGAATCCGCTCGACGCCGCGCGTTTCACCGCGCGCAGCAACCTGGTCGGCGTGGTCACGAACGGCACCGCGGTGCTCGGTCTCGGCAACATCGGACCGCTCGCGTCGAAGCCGGTGATGGAAGGCAAGGCCGCGCTCTTCAAGAAGTTCGCCGGCATCGACGTGTTCGACATCGAGCTCAATGAAACGGACCCGCACAAGCTGGTCGACGTGATCGCCGCGCTCGAGCCGACCTTCGGCGGCATCAACCTCGAAGACATCAAGGCGCCGGACTGCTTTATCGTCGAGCGTGAAGCGCGCAAGCGGATGAAGATTCCGGTCTTCCACGACGACCAGCACGGCACCGCGATTGTCGTCGCGGCGGCAATTCTCAACGGCCTGAAAGTGGTCGGCAAGAACATCCACGAAGTGCAACTGGTCACGTCGGGCGCGGGCGCCGCGGCGCTCGCGTGTCTGGACCTGCTGGTCGACCTCGGGCTGCCGCTCGAAAACATCACCGTGACGGATCTCGCCGGTGTGGTCTACAAGGGCCGCACCGAGCTGATGGACCCGGACAAGGAGCGTTTCGCACGCGAAACGAAGGGACGCACGTTGTCGGAAGTGATCGGCGGCGCGGACGTGTTCCTCGGCCTGTCGGCTGCCGGCGTGCTGAAGCCGGAGATGGTCAGGCAGATGGCCGACAAGCCGCTCATTCTCGCGCTCGCGAACCCGACGCCGGAAATCCTGCCGGAAGCCGCGCGCGAAGTGCGTCCGGACGCGGTGATCGCCACCGGCCGCACCGACTATCCGAACCAGGTCAACAACGTTCTGTGCTTCCCGTTTATCTTCCGCGGCGCATTGGATGTGGGCGCAACCACTATCACGCGTGAGATGGAAATCGCCGCGGTGAATGCGATTGCCGAGCTTGCTCGCCAGGAACAGAGCGATATCGTCGCGACCGCGTATGGCATTCAAGATTTGTCGTTCGGGCCCGAGTACCTGATTCCGAAGCCGTTCGATCCGCGCCTGATCGTCAAGGTCGCGCCGGCCGTCGCGAAGGCCGCGATGGATGCGGGCGTCGCGACCCGTCCGATCGAAGACATGGACGCGTACGAGCAGCATCTGCAGCAGTTCGTGTATCACAGCGGCACGACGATGAAGCCGATCTTCCAGCTCGCGCGCAGCGTCGAGGCCGAGAAGAAGCGCATCGTGTTCGCCGAGGGCGAGGAAGAGCGCGTGCTGCGCGCGGTGCAGATCGTCGTCGACGAAAAGCTCGCGCGGCCGATTCTGATCGGCCGGCCGGCGGTGATCGAGCAGCGCATTGCGCGCTATGGTCTGCGTCTGGTGGCGGGCCAGGACTACACGATCGTCAATACCGACCACGACGAACGCTATCGCGACTTCTGGCAAACGTACGCGAAGATGATGGCGCGCAAGGGCATCAGCGAGCAGATGGCGAAGCTCGAAATGCGCCGCCGCACGACGCTGATCGGCTCGATGCTCGTGAAGAAGGGCGAAGCCGACGGCATGATCTGCGGCACGATCAGCACGACGCACCGCCATCTGCACTTTATCGACCAGGTGATCGGCAAGAAGGAAAACGCGAGCGTCTATGCGGCGATGAACGCGCTGGTGCTGCCGAACCGGCAGATCTTCATCGTCGATACACACGTGAACGTCGATCCGACGCCTGAACAGCTGTGCGAAATCACGGTGATGGCGGCTGAGGAAGTGCGCCGTTTCGGCATCGAGCCGAAGGTTGCGCTGGTGTCGCATTCGAACTTCGGCACGAGCAACGCGCCGTCCGCGCAGAAGATGCGCGAGGTGCTGGCAATGCTGAAAGAACACGCGCCGGACCTGCAGGTGGATGGCGAAATGCACGGCGACGTCGCGCTCGACGCGAACCTGCGCCGCGAGATCCTGCCGGAATCGACGCTCGAAGGCGATGCGAACCTGCTGGTGCTGCCGAATATCGATGCGGCGAACATCTCGTACAACCTGCTGAAGACGGCCGCGGGCAACAACATCGCGATCGGCCCGATGCTGCTGGGCGCGGCAAAGCCGGTGCACGTGCTGACCGCATCGGCGACGGTGCGCCGCATCGTCAACATGACGGCGCTGCTCGTGGCGGATGTGTCCGCCGCGCGTTAAAGCTACGCGAACGGGCGAACGGTAGCGCGAACGTCAGCAACGTGAGGCGCGCGTCGCCTCGCATCGAACCGCCGCGGTCAAGCGCAAGCGAACCGCGGCGTTTTCTTTTTTCGCCAACCGGTTGTGGCCTTCCCGTCAAAAAAAGGCGTGCCCGCAACGGGCACGCCCAGGGTGAGCAGGGGAATGAATCACCCAAAAAAGGCCGGATGCTGGCGCTCCGTTTTGCAGAACACCCGAGGCAAGGAGGCATGAGGTATTGCCCCGCATCGCGCCCTGGTTGAATTTTATCTTGTTTGAGATAAATTTATCTGTAAAGAGTTGTCAAGGCCGTGGGTCGCGCACGATTTGCCGGTTTTGGGGTCGTCATGGCTAAAACCTTTCATTTCCCGAACGAACGTTGCTTCCGGGGTCCATTAGCGATACCCTTACGACTTTCATGGTCGTCAAACTCGTGATCTAACAGCGGGAACCCTGATTCATGGCACGCGGGTGGCTTCGCAACGGCGTGCTGGTCGCCGTCCTGTCGGTCGGCGGTCTGGGCAGCGGTTTTGTGCCTGCGGCCGGTTTTTGTCCTGTCGCGTTTGGCCGCGACGTCACGGCACTGGGCAGCACTGGCACCGTAGCGGTGGCGCAGCTGCCGCGGGAAGCAGTCAATACTTTGAACTTGATTGCAGCAGGCGGGCCTTACCCGTATGAAAAGGATGGCGTCGTATTCGGCAACCGCGAGCGATTGCTGCCGCCGCATCAACGCGGCTATTACCACGAATACACTGTTCCCACGCCGCGTGCCCATAACCGCGGAGCGCGCCGCATCGTCTGCGGCGGTCCATTAAGGCGAACGGACAACTGTTATTACAGCGACGATCACTACACCAGTTTTAATCGCATCATTGAATGACATCGGGACATACGGCATGAGCGACAACATCTACGCGCACGACCGCAAAGTCGCGAGAGATCTTTTTGCGGCCGGTAACGGCAATCTTTTCCAGCGCGTCATGCAGATGCGCGAGGCCGGAGACGGTCAGGGCGGTACGACGGTCGGGCACGAAGCCGGTACGGCGCCTTTATCGAACGAGGAATCCATGAGTCTTTTTGCGACCGTACGACCGAATATCGTACAGTCGATTCGCGCTTTTCGTGTTCAGGATCTGGCCGACGAAGCGCAGAAGCTCGGTCAGCATTTTCTGTTTGCCTGCTGCGGAAATGCGCAAAGCAAACAGGAAGTGATGGAAACCATCGCGACGTCTTTCCTGTTCCCGAAACACTTCGGCAAAAACTACGACGCGCTGTACGACTGTCTGACCGATCTCGTTGCGAAAGCGGGTGCGCAACCCGGCTTTGTGATCGTGCTCGAAGCGCTGCCGGTGGCGCAGAAATTCGACAAGGAAGCGCGCGAAACGCTGCTCGACGTGTTCCGCGAGGCGGCGGAATTCTGGGCGGAGCGCAAAGTTGCGTTCCGGGTGTTTTACTCGTTCGCGTGAAGCGATCCGGCAGTGGCGTGCCGTCCGGTTTTTCAATGAACCGGTGATGTCCGGCCGCCGCGCCGCGTTTCCAAATGAGAAAGGGCTCGCTGACTGGCGAGCCCTTTTGTGTTTTCCCGGCGGCGCGATGCACATACCGCGGCCGATGCGTCGGGTGCGCAGGGTCTACCAGCCGCCCCAACGCGCAGCCAGCGCGGACAGCACCGCAATGCCGGCGGTTTCCGTGCGCAGCACGCGCGGACCGAGCCCAACCGCAGTGAACCCGTGACTCGTCGCGGCGGCTTCCTCGGCCGCCGAAAAGCCGCCTTCCGGACCGATCAGCACGAGCGCGCGACGCTTCGGTGGTTCATGCGTCAGCGCGGAAAACGGCACACTCGCGCGCGGCGAAAGCAGCAGCCTCAGTTCACCGTCTTCCGGTTCCTTCGGCATCGAGCCGAGCCACGTCGCGAGTTCGCGCGTCGGCAGCACGTCCGGCAGGCGATTGCGTCCGCACTGTTCGCACGACGCCTGCACGATGCGCTGCCAGTGCACCTGACGCCGCTGCGCGCGCTCGCCGGACAGGCGCACGACGCTGCGCGTCGTCGTCAGCGGCGCGAACGCGGACGCGCCAAGCTCGACCGCTTTTTCGATCAGCCAGTCCATCTTGTCGCTGCCCGCGATGCCTTGCGCAAGCGTCAGGTGATACGGCGGCTCGGCTTCGACGTCGCGCAAATCGCCGATGCGCACCGTCGAGCCGCGCCGTTCCATATCGACGACTTCCGCGCCGTATTCACCGCCCATACCGTTGAATAGCGTGATCGTGTCGCCGGGCTGCAGGCGCAACACCTGCACATGTCGATTGACGTCGTCCGGGAGCGCCACGATATCTCCGGGCGTGAGTGAAGTCCCGACGAAGAAGCGGGGCATAAGCGAAGTTCTCATTGATTCACGGCAGATGGCGCGCGAGCGCCCAGCGATAACCGTCCGGATCTTCGATCTGGGCGAAGCGGTCGCCCCAGAACTGATCCTGCGGCTCGCTCAGCGATTTCGCACCGGCGGCGATGGCGCGGGCAAACACGGCATCGACGTCGTCGACATACAGATAAAAGGATTGCGGCGCGATCGCGTGTGCGCTCTTCGGCGTCTTCGCCTGCGAGCCGAATGCGCCTTCCGGCGCGAACATCACGATCAACTGGTCCTGATAGGTCATCTCGACGTGCATCAGCGCGCCGTCGTCATGCACGCTGTCGCGCACGCGAAAACCGAGTGCGGCTTCATAGAACGCGATCGCCATACGCGCATCGCGGACCGTCAGATAGGGCGTCAACCACGGCACTCCGGCTGGGCGTGGGGATGTCATCGAGCTCTCCTGAATCCTGGTGTCGTCCCGTCTGCATAGGCTGCCGGACGCTTCGCTGCCGGACCGCATCCGGAGGGCGCCGGCCAATCGAGCGGGGCATTGTGCATGACTGTCATGGCGACGGCTTTAAGAATCGGCCTAGTTTATCGCGCACCGCATGCGGCGCGGCGAACAGCGCCGCATGCAGCGTCGCGTCGTAGAAACGCAGTCCATAGAGGCCGCGTTGCGCGAGCCGTGCGGCGAGCTCGTGTTCAGTGAGCGACAGGGGGTCGAGCGTGTCGCTCGCCATCGCCATCAGCCAGAGCGAACCATATAGCGGCACGTAGGCCGCAAGCGGACGAACGATCGCGAACACCTGCTGCAGGTCCGTCAAGAGCGCGGCGACGCGTGCCGCATGAAAGTACGGTGAACCCAGATGCAGCGAGAGGGCCGCTTGCGGCGCGAGGATGCGTTTCAGGCCGGCGAGGAAGGCGGTCGTATAGAGGCCTGCGGCAGGCGAATCCGGCGGCGTCAGATCGAAGACGACCAGGTCGAACGACAGGCCGTCCGCGCGGGCGGCGCACTGCGCGACGTATTCGGCTGCATCGCCGATCACGAGCTCGACGCGCGGATCGTCGAATGCGCCGCCATGCACCTCGGGTAAATGCTTGCGCGTGAGGCGCACGACTTCATCGTCGAGCTCGGCGACCACGATCCGCTCGATGCTCCGATGCGCCAGCAACTGTTTCGCCGCGCCGCCGTCGCCGCCGCCGAGCACCAGCGCCGCGCGCGGCGCCGGATGGGCGAGCGCGGCCGGGTGCGTCATGCATTCGTGATAGATGAACTCGTCGCCGCTCGACGTCATCGGCCGGCCGTCGAGCGTAAACAGGCGGCCGAGCTGCGGTGTGTCCCAGACCTCGATGTGCTGATGCGGCGAATCGACGCGCTCGAGTCGACGCGCGTTCGGAAAACCGTAGACGGCGTCGGGCGCGGGTTGGAACAATAGCGAAGCGCTCACGGAACGGCGGTGCGCAAGGGGTGCGCGGCAAGTTGCAATGCGCAGATTATAAGGGCCGCACAGCCGCGCCAAGCCGTCCCGGCAAGGGGGACAAAGCCGATCCTCTGTTAGAATATTCCGCTTTGTAGCCTCGTCCTGCAGCCTCATCCGATTGCTGGCCCCGCAGCACAGGCGGCATCACGGGCGGCGTCACCGGCGCCCTGATTGATCGCCCGGGTTGGCCCGGGTTGGCCCGGGTTGGCCCGGATCGGCCTCGCGAGGTCTGCCGAGGCACGCCGAGGTTGACTGGCCGCCAGGCTTGCGGGCTACCGCCCGCACTTCGCTTTTTGGACTCGTTCTCCGGATCAGACATGACGACCTCCTCTCCCGCCCCGACCTCCCTGATGGCCAACGCAATTCGCGCGCTGGCTATGGACGCTGTTCAGCAGGCGAACTCAGGCCACCCCGGTATGCCGATGGGCATGGCGGAAATTGCAGTTGCGCTGTGGTCGCGCCATCTGCGTCATAACCCGAAGAATCCGCATTGGGCCGACCGCGATCGCTTCGTGCTGTCGAACGGGCACGGCTCGATGCTGCTGTACTCGCTGCTGCATCTGACCGGCTACGACCTGCCGATGGAAGAACTGAAGAACTTCCGTCAACTGCATTCGAAGACGCCGGGCCACCCGGAATACGGCATGACGGCCGGCGTCGAGACGACCACCGGCCCGCTCGGCCAGGGTCTCGCGAATTCGGTCGGCATGGCGCTGGCGGAGGCGCTGCTCGCCGAGGAGTTCAACAAGCCCGACGCGAAGATCGTCGATCACCACACGTACGTGTTCCTCGGCGACGGCTGTCTGATGGAAGGCATCTCGCACGAAGCCTGTTCATTCGCGGGCACGCTGAAGCTGAACAAGCTCATCTGCTTCTACGACGACAACGGCATTTCGATCGACGGCGAAGTGGTGAACTGGTTCCACGACGACACGCCGAAGCGCTTCGAAGCGTACGGCTGGAACGTGATCCCGAACGTGAAGGGCGACGATGTCGACGCGGTCGATGCGGCGATCAGGAAAGCGAAGCAGTCGGACAAGCCCACATTGATCTGCTGCAAGACGGTGATCGGCGAAGGCGCGCCGCACAAGGCGGGTTCGCACGATGCGCACGGCGCGCCGCTCGGCGCCGACGAAATCGCGGCGACGCGCAAGAACATCGGCTGGACCTCGGAGCCGTTCGTGATTCCGCAGGATGTCTATGCGGCGTGGGACGCGAAGGAGTCGGGCGCGAGCGTCGAAGGCGAGTGGAACAGGCGTTTCGCCGACTACCGCGCGAAGTACCCGCATGAGGCGGCCGAGTTCGAACGCCGGATGGCCGGCAAGCTGCCCGCGGACTGGGCGCACAAGGCGCAGGCCATCATCGCCGGCGCGAACGATCGCAAGGAAACCGTCGCGACGCGCAAGGCGTCGCAGCAGGCCATCGAAGGCCTCGCCGCGGTGCTGCCGGAACTGCTCGGCGGTTCGGCCGACCTGACGGGCTCGAATCTCACGAACTGGAAGGCGAGCAAGCCGGTGCGCGCGCGCAAGGAAGGCGCGAGCGGCATCCAGTGGGGCAATCACATCAACTACGGCGTGCGCGAGTTCGGCATGAGCGCCGCGCTGAACGGCATGACCGTGCACGGCGGCTACAAGGCGTTCGGCGGCACCTTCCTGACGTTCTCCGACTACAGCCGCAACGCGCTGCGCGTCGCCGCGCTGATGAAGGCGCCGAGCATTTTCGTGTTCACCCACGATTCGATCGGTCTGGGCGAAGACGGCCCGACGCACCAGTCCATCGAACATGTCGCGAGCTTGCGTCTGATTCCGCATATGACGGTGTGGCGTCCGGCTGATACCGTGGAAACCGCGGTGGCGTGGACCCAGGCGATCGAGCACAAAGGTCCGTCGTGCCTGATCTTCAGCCGGCAGAATCTGCAGTTCTCGGAGCGCACCGACGCGCAGATCGCGAATATCGCGAAGGGCGGCTATGTGCTGCGCGACTGGAGCGACGATGTCCCCGCGCGCAAGGTGATCCTGATCGCGACCGGCTCGGAAGTGGAGCTGGCGATGAAGGCGGTCGAGCCGCTCGCGCGCGAGGGCATCGCGGCGCGCGTCGTGTCGATGCCGTCGACCAACGCGTTCGATCGCCAGGACGCCGCGTATCGCGAACGCGTGTTGCCGGCCGGCGTGCGGCGCGTCGCGATCGAAGCGGGCGTGACGGAATTCTGGCGCAAGTATGTGGGCCTCGAAGGCGGCGTGGTCGGTATCGACACGTTCGGCGAATCGGCGCCCGCAGGTGCGCTCTTCAAGCATTTCGGCTTTACCGTCGAGAAGGTGGTGGAGACGGCCAGGGCCGCGCTCGGCTGACGTGCGCCGGCGCCGCGGCCGCGCGCTCGGCGAGAGAGCCGCGGGCGCGGTGCAGCAGGACTGGCAGCGCGGTTCGCAGCCGCAACGTGCAGGTTTTTTTTAGTCATCAGGAGAGAGCAATGACGATTCGCGTCGCAATCAACGGCTATGGCCGGATTGGCCGGAACACGCTGCGTGCGTTTTACGAGAACGGCAAGAAACACGACCTGCAGATCGTGGCGATCAACGACCTCGGCGATGCCAACACCAATGCGCATCTGACCCAGTACGACACCGCGCACGGCCGCTTCCCGGGTGAAGTGAAAGTGGACGGCGAGAACCTCGTCGTGAACGGCGACAAGATCCGCGTGCTGGCGAACCGCAACCCGGCCGAACTGCCGTGGGGCGAACTCGGCGTCGACGTCGTGATGGAATGCACGGGCTTCTTCACCACGAAAGAGAAGGCGAGCGCGCACCTGAAGGGCGGCGCGAAGAAGGTGATCATTTCGGCGCCGGGCGGCAAGGACGTCGACGCGACAATCGTCTACGGCGTGAATCACCAGGCGCTGAAGGCCACGCATACGGTCATTTCGAACGCATCGTGCACGACGAACTGTCTCGCGCCGCTCGTCAAACCGCTGAGCGACAAGATCGGCCTCGAAAACGGCCTGATGACGACGATTCACGCGTACACGAACGATCAGGTGCTGACCGACGTGTATCACGAAGACCTGCGCCGCGCGCGCTCGGCCACGCACAGCCAGATTCCGACGAAGACGGGCGCCGCCTCGGCGATCGGTCTCGTGCTGCCGGAACTGAGCGGCAAGCTGGACGGTTATGCGATTCGCGTTCCGACCATCAACGTGTCGATCGTCGATCTGTCGTTTATCGCGAAGCGCGATACGACGGTCGATGAAGTGAACGCGATCATGAAGGAAGCGTCGGAAGGCGCGTTGAAGGGCATTCTCGGCTACAACACGGCGCCGCTCGTGTCGATCGACTTCAACCATAACCCGGCTTCGTCGACGTTCGATGCGACCCTCACGAAAGTGTCGGGCCGTCTCGTGAAGGTGTCGAGCTGGTACGACAACGAGTGGGGCTTCTCGAACCGGATGCTCGATACGGCGGTGGCGTTCGCGAACGCGAAGTAAGCGGGTTCAGGCCGGGCGACGAAGTCAGGCGTTTTAATCGAAAGGCGTTTGGACCCGTCGTTTGGCTGTGCTGCTGTGCAGAAAGGCTGCCTCGCGAGGCAGCCTTTTTTATCGCCAGTGTCAGAAAAAAGTGTGCCGTCGTGCGGCTGCGACGTTCACGATATGAGCGTTGATCGCGTTGCCCGTGGCTTCCGCTGCTGCTCGCGATGTCTTTCGGATCGTAGATCCTGCACCCGGCCCGGCGACGCATGTACGATTCAATCTCGACCCGGGCCAATAGCGGCGGTATGTCTGGCCTGCGACTGCGGGAAAAACCCGCTGAACGGACGGAGAGCGGCGATGAATACCTTACGAATCGAGCGGCTGACGCGCGAAGCCTTCGCGCCGTTCGGCGATGTGATCGAACTGGATGGCGCGCGGCATTATCCGATCAATGGCGGCACGACCGAGCGCTTTCATGACCTCGCGCGCGTCGATGTCGGCGCAGCGGGCGGCCGGCCGCTGATCAACGTATTTCGCGGTCAGCCGCGCGCGCTGCCAATCGAAATTTCGATGATGGAGCGGCATCCGCTGGGCAGCCAGGCTTTTCTGCCGCTTGCCGACCTGCGCTATGCGATCGTGGTTGCGCCGGCCGGCGAACTGGATTCATCGCGTTTGCGTGCGTTTGTCACGCAAGGTTGGCAAGGCGTCAACTATGCGAAAGGTGTCTGGCATCATCCGCTGCTCGCACTCGAACGCGTGAGCGACTTTATCGTCGTCGACCGTGGCGGCGAAGGCCCGAATTGCGACGAGCAATCGCTGCCTGAGCCGTGGCGACTCCTGCTGGAGCCCGGTCTCGCTCAGACGTGAACCGCCGCTGGGTCGCCGCGTCGCTTGCCCGAAAAAAAAGACCCGTTCGATTTTCATCGGAACGGGTCTTTTCGTTTTGACCGTCTACGGATAGGTTGCCGCAACGTCTGATTGGTATGCTGCCGCAACCAGACAGCGCGTCAATGCTTGCGATGCGGGCAGTTTTCCTTCGTGCATGCGCCGTACAGCGCGAGCGCATGTTCCTGCAGGCGGAAGCCGCGCTGTTTCGCGATTGCCTGCTGGCGATTTTCGATTTCGGGGTCGAAGAATTCCTCGACGATGCCGCAATCGATGCACACGAGATGGTCGTGGTGCGTCCCTTCGTTCAGCTCAAAAACCGCTTTCCCCGATTCGAAATTGCTGCGCGTCAGCAAGCCGGCCTGCTCAAATTGTGTGAGCACGCGGTAAACCGTGGCGAGGCCAATGTCCAGCTCTTCGTGCAGCAAATTGCGATACACGTCTTCGGCGGTCAGGTGACGCACGGGGCTGTGCTGGAAGATCTCGAGAATCTTGAGGCGCGGTAGGGTCGCCTTGAGCCCGATATTCTTCAGATCGGTTGGATTGGTCATGGCAAGGGATCCCTAGAGTACAATGCAGGGTTCTAATAGTAATTCGATTTGTCGTTCAGGTCATCTTCGACGGGAAACAACTTGCGCGGCTCAGCGGCCTTTAATTTACCCGCTGAGGGAGCCCGCACGGTGAGGGAAATGATTCCAAAATCTGTATTGTTCTATTGGGGGAGCCGCATGCGGAGTACCTTGCTCGCCGCCGCGGCCGTCGCGCTGGTTGCCGGCTGTTCCACATACGATAACGTGACGCAGAAAATCGCGCAGAGCATCACGCCGTATCGCATTACTGTCGTGCAAGGCAATTTCGTGTCGCGCGAAGCCGCGGCGCAAATGCAGGTCGGCATGTCGCGCGCGCAGGTGCGCCAGCTGCTCGGCACGCCGCTGCTCGCAGACATGTTCCATGCTGATCGCTGGGATTACCTGTTCTATTTCAAACGCGGCTCGACATCGATCGTCCAGCAGCGCGATTTCATCGTGATTTTCGCGAACGATCGCGTTGCGAGCTGGTCGGGCGGTGAAGATTTGCCGTCGAACCTCGAATTGCTTGCCGATATCGACGGCGACAAGGCGGGCAAGAAGGTCCATGCGACAGCGATAGCCGCGAGCGGTGCGAGTGCGCCGGCAGCGGCCGCATCCGGCGCTTCCGCGGCCGTAGCGGCGGCGCCGCCGCTGCCCACGACGCCGGACACCGCGCTGTCACCGACCGCCGAAGCGGCGCAGGCGGGCAATTTGCCGCTTGAAGATCCGAACGCGCAGGCGGCGCAGGCCGCGAACCGGTTGACGAATGCGGTACAGGCGCCGGCGGCGGGAACGACGCCTTCGGTGCGCTCGGGCACGCCGCAGTCCAATGGTGGCGTGCCGCAGAACGCGACGGCGCCGGGCCAGCCGCAGTTCCACTTCCAGCGTCCGGCGCCGCCGTCGATCCAGGGCGTGCCGCAGGACAATCCGGTCGGGCCGACGGGTCCGCAGAGCAGCAATCCGCAGGCGCCAGCGCAGCCGCAATCGCAGCCGTCGTCCTGATCGAGTCCGCCATGAAAATTGCCATTGCCGGCGCATCGGGCCGGATGGGCCACATGCTCATCGAAACGGTCCTGAACGAGCCTGACATGACGCTTTCGGGCGCGCTGGACCGGGCGGGCACGCCGCAACTCGGGCAGGACGCGGGCGCCTTCCTCGGCAAGCACACGGGCGTCGCGCTGTCCGACGATCTCGACCGCGTGCTCGCGCAAGCCGATTGCCTGATCGACTTTACGCGCCCCGAGGGGACCGTCGCGCACATCGAAGCGGCATTGCGCCACAACGTGAAGCTGGTGATCGGCACGACGGGTTTCGACGAAGCGCAGAAGGCGCAGTTGCGCGCGGCGGCGGACACGATCGGCATTGTGTTTTCGTCGAATATGAGCGTCGGCGTGAACGTCACGTTGAAGCTGCTCGAATTCGCGGCGCGTCATTTCGCGCAGGGTTACGACATCGAAATCATCGAGGCGCATCATCGTCATAAGGTCGATGCGCCGTCGGGCACCGCGCTGACGATGGGCGAAGTGATCGCGGGTGCGCTCGGCCGCAAGCTCGAAGAGTGCGCGGTGCTCGGGCGTCACGGCGTAACCGGCGAACGCGATCCGTCGACAATCGGTTTTTCGGCGATTCGCGGCGGCGATATCGTCGGGGACCATACCGTTCTCTTTGCCGGCACCGGCGAGCGCATCGAAATTACGCACAAGTCGGCGAGCCGGCTGTCGTATGCACAGGGCGCGCTGCGCGCGGCGCGGTTTCTCGCAAGCCGTGCAAACGGCCTGTACGATATGCAGGACGTGCTCGGTCTGCGCTAAGCAGGTCAGCGTTAAGTGGGCTGTGGCGTTCGCAGGTGCGTGCGCCGCCGCTTCTTCTTTCCACGCCGGCCGCACGTCGTGTCGCGTCTGGGCCGGATTTCAGGCTCGTTCATCGGGCCGTTCAGGCGTCAGTGTTTCTTTCCATGCGGCCGCGCCGCCGTCCGCGTGCACGGCATCCAGCACATGACGCGAGCGGTTCGCATCCGCGTTCTCGAACAGTGAGGTCAGATGGCAAGCCCTGGCATCCTCCACTACCTGCAAACCAGCGACGCGATTACGCACGGCGTGGCGTATGTGCTCGCCGCGATGTCGATTGCCAGTTGGTGCTTTCTGATCGTGAAAGGCTGGATGCTCGCGCGCGCGAAACGGCAAGGGCCGCGGGCGCTCGCCGTGTTCTGGCAGGCGTCGACGTTATCCGATGGCATTGCGGCGATGAAGCGTGCGGACAGCGAGCGCGTTTTCACGCCGCTTGCACAAGCGGCGCTGCGTGCGTCGGAAGTCGAAACGCCCGGCGCCATGCTGGCGCGTGTCGAGCGCAGCGAACGTGTGGTGCGTGCGTTGCGCGAGGCGCTTAGCCAGTCGCAGCGGCGGCTCGAGTTTGGGCAGGTGTTGCTCGCATCGGTGGGCAGCACGGCGCCGTTTGTCGGTCTGCTCGGCACCGTGTGGGGCATTTATCACGCGCTCGGCAGTATCGCGGAGAGCGGGCAGGCGATGATCGAAAACGTGGCCGGCCCGGTCGGCGAAGCGCTGATCATGACCGCGTTCGGCCTCGTGGTCGCGATCCCGGCGGTGCTTGCGTACAACGTGCTCGGGCGTCTCGTGCGGCAGCTTTCGGAGGAACTCGACGGCTTCGCGCATGACTTGCATGCGTACGTGTGCGCGCCGGCCGAGCGGCCGCGCGACGTGACGCCGGAGCATGCCGCGGCGCGCGACGCGGCCGCGCACCGGTAACGCGCACAAACGCGCAGCCTGGCGGAGAACGAACGACATGGCATTCGGCGGACTCGACAAGCACAAGACGGCCGCGCCGATGGCGGACATCAACATGACGCCGCTGATCGACGTGATGCTCGTGCTGCTGGTGATTTTCATCATCACCGCACCGCTTTTCACGCACGCAATACGGCTGGATCTGCCGCGCGTCGCGGCGTCGGAAGCGCGCGAGACGCCGCAGACGGTGACGCTGTCGATCGATGCGGCGGGCAAGATCTACTGGGACGACAAACCGGTCACGCTTGACCAGATGCGCGCGCGGTTCGTCGAGGCGGGCAAGCAGAAACAGCAGCCGGAGATTCATCTGCGTGCCGAGCGGACCACGCGCTACGAAGTGATCGCGCAGGTGATGGGCGCCGCGCAGCAGGCGGGGTTGGAGCGGATCGGGTTTGTGACCGAGCCTCCAGCTGTCGCTGACGGAAGGGTGTCCGGCGGAGCCGCGGCTGCTCAGCCTTAGCAGTGGGGTTCCTTCAGCCGTTGTTTCGCGAGAACGTACAAGACGCGCGGCGCGCACACAAAAAACGCGGTTGACTGTTACCGCCCAACCGCGCTCATACGTGAACCCTTCAGGTGCAGGCGTGCGCCGCAGCTTGCCACACGCGCCTGTCCCGGTCCTGCGTGCTTAAAACTCGTAACCCACCTGCACGCGGGCACCCGCATCGCCTGTCGACGTCACGGACACCGCACCATTGGTCAGCCACTTGCCGTTACGCGAACGGTGCGTCACACCGAGCGCCGCCGCCGCGCCGCTCTTGTACGCGCCGCTACCCGCTGCGATGACCGTTTTGCCTGGTTGGGACGGCGTCAGGTTCGGCATCGCCATCGCTGCGGCGATACCCGCATACGAATTCTTCGCGACCTGGTTCACCGTGTTCTGCATCGAGTTGAAGCGCGAATCGGTATAGTCCTTCGCGGTCATGCCGGCCGGCAAGCTGCCGATAGCGCTGTTCATGGTGGCGTTCAACTGGTCGACATTCACTGCGTCGGTGGCTTGCGTGCCTGCCGCGACGTTGACGATCTGGCGCTCGCTACCGGCTGCGCCGACCGATACCGTGTTTGCACGGTCGGCGACGGAGTTCGCACCGAGAGCCACCGAGTTGTCCGCCGACGCCTTCGCGTTCGCACCCATCGCGGTCGAGTGAATGCCGCTTGCGACCGCAGCTTCCGCAGCGCGGCTTCCATTCGCGGTGAACAGCGGGTTCGACGAATCGCCGGCGATGGCGACCACGCTGGCGATTGCAGCGTTCATCTGATCGACGTTGACGGCGTCCATGCCGTCCGTGCCGGCTGCGATGTTGTGGATTGCGGTGCCCCCATCCACGTTGTTGCCCATCGTGACGCTGCTGTAGTTGATCGAACTATCGGTGTTGTGATCGTAGGTCACTGCGGCGTTTGCCGTGCCGTCGGGGTTGATCAGACCCGCGGCTTTGAGCTGGCCGAGGTTCACTGCGTCGGTATCGATCGTCCCCGCAGCCACATTCGTGATTTGACGCTCGGCGCCCGCCGCACCGACAGAAACCGAGTTCACACGATCTGCTACCGAGTTCGAGCCGAGCGCGACCGAATTGTCTGCCTGCGCACGGGCGTTGCCGCCAATTGCGACCGAGTCGACTCCGATCGCTTGCGAATCTGCCAGAGCCGAGTTCGCATGGAAGAACTTGACGCCGGCACCGCTTTCCGTGATGTTGTTCAACGTTTCGTTGATGTTGCTGATCGCGGTGCTGTTGATCGTCGTGCGCTCATCGATGTTTGTGATCGCGTCGCCCACGTTATGAACCGTCGTGCCGTCGACAATGTAGCTCGGTGCTGAGATCGTACCGTCGGCATTGACCGTCGAACCGCCGCCCATTGCCTGAGCAACGGATTCGCTCACGCCGTACAGCTGCGAGCCATTCACCGCGTCCGTGCTGGTGGCGGACACCTGGCCGGAACCGAGCCCGGTAACGTTCTTGCCATTCATCCGCAATTGATCGTATGCGTCAACACCGTCGGCCCTGATGACCAGCTTATCCGTATTGCCAACTCCGATTCGCACGCTGGAGGAGTCAGACAGCGTGACATACGAACCCCATTTACCATCCGGGTCGTATGCAACGATGCCGGCCTGCGTGTTTCCCGCGCCCGAGTCGCAGTCTTGAGTCGAGGTATTGAGTGCGCCGGGAGTCTCACTCGAGAAGCAAGTCTGCTTGCCTCCGCCCTGATCGAGCACGCCGACCGCATACGAATTTGGCGTTGCCGCCTCCGAAGCGATCGTTACAACGCCGCCCGCGGCAATGACGAGCGAAGCTACAGTGCTGGTCGCAGTGAGCGACTTTGCGGCGCGCCCTCTCGAAGCCCTGCGACCTTTGGTCAATTCCGAGGCGACGGTCCATGTGGCAGTGACAGCATTCCAGACGATACGGTAAGCGCGGTTCATAACCTGCTCCCAAGAAATCTAGAAAACGATCCGGGCAGTGCGCTTCGTGCTGTAGAAATGGAAACTTGCAATCGCAAGTTTTTCCGTGGATCTGTTCTTTGGAACAGCCAGCGCAACAAAAAAAATTCTAGGAGTCGGTTATCGGGATGAGGATAGGAGCAGTCTTAATTTGTTTTGTCTCGCGGGGGCCGTCGCGCTTGAATAGTGGTCAAGGTCTGCGTCCGGACAGTGGCACTCAGTCCCAGCTCCGCCGAACGGTATAATCTGCCCTTTCCCGCGTAACGGGATCCAGCAACATTTCACACCCAGCCGAGCACCCGTCCGGTGCATCCGCACCGACCGAGCGACACCACCGAACCATGCACGAAAAATACGTTCCCTCCGACGTCGAACAGGCCGCGCGAGCCCAATGGCAGGCTAGCGACGCGTACAAAACGACGGAAACCGCGGGCAAACCCAAGTTCTATTGCGTGTCGATGCTGCCGTACCCGTCGGGCAAGCTGCACATGGGGCACGTGCGCAACTACACGATCAACGACGTGATGTACCGCTATCTGCGGATGAACGGCTACAACACGCTGATGCCGATGGGCTGGGACGCGTTCGGCATGCCGGCCGAAAACGCCGCGATGGCGAACAACGTGCCGCCGGCGAAGTGGACCTACGACAATATCGCGTACATGAAGGGGCAGATGCAGTCGATGGGCCTCGCGATCGACTGGTCGCGCGAAGTCACCACCTGCAAGCCCGACTACTACAAGTGGAACCAGTGGCTGTTCCTCAAGATGCTCGAGAAGGGCATCGCATACAAGAAGACCGGCACCGTCAACTGGGACCCGGTCGACCAGACCGTGCTCGCGAACGAGCAGGTGATCGACGGCCGCGGCTGGCGCTCGGGCGCGGTGGTCGAGAAGCGCGAAATCCCGATGTACTACATGCGCATCACGCAGTACGCGGACGAACTGCTGAACGACCTCGAAGGCCTCGGCTGGCCCGAGCGCGTGAAGGTGATGCAGCAGAACTGGATCGGCAAGAGCTATGGCGTGAACTTCGGCTTCCCGTATGAGATCGACGGCGAGAAGAAGCTGATGCGGGTGTTCACGACGCGCGCCGATACGATCATGGGCGTCACGTTCTGCGCGATCGCCGCCGAGCATCCGCTCGCGACGCGCCTCGCGCAGGGCAGACCGGACCTGCAGGCGTTCATCGACGAATGCAAGCACGGCGGCGTCGCCGAAGCCGATATGGCGACGATGGAAAAGAAGGGCATGGCGACCGGTTTCCACGTCACGCACCCGCTCACGCAGCAGCAGGTCGAGGTGTGGATCGGCAACTACGTGCTGATGAGCTACGGCGAAGGCGCGGTGATGGGCGTGCCGGCACACGATGAACGCGACTTCGCGTTCGTGAAGAAATACGGCATTCCGGTGAAGCAGGTGGTGGCGGTCGAGGGTCAGTCGTTCTCGACGGACGCCTGGCAGGAGTGGTACGCCGACAAGGAGAATGGCGTGCTCGTCAACAGCGGCAAATACGACGGGCTGACGTATCAGCAAGCCGTCGATGCGATCGCCGCGGACCTGAAAGCGCTCGGCGTCGGCGACAGGCAGGTCACGTATCGTCTGCGCGACTGGGGTATCTCGCGCCAGCGCTACTGGGGCACGCCGATCCCGATCATCCACTGCCCGACGTGCGGCGATGTGCCGGTGCCCGAGCAGGATCTGCCGGTCGTGCTGCCGGAAGATCTCGTGCCGGACGGCACGGGCAATCCGCTCGCAAAGTCCGAAGCGTTCGTCAACTGCGTGTGCCCGAAGTGCGGCGGCGCGGCGAAGCGCGAAACCGACACGATGGACACGTTCGTCGATTCCGCCTGGTACTTCTATCGCTACGCGGCGCCGGACGCGACCACGATGGTCGACGCGCGCACCGACTACTGGATGCCGATGGATCAATACATCGGCGGCATCGAGCACGCGATTCTTCACCTGCTGTATTCGCGTTTCTGGGCGAAGGTGTCACGCGATCTGGGCATCGTGAATTTCGGCGAGCCGGCGAAGAACCTGCTCACGCAAGGCATGGTGCTCAACGAAACGTTCCATCGCGAAGACAAGGCCGGCAAGAAGACCTGGTACAACCCGGCCGACGTCACCGTCACGCATGACGACAAGGGCCGCCCGCTCGGCGCGACGCTGAATGCCGACGGCCAGCCGGTCGAGCTGGGCGGCGTCGAGAAAATGTCGAAGTCGAAGAACAACGGCGTCGACCCGCAAGTGCTGATCGATCAGTACGGCGCCGACACCGCGCGTCTGTTCACGATGTTCGCGGCGCCGCCCGAGCAGCAGCTCGAGTGGTCGGGCGCGGGCGTCGAGGGCGCGAGCCGTTTCCTGCGCCGCGTATGGGCATTCGCGCAGGCGAACGATGCCGCGTTGCGCGAACGCGCGCCGTTCGATGCCGCGCGATTGAACGAGTCCGAAAAGGCGCTGCGCCGCGAGATCCACAGTGTGCTGAAGCAGGCGGACTTCGATTACCAGCGTCTGCAGTACAACACGGTCGTCTCGGCCGCGATGAAGATGCTCAACGCGATCGAAGGCGCGCGCGATATCCAGCCGGGCGTACTGCGCGAGACGTATGGCGTCTTGCTGCGTGCGCTGTATCCGGTGGTGCCGCACATCACGTTCCAGTTGTGGCAAGAGCTGGGTTACGCGGATGAGTTCGGCACGCTGCTGGATGCGCCGTGGCCGAAGGTCGACGAAAAGGCGCTCGAGCAGGCCGAGATCGAACTGGTGCTGCAGGTGAACGGCAAGGTGCGCGGCGCGCTGACCGTGGCGAAGGACGCATCGCGCGAAGCGATCGAACAGACGGCGGTCGCGCACGAAATGTTCGCGAAGTTCAGCGAAGGGCGGCCGGCGAAGAAGGTGATCATCGTGCCGGGGCGCCTCGTGAATATCGTCGCGTGATGGCAGCGCGCGGGCGTGCAGGCTTCGCCGCCGCTCAGCCGTTGCCGCAGAATTAACTGCGAACCAGGAGTCAAAGTGACGCGCAGATCGTTTCTGACACTCGCGTGTAGCGTGATGATGTTGTCCGCCTGCGGCTTCCAGCTGCGCGGTCAGTCGGATTACGCGTTCAAGCGTCTTGCCATTACCGGCGGAGCACCGGCGTTCTCCGCTCGCCTGACCCGCATTATCCAGGGCGGCAGCGACACGGTCGTCGTCAATTCGATTGCGAATGCGGACGCGGTGCTGAGAGTCTCCGAATCGACCGGTGCGAGCGTGCTGACGCTGAATTCGCTCGGTGTCGTCGAAGAGTATGCGTTGACGTATTCCATTACGTACACGCTGGTCGGCAAGGACGGGACCGTATTGATTCCGAACAGCGCGATCGCGTTGAATCGGGCCATGACGTATAGCGACCAGTTCTCGCAGTCGAAGTCGGCCGAAGCCGATCTGCTCTACGCGGACATGCGTAACGATGCGGCTGATCAGCTTTGGCGGCGTCTCGCGATCGTGAAGTCGCTGCATCCGGCGCCGGGCGAGGGTGTGCCGGCCGTGGCGCCGCGTGCGCCGTTGCCGCCGCCGCCGCTTTGATCATCGTTTGTCACGATAGCCATGCAACTGCGACTTGACGCGCTTGAAACGCATCTGGCGAAAGGACTCGCCGGCCTGTACGTCGTGTACGGTGACGAGCATCTGCTCGCACAGGAAGCGTGCGACCGGATTCGCGCCGCCGCGCGTGCGTCGGGTTTTACGGACCGCAATGTGTTTACCGTCGAACGCGGCTTCGACTGGAGCTCATTGCTGGGCGCGAGCCAGTCGATGTCGCTGTTCGGCGACCGGCAACTGGTCGAGCTGCGCATTCCGACCGGCAAGCCCGGCAAGGAAGGCGCGGAAGCGTTGAAGACGCTGGCCGATGCGGCCAATCCCGATACGTTGACTCTGGTGACGCTGCCGCGGCTCGACGCGGCGACGCAGAAGGCCGGCTGGTTCACCGCGCTGGCCGATGCAGGCGTCGCGCTGAAGATCGATCCGGTCGAGCGCGCGCAATTGCCGAACTGGATCGGGCAACGGCTTGCGCTGCAGCAGCAACGCGTCGCGCCGGGCGAAGACGGCCGGCGCGCGCTGCAATTCATGGCGGAGCGGGTCGAAGGCAATCTGCTCGCTGCGCATCAGGAAATCCAGAAGCTCGGGCTGCTTTATCCGGCGGGCTCGTTGACGTTCGAGCAGATTCAGGACGCGGTGCTGAACGTCGCGCGCTATGACGTATTCAAGCTGAACGAAGCGATGCTGGCGGGCGACGTCGGTCGCTTGTCGCGCATGCTCGATGGTCTGCGCGGCGAAGGCGAGGCCGCGGTGCTGGTGCTGTGGGCAGTGGTTGAAGAGGTGCGCACGCTGTTGCGCATCAAGCGCGGTGTCGCGGCGGGTAAGCCGCTTGCGATGCTGACGCGTGAAAATCGCGTGTGGGGGCCGCGGGAGCGGCTGATCGGTCCGGCGCTGTCGCGCGTGACGGAAGCGGCGCTCGAAAAGGCGCTGACGCTCGCGGCGAAGCTCGACCGGCAGGTAAAAGGCCTGTCCGGCAGCACGCCGGGCAACCGGCTCAACGATCCGCCGCCCGACCCGTGGGCGGGACTCTTCGAGCTGGCGATGACGGTTGCCGCGCCGCCACCAACCGCCGCTGGCCAAGGCGCGCGCGCGGGGGCGGGCATGCCGGCGAAGACGCCGGCGACCGTGCCGGCCAGAAGCGCCGGGCGACCGTCGCCCGCGGCGCCTGCGCGGCGGCCGTCCTGACGGGCGTGTCTGACGGACTTGTTCCGCGCGGGTGTCGCGTTACGGCGATGGCCGTGCCGCGCGTCGTTGCGGCGCGCAACGTGCACATGACGACCCGGTTCACCTTGTCGCGGCGCATGCATTTCCGCCTCGACTTACAATCGAATTGATGTTCGCTAACTGACAGTGCTCGCGTCTCGTGATGAGGCGCGGCGCGACGGAAATCACGATGGATATCGACCAGTACATGACCGACCTCGGCCGCCGCGCGCGCCGCGCTTCGCGCGCGATGGCGCGGGCGTCGACGGCGGCGAAGAATGCCGCGCTCGACGCGGTTGCGCGCGCGATCGAGCGCGACGCCGCGCAGTTGAAGGAAGCGAATGCGCGCGACGTCGCACGGGCTCGCGAGAAAGGTCTGGATGCCGCGTTCGTCGATCGGTTGACACTATCGGACAAGGCGTTGAAGACGATGGTCGAAGGCTTGCGGCAGGTCGCCGCGCTGCCGGATCCGATCGGTGAGATCAGCAATCTGAAGTACCGGCCGAGCGGGATTCAGGTCGGGCAGATGCGCGTGCCGCTCGGTGTGATCGGCATCATTTATGAGTCGCGGCCGAATGTGACGATCGACGCGGCCGCGCTGTGTTTGAAGTCGGGCAATGCGACGATTTTGCGCGGCGGCTCGGAAGCGCTCGAGTGCAATACGGCGCTCGCGAAGCTGATCGGCGAGGGGCTTGATGCGGCGGGCTTGCCGCAGGATGCGGTGCAAGTGGTCGAAACGCCGGATCGCGCAGCGGTCGGCAAGCTGATCACGATGACCGAATACGTCGACGTGATCGTGCCGCGCGGCGGCAAGAGCCTGATCGCGCGGCTGATGGAAGAAGCGCGCGTGCCGATGATCAAGCATCTCGACGGCATTTGCCATGTGTATGTGGATGACCGCGCGGATCTTGCGAAGGCGATGAACGTTTGCGATAACGCAAAGACGCATCGCTACGGCACGTGCAATACGATGGAGACGCTGCTGGTGGCGCGCGGCATCGCAGCGCAGGTGCTGCCGAAGCTCGGCAAGCTCTATCGCGAGAAAGAGGTGGAATTGCGCGTCGATGCGGCGGCGCGCGCGGTGCTCGAAGGCGCGGGCGTCGGGCCGCTCGTCGATGCGACTGAGGAAGATTGGCGTACCGAATATCTCGCGCCGGTGCTGGCGGTGAAAATGGTCGACGGCATCGATGAAGCGATTGAGCACATCAATACGTACGGCTCGGCGCATACCGATGCGATCGTCACCGAAGATCACGACCGCGCGATGCGGTTCCTTCGCGAAGTGGACTCGGCGAGCGTGATGGTCAATGCGTCGACGCGTTTTGCGGACGGCTTCGAGTTCGGCCTGGGTGCCGAGATCGGCATTTCGAACGACAAGCTGCATGCGCGCGGGCCGGTGGGACTCGAAGGGCTGACGTCGCTTAAGTATGTCGTGCTGGGGCACGGCGAGGGACGTCAGTAACTTTCGACTCGCGCTCATATTCGAACGAAGAACAGGGACTTCATCGATGCTCTGGATCAAAACGTTTCACATCGTATTGATCGCAGCCTGGTTTGCCGGGCTTTTTTATTTGCCGCGGATCTTTGTGAATCTGGCGATGGAAACGGAACCGGCCGCGGTCGCACGGTTGCTGATCATGGCGCGCAAGCTGTTCAGGTTTATGTCGTTTATTGCGGTGCCGGCGCTGGCTTGCGGGTTGTGGCTGTGGCTCGCAGTGGGCATCGGACGCGGGCAGGGATGGATTCACGCGAAGGTCGGCGTGGTGGTTCTGCTTGTGTTGTATCACGTGTACTGCGGCTTACTGCTGAGGACGTTCGAGCGTGGTGAAAACCGGCGCTCGCATAAGTGGTATCGGATGTTCAACGAACTGCCGGTGCTGGGGATGCTGGCAGCGGTGGCGTTGGTGGTGATCAAGCCGTTTTGATATTGAATTGATCACCAAGGTGTTTGCCATTCCCCAATAGTTTTTTGCTTTCGCGGCTGTCCTCAAAGCAGGTCCGCCGCTCGTTTCAGTCCCCTCCGTTCTCTCTCATCCATCGGGTGGTGCGTTCGCTGCGCCGCCCGCCATCAGCGCGTTTGCGCACGCTAATTCTCTCGAAATATTGACTCGCGGTTGACGCGATTGCTCGCGCTTTGACCGGTCAATCGCGGCGTTCTGAGCGATGACGAATTTTGTCCAAAAATTCGAACTTTCACACATTCCTTCGTTTTGCTTTCTGAGTCTTTCATATCCGTTCGCATGTTGTTTTAAAGCCCGTCACGCCCTATTCGGAGTAATCCGATTCTCGCCTAAGACCGTGCCCCATAAAGTTCACCTCGCGGTGGATGGGCTGGGCGGATTCTCTGCATACCGAATTTCTCCTGCCCCACCTCCGGCTTCGGCCGATCGACACGCGATAGCGGTTCACGATTTCTCGTGTCCCGAGGCCGGTCTGAAGTGTCCATTTTTTCATTGATCAAACGGCGCCGTTGAAGCGCCGCGGGATGTTTTTGCGCCTGTTTTTCGTGCGCTTATCGCTCGGGTTCTGGCGTTTGAATCATTTCGGTATTTTTAGGATTACGTGATGAATAAGACTTATCGGTCAGTCTGGAATGAATCCACTGGGACGTGGATGGCGGTGCAGGAGAATGCGAAGGGACGGGGTAAGAAGTCGTCTGCGCGCAGCTCGATTCGGATTGCGGCCACGCTTTTGGTGATTGGTAGTGGCCTTTACGCTGCTCAGGCAGAGGCGGTAGTAGCAATCACAAAACAGGCGGTGGGAGGGACCACTTGCGAGGATGATGCCGACGACAACAATGGCACATGGGGTGTCATTAACGAGGCGAAGTGTCATCCCAGTGCGGGGACCGGCGCGAGCGGCGTTGGCAATCCGGGCACAAATATTGTGATGTATTCCTCGGGCAAAACATCCGGCACCGAGGATTCCATTGCGGTTGGCGGCTATATGGACGTCTGGAAGACGGCGACGTTCTGGGGCGGCGTCGACATGCAACAGCAGAAGATCAGCCACCTTGCGAATGGGGATGTCACGACGTCTAGTAAAGACGCGATCAACGGCTCGCAGTTGTACGGGGTAGCGGGCAGCGTCGCAACGGCGCTGGGCGGCGGTTCGACAGTGAATACGGACGGCACGGTCAAGACACCGACCTACAACGTCGCAGGCAGCACGTATAGCGATGTCGGCTCGGCACTGGCTGCAGTGGACGCGAAGGCGGGGACCGGTTCGGCAGATGGCGTCAAGTACGATTCGTCAACCCATACTGGCGTAACGCTTAGTGGTGCGGGCGGCACTACGCTGTCAAACGTGAAGGCCGGTGCGGCCGACATGGATGCGGTGAACCTCGCACAACTGAAGGCAGCAGGGCTGAATGTCGACACCTCGGGCAACGTGTCGAACTCGTTCGTCGCTTACGACGATGCAACGAAGGGCACGATCACGCTTGCAGGCGGCACGGCCGGCACGTCAATCACCAACCTGAAGGCAGGCGCCGTCAGCTCGTCCAGCACGGACGCAATCAACGGCTCGCAGTTGTACAACGTCGCAAGCAGCACAGCGCAAGCACTGGGCGGTGGTTCCGCAGTCAACGCGGACGGCGCCATTTCGAAGCCCGAGTACAAGGTTGGCGGCAACACCGTTGACGGCGTCGACGGCGCGGTCAGCGCGCTCGACACGCGCATCACCGACATGTCGTCGGCGGCCAACGCAATTTCCGACAAGTTGAAGTACGTCAAGTTCGGTCAAACCAACGCGCTCGACGCAACCGCTTCCGGCCAGGACGCCGTCGCAATCGGCGGCTTTGCTCAGGCAATCGGCGACAACACGCTCGCGATCGGCGCGCAATCCCGCGCGATGGGGACGAACTCCGTCGCCATCGGCTACGGTTCATCGACGACGCAAGCCAACACCTTCGCGGTAGGCTCCAGCACGGCAAAACGCCGCATCGTCAACGTTGCGGACGCAACCGGCGTCAGCGACGCCGTCACGCTCGGCCAGATGAACACGGCGATCGGCGCAGCCCTCGTCAATTCCGGCGTGAAGAACAATGGCCTGCTCGGCGCGTCGACGATGATGCTCGGCGCAAGCCAGTCCAGCAAGACGCCGGACCAGTTGATCGTCTCGGGCCCGACCACGTTGTCGACCCCGACCGACGCCATCGGCAAGAACGGCATCGCCATCGGTCTGAACTCGCACGCCAACGCGGACAACGCGGTGGCAGCCGGCCAGAACGTCAGCGTGCTCGGCGCGAACGGCGTGGCGGTCGGCCAGAACATCGCGGTCGGCGCGGATTCGGCGGTCGCGATTGGTGTGGCTACCTCGGTCGCATCGGAGAACTCGGTTGCGATCGGTAGCAACGGCACGGAAGTCAACACCAATGCGGCGAATGCTGTCGCGATCGGTAGCGGCGTGTCGGTCGGCGGCCAGAATTCGGTCGGCCTCGGCTCGAACATCGTCGTCGGTACCGCGAACAGCGTGGTGCTGGGCGCAAACAGCTCGGACGACAACCGTGCGAACACGGTGTCGGTCGGCTCGTCGGCAGTGCCGGGCATGGGCACGTCGATGGTGCGTCGCCAGATCATCAACGTGGCAGCGGGTACGCAAGACACCGACGCAGTGAACGTGTCGCAGCTCAAGGGCGTGACGGCTACGCTCGGCGGCGGTGCGGGCGTGAACGCGGACGGCACCATCAAGAAGCCCAATTACAACGTGGCAGGCGGCACCTATACGGATGTCGGCGCGGCGCTGGCTGCGGTCGACACCAAGGCCGGTGCGGGCTCGGTCGATGCAGTGAAGTACGACACGTCGGCCCATGACAAGGTGACGTTCAACGGTGCAAGCGGCACGACGTTGTCGAACGTGAAGGCCGGCGCGGCCGACACGGACGCCGTGAACCTCGCGCAATTGAAGGCAGCGGGGCTGAATGTCGACACGTCGGGCACGGTGACGAACTCGTTCGTCGCATACGACGATGCGACCAAGGGCAAGGTGACGCTGGCTGGCGGCAGCGCGGGTACGACTATCACGAACGTGAAGGCCGGTGCGCTGAGCGCCACCAGCACGGACGCGGTGAACGGCGCGCAACTGTACGCCACGAATCAGAATGTGAGCTCGCTGAACACGCAGATCACGAACATCAACGGTCAACTCGCGGATGCGGTCAAGTACGACACGTCGGCACACGACAAGGTGACGTTCAACGGCACGAACGGCACGAAGCTGTCGAACGTGACGGCCGGCACGGCCGATATGGACGCGGTGAACCTCGCACAACTGAAGGCGGCCGGTCTGAACGTCGACACATCGGGCAACGTGACGAACTCGTTCGTCGCGTATGACGATGCGACGAAGGGCAAGGTGACGCTGGCCGGCGGCACGAACGGCACGACCATTTCGAACGTGAAAGCCGGTACGGCGGATCTGGACGCGGTGAACCTTGCACAGCTGAAGGCCGCGGGTCTGAACGTCGACACGTCGGGCAATGTGACGAACTCGTTCGTCGCATACGATGACGCGACGAAGGGCAAGGTCACGCTGGCCGGCGGCAGCGCAGGCACGACCATCACTAACGTGAAGGCCGGTGCACTGAACGCGACCAGCACGGACGCGGTAAACGGCGCGCAACTGTACGCCACGAACCAGGACGTCGCGAAGAACACGGGCGACATCACCACGCTGAACACGCAGGTCACGAACATCAATGGTGAGCTTGCGGATGCAGTGAAATACGACACGTCGGCGCATGACAAGGTGACGCTGGCCGGTGGTGCGACCGGCACGACGATCACGAACGTGAAGGCGGGCGCAGTGGGCGCAGCCAGCACGGACGCGATCAACGGTTCGCAGCTGTACAACACGGCGGGCAGCACGGCGGCAGCGTTGGGCGGCGGTTCGTCGGTGGATGCGAACGGCCGGATCGTGAAGCCGAGCTACGACGTGGCAGGCGGCACCTACACGGACGTCGGTTCGGCGCTGGCCGCGGTCGACGCGAAGGCTGCATCGGGCTCGGTCGACGGCGTGAAGTACGACACGTCGGCACACGACAAGGTGACGTTCAACGGCACGAACGGCACGAAGCTGTCGAACGTGACGGCCGGCACAGCCGACATGGACGCGGTGAACCTCGCACAGCTGAAGGCAGCAGGCCTGAACGTCGATACATCGGGCAATGTGACGAACTCGTTCGTCGCTTATGACGACGCGACGAAGGGCAAGGTTACGCTGGCTGGCGGCAGCGCGGGTACGACCATCACTAACGTGAAGGCCGGTGCACTGAACGCGACCAGCACGGACGCGGTGAACGGCGCGCAACTGTACGCCACGAACCAGGACGTCGCGAAGAACACGGGCGACATCACCACGCTGAACACGCAGGTCACGAACATCAACGGTGAGCTTGCGGATGCGGTGAAGTACGACACGTCGGCGCATGACAAGGTCACGCTGGCAGGCGGCGCGAACGGCACGACCATTTCGAACGTGAAGGCCGGTGCGGCTGACATGGACGCAGTGAACCTCGCGCAATTGAAGGCAGCCGGCCTGAACGTCGACACATCGGGCACGGTGACGAACTCGTTCGTCGCATATGACGATGCAACGAAGGGCAAGGTCACGCTGGCCGGTGGTGCAGCCGGCACGACGATCACGAACGTGAAGGCGGGTGGTGTCAGCTCGACCAGCACGGACGCGATCAACGGCTCGCAACTGTACAACACGGCAAGCAGCACGGCAGCAGCGCTGGGAGGCGGTTCGTCGGTGGATGCGAACGGCCGGATCGCGAAGCCGAGCTACGACGTGGCAGGCGGCACCTATACGGATGTCGGTTCGGCGCTGGCCGCGGTTGATGCGAAGGCTGCATCGGGCTCGGTCGACGGCGTGAAGTACGATACCTCGGCCCACGACAAGGTGACGTTCAACGGCACGAACGGCACGAAGCTGTCGAACGTGACGGCCGGCACGGCCGACATGGACGCGGTGAACCTCGCGCAGTTGAAGGCAGCCGGTCTGAACGTCGACACATCGGGCAACGTGACGAACTCGTTCGTCGCGTATGACGATGCGACGAAGGGCAAGGTGACGCTGGCCGGCGGCACGAACGGCACGACCATCACGAACGTGAAGGCCGGTGCAATCGGCGCAGCCAGCACGGACGCAATCAACGGTTCGCAACTGTACGGCGAAGCGAACAGCGTCGCGAGCGCACTGGGCGGCGGCGCAGCGGTGAACACCGACGGCACGATCAAGGCGCCGACGTACACGGTCCAGGGCCAGACGAAGAGCGACGTCGGTTCGGCACTGGCCGCGATCGACACGGCGACGACGGGCAACACGACGTCGATCACGAACCTGACGAACAACATCAACAACGGCAAGATCGGTCTGGTCCAGCAGGACGCGGCGACGAAGACGATCACCGTGGCGAAGGCAACCGACGGCACGAAGGTGGACTTCACCGGCACCGCGGGCGCGCGTCAGTTGAACGGTGTGTCGGCAGGCCAGGCGGATACCGATGCAGTCAACATGGCACAGCTGAAGGCGGCTGGCCTGAATGTCGACACGTCGGGCAATGTGACGAACTCGTTTGTCGCATACGACGACGCGACGAAGGGCAAGGTCACGCTGGCCGGCGGCAGCGCAGGCACGACGATCACCAATGTGAAGGCCGGTGCGGTCAGCGCCACCAGCACGGACGCGATCAACGGCTCGCAGTTGTACACGCTCGCTTCCAGCGAAACGAAGGCGCTCGGCGGCGGTTCGACGGTCAACCCGGACGGCAGCATCTCGATGCCTGAGTACTCGGTGGGCGGCAAGACGGTCGACGGCGTCGACGGTGCGGTTACCGCGCTCGACACGCGTATCACCGACATGTCGTCGTCGATGAACGAAATCGCGCCGAAGCTGAAGTACATCAAGTTCGGCGACACGAACGCACTGGACGCGACGGCAGCAGGCGCCGACGCGGTCGCAATCGGCGGCTTTGCGCAGGCGATGGGCGACGGCGCCCTCGCCATCGGCGCGAATGCCCGTGCGATGGCGCAGAACTCGGTCGCGATCGGCTACGGTTCGTCGACTTCGCAAGCGAACACGTTCGCGGTCGGTTCGACGACCAGCAAGCGCCGTATCGTGAACCTGGCTGACGGTACGAGCATCAGCGACGCGGTGACTGTGGGCCAGATGAACACGGCGATCGGTGCGGCAATCACGAATACCGGTGTGAAGAGCAACGGCATGCTCGGCGCGTCGACGATGATGCTCGGTGCAACCTCGAGCAAGACGCCGGACCAGCTGATCGTGTCCGGTCCGACCACGCTGTCGACCGCGACCGACGCGCTCGGCAAGAACGGCATCGCGATGGGTCTGAACGCGCATGCCAATGCGGACAACGCAGTGGCAGCGGGCCAGAACGTCAGCGTGTTGGGCAGCAATGGCGTGGCGGTCGGCCAGAACATCGCGATCGGCGCGGATTCCGCGGTCGGTATCGGTTCGACGGTGTCGGCAGCTTCGATCAACTCGGTGGCCATCGGCAGCAACGGCACGGAAGTGAACACCGGTTCGGACAACTCGGTGGCGATCGGCAGCAACGTGTCGGTCGGTGGCAAGAACACCGTCGCGATCGGCAGCAACATTATCACGGGTACCGAAGGCAGCGTGGTGCTGGGCGCGAACAGCTCGGACGACAATCGTGCGAACACGGTGTCGGTCGGTGCATCGGCGGTGCCGGGCATGGGCACGAGCCTCCTGCGTCGTCAGATCATCAACGTGGCGGCGGGTACGCAAGACACCGACGCAGTGAACGTCTCGCAGCTGAAGGGCGTGACGACTGCGCTCGGCGGCGGCGCCGGCGTGAACGCGGATGGTTCGGTGAACAAGCCGAGCTACGACGTCGCAGGCAGCACCTATAGCGACGTCGGTTCGGCGCTCGCCGCGGTCGACGCGAAGGCTGCGACCGGTTCGGTCGACGGCGTGAAGTACGACACGTCGGCGCACGACAAGGTGACGTTCAGCGGTTCAAGCGGCACGACGCTGTCGAACGTGAAGGCCGGTACGGCCGACATGGATGCGGTGAACCTCGCACAGCTGAAGGCGGCGGGTCTGAATGTCGATACGTCGGGCAATGTGACGAACTCGTTCGTCGCATACGATGACGCGACGAAGGGCTCGATTACGCTGGCGGGCGGCACGGCCGGCACGACCATCGCGAACGTGAAGGCGGGCGCACTGAGCGCCACCAGCATGGACGCGGTCAACGGCTCGCAGCTCTATGCGACGAACCAGAATGTCGCGAAGAACACCGGCGACATCACCACGCTGAACACGCAGGTCACCAACATCAACGGTGCGCTCGCGGATGCGGTGAAGTACGACACGTCAGCGCATGACAAGGTGACGCTGGCCGGTGGTGCGGCAGGCACGACGATCACGAACGTGAAGGCGGGCGCAGTGGGCGCAGCCAGCACGGACGCGATCAACGGTTCGCAGCTGTACAACACGGCAAGCAGCACGGCGGCAGCGCTGGGCGGCGGTTCGACGGTGGATGCGAACGGCAGGATCGTGAAGCCGAGCTACAACGTCGCAGGCAGCACGTATGGCGACGTCGGTTCCGCACTCGCTGCAGTCGATGCGAAGGCGGCAACCGGTTCGGTCGATGGCATCAAGTACGACACGTCGGCGCATGACCGCGTAACGTTCAACGGCGCCAACGGCACGATCCTGTCGAACGTGAACGCTGGTGTGGGCGACAAGGATGCCGTGAACGTCGCGCAGCTGAAGTCGGCGGGTCTGAACATCGACACGTCGGGCAATGTCACCAACGCATTCGTCTCGTATGACGATGCATCGAAGAGCAAGATTTCGCTCGGCGGTGCGGACGGTACGACGATCGCCAACGTGAAGGCCGGTGCGGTGAACGCGGCGAGCAAGGAAGCGATCAACGGTTCGCAGCTGTACAACGTGGCCAGCAGCACGGCGAGCGCGCTGGGCGGCGGTTCGACGGTGAACGCAGACGGTACGGTCTCGGCTCCGACGTACTCGCTGAACGAAGGCTCGACGAGCGTTCACACGGTCGGCGACGCAATCAGCAACCTTGACGGTCGTGTCACGCAGAACACCGGTGACATCACCAACATCAGGAACACGCTGATCGACGGCGGTGTGATCGACGGCACGACGGGCAAGTCGCTCGCCGTGGTGTACGACAGCGCGACGAAGGACTCGGTGACGTTCGGCGGCAAGGATGCAACGGCTCCGGTGGCGCTGCATAACGTCGCGGCGGGTGCGTTGTCGGCGACGAGCACCGATGCGGTCAACGGTTCGCAGTTGTTCGCCACGAACAAACGCATCGACGACATCAACTACAACTTCGACCATATCGGCGATGCTGTGATGTACGACACGTCGGCACATGACCGCATCACGCTGGGCGGTGTTGCCGGCGGCGCGGGCGCCCCGGTGGTGCTGACCAATGTCGCGAACGGCAAGGGTCAGTACGACGCGGTGAACTTCGGTCAGTTGTCGGCGCTGCAAGGTCAGGTGACGAACATCGACAAACGCGTGACGGTCGTCGAAGGTCAGATCACCAACATCAGCGGTGGCGGTAGCTGGAACAACGATGCGGGTGGAAAGAAGATCACCAACGTCGCAGCGGGCACGGCAACGAGCGATGCGGTGAACGTCGGTCAGTTGAACGACGCGGTCGCCGACGCGAACAGCTACACCGATGCGCGTGTGGGCGATCTGCCGCAAGGTATGTCGTCGAAGGACTACACGGACCAGCGCATCAACTCGATGCAGTCGCAGGTGAACAGCGTCGCGAAGAATGCATACGGCGGTATCGCCGCGGCAACCGCGCTGACGATGATTCCGGACGTCGATCAAGGCAAGACGATCGCGGTCGGTGTCGGCACCGGCAACTACAAGGGTTATCAGGCGATGGCGCTCGGCGCTTCGGCTCGCATCACTCAGAACCTGAAGGTGAAGATTGGCGCGGGTATGGCTCCTGGCAACGGCACGACCGTCGGTGCGGGCGCGTCGTACCAGTGGTAATCCGGTAAGCGCAAGGGCGGCGCGGTAATGGCCGCTCGACTGCGGATGGCGAAGCCTCTGTAGTTATTCTTTGCTGCAAGTTGAAACGGGCTCCTTCGGGAGCCCGTTTTTTATTGTGCTGTCGATATACGTTTGGTGGCATCGTTGCGGGCGCAAGGCGCACGCGAGCTTTCGCTCTACTCCTCGGGCCCGATCCGCCTGCGCGTAATCAGCCCCTTCGCGCCGGCCAGCTTCTCCGCGAGCTCCGGTCCACGTTGCAGTGCAACGCCTACCGCCAGAATGTCGCCGATCGCGAGATGCGATGTGCGCGACGTCATCGGCGAAAAAATATCCGTGTCTTCATCGACATTCGCGAAGAGGCCAATCGACGCGATTCGCGCGAGCGGCGAATTACCGTGCGTCACCGCGATCACCTTTGCGCCGGCGGCAAGCGCCGACTTCGCCGCATCGACGATGTCGCGCGTGCGCCCGGTATTCGAAATCGCGACGACCACATCGCCTGCGCCGAGCAGCGCGGCCGACATCAGAAAGGTATGCGGATCCGAATACGCGACGCTCGGCATGCCGAGCCGAAAGAATTTGTGTTGCATATCGAGCGCCGCCACACCTGAACCGCCCGCGCCGTAAAACTCGATCCGGCGCGCATGCGCTAGCAGCGCGATCGCCGCCGCGACGCTGTCCGTCGACAGGTTGTTGCGCACCTGGATCAGCGCGCCGATGGTTCGATCCAGCACCTTGGCGGCGACGCCCGGCGCCGGTTCGTCGGGCCGCACGTCGCGGTAGACCGCGGGCACGTCTGCTGCAATACCTTGCGCAAGGCGAATCTTGAACTCGCGGAACCCCGAAAAGCCGAGCGCATGGCAAAAGCGCGCGATGGTCGGCTGGCTCACGCCGGCGCGCGCCGCGACCTCGGTCATCGACAGATCGAGCACCTCGCGCGGCGCTTCGATCACGTAGTCGGCGAGCTTGCGTTCGGACGGGCGAAGCTGGTCGCGCATCGCTTGCACTTGGGACAACATCATCGGAGAACTCGCACTATGCTGAAGAAACGAGAGGACTATAGCCGATCAGTAGAATAGGTACAAAAACTACATGTCCGCGTATAGGGGATTTCCCTGGATCGGCCGCATTTTGCTCAAACCCTTTAATAATATGGCTCATGAGGCGATTCACTGAATCTCAAATTCAGCGCTTGCCACATTGATAGGATGTAGTTTTTCTACTAATATCGTGTGCACGGCCTCGAGGCCGTCCCCGCGACACCGATATCCGGCGCAGCGCCCCAGCGCGCAACCGTCAGCCGGCGACGAAGGAGCATCGATGGTTTCCCCGCATTCGCAATTGATGAAGGTCACGCGCCGCGTGATCGAGCGCAGCAAGCCGACGCGCGACGCCTATCTGGCTCGCATCGAGCATGCGCAGGGCAAATTCCCGGCGCGCGGCGCGCTGTCATGCGCGAACCTCGCGCATGGTTTTGCCGGACTGGAAGGCAACGACAAACTCGCGATCAAGACGATCGGCCAGCCGAATATCGGCATCGTGTCGTCGTACAACGAGATGCTGTCCGCGCACGCGCCGTACAAGACATTCCCCGACATCATCAAAGCCGCCGCGCGCGAAAACGGTGGCGTCGCGCAGTTCGCGGGCGGCGTGCCCGCGATGTGCGACGGCATCACGCAAGGCAATGCGGGGATGGAGCTGTCGCTGTTCTCGCGCGAAGTGATTGCGATGAGTACGGCCGTCGCGCTGACGCACAACATGTTCGACGCGGCACTTTGCCTCGGCGTATGCGACAAGATCGTGCCGGGCCTGATGATCGGCGCGCTGCAATTCGGCCATCTGCCGACTATCTTCGTCCCCGCGGGCCCGATGACGAGCGGCCTGTCGAATGACGACAAGGCGAAGATCCGCCAGCAGTTCGCGACCGGCGGGTGCGACCGCGGCGCGCTGCTCGAAGCGGAAGCCGCGGCCTATCACGGCCATGGCACGTGCACGTTCTACGGCACCGCAAACAGCAACCAGATGCTGATGGAAGTGATGGGCATGCATCTGCCGGGCTCGGCATTCGTGCATCCGCATACGCCGCTGCGCGATGCGCTCACCGCGCAGGCCGCGCGCCGCGTGCTCGATCTGACGGCCGAGCGCGGCCACTACATGCCGATCGGTCACGTGGTCGACGAAAAGGCCGTGGTGAACGGCATCGTCGCGTTGCTTGCGACCGGCGGCTCGACGAATCACACGCTGCATCTCGTTGCGATTGCGCGGGCGGCCGGCGTGATCATCGACTGGGACGATTTCGATGCGCTGTCGCAAGCGGTGCCGCTGCTCGCGAAGGTGTATCCGAACGGCAAGGCGGACGTGAATCACTTCCATGCGGCCGGCGGCGTCGCCTTCCTGGTTCGCAATCTGCTCGAAGGCGGCCTGCTGCACGACGATGTGAATACGGTCGCGGGCCGGGGGCTCAAGCACTACACCGAAGAGCCGAAGCTGATCGACGGCAAGCTGACCTGGGTGCCAGGCGCCGCTGAAAGCCACGATACGAAAGTGCTGCGCAATATCAAGGAGCCGTTCCAGCCCGATGGCGGCCTGCGCCTGATGCAAGGCAAGCTCGGACGCGGCGTGATCAAGATTTCCGCGGTCGCGCATGAACATCGCGCGGTGAAAGCGCCGGCGATCGTGTTCGATTCGCAGGAGGCCGTGCAGGAAGCGTTCGACAACGGCGACCTGAAGCGCGATTTCGTCGCGGTGGTGCGCTTCCAGGGCGCCCGCGCAAACGGCATGCCCGAGCTGCATCGTTTGACGCCGCTGCTCGGCGTGCTGCAGGATCAGGGTTTCCACGTTGCGCTGGTCACTGACGGCCGTATGTCGGGCGCATCGGGCAAGGTGCCCGCGGTGATTCACGTGTCACCCGAAGCGCTGCTGCAAGGTCCGCTCGGCAAGGTGCGCAATGGCGATACGATCGTGATCGACGCCGAAGCGGGCGTGCTCGACATCGAGATCGACGCGGCGGAGTGGGCGGTACGTCCGCTTGCCGAGTGCCATCACCAGGCGGGCAACGAAGTGGGTTTCGGTCGCGAACTGTTCGGCGTGTTTCGCGCGGCGGCGGCGCCTGCGGAATTGGGCGCCTCGGTGTTCGGGCCGCTCGTCGGCGAGGCCAATGACCACGAGTGTGTGAACGGGCAGGTTCAATCGGGCGCGCATGCTGCAGCCCACTCTTCGAAGCAGGCCGCAGCAACGGCTGCGCACGCGCAACCCAGCCACGCAATGCATAAGTAAGGAGTGTGACCATGACGGCAAAGAAAGTAAGCGATATCGTGCGGCTCGGCCCGGTGATTCCGGTGCTCGCCTTCGATTCGGTCGAGCAGGGCGAGCACGTGTCGCGTGCCTTGCACGCAGGCGGTGTGAAGGTGCTCGAAATCACGCTGCGCACCGAAGCGGGCCTGAAGGCGATCGAACGCGCGAGCCAGCTGGCCGAAGATATCGTCGTCGGTGTCGGCACGATCACGAAGCCCGAGCATTGCGCGCTGGCGAAGAAAGCGGGCGCGCAGTTCGGCGTGTCGCCGGGCTTGACCCGAGACATGCACAAGGCGGCGCAAGACGCCGGTTTGCCGCTGCTGCCCGGCGTGATGACGCCGACGGACATCATCGTCGCGCTCGAGCTCGGCTATGAGATCGTGAAGTTCTTCCCCGCGCAGCAAGCGGGCGGCGTGCCGATGCTGCAGGCATTTCACGGGCCGTTCCCGGCGCTCAAGTTTTGCCCGACCGGCGGCATTACCGCGGAGTCGGCGCCGAATTTTCTCGCGCTGCCGAACGTCGTATGCGTGGGCGGTTCGTGGCTCACGCCGAAGGCCGCGCTGGCTGCGCAGAACTGGGATGAAGTGACGCGTCTCGCGCGCGCCGCGACCGCGCTCGCCGCGCATTGATCACCATGCGTTTGGACTGCTGATTCACTCAGCAACAAACAGGCAACAGGTTCCGCATCACACGATGCCTCGCCGATTCAGCCGCACGGCTGCGACGGCGAGGCATTTTTGTTGATTGCTGCCGGCACGCGTGCGGACGCGCGCCGCGGCTTGTCTTGCTGGTCCTGTCTGCGGCCTTAACCCGCAAGCAGTAAAATTCGCGTCGCGGGTACGCGACGTGCAGCCGTGCTGTGCAATCAAACGAATAACGCAAAGGAGGCGCTTCATGGAAGCTGTCCACGGCAGCATGCTGCTGATCTACGCCGTGATCGCGATCGCCGTGCTGATCCTGATGATCACACGCTTCAAGGTCTATCCGTTCCTTGTTCTGATCATCGTCTCGCTGCTGCTCGGGCTCGCGGTCGGCATGCCGATCGGGTCGATCGTGAAGTCGTTCGAAACAGGCAACGGCAACACGCTCGGTCATATCGCGATCGTGGTGGGCCTCGGCACGATGCTCGGCAAGATGATGGCGGAATCGGGCGGCGCCGAACGTATCGCGACCACGTTGATCCGCTGGTTCGGTGAGAAGCACATTCACTGGGCGATGATGTTCGTCGCGATCATCGTCGGCTTGCCGGTGTTTTTCGAAGTGGGTTTCGTGCTGCTCATTCCGATCGCCTTCAATGTGGCGAAGCGCACCGGCAAATCGCTCTTGCTGATCGGCCTGCCGATGGTCGCGGGACTGTCCGTCGTGCACGGCCTGATTCCGCCGCACCCGGCCGCGCTGCTTGCGGTGCAGGCGTATCACGCGGATATCGGCAGGACCATCGTGTACGGGCTGATCGTCGGTGTGCCGACGGCGGTGGTCGCGGGACCGTTGTTCGCGCTGCTGATTCATCGTCATATCAAGCTGCCCGAGAACAATCCGCTGGCCGCGCAATTCGTCGATTCGGGCGAGCGCAAGGAAAAGCGCGAATTGCCCGGTTTCGGCGTGACGCTTTTCACCATTCTGCTGCCGGTCATTCTGATGCTGATCGGTAGCTGGGCCGATCTCGTCTCCACACCGAAGACGCTGCCGAACGATCTGCTGCACTTTATCGGCAACACCGACGTCGCACTGTTGATCGCGGTGCTTGTCAGCTTCTGGACGTTCGGCGCGCAGCGCGGTTTCAATCGCGAGCAGATCCAGAAATTTTGCGGCGATTGCCTCGCGCCGATCGCGGGCATTACGCTGATCGTCGGCGCGGGCGGCGGTTTCGGCCGCGTGCTGCTGGATAGCGGCATTTCGAAGCAGATCGTCGAGACGGCGACCTCCGCGCATCTGTCGCCGCTGTTGCTCGGCTGGTGCGTGGCCGCGCTGATTCGCCTCGCGACCGGCTCGGCCACGGTGGCGATGACGACCGCATGCGGGATCGTCGCGCCGATCGCCTCCGGGGGCGCGGCGGCGGTCAAACCCGAGCTGCTCGTGCTCGCGACCGGTTCCGGTTCGCTGATCTTCTCGCACGTGAACGACGGCGGCTTCTGGCTGATCAAGGAATATTTCGGCATGACGGTGGGTCAAACATTCAAGACCTGGTCGCTGTGCGAGACCATCATTTCGTTGCTGGGCTTGGGGCTGACCTTTGCGCTGGCGACGGTCGTGTAAGGAGGGTTCGATGATTCTGATTGCGATGGGCGTTTCGGGCGCCGGCAAAACCCGCATCGGCGAGCTGCTCGCCGAGCGCCTGCGGTGCGGCTTCACCGACGGCGACGCGTTTCACAGCGCGGCCAACAAGGAGAAGATGCACAAGGGCATTCCACTGACCGACGAAGACCGCTGGCCATGGCTGAAGACGATTCGCGCGGCGATTGAAGAGAAGCAGCGCGCGAATGAGGACGCGGTGTTCACGTGCTCGTCGCTAAAGCGCGTGTATCGCGACATCTTGCGCGATGGTGACAAAGATGTCTGCTTCGTTTATCTGAAGGGCACGCGTGAAGTGCTCGAAGAGCGGCTGCAAACGCGGACCGGGCACTTCTTCGATCCGTCGCTGTTGCAGAGTCAGCTGGATACGCTGGAAGAACCGGGAGACGATGAAGCGATCACGGTGAGCATCGATCTGACGCCGGAACAGATAGTCGATAACGTGCTCGAGCAGTTGAAGACACGTTAAACGGGCAAAGGCATTCAGACATTCAACAAAAAAGCGCCTCATATGATTGATGGCGCTATTTTTCATTCGCCTTCGCGTCCGAGGTTCCGATGCTAGTGTTTGGACGGCGGACGACCACCGCCTGCGCAGACATCGTCCGCGTCGTCTTCCAGTTCGAGGCTGGCTACGGTCGCGAACATGTCGGCTTCGGCACGCGCGAACGTCGCGTATTCGTCGCTTAGCCGGACGATGATCGCGGCCACCGCGCAATGATCGTCATTCTCGGCTCTTGCCCGTTCTACCGTGTTTTGCAGCAGCTTGGCGAGCGCGCGTAAATCGCCGAAGCGATCCGCGTACCGATAACTGGCTTCCGCCGCTGAACGCCCGAGATTGACGACTTGCGCGGAAACTTTAGGTAAACCAGGTTTATTCATCGTGCGATTTCCCGTTGATTCTCGAGGCGCCCGACACCGCTTGGGGGATAGGGGTGAGCGGGCACGTAGGCGAGGTTGAGAGACCGGGACCAAGAGAACCGGTGGCCTTGCGGCCCCTTGCCCCGGCCCGCCCATGAGGCGCGCAGAGGAAAACCGCACCAACCTGCTTGCGCAGGTTATGCGGTCCTGGTCACCGGGCTCTCACACCCGTCTGTCAGTGTTTTGACAGTGCGAAAATTATAGGATCACGAAGTATTTATTGTCTACCAAACTTGGCTATCAATATCGTCAGGTTGACATCGTGAAGTGGCGGCGAGGTATCGCAAAAAGAAAAACAGCCGTTCAGCGACGAACTGAACGGCTGTTTCTTCAAACGCGCAACGCAAATATTTTCGGCTAGCGCACGTCGTACCGGTTGTACCGGATCATCTACGCGATGCGCTTCGCCAACTCCACCGCCTTGCCGACATACGAGCCCGGCGTCATCGCCAGCAGCCGTTCTTTCGCGTCAGCCGGAATGTTCAGGGTGCCGATAAATGCGTGCAGTCCCTCGCGGGTAATGCCCTTGCCGCGCGTCAATTCCTTCAACTGCTCGTACGGGTTTTCGATTCCGTAGCGGCGCATCACCGTCTGCACCGGCTCGGCCAGCACTTCCCAGCAATTGTCGAGGTCGTCGTTCAGCCGTTGCGGATTCACTTCGAGCTTGTCCAGGCCGCGGATCAATGCGTCATACGCGAGCAGCGAGTAACCGAACGCGACACCGATATTGCGCAGCACCGTCGAATCGGTCAGGTCGCGCTGCCAGCGCGACACCGGCAGCTTGTCCGCGAGGTGGCGCAGCGTCGCGTTTGCCAACCCGAGATTGCCTTCCGAATTTTCGAAGTCGATCGGATTGACCTTGTGCGGCATCGTCGACGAACCGATCTCGCCGGCCTTCGTCTTCTGCTTGAAGTAGCCGATCGAGATATAGCCCCACACGTCGCGATCGAGATCGAGCAGAATGGTGTTCGCGCGCGCGACCGCATCGAACAGCTCCGCCATATAGTCGTGCGGCTCGATCTGAATGGTGTATGGATTGAACGACAGCTTCAGGCGTTCTTCGACCACCTTGCGCGAGAACGCCTCCCAGTCGAATTCCGGATACGCGGACAGGTGCGCATTGAAGTTACCCACCGCGCCGTTCATCTTGCCGAGTAGTTCGACCTGCGCGATACGCTCGATGGCGCGCGCGAGCCGCGCAGCCACGTTCGCGATTTCCTTGCCGAGCGTCGTCGGGCTGGCCGGCTGGCCGTGCGTGCGCGATAGCATCGGCTGTTCAGCCTGCGCATGCGCGAGCGCGACGAGCCGTTGATGCACCGAGCGCAGCGCCGGCAGCATCACATGTTCGCGCGCACCGGCCAGCATCAAACCGTGCGACGTATTGTTGATGTCTTCCGACGTGCACGCGAAGTGAATGAACTCGCTCGCACGCTCGAGCTCGGGCTGGCCTTTCACCGCCTCTTTCAGCCAGTATTCGACCGCTTTCACGTCGTGATTCGTCACGCGCTCGATTTCCTTGATGCGCGCCGCGTCGTGCGCGGTGAAACGCTCGACCAGTTGCAGCAGGAACTGCTCCGATTGCGGCGAGAAGCGCGGCACTTCAGCCAGCCCGGCGTGCGACAGCGCGATCAGCCAGTGGATTTCAACCGTCACGCGGTGACGCATGAACGCGGCTTCCGAGAGCCAGTCGCGCAAGGCTTCGGTTTTTGGCGCGTAGCGGCCGTCGAGCGGGGACAGCGCGGTCAGCGCGAACAGGGTATCGGGACGGGTGTCGGACATGATCAGGCGGGACGCGTAGCGTCAGGACGGGAACGGGGAGAACCGCGAATTTTACCACCGTGGGCGGTTTGTCTCGCCGGGCTCGCCGCGGGCCACGGCCTGATCGTCGGGCTGGATGCGCGATTGAGTCGATCTTCGCCGCGTCTTGTCGCCGCGCGAGCCCGGCGGCCGCCGCTAGAATGCTGACTTCTCTTGCTCCGCCGCGCGCAGGCTTTCGCATGGAACTGAAATGGCTCGAAGACTTTGTGTCGCTCGCGGAAACGCGCAGCTTCAGCCGCTCGGCTGAGCTGCGGCACGTCACGCAGCCGGCATTTTCGCGTCGCATCCAGGCGCTCGAGTCGTGGCTCGGCACGGAGCTGATCGACCGCTCGGTGTATCCGACGCGTCTCACCAACGCCGGCCAGGTGTTCTACGAGCAGGCGCTCGCGATGCTCTCGCAGTTCCACGAGGCGCGCACGCTGCTGCGCGGTCACACCGCGACGCCCGCCGCGACGATCGAATTCGCGGTGCCGCATACGCTGTCGCTAACTTACTTCCCGCGCTGGCTGCAGCGCATCGAAGCGCAGCTCGGACCGATCCATACGCGCCTGCGCGCGCTGAACGTGCATGATGCGGTGCTCTCGCTCGTCGAAGGCGGCTGCGATCTGGTCATGGGGTATCACCATCCGAGTCAGCCGGTCGCGCTCGACCCCGCGCGCTACGACATGCTGACGCTTGGCGTCGAACCGATCAGCCCGTTTTCGGCGCCAAGCCGCGCCGGCCGCGCGCGCCATACGCTGCCCGGCACGCCCGACGCGCCCGCGCCGTACCTGTCGTACACGCCCAATGCGTATCTGGGCCGCATGACCGAGGTCATCATCTCGAATGCGCCGCAGCGGCTGTATCTCGATCGCGTGTACGAAACCGATATGGCGGAAGGCCTGAAAGCGATGGCGCTGGCCGGCCACGGCATTGCGTTCCTGCCGCATAGCGCGGTCGAAGACGCGCTCGCCGACGGCCGCCTGATCCGCCTCGACCGCGCGTCGCGCGGCGGCGGCGCGCAAGGCCAGTTCACGCTGACGATGGAGATTCGCCTCTATCGCGACAAGCTGGCCGTGCAGGGTGACGATCCGCGTCACACGCTCGTGCGCGCGCTATGGGATGGGGTGTCCGCCGAGCTCGCGCAAGACGCGGGTTGAACCGGCTCGCAACGCACGACGCGCGCCGGTAACGGACGCAAGCGAGGCGAACGCAAGTATGTCGCTCGCAACAGCGCTTTGCGCATTCCGGCGATTATGCAAAAAAAACATAACGGGATGACCAAACGGCATTGGCGTTCATCCAGACGATTTTCGACAATGGCGTCATTCATTGACCGCTGGAGTCTTCATGTCATCCCAATCGAAGTTCGAAACATCGCCGGAAGCGCTGCCATCCTATCTGCATAAAGACGACCTCGGCCCGTGGGGCAACTATCTGCGCCAGGTCGATCGCGTTGCGCCTTATCTCGGTTCGCAGTCGCGCTGGATCGAGACGCTCAAGCGTCCGAAGCGCATTCTGATCGTCGATGTGCCGATCGAACTCGACAACGGCACGGTCGCCCACTTCGAGGGCTACCGGGTGCAGCACAACGTGTCGCGCGGTCCCGGCAAGGGCGGCGTGCGTTATCACCAGGACGTGACGCTGTCGGAAGTGATGGCGCTGTCCGCATGGATGTCGGTGAAGAACGCGGCTGTCAACGTGCCGTACGGCGGCGCGAAAGGCGGCATCCGCGTCGACCCGCGCAAGCTGTCGCGCGGCGAACTCGAGCGCGTGACGCGCCGTTACACGAGTGAGATCGGCATCATCATCGGGCCGAATACGGATATCCCCGCGCCGGACGTCAACACGAACGAGCAGATCATGGCGTGGATGATGGACACGTACTCGATGAACCAGGGCCAGACGGCGACCGGCGTCGTCACCGGCAAGCCGATTGCGCTCGGCGGCTCGCTCGGCCGCCGCGAGGCGACCGGCCGCGGCGTGTTCGTGGTCGGCTGCGAAGCGGCGCGGCGCATCGGCTTTTCGATTGAAGGCGCGCGCATCGCGGTGCAAGGTTTCGGCAATGTCGGCGGCATCGCGGCGCGGCTCTTCCAGGAGGCCGGCGCAAAGATCGTGGCGGTGCAGGACCATACCGGCACGCTTTACCGGTCAAGCGGCATCGATGCCGGCGCATTGCTCGAGCACGTCGCGAAGACGGGCGGCATCGGCGGCTTCCCGGAGGCGGACAGTATCGCCAGTGACGACTTCTGGTCGGTCGACGCGGACCTCCTGATTCCGGCCGCGCTCGAAAACCAGATCACCGGGAAAAACGCGCCGAACATCCGCGCGAAGATCATCGTTGAAGGCGCGAACGGCCCGACCACGACCGAGGCCGACGACATCCTGCACGACAAGGGCGTGCTCGTGATCCCGGATGTGGTCGCGAATGCGGGCGGCGTGACCGTGTCGTATTTCGAATGGGTGCAGGATTTCTCGAGCTTCTTCTGGACCGAGGGCGAAATCAACGAGCGGCTCGATCGCGTGATGCGCGAGGCATTCGCGGCGGTGTGGCAGGTGTCGACCGAGCAGAACGTCTCGGTGCGCACGGCGGCGTTTATCGTCGCGTGCAAGCGGATCCTGATGGCGCGCGAGATGCGGGGCCTTTACCCCTGAAACAGCGCCTCTAGCGCTGATTTAATTTTTTCACAAACGGTTTGCGCGCGATTCTGTATGATCGCGCACATTACAGGCGGGCGGCGTTGTAAGATGCCGTCCGCTTTTGCGTATGCGTGTTGTTGGCTCATCAGCCGGGACGCCATAGCGGGCGCAGTGCTGGATTTACGCAACAGCTGCGTCCAAACATGGTTAACGACCATTCTTTCAAAATAGTTACTTTGATACACTTGCGCCGGTATTTGCCAAGGAGATCACAAATGAAGGTTAAAAAAGCAGCGCTGCTTCTCGCGACGGTCGGACTGTTTTCGGGTGTGTTGACGGCCGGCGCATACGCGCAGGACGCCGGCACATTGAAAAAAATCAAGGACACCGGGGTCATTTCGCTGGGTCACCGCGAATCGTCAATTCCGTTTTCGTACTATGACGACAAGCAAAACGTCGTCGGTTATTCGCAGGAATTCGCACTGAAGGTGGTGGACGCGGTCAAGCAGAAGCTGAACATGCCGAACCTGAAGGTGAAGCTGACGCCGGTCACGTCGCAAAACCGCATTCCGCTCGTGCAGAACGGCACGATCGACCTCGAGTGCGGCTCGACCACCAATAACGCCGAGCGCCAGCAGCAGGTCGCCTTCTCGAACACGATTTTCGTGATCGGCACGCGCCTGATGACGAAGAAAGACTCAGGCATCAAGGACTTCCCGGATCTGAAAGGCAAGACGGTCGTGACGACGGCGGGTACGACGTCCGAGCGCCTGTTGCGCAAGATGAACCAGGACAAGAACATGGGCATGAACATCATCAGCGCGAAGGATCACGGCGAATCGTTCCTGACGCTGTCGACAGGCCGCGCCGCCGCGTTCATGATGGACGATGCGCTGCTCGCCGGCGAGCGCGCGAAGTCGAACAACCCGAACGATTTCGTGATCGTCGGCACGCCGCAATCGCGTGAAGCGTACGGCTGCATGCTGCGCAAGAACGATCCGGAGTTCAAGAAGGTCGTCGACGATGCGATCGCCAAGGTCGAAACGTCGGGCGAAGCCGATCCGATCTACAAGAAGTGGTTCGAATCGCCGATTCCGCCGAAGGGCCTGAACCTGAACTTCCCGGAAAGCGACGATATCCGCGCGCTCTACAAGAGCCCGAACGACAAGGCAATCGACTAACGTCGATCAACCGTTACCATCGCAACGTGTTGAACGGAACGGAAGGGGCCGGGCGCTTCTTCCGTTTCTTTTTGTGGAGTCTTTGTCATGTCTTACCACTGGAACTGGGGCATTCTGCTAAGTCCGGTTTCCACCGGCGAGCCGACCACCTATCTGGGCTGGCTGATGTCCGGCTTCTGGGTGACGATCGTCGTCTCGCTGTCCGCGTGGGTGATCGCGTTGATCGTCGGCTCGCTGTTCGGCGTGCTGCGCACCGTGCCGAACAGGACGCTCGCCGCGATCGGCACCGTCTACGTCGCGATCTTTCGTAACATCCCGCTGATCGTCCAGTTTTTCATCTGGTATCTGGTCATACCGGAACTGCTGCCGGTGTCGATCGGCGGCTGGTACAAGCAGTTGCCGCCGACCGCGCAGTTCTTCTCGTCGTCCATTCTCTGTCTCGGTCTCTTTACCGCGGCGCGGGTGTGCGAGCAGGTGCGCTCGGGCATCAACGCGCTGCCGCGCGGCCAGCGCGCGGCCGGTCTCGCGCTTGGCTTCACGCAATGGCAGACGTATCGCTATGTGCTGCTGCCGGTCGCCTACCGCATCATCGTGCCGCCGCTCACGTCCGAGTTTCTGAATATCTTCAAGAACTCCGCGGTCGCGTCGACGATCGGTCTGCTCGAGCTGTCGGCTCAGGCGCGCCAGCTGGTCGACTACACCGCGCAGGCGTATGAGTCGTTCATCGCGGTGACGGTCGCGTACATGGTGATCAATCTCGTCGTGATGCAACTGATGCGTATCCTCGAGCACAAGACCCGCCTGCCGGGCTACATCGGAGGCAAGTGATGCATCACTTCGACTGGAGTGGTATTGCGGGCGCGCTGCCTACTTTATGGACCGGCGCGATCATCACGTTCAAGATCACCGTCATTGCGATCGTCTGCGGCATTGTGATCGGCACGCTGCTCGCGCTGTTGCGGCTCTCCGGTGTGAAGCCGTTCGAATGGTTCGCGCGTTTGTACGTCACGCTGTTCCGCTCGATTCCGCTCGTGATGGTGCTGCTGTGGTTCTTCCTGATCGTGCCGCAGGTGTTGCAGAACCTGCTCGGCCTGTCGCCGGATATCGATATCCGGCTCGCGTCGGCGATGATCGCATTCTCGCTGTTCGAAGCCGCGTATTACTCGGAGATCATCCGCGCCGGCATTCAGGCGGTGTCGCGCGGGCAGGTCAACGCGGCATTCGCGCTCGGCATGACGTACGGGCAGGCGATGAAGCTGATCGTGCTGCCGCAGGCGTTCCGCGCGATGATCCCGCTGTTGCTGACGCAGGCGATCGTGCTCTTCCAGGATACGTCGCTCGTCTACGTGATCGGCCTTGCGGACTTCTTCCGCACCGCGGCGAATATCGGCGACCGTGACGGCACGATTGTCGAGATGGTGCTGTTCTCGGGCGCCTGCTATTTCGTGATCTGCGTGGTGGCGTCGAGTATCGTCAAAAGTCTTCAGAAAAAGGTCGCAAGATGATCTCTATCAAGAATGTATCGAAGTGGTACGGTCAGTTTCAGGTGCTGACCGACTGCACGACGGAAGTCAAAAAGGGTGAGGTGGTCGTCGTGTGCGGCCCGTCGGGTTCGGGCAAATCGACGCTGATCAAGACGGTGAACGGTCTCGAGCCGTTCCAGAAAGGCGACATCGTGATCAACGGGCAGTCGCTGGTCGACAGGAAAACCAATCTGTCGAAGCTGCGCGCGAAGGTCGGCATGGTGTTTCAGCACTTCGAACTGTTTCCGCATCTGTCGATTACCGAGAACCTGACGCTCGCGCAGGTCAAGGTGCTCGGCCGCTCGCGGGACGAAGCCGGGGCGAAAGGCCTGAAGCTGCTCGACCGCGTGGGCTTGCGCGCGCATGCGGACAAATACCCGGGGCAACTGTCGGGCGGTCAGCAGCAGCGGGTTGCGATTGCGCGTGCGTTGTCGATGGATCCGATCGCGATGCTGTTCGACGAGCCGACTTCCGCGCTCGACCCGGAGATGATCAACGAGGTGCTCGACGTGATGGTCGAGCTCGCGCAGGAAGGCATGACGATGATGTGCGTCACGCACGAAATGGGCTTTGCGAAGAAGGTCGCGCACCGCGTGATCTTCATGGACAAGGGCTTGATTGTCGAAGACGACCGCAAGGAAGACTTCTTTGCGAATCCGAAGTCGGATCGCGCGAAAGATTTCCTCGCGAAGATCCTGCACTGACAGACCGCGTAGCAAAGCGGTTGGGTCGGGCAAAACGGGCAGCGATGAGCTGCCCGTTTTGCTTTTCAAGGTGAGATCGTTGGCGGCTTTACGATTCGAACGCGGCCGCGTCGTCGGACTCGAGGTCGAGTGCCGATCTGTCGGGCAGGATCGATGCGCTTGAAGTCGCGGCGCCGTCGCAAGGCGGCTGTGCGGCTTTTTCGAGCACCGCGGGCGGGACCGGCACGTTCGTCCGCGCGATCACCTGACCGTGCTGGAACATCAGCAGGTCGCCGGGTTCGAAGCGCGTCCAGACTTCGTTGTCGGTGAGCGGCTGGGTTGCGATCACCGCGACGCGATCTTCTGGCGTCGTGTACTTCGCGAAATCGATCGAGACGTCCGCATCGACGAGGTGTGCGGTCGAGAACGGCCAGCTGCGCACGAGGTAGTACAGGTGCGTCGAGCAATGCGCGAACAGCGCCTGCCCATTCGACATCAGGAAGTTGAACACGCCGAACTGCGTGATTTCGCCGGTGAGGGTTGCGAGGGCGGCGAACAGTTCATCGAGCGGAGGCTGCTGCTGGCCTGGGAAGGTCTTGCGCAGGCCTTGCAGCAGCGCGCAGTAGGCGAGTTCGCTGTCGGTGGTGCCGACCGGTTGATAGACGTCCGACAGCACCGGCCGATAATTCTGCAAGTCGCCGTTGTGCGCGAAGATCCAGTGCCGGCCCCACAATTCGCGCAGGAACGGGTGGCAGTTCTCCAGCACGATATGCCCCTGGGTCGCCTTGCGGATGTGCGCGATCGTATTTTTCGACTTGATCGGATAGCGCTTGACCATCTCGGCGATCGGCGAGGTGGCTGACGATTGATGGTCGATGAAGAGGCGGCAAGCCTTGTCTTCGAAGAACGCGATACCCCAGCCGTCGGCGTGGTGATCGGTGGCGCCGCCGCGTGCCGCGAAACCGGTGAACGAGAACACGACATCCGTCGGCGCGGCGCAATTCATTCCAAGAAGTTGGCACATGATGCGCTAGGGTAGGGCCGCTGAAACCTGTAAAGGCAGGCCGACGCGAACCAGACGGTTTAGGGTCGAGCTACCCGTTACAATGATATTTTTACAAGCATATCACCTCGCCCAAAACCGCAATCATTAAAATTGACGGGTTTTCAGGCCGCTTTTCGGGCCGTTTTTCGGATCTCTGCATGATGGTTTGCAACAGTGTGCGACGGGTTCGCGAAGGGTTGAACGCGTCGTGTCGTGTTGTGTTGTGGATCGCAGGCCGTCGTCCGGGGCTGCGTGGGTTGGCCGGGACTCGCCCGGGTTTGTCATTTCCTTTGCCATGATCTCCTCATCGTCCGCTTCCTTGCCTTCCACTTCGTCGGCCGCCGCGTCCGTCGATTCCATTTCCCTTGCGCGTCCCGATGACTGGCATCTGCACGTGCGCGACGGTGCGATGCTCGCGGCTGTGCTGCCGCACACTGCGCGCCAGTTCGGCCGCGCGATCATCATGCCGAACCTCAAGCCGCCGGTGACCACCACCGACCAGGCGCGCGCGTACCGTGAGCGCATCCTCGCGGCGCTTCCCGCCGGCGCAAAGTTCGAACCCCTGATGACGCTGTATCTCACCGACAACACCGCACCCGATGAGATTCGCCGCGCGCGCGCAAGCGGCTTCGTGCATGGCGTCAAACTGTATCCGGCGGGGGCGACCACCAATTCGGATGCGGGCGTGTCGAATCTCGCGAAGTGCGCGAAGACGCTCGAGGCGATGCAGGAAACCGGTATGCCGTTGCTGGTGCATGGCGAGGTGACCGATCCGTCGATCGACCTGTTCGATCGCGAGAAAGAATTCATCGATCGCGTGATGACGCCGCTGCGCCGCGATTTCCCGGCGCTGAAGGTGGTGTTCGAGCACATCACGACAAAGGACGCGGCCGACTATGTGCGCGATGCGGATGCGGCGCCTCAGCTGCTCGCCGCGACGATCACGCCGCACCATCTGCTGTATAACCGCAATGCGATTTTCCAGGGCGGCATTCGGCCGCACTACTATTGTCTGCCGGTACTCAAGCGCGAGAAGCATCGCGTTGCGCTTGTCGAAGCGGCTACTTCGGGCAATCCGCGCTTTTTCCTCGGCACCGATAGCGCGCCGCATCCGAAAGGACTCAAGGAACATGCATGCGGCTGCGCCGGCTGCTACACCGCGCTGCATGCGCTCGAGCTGTACGCCGAAGCGTTCGACAATGCCGGTGCGCTGGATCGCCTCGAAGGTTTCGCGAGCTTTTTTGGCGCTGATTTCTACGGGCTGCCGCGCAGCAACGAGCGAGTGACGCTGCGCCGTGAACAGTGGACGCTGCCCGCCGAAGTGACGGCCGGCGACACGCCGGTCGTGCCGCTGCGCGCCGGCGAAACGATCGGCTGGCGGCTCGTGTGAGCGGGCGGCGTCGTCGGCATTCGCGGGCTTGTCTCCGGTTGCGCGATCACGACAGCGAACGGGGCGGGTGTGTTGGCTACGCCGGCTAGCGGTCGCGAAGACCGGCGCATGCCCGGCGCCGCAGCACGCGATTCTCACGTGAATGATCGACGCGATGTCGCCGCACGCGGCCCGCTCGCTCGCGGTGGCGCGGTACGGGCGACGGGCTTTGCCGATATCGATTGGTCGACGCCGTGGTTTTCGCCGCTCGCCGCACGCGGCGCGCGTTGGCAACGCGCGGCGCTCGAGAGTCCGGCTGCGCTGCTCGCCGAAATGAACGCGGACGCACAGGTGTGCGACTTCACGACCGGCCGCGGGGCGCGCCTCGCGTTTATCGCCCAGCACGAGCTGCCCGCTGGCGAGCGCTACGAAGCTCATATCGCCGCGACGGGCCGCGTGCCCACGCGACACAACCTGCACGATTTCTTCAACGCGCTGTCGTGGTTCCAGTATCCGCGTATCAAGGCGGCGCTCAGCGCGCGCGGCACGGCGGCCATCGATGCGCTCGGCGTCGGTCCGACCCGCGGCAGCACGCGCGATGCGTTGACCGTGTTCGATGAAAACGCGGTGCTGTTCGCTTGCAGCCATCCTGCCCGTGCGGCTGCCTTGCGCGCGTTCGACTGGCAGGCGCTGTTCGTCGCGGGACGCGGCGCGTGGGGCGCGCAATGTGAGGTCCGCTGCTTCGGCCATGCGCTGCTCGAAAAGCTGGTCATGCCGTACAAGGCCTGCACGGCGCACGCGTGGATCGTCGAGGTGCCCGACGTCTATTTTTCATGGGACGTCGCGGCGCGCGACGCCTGGCTCGACGACTCGGTCAGCCGCGCGCTGATGAGCGCAGGCGAACTCACCGGCCGCGTGTTCGCGCCGCTGCCGGTATTGGGCATTCCGGGCTGGTGGCCCACGAACGAGGCGCCGTCGTTTTATGACGACCGGTCGGTGTTTCGCGCGGGCCGTCGCGCCCCTTCATCCCAGCCGCAATGCTAGAATCGCCGGCAGCAAAGCAGGCCAGGCAGCCGCGGCTTTGCCGGCTACGGCTGGCGAAGGCGAGGAAAGTCCGGACTCCACAGGGCAGGGTGATGGCTAACGGCCATCCGTGGCGACACGCGGAACAGGGCAACAGAGAGCAAACCGCCGATGGCCTGGCGCAAGCCAGGATCAGGTAAGGGTGAAAGGGTGCGGTAAGAGCGCACCGCGGCTGCGGTAACGTAGCCGGCACGGCAACCTCCACCCGGAGCAATTCCAAGTAGGCAGGCGCGCATCTTCGCGATGCAGGACGGGGCCCCCGTTCCGTCTGCGGGTAGGAAGCTTGAGCGCGTCAGCAATGGCGCGCCTAGAGGAATGGCTGCCACGCGTGGTGCGTCTTCGGACGTGCCGCGTGCACAGAATCCGGCTTATCGGCAGGCTTTGCCGCTGAATGACAAACGCCGGCGTCCATGAGGACGCCGGCGTTCTGTTTTTGTCGAGCGTGTCTTTTGTCGAGCGTGCTTGCGATGCGTGGCTACCGTGCGTGGTCTTGCGGTACGCGATGCCGCGCTTTGCCCGCCGCGACGCGTTTGTCCTGTCAGGTCGCGACGATGTCGAACGAGTGAGTCAGTTCGGCGGTTTTCGCGAGCATGATCGACGCGGAGCAGTATTTGTCGTGCGACAGATTGATCGCGCGTTCGACCGTCGCCGGGTTCAGGTTCCTGCCGGTCACGGTGAAGTGGAAGTGGATTTTCGTGAACACCTTCGGATCTTCGCTCGCGCGCTCCGCCTTCAACGTCACCGAGCAGCCGGCGATGTCCTGACGGCTTTTCTTCAGGATCATCACGACGTCATACGCAGTGCAGCCGCCCGTGCCCAGCAGCACCATTTCCATCGGACGCGGCGCGAGATTGCGGCCGCCGCCTTCCGGCGCGCCGTCCATCGCGACCAGATGGCCACTGCCGGTTTCCGCGGCGAAGGCCATGCCGTCCGTTCCCATCCAGCTCACTTTGCATTCCATGCCTGCTCTCCAACTGATTCGGCGCGAATTCGAGAACGCATTGTAGCCCGTCGGATCGGGGTTCGCCCGAGGCTACTCCGGTTCGCATCGGACTTGACTGGAGGGTGATTGTTGCGGTGCGGCACAAAGCGCGGTTTGCGGGATTCCCCTGGGGTTTGTAGGGTTTTTGCCCCACCTTCGCGTGGGCCTGCAACACGGCGATTGAATCTTATCTATTGATTTTAAAAGGATTGTGCGGGACGGATAAAGTACGTCCGTCATTTCATATCGTGAATTCACATTTCGCAATGCAAATATTCTTGCGTCGCACAAGCGACGCTCATATAATCAGTTCATTGGTTGCAGTTGCTGAGCAACCTCCGCATGTCTCCTCCACCCTCCTCCTAAGGTGGATTAAGCCCGAACCGATGGTTCGGGCTTTTTTTCGTCCTGCGTTTCCGGCGGACCGCATCTGCCCGTCGCGATGCGTCCAATGCTTTGACTCCTACGCGCAATTTCCTTTATAATTCAGAGCTTTTCCGCATTCATGCCCGCGGAAGAAGAACAGGGAGCGCCTGCATAGCGTTACGGAAGCATCTAGAACTTCCCGGCAAACGTGATCAATGGACGCAGTTCAGATCCATGCAGGAACAAAGCAGGGCATCGCAATTTTTTTGGATCGATCATGAAGACTTTTTCCGCAAAAGCCCATGAGGTGGCGCGCGAATGGTACGTGATTGACGCGACGGATAAGGTTCTCGGCCGTGTTGCCAGCGAAGTGGCACGCCGTCTTCGCGGCAAGCACAAGCCTGAATTCACTCCGCACGTCGACACTGGCGATTTCATCATCGTCATCAATGCCGGCAAGCTTAAGGTCACGGGCAACAAGACCACGGACAAGAAGTACTACCGCCACTCGGGCTACCCGGGCGGTATCTATGAAACGACGTTCGGCAAGATGCAGGAACGCTTCCCGGGCCGCGCGCTCGAGAAGGCGGTCAAGGGCATGCTGCCGAAGGGCCCGCTCGGCTACGCGATGATCAAGAAGCTGAAGGTCTACGCCGAAGCAACGCACCCGCATTCGGCGCAACAGCCGAAGGCGCTTGAGATCTAACGGGAGCCCACATGATCGGTAACTGGAACTACGGTACGGGCCGCCGCAAGAGCGCTGTCGCTCGTGTCTTCATCAAGGCGGGCAAGGGCGACATCATCGTCAACGGCAAGCCCATCTCCGACTACTTCTCGCGCGAAACGTCGCTGATGATCGTGCGTCAACCGCTGGAACTCACGAACCACGCGGCCACGTTCGATATCAAGGTGAACGTGACGGGCGGCGGCGAAACGGGTCAAGCCGGTGCGGTTCGCCACGGCATCACGCGCGCGCTGATGGACTATGACGCGACGCTGAAGCCCGCGCTGTCGAGCGCCGGTTTCGTCACGCGCGATGCGCGTGAAGTCGAGCGTAAGAAGGTCGGCTTCCACAAGGCACGCCGCAGGAAGCAGTTCTCGAAGCGTTAATCGCTTCATGCCGGTTCGCCACGCGTTGTGCGTGTGGCGAGCCTGCCGCGAAAGCCGCTGTCGCGAGTATGCGTCGGCGGCTTTTTTCTTTGGCGGCCTCTGTTTGCTGGATGACCTCTGGTCAATCGATGGACGACGCGCATACGACCGTCATGCGCGGGCCCGTCGGTGGGCTCAGCGTTTGATCTCACGGCGGCGTTCGCCACTTCGCGCTGTCGCCCCGCTATTCGTAAGAACCTATTGTTTTCATGGACTTCGGCACGATATCAGGATCGGCCCTACAATAGCGTTTAGTAGCTTTTTTGGAGAGTTCGCATGAACGCAGTGACCGACACCCCCGTGGCTGAAATGCCGGCTCCGTTCGTATTTACCGACGCAGCGGCCGATAAGGTCAAGCAACTGATCGACGAAGAAGGCAACCCGGAGCTGAAGCTGCGTGTGTTCGTGCAAGGCGGCGGCTGCTCGGGCTTTCAGTATGGTTTCACGTTCGACGAGGCAGTCAACGAGGACGATACCGTGATGAACAAGAGCGGCGTCCAGTTGCTGATCGACTCGATGAGTTATCAGTACCTGGTCGGTGCAGAAATCGACTACAAGGACGACATCAACGGCGCGCAGTTCGTGATCAAGAATCCGAACGCGTCGACGACCTGTGGTTGCGGTTCGTCGTTCTCGGTTTGACGGTTTAACGCCAGGACATATCTGCCGGATTTAACTGCGGGACTTGACCGCAGTCGTACGCGAAACGGGGCCTCGGCCCCGTTTTTTATTTGCGATGTGGGTTCGTACTGCGGGCCGCGCCTGGTAGAGTGCCAGCGCGGCCAGTCTGTCTTGGGGCTTCATTTCGTTTAGCGCGGATAAAGCGCGCCCAGCACCCGCTCGCCGGCTGCTCCCGTCACCGCGGGCAAATTCCCCGGCGCGCGACCGATATAGCGCATCGCGAGCCATGCGAACGCTAGCGGTTCGACCTGGTGCGGCGGTACGCCGAGCGCTTCGGTCGTCAGCACCGGCACGCCGCTTACGCCGCTTGCCTCCAGCGCCTGTTGCAGCGCTTCAAGCTGTTGCGCGTTGCGTGCGCCGCCGCCGCATACATAGAGCGCCTTGCAATCCGGCGCGTGGCGCTCGATCTCGCGCGCGACGGTGAGTGCGGTGAGCGCGGTGAGCGTCGCCTGCACATCGGCGGGCGGCAGCGCGCTGAATGGTTGCAGCTTCGCGTCGAGCCATGCGGGGTTGAAGAGATCGCGGCCGGTGCTTTTGGGCGGCTGAAGCTCGAAGTACGGCTCATCGAGCAATGCGTGCAGCAACGGACGGTGGACCTGACCGCTGGCGGCGAAATGGCCGTTTTCATCGAACGGTTTGCCGAGATGGCGCTGCGCCCATTCGTCGAGCAGCGCATTGGCCGGCCCGCAATCGAAACCGCGCACCGCGCCGTTCGCGGACAGTATCGTAATGTTGCTGATGCCGCCCAGATTGCACACCACGCGGGTCTCGCCCTTTGCGCCGAACAGGGTTGCGTGGAACGCCGGCACGAGCGGTGCACCCTGGCCTCCCGCCGCCACGTCGCGTGCGCGGAAATCGGCGACGATGTCGATGTGGGTCATTTCCGCGAGCAGTGCCGGGTTGTTGATCTGCCGCGTATAGCCCTTCTCCGGGCGGTGCCGGACCGTCTGCCCGTGGACGCCGATCGCGCGCACGCCTTCGGCGGACAGATTGCCGCTTCTGAGCAGTTCGTGGCAGCAAACGGTGTAGCGTGCGGCGAGCGCGTTGGCGGCCAGCGATTCACGTTCGATTTCGTTGTCCCCCGGCTGCTGCAGGCTGAAGAGCGCGTCGCGCAGTGCCTCGGAAAACCCGACGAACGCTTCCGACCGCACGACGGGCGCCTTGCCCGCTTCGAATTCGACGGCGATGCCGTCCACGCCGTCCATGCTGGTGCCCGACATCAAGCCGAAGTACACGCCGTCCGCGCTTGCCGCCTCTTTTGCCACGTTGGTGCTCCTTTCGATTGTTGACTACGAACCGCTCAGGCTGCTTGTGCCGAGTGTGCCGAGTGTGCCGCGTGTGCCGATTGTCGCGCAAACACCGCGCGCCGCGACAGGTTGCGCGGCCCCATCGGTTTCCATTGCGCACCACGCATGCATGATGCCTCATTCCTGCTGCGCCGAAACCCTGGCCTTTCGGCCAACGTGCGAGATTGCGGTCCCATTGCGGCCGCGTTGCACGTCAACTATGGGACAATCTGACTTTTGCGATTCTTCCGTTCCAGCATGAGCACCGAGTCCACTTCCAAGCCCGCCTTTCCCGTCACCGACGAAGTCCGTCATGCGCTCGCCGTCACGAAGCGCGGTGTCGACGAACTGCTGATCGAAGAGGAGTTCGTGCAAAAGCTCGCGAAAAGCGCGGCGACCGGCACGCCGCTTCGCATCAAGCTCGGTCTCGATCCGACCGCGCCCGACATTCATATCGGCCATACCGTTGTGCTGAACAAGATGCGTCAGTTGCAGGATCTGGGGCACAACGTCATCTTTCTGATCGGCGATTTCACATCGCTGATCGGCGATCCGTCCGGCCGCAACGCCACGCGCCCGCCGCTCACGCGCGAGCAGATCGAAACCAACGCCAGGACTTACTTCGACCAGGCGTCGCTCGTGCTCGACCGCGCCAAGACCGAGATCCGCTACAACAGCGAATGGTCGATGCCGCTCGGGGCGGACGGCATGATCAAGCTCGCATCGCGCTACACGGTGGCGCGCATTCTCGAGCGCGAAGACTTCACGAAGCGCTTTCAGGGCGGCGTGCCGATTTCGATCCACGAATTCCTGTATCCGTTGATGCAGGGCTACGACTCGGTCGCGCTGAACGCGGACCTCGAACTCGGCGGCACGGACCAGAAGTTCAATTTGCTGGTCGGGCGCGAACTGCAGAAGCAGTATGGCCAGGAGCAGCAATGCATTCTGACCATGCCGCTGCTCGAAGGGCTCGATGGCGTCGAGAAGATGTCGAAGTCCAAGCACAACTACGTCGGCATCAGCGAAAAGCCGACCGACATGTTCGGCAAGCTGATGAGCATTTCGGACGACCTGATGTGGCGTTATTTCGAACTGCTGTCGTTCCGGCCGATGGATGAGATCGCCGGGTTCAACCGCGAAACTCAGGCGGGCCGCAATCCGCGCGACTTCAAGGTCATGCTTGCGCAGGAAATCGTCGCGCGCTTCCATTCGCAGGCCGATGCCGAGCGGGCACTCGAAGATTTCAACCATCGCGCGAAGGGCGGCGTGCCGGACGACATTCCGTCCGTGACCATCACGGGCGCACCGCTTGCCATCGGTCAGTTGCTGAAGCAGGCGGGGCTCGTGCCGTCGACCAGCGAAGCGCTGCGCAATATCGAGCAGGGCGGCGTGAAGATCGACGGCGCGACGGTGTCGGATAAGGCGCTGAAGGTGGGAGCGGGCGAGTTCGTGGTGCAGGTCGGCAAGCGCCGCTTTGCGCGCGTGACACTTTCCGCATGACGCGCGATCGCCACCTGGTCGATTGCAACCGGAGCGGCGCGCGCCGGCCAATGGAGTGCGCCGCATGATCGCGTTGATCCAGCGGGTGAGCAATGCGCAAGTGCGCGTCGGCGATCGCGTGATCGGCGCGATCGGCGCAGGGCTGCTTGCGTTGGTATGCGCGGAACGTGGCGATACCAACGCATGTGCTGACCGGCTTCTCGCGAAAGTGCTCGGCTACCGTGTGTTCAGCGATGCGGCGGGCAAGATGAACCTCAGCGTGCAGAACATCGACGGTGCGGGTCAGGCGGGCGGTCTGCTGCTGGTCTCGCAATTCACGCTGGCGGCGGACACGAATAGCGGTCTGCGGCCGAGTTTCACGCCTGCGGCGCCGCCGGACGAAGGCAAGCGCCTGTTCGACTACTTCGTCGCCGAGGCGCGCGCGAAGCATCCGATCGTCGAGACCGGCGAGTTCGGTGCGGAAATGCAGGTTTCGCTGGTGAACGACGGGCCGGTCACGTTCTGGCTGCAAGTGCGCGCGTAAACAGCGGGCGGTTGGGACGAGGCGTTGCCAGTCGCGCTGCTGCAGGCGCAATCGGCCCTGCGCTGTCGCGTCAGCACGACGACGCGGCTTGTGTTATTAACGAACGGTCCAACCATGCGCCCGGCCCCTCGCGGCCACGAACGCTTATCTCATGTCCACTCGAATTCTCTTTATCCGACACGGCGAAACGGACTGGAATCGCATCAAACGCATACAGGGGCATATCGATATTCCTCTCGCGGCGTCCGGTGTCGCGCAGGCGCAGCGGCTCGCCGCGCGTTTAGGGCGCGAGGCGAAGGAAGGCGCTCGCCTCGACGCAATTTATTCGAGTGACTTGCAGCGCGCCCAGCAAACAGCGCGGCCGAGCGCAGAGGTGCTCGGCATGTCGCTGATCCTGAACGAAGGCTTGCGCGAACGTTCGTTTGGCGCGTTTCAGGGACACGACAGCGAAGAAATCGCGCAACGCTTTCCCGACGAATACGCGCAATGGCAAACCCGTGATCCGGGCTTTGCCCCACCCGACGGCGAGTCGGAGCGCGTCTTCTATCACCGCGTGCTGCATGCGCTGGAGCCGATCGTGGCCGCGCACCCGAACGGACGCATTGCGTGCGTCGCGCACGGTGGCGTGCTCGACTGCGTGTACCGATTCGCGAACGGCATCGCGCTCGATGCGCCGCGCGATTACCCGTTGCTCAACACGAGCATCAACGTTGTCGATTTTGACGGCGGCAGGGCGACTGTCGTGTCGTGGGCAGATGTAGCTCACCTCGACGGGCGTAGCGACGACGACGGATTCTCCAGGACGCAACAGGATAAACGACGTTGAACGGTATCGCGCGTGCCCATCGGCCGGCGGTGGATTTGCGTTTCGATCTGAGGTGCGGTTCCGGCGGACATCGCGGTCAACAGCGTTCGCGTGACACCGGGTAAGCGCTCGCGCTTTCGCGATGCGCACTTCGCGCGTTACGCCGGCGGATCCGAATCCCACAGGCCACGGACGTGGCTCGAAGAGTCCGGCGCGGCGAGACCAAAATGCCGGTACGTGAGCAGCGTCGCGACACGGCCGCGCGGCGTGCGTTGCAAGTAGCCCTGCTGGATCAGATAAGGCTCGAGCACGTCTTCGATCGTGTCGCGCTCTTCGCCGATCGCCGCGGCGAGGTTGTCGACGCCGACCGGACCGCCATCGAATTTGTGCAGGATCGCTTCGAGCAGCTTGCGGTCCATCAGGTCGAAACCGACCGGATCGACGTCGAGCATGGCGAGCGCGGCGTCCGCCACCTTCACAGTGATATTGCCGTCCGCCTTGACCTCCGCGAAGTCTCGTACGCGACGCAGCAACCGGTTCGCGATCCGTGGTGTGCCGCGCGAACGTTTTGCGATTTCGAGCGCACCTTCCGGGTCGATCTGCGCGTTCAGTAGCGACGCGGAGCGCGTGACGATACGCGCGAGTTCGCTGGCGTTATAAAACTCGAGCCGCGCGACGATGCCGAAGCGATCGCGCAACGGATTGGTCAGCATGCCGGCGCGAGTGGTTGCGCCGACCAGCGTGAACGGCTGCAGGTCGAGTTTGACGCTGCGCGCCGCCGGCCCTTCGCCGATCATGATGTCGATTTGATAGTCTTCGAGCGCCGGATACAGAATTTCCTCGACGACTGGCGACAAACGGTGAATCTCATCAATGAACAGCACGTCGTTCGCTTCGAGATTCGTCAGCAGCGCGGCGAGGTCGCCCGCGCGTTCCAGCACCGGCCCCGACGTTTGCCGCAGATTGACGCCCATTTCTCGCGCGATGATGTGCGCAAGCGTGGTCTTGCCGAGCCCGGGCGGCCCGAACAGCAACACGTGGTCGAGCGACTCCGAACGGCGTTTCGCAGCCTCGATGAAGATCTCGAGCTGACCGCGCACCTTTTCCTGGCCGACGTATTCGTCGAGCTGGCGCGGGCGCAGCGCGCGCTCGAATGCTTCTTCGTTCGGCGACACGGGCGTGGCGGCGATGATGCGTTCGGCGGCGAGTTTGTCGGTTTCGATCATGACGGGCATTGTACCGCGCGCCGCTCGTTCACAAAGCTGGCCGAATGGCCAGGGTGCGCGCGCAACGCCGACGTGCGATGCTTCGTTCCGTCGTCACCTGTCGCTGCCCGCGCTCATCGCGTCAGGTCTTCGACAATGCCTTCAACGCGAGCTTGATGCCTTCGGACACGCCGGTACCCGCCGGCACGTTCTTGATGGCGGCCAATGCTTCTTTTTCGGAGTATCCCAATGCGAGCAGCGCATTCAGGATGTCGGACGCATGACCGGACGCGGACACTGCGCCCGCTGCCGTGCCCAGATCCGCACCGAGCTTGCCCTTGAGTTCGAGGAGCAGCCGCTCCGCAGTTTTTTTACCAATGCCCGGCACGCGCGTGAGGCGCGCGGCATCTTGCAGCGTGACGGTTTGCGAAAGCTCCTGCACGCTCATGCCGGACAGCACGGCGAGCGCCATGCGCGCGCCGATGCCGCTGATCTTTAACAATTCGCGAAACGTCGAGCGTTCCTGCGCGGTGCCGAAGCCGTACAGCAGATGTGCGTCCTCGCGCACGATCAGCTGGGTCAGCAGCACCACTTTTTCGCCCGTCGACGGCAGGTTGTAGAAGGTGCTCATCGGCACGTCGACTTCGTACCCCACGCCGTTGCAGTCGACGAGCAGGTGCGGCGGATTCTTTTCCAGCAGGACGCCGGCAATGCGACCGATCATGATCGATCCAATCGTGAGGGAAAGCGCGAGTGTAGCGCAGCGCGCAGGCGGGCGGCGCGCGGGTTGAAAGCCTGGAGCGGGGGCGCGTTGGCGTATCGTCGCGTCGCGTCGCGTCGCATCGCATCGCATCGCATCGCATCGCGCCGCATCGCAGGTCAGGTCGGCGCGGGCTCGCGCGTCGCGGCGTCGCGCAATGCGGCTAGCCGACCAGCCGGCCGCGCCGCACGCGCAGACCTTTCTTCGCCAGTGCGGGCGCGATGCCGCCGAGGGTACTCAGCGTGCTGCCGCCGTGTGCGTGGCAAATCGCCATGCCGAGCGCGTCGGCAGCGTCGGTGCCGGGCACGCCGGAGAGCGTCAGCAGGCGCACGACCATCTGTTGCATCTGCTCCTTGGTCGCGCGCCCGTAACCGACCACCGCCTGCTTCAACTGCAGCGCGGTGTATTCCGCTACCGGCACGCCGCCCGCTACCAGCCCGCAAATCGCGGCGCCCCGTGCCTGGCCGAGCAGCAGCGTCGATTGTGGATTGACGTTGACGAACACCTTCTCGATAGCAGACTGGTCGGGCGCGTGTTCGCGGATCAGCGTCGAAATACCTTCGAAGATCGCGCCAAGGCGCGACGGCAGGTCGCCGTCCGCCGTCCTGATGACGCCGCTTGCGACGTAGGTCAACTGGTGGCCGGACTGGTCGATCACGCCGAAGCCGGTCACGCGCAGGCCGGGGTCGATGCCGAGAATTCTCATAGCGGAAGGGCAGACGTAGTGCCTGCGATACTACAACGAATCGGATGAAAAACGGCCCGGCAGTGTGCGCCTGCCGGGCCGTTTTCCGCGTGCTTCCGGCAAGACACTGCCGAAAGCACGCGGCCTGTTCGTGGTGGAAAATTCGAGGCGTTAGTGACGGAAGTGCCGTACGCCCGTCACGACCATCGCAATGTTGTGCTCGTCCGCGGCGGCGATCACTTCATCGTCGCGTACCGACCCGCCGGGCTGGATCACGCAGGTCGCGCCCGCCGCGACCACCACGTCGAGCCCGTCACGGAACGGGAAGAACGCATCGGACGCAACGGCCGAGCCGTTCAGCGACAGCCCCGCGTTCTGCGCCTTGATGCTCGCAATGCGCGCCGAATCCACGCGGCTCATCTGGCCCGCGCCGACGCCGAGCGTCATGCCGTTGCCGCAGAACACGATCGCGTTGGACTTCACGAACTTCGCGACGCGCCACGCGAACAGCAGGTCGTCCATTTCCTTGGGCGTCGGATAACGCTTCGTCACGACGCGCAGGTCGCGCGCCTGCACGTTCTTCGAATCGAGCGATTGCACGAGCAGACCGCCGCCGACGCGTTTCAGGTCGAACGTGTTATGCCCGTCGCCGAGCGCAATTTCGAGCAGCCGCACGTTCTGCTTGGCCGCGAAAACCTGCCGGGCCTCGGCGCTGAATGCCGGTGCGATCAGCACTTCGACGAACTGTTTCGCGACGGCTTGCGCGGTCGCTTCATTCACTTCGCGATTGAACGCGATGATGCCGCCGAATGCCGACGTCGGATCCGTCTGGAACGCCTTCGCGTATGCCTCGTTCGTATCGGCGCCCATCGCGACGCCACACGGATTGGCGTGCTTGATAATCACGCAGGCCGGCACGTCGAATGTCTTGACGCATTCCCAGGCAGCGTCCGAATCGGCGATGTTGTTGTACGAGAGTTCCTTGCCTTGCAACTGCCGGTAATTCGCGAGCGCACCGGCCGGCACCGACAGGTCGCGATAGAACGCCGCGCTCTGGTGCGGGTTTTCGCCGTAACGCAGGTCCTGAACCTTCTCGTACGCGAGGTTGAGCGTGGCCGGATACACGTTGCGCGAGCGGTGCTGCAGCGCTTCGGTGAGGCTCGTCAGGTAGTTCGTGATGGCGCCGTCGTATTGCGCGGTGTGCGCGAACACCTTCGTCGCGAGACGGAAGTTCGTTGGGCAGCCGACGGTATTGCGGTTCGCGCGCATTTCGTCGAGCACCGTTGCGTAGTCGGCCGGATCGACGATCACCGTCACATCGCGGTGGTTCTTCGCCGCGGAGCGCAGCATCGTCGGGCCGCCGATGTCGATGTTCTCGATCGCGTCTTCGAGCGAGCAGTCTTCCTTCGACACGGTCTGCACGAACGGATACAGGTTCACGACCAGCAGGTCGATGGTCGGAATGCCGTGCTGTTCGAGCGCGGCCATGTGTTCGGGCAGGTCGCGGCGCGCGAGAATGCCGCCGTGCACCTTCGGATGCAGCGTCTTCACGCGCCCGTCGAGCATTTCCGGGAAGCCCGTGTAATCGGCCACCTCGGTGACTGCGAGGCCCGCGTCCGCGAGCAGTTTCGCGGTGCCGCCGGTCGACAGGATCTTGACGCCGAGTTCCGACAGCGATTTCGCGAAATCGACGATGCCGGACTTGTCGGAAACGGAGATGAGCGCTTGCTTGATCATGATGAAAACGGAAAAGCCCGATGAAGGCGTGGCAGGGCGCGTGCGCTACAGCAGACCGTGCTGTTGCAGCTTCTTGCGCAGCGTATTGCGGTTGATGCCGAGATATTCGGCGGCCAGCGACTGATTGCCGCCGGCCTGCTCGAGCACCACCTCGAGCATCGGTTTTTCGACGCACGAAATGACCATGTCATAGACGTCGTGCGGGTTGGAGCCGTCGAGATCCTGGAAGTACATATCCAGGCTGTCGCGGACACATTGTTCGATATTGTGCTTGCTCATGCTGCTAATAGGTCGGATTGGTCCCGTTCGCCGTTGTTATTGACCTCGTCTTCAACGTACACGAGGCGATCTGAAATCGCCTTTTGCGCGTCGAAGAATTCATTGACGGCAAGCAGCTGCTCGCGCGTCGTGTCCAGCGTATTCATCCGATGACGGAACGCGTTGGCGCCGGAAAGGCCGCGAGTGTACCAGCCGATATGCTTGCGCGCAGTACGCACGCCGGTGAATTCACCGTAAAAAGCGTAGTGATCCTCGAGATGCCCGTTCATGACCTGCTGGATTTCTTCGATGCGCGGCGGCGGCAGCAGGCTGCCGGTCAGCAGGAAATGTTCGATCTCGCGAAAGAGCCACGGGCGCCCCTGCGCGGCGCGGCCAATCATGATTGCGTCGGCGCCGGTCGCGGCGAGTACGTCGCGCGCCTTGTGTGGCGACGTGATGTCGCCGTTCGCGACAACCGGAATATTCACTGCGGCTTTTACCGCGGCGATGGTTTCGTATTCGGCTTCGCCGTGGTACAAGTCCGCGCGAGTGCGGCCATGCACGGTCAGCATCGAGATGCCGGCGGATTCGGCAAGACGCGCGACGCTGAGCGCATTCCTGTTCTCGCGATTCCAGCCGGTGCGAATCTTGAGCGTAACGGGCACCGCGTCCGGTCCGATGCCCACCGCGCCTACCACTGCCTCGACGATGCGCTGCACCAGCGGCTCGTTCTGCAACAGCGCCGAACCGGCTGCCACATTGCACACTTTCTTCGCTGGGCAGCCCATGTTGATGTCGATGATCTGCGCGCCGTTCGCGACGTTATAGCGCGCAGCCTCGGCCATCATCTGCGGGTCCGCGCCGGCGATCTGCACGGCGATGGGTTCGACTTCGCCCGCGTGGTTCGCGCGACGCATGGTCTTTTCGCTCTTCCACAATTGCGCGTTGGACGCGACCATTTCCGATACCGCGTAGCCCGCGCCGAGGCGTTTGCAGAGCTGCCGGAACGGCCGGTCCGTGACGCCGGCCATCGGGGCGACGAACAGGTTGTTGCGCAAGTTGTGGGTGCCGATAACGGGCATGACCGATAGAGCAGGATGCGGCGAGCCACCGCATCAGCCAATGCTGACGCACAAGTGGAATACCGCAGATCGCGAGGGGAAAGTTTCTATTTTAACGTTAACGGCTCAGTACCCGTCAGAGTTGAATGCAGGATAAGCCGTTAAATCTTCTATGAAAGTGCGCCCGCTCATAGAGCGCGCATCAGCTCATGTGCACCATCGCGGCGCGATTGTCACGCTGACCGCCGCGAAGGCGGCGCCAAAACATGCAGCGAAATGCAGTGAAAAACCCGGTGCAGTGAAAAACCTGGCGGCCGGTCGCGGTCGTACCGGCGCAGCGCCTAACGTCGTTGCCCGAAGATCATTTGCCGCGCCAGCGCGGTTTTCACCGGCGGCACGAATTCGAGGGCGGTCAACGCGAGGCCGCGTAGCGAGCCGAGCGCGGGGAAGTCGATCGTGAACAGACGCGCGAGCGTGTCGGTCGCGCCGATCGTGAGCCGCCGGTCGAGCGCGCGGCTGCGTGCGAACGCGGCGAGCGCAAGCGGCGACGCGCCGTGTTGCGCCAGCGCGTCGGCAAGCGCATGTGCGTCGCGCAGACCCAGATTCAAACCTTGGCCCGCGACCGGGTGCAGGGTTTGCGCCGCGTTGCCGATCGCAACCACACGGCCGTTGACGAGCGCGTCGACGGAGTTCAGGCCGAGCGGAAATGCCGCGCGCGCGCTGATCTTCGTAAAGCGGCCCATCCGGTCGCCGAATGCGACGCCGAGTTCGTGCAAAAACGCGTCGTCGGGCAGTTGCGCGCGGCGTGCCGCTTCTTCGGGCGTACAGCACCAGACGAGCGCAAAGTCCGCCCCGCGCGCGCCGCCGGTCGGCAGCAGCGCGATCGGGCCTTGCGACGTGAAGCGCTCCCACGCGACATGCGGGCGTGGCGCCGAGACGCTCACGGTACCGACGAGCGCCGTCTGTCCGTAGTCGCGCGTGCCGCCGCCGCGCGCCTGCTGCTCGTGAAACAGCCCGCCTTCGGCGCTCACGAGCAGCCGGGTGCGCAGCGTGCGCGTCCCGCTGACATGCTCGACACGCAGCGTGACGCCGTCGTTTTCCTGCACGGGCGCCTGTGCGGTCGTCGATTTGAACCAGTGCACGGGCGTCGCCTGCACCCGCTGTGCGAGCGCCTGCACGATCGAGCCGTAGCGCAGCACGTAGCCGAGCGCGGGCAGGCCGTGCTCGGCGTGATCGATCAGTGTGCGGCCGAAGTGACCCCGCTGCGACACGTGAATGCGATGAATCGCGGTCGCGTCGGCGGGCCAGCGCAGCGGCTCGAGAATCATCCGGCTGCCTTGCGACACCGCGATCGCGCGCGGATCCGATGCCGCGCTCTCCGGCTCGCGCGCATCGATCAACGCAACCGACAGCGCGCGCGTTGCGCTGCGCCGTGCGAGCCAGCCGGCCAGTGCGAGGCCGACCGGGCCCGCGCCGACGATGGTCACGTCGAAATCGAATGCATCGCCAGGCGGCTGACCGGGCTGCTTGCTTGCGTCGGGCCGCGTACCGCCTTGCGACGCAAGCGGCGAGGTATCCGTCGATTGCTGGTCCGGCGCACCGGCGTGTGCATCGGCTCCGTTCATGGGCTGCGCCTGATCCACGTTCGCCCCGCTCATGCGGAACCTGATGCCGCGGGCGCGGCGGCCGCCGTGTCGCGCGCACGTGCGTCGCGCATCAGAGCCTCGATTTCATCGGCGTCGACCGGCACGTCGCGGGTGATCAGTTCGCAGCCGGCCGCGGTGACGACCGCATCGTCTTCGATACGGATACCGATATTCCAGTACTTTTCCGGCACGTCATCGGCGGCGCGGATGTAGAGGCCGGGCTCGATCGTCAGCGTCATCGACGGCGCGAGCGTGCGCCACGGCGGCATGCCTTGCGCATCCGCAGACGTGCCTCGTTCCCCGCCTCTTTCCCCGGCTCTTTCCCGATAATCGCCGCAATCATGCACATCCATCCCGAGCCAATGGCCGGTGCGATGCATGTAGAAGCGCGCATACGCGCGCTGCCCGATTACATCGTCGACGCTCGTAAAGCGTTCGCGGCCGATGATGCCGGTGTCGAGCAGGCCTTGCGCGAGCACGCGCACCGCGGCGTCGTGCGGCGCTTCGAAATTGACGCCCGCGCGCGTCGCATCGATGGCCGCCTGCTGCGCGGCGAGCACGATGTCGTACAACTCGCGCTGCGCGGCGCTGAACCGCCCGTTCGCCGGAAAGGTGCGCGTGATGTCCGACGCGTAGCCGTCCAGTTCGCATGCGGCATCGATCAGGATCAGGTCGCCGTCGCGCGCGATCGCGTTGCCGGCCGGGTAGTGCAGCACGCACGCATTCGCGCCGGCCGCGACGATCGAGCCGTACGCCGGCGCTTGCGCGCCGTACTTGCGAAACGTGTACAGCAGCTCCGCTTCGAGTTCGTATTCGCGCATGCCGGGCCGGCATGCCGCCATCGCGCGCCGATGCGCGAGCGCGGAAATCTGCGCGGCGCGGCGCATCACGGCAAGTTCGTGGTTGTCCTTGAAAAGGCGCATGTCATCGAGCACCGGCAGCAGGTCGTGCACTGCGCTCGGCGCGACCACGCCGCTGCGTGCCCGCGCGCGCACCGCGTCGAGCCAGTGGCGCACCTGCGCGTCGAGCTCCGGCGACACGCCCAGCGCATAGTGCAACGCCGGCTTGTCCGCGATGATGCCCGGCAGGTGCGTATCGAGCTCATCGAACGGAAAGGCGGCGTCGAAGCCGAACGCATCGCGTGCGCCTTCCGGTCCGTAGCGGAAGCCTTCCCATGTCTCCCGCTCGGTGTTCTTCGCGCGGCAGAACAGGATCGAGGCGGGCGCATCGGGGGGCGCGCTCGCGTCGAGCACGAGCAGCGCTTCCGGTTCGGCAAAGCCCGTCAGGTAGTAAAAGTAGCTGTCGTGCCGGTACGGGTAGTCGGCGTCACGGTTGCGCAGCACTTCGGGCGCGGTCGGCACGATGGCGACGCCGCCGCCCGCGGCGCGCAGTGCCGCCAGCACGCGCTCACGCCGCTGGCGGTAGACCGCGGCGGCCGCGGTCGGATCGAGGGAAGATTCGGTCGGCAGGTTCATCGTGCGATTGTAGCGCCCAATGTGAAACGCTTCTCCTGCGCTCGCGCGCTCGACCATGGCGCCCGTGGCGCCCATGGCGACGATGCATTCCGGGCGGACGCGTGCCGTATGCGCCGCCGCAAGCGAACACACCAACGCCTGAAGCGCCGACCCGGATGCCAAAACAGTGATCCAAATCAGGACGCGAACGCGCGCACATGCCATCCGCATTGTTGCAATCCGTCCACACGTCATACCGGTGCGGCTGGCCGGATGATGCGGCAGCGCTTGAAACCCCGCTATTCCACTTATACTTTCGCCCAGTTCAAGAAAAGGCAGAAGTGATGAAACTCATCGGTTCGCTGACGAGCCCATTCGTCCGCAAGGCGCGGATCGTGCTCGCGGAAAAAAAGATCGACTACAGGCTGGTGCTCGAAAACGTCTGGTCCAGCGAGACGACCATCCATACGTTCAACCCGATCGGCAAGGTGCCGTGTCTCGTGATGGAGGATGGCGAAGCCGTATTCGATTCGCGCGTGATCTGCGAATACGTCGACACGCTGTCGCCGGTCGGCAAGCTGATCCCGCAGCCGGGGCGCGAGCGCATCGAGGTGCGCTGCTGGGAGGCGCTGGCGGACGGCATGATGGACGCCGCTGTACTGGTGCGTCTCGAAGGCACGCAACGCGATCCCGAAAAGCGCTGTGACAAGTGGCTCGCGCGGCAGCGTCGCAAGGTCGACGAAGGCCTTGTCGCGATGTCGCAGGGGCTCGGCAGCAATACGTGGTGCGCCGGCAATCACTACACGCTGGCCGATATCGCGGTCGGCTGCGCGCTCAGTTACCTCGACTTAAGAATGCCCGACCTGAACTGGCGCGAGCTGCATCCGAATCTCGACAAGCATTACCAGAAGCTGTCGCAGCGGCAGTCGTTTATCGACACGGCGCTGATCGAATAACCGTCGGCTTGCCTCGCAACGCAACACTTGCCACGAGCACGCGGCCGCACGTTTGCGGCGGCCCGCATCGCCGGGCGGCACGAAACAAAAGCAAATCAAACCCAAAGCAAATCAAACCCAAGCAACGCGGCATGCATGACATGCATGCCGCTCGCCCTTCAGGCGGCGACGCTTCTCACTTCCGGCGTGAACGAGTCGCTGCGCGCGACCGGCCACCATTTTTCATACAGCGAATAGCGGTACCTGCCGTCGAGCAGATCGTTCGGTTCGAGGTACTTCAGCAGATCGCACATCAACCGCACTTCATACGACGACACGCGCCGCACGATGTGATGCGGCCGTAGATCCGACGGATGCCGCAGCCCCGCGGCCTGCACGATCTCCTGCAGCGCATGCAGCGTGTTGTGGTGATAGTTGAATACGCGATCGGACTTGTCGGAGACGATCAGCGCACGCTGGCGCACCGGGTCTTGCGTCGCGACGCCGGTCGGGCAGCGGCCGCTATGGCAGGTCTGCGCCTGGATGCAGCCGACCGCGAACATGAAGCCGCGCGCCGCGTTCACCCAGTCCGCGCCGATCGCAAGCGTCTTCGCGATATCGAACGCGGTGATCATCTTGCCGCTTGCGCCAATGCGAATGCGGTCGCGCAGTCCGATCCCGACGAGCGTATTGCGCACGAGCAGCAAGCCTTCCTGCAGCGGCACGCCGATATGATCGGTGAACTCGAGCGGCGCCGCGCCGGTGCCGCCTTCCGCGCCGTCGACGACGATAAAGTCCGGCAGGATGCCGGTCTCGAGCATTGCTTTCGCGATGCCGAAAAATTCCCACGGATGTCCGATGCACAGCTTGAAGCCGGTCGGTTTGCCGCCCGACAGATTGCGCAGCCGCTCGACGAATTCGAGCAGGCCGCGCGGTGTCGAAAACTCGCTGTGCGACGCAGGCGATATGCAATCGCGGCCCATCGGCACGCCGCGCGTCTCGGCAATTTCCGGCGTGATCTTCGCGGCCGGCAGCACGCCGCCGTGGCCGGGCTTCGCGCCTTGCGACAGCTTGATCTCGATCATCTTCACCTGCGGCTCGCGCGCCTGCTTCGCGAACTTGTCGGCGCTGAAACTGCCGTCGTCGTTGCGGCAGCCGAAGTAGCCGGAGGCGATTTCCCAGATGATGTCGCCACCGTGCTCGCGGTGATGTTTCGACATCGAGCCTTCGCCGGTGTCGTGTGCGAACCCGCCTTTTTTCGCGCCGAGATTGAGCGCGCGAATCGCGTTCGCCGACAGCGAGCCGAAGCTCATCGCCGATACGTTGAAGATCGACATCGAGTACGGGTGCTCGCGGTCTTCACCGACCACGATCCGGAAATCGTGATGGTCGAGCTGCGTCGGCGCGAGCGAATGGCTGATCCATTCGTGGCCGACCGCTTTCACGTCGACCTCGGTGCCGTACGGGCGGCTATCGGTTTCGTTTTTCGCGCGCTGATACACGATGCTGCGCTGTGCGCGCGAGAACGGCTTTTCCTCGGTGTCGCCCTCGACGAAGTACTGGCGAATCTCCGGCCGGATGAATTCGAACATGAAACGGAAGTGGCCCCACAGCGGATAGTTGCGCAGAATCGCGTGCCGCTTTTGCGTGAGGTCCCACGCGCCGAGTACGACGAGCAGCACGGGCACGCTCAGCCAGAACCATGAGATGCGCGCCGTGGCCGCAAGCGCCGCGCAGGCGAGCATGACGAGCACAGCGCACCACATCGCCAGATAACGTCGAGAAAACATGGGGACTCCGTTGCAGTCAATGCGTCGCGGCGGGATCGTTCGCGTCAGAGGCGAACGGCATCCGCCGCGGGGTTGGTCAGGGCGTGGAAAGCCGCGTTAGCGCGCGGTGAGCGCGGTATCGCGAGGCGCTTGCGTCACGGGTTGCGCCGTGACCGCATGCTCGATGATTCCGCCGCCCAGACAAATGTCGCCATCGTAGAGCACCGCGGATTGCCCGGGTGTGACAGCCCATTGCGCGTCGTCGAAATGCAGCGAGAAGTGGCCTTGCGGCGTACCGGCGCACGCGAAAGTGCAGGCCGCATCGGCCTGCCGGTAGCGCGTCTTCGCGCCGCACGCGAAGCCGTCGGCGGGCGGCTCGCCCGCGACCCAGCTGGTGTTGCCGGCGCTCAGCGTGGTGCTGAGCAGCCACGGGTGATCGTGGCCCTGCGCGACGTACAGCGTGTTGGTGGGAATGTCCTTGCCGGCGACGAACCACGGCTCGCCGCTGCCGTCCTTGCTGCCGCCAAGCCCGATGCCCTTGCGCTGGCCGAACGTGTAGAACGCGAGGCCGATATGTTCGCCGACGAGCTTGCCGTCGGCGGTCTTCATCGGACCGGGCTTCGTCGGCAGATAGCGATTCAGGAAGTCGCGGAACGGCCGCTCGCCGATAAAGCAGATGCCGGTCGAATCCTTCTTCTTCGCATTCGGCAGACCGATTTTTTCAGCGATTTCGCGCACTTTGGTTTTCGGTATTTCGCCGAGCGGGAACATCGTTTTCGACAGTTGCGCCTGATTCAGCCGATGCAGGAAGTACGACTGATCTTTCGTGTGGTCTTTGGCCTTCAGCAATTCGAGGCGGCCGTCGACCTCGCGTACGCGCGCGTAGTGACCGGTCGCGATAGTTTCCGCGCCGAGCGACATCGCGTGATCGAGGAACGCCTTGAACTTGATTTCGGCGTTGCACAGCACATCCGGATTCGGCGTGCGGCCGGCCGAGTATTCGCGCAGGAATTCGGCGAACACGCGGTCCTTGTATTCGGCGGCGAAGTTGACCGCTTCGACGTCGATGCCGATCAGATCGGCCACCGACACGACGTCGATCCAGTCTTCGCGGGTCGAACAGTATTCGCTGTCGTCGTCGTCTTCCCAGTTCTTCATGAACAGACCGACCACATCGTAGCCCTGTTCCTTCAGCAGCCATGCGGTGACCGACGAATCGACGCCGCCCGACATGCCTACTACGACTTTCTGCTTGCTCATCTGGTTGTGCCTGCTGCGTTCTTTATCGGGGAGGCCCGACCGAATGCGTGTGCACGAAGTCGAGCGGGAAACGTCGGCCCGCGAGGTAATCGTCGATGCAGCGCATCACGAGCGGCGTGCGATGCCGTTCAGGACACGCGCGCAATTCGGCGGCGCTCATCCACAACGTGCGGACGATATCCGGGTCGAGCGCGCGCTGTTCGGGTGCGCCAACCGCACCGCAGAACGTGAAGCGCAGGTACGTCGTGCCATTGCTATCCGGCTGCGCGAAATGCGTCATATAGACGCCGACCAGCGCGTCGGGCGCAAACGGATGCGCGGTTTCTTCGAGCGTCTCGCGCACCACCGCCTCGGCGAGCGTTTCGCCCGCTTCGAGATGTCCGGCGGGCTGGTTGAGCCGCAGCCCGGCGGACGTCTGTTCCTCGACGACGAGAAAGCGCCCGTCGCGTTCGATGACCGCGGCGACCGTCACATGCGGAGCCCAGGTTTCCGGTTTCATGGGGCGACATTTTACCGTTTATGGGCCTTGGCCGCCCGGCGGGGGCGGTAAGTGCGTAGCTCACCGGTATCTGTCGTGCGGGACCCGTGTTGCGTCGGCGTCAGCGCTGGCATGGGCCGTCGGGATGGTTCCGCTGGAGGTCGGTCGCCACCGGGGCCGGTTGCGATGCGGAATCTGCGGCACAGCGACATCTGCCGTAACGGAAGCAACAGCGGCATCAGCGGGAACAGCGGCACAGCGGCACAGCGGCACAGCGGCATCAGCGGCACAGCGGCACAGCGATAAGTCCGTTGCGATTGCGTCCCGCCTCACCCGACAAATCTGGTTTGCACGCCGGGGTTTCGGTTAAAGTGACACGGTAGCCGTTGCATTGAGCAAGCCGGCGAGCCCTCGTCGGCAAGTCCGTCAAACAAGAAGGTCGAGGAGGAGATCACGATGCACATCGGAGTGCCAGCCGAGACGCGTGCCTACGAAACCCGTGTTGCCGCGACGCCCGAGACGGTCAAGAAGTATGTGTCGCAGGGTCATCGGGTGACGGTACAAAGCGGCGCCGGAACGCCCGCGAGCTTCCCGGACGACGCATTCACCGCCGTCGGCGCGGAAATCACCGATGCCGCGGGCGCGTTCGCCGCCGATCTCATCCTCAAAGTCCAGTCGCCCACCGAGGCCGAACTGCCGCTCATCAAGCGCGGCGCGACCGTGGTAGGCATGCTCGATCCTTTCAATGCGGACAACGCCGCGCGGCTCGCCGCGGCCGGTCTGACCGCGTTCGCGCTCGAAGCGGCGCCGCGCACCACACGCGCGCAAAGCCTCGACGTGCTGTCGTCGCAGGCGAATATCGCGGGCTACAAGGCGGTGCTGCTCGCGGCGGACCTGTACCCGCGCTTCATGCCGATGCTGATGACCGCCGCCGGCACCGTGAAGGCCGCCCGCGTGCTGATATTGGGCGCCGGCGTCGCGGGCCTGCAGGCCATTGCGACCGCGAAGCGCCTCGGCGCGGTGATCGAAGCGTCCGACGTGCGTCCGGCGGTGAAGGAGCAGATCGAGTCGCTCGGCGCGAAATTTCTCGACGTGCCTTACGAAACCGACGACGAACGCGCAGCGGCCGAAGGCGTCGGCGGCTATGCGCGGCCGATGCCGCCGTCGTGGCTCGCGCGCCAGGCGGCGCTCGTGCACGAGCGCGCCAGACAGGCCGACGTGGTGATCACGACCGCGCTGATTCCGGGGCGCGCCGCGCCGACGCTGATTTCGACGGAGACCGTGCTGGCCATGAAACCCGGCTCGGTGCTGATTGACCTCGCGGCCGGCCGCGGCGCCGAGGTCGACGGCCGGCGCGGCGGCAATTGCCCGCTCACCGAAGCGGACAAGGTGGTCACGAAGCACGGCGTGACGCTCGTCGGCTACACGAATCTCGCGGCGATGGTGCCGGCCGACGCATCGTCGCTCTACGCGCGCAACCTGCTCGACTTCCTGAAGCTGATCGTCACGAAGGAAGGCGCACTCAATATCGATCTCGCGGATGACATCGTCGCGGCGACGCTGCTCGTACGCGACGGCGCGCTCGTGCGCGCGGCGTGATCACGCTTATCCGGTACGCACCCTATAAGGAGACACGGCGATGGAAGTCATCAACCACACGGTGATCAACCTGATCATTTTCGTGCTGGCGATCTACGTCGGCTATCACGTGGTGTGGAATGTCACGCCCGCGCTGCACACGCCGCTGATGGCGGTGACCAACGCGATCTCGGCCATTGTGATTGTCGGCGCGATGCTCGCCGCGGGGCTGACGGTCGGCGCGGGCAAGTTCTTCGGCACGGTCGCGGTCGCGCTGGCGGCGGTCAACGTGTTCGGCGGCTTTCTGGTCACCCGGCGCATGCTCGAGATGTTCAGAAAGAAAGAGCCGAAGAAGCTCGCCGCTCCTCGCAAGGAGGGCGTGTAAATGGGCACCAACGTCGGGGGCATGAACTTCGTGAGTATGAACGTCGTCACGCTGCTGTATCTGGTCGCGTCGGTGTGCTTCATTCAGGCGTTGAAGGGCCTGTCGAATCCGAAGAGCGCACGCGCGGGCAACGTGTTCGGCATGGTCGGGATGGCGATCGCGATCCTCACGACCATCGCGCTGATCGTCCGCGAGGCCGCGCTGCTCGGCTCGAATCTCGCGCTCGGGCTCGGCCTGGTGTTCGCGGCGCTGGTGGTGGGCGGCGCGATCGGTGCGTTTATCGCGGCGCGCGTCGAGATGACGAAGATGCCGGAGCTGGTCGCCGCGATGCACTCGCTGATCGGTCTCGCGGCGGTATGCATCGCGTATGCGGTGGTGTCGGAGCCGGCGGCGTTCGGCCTTGCCGCCGAGGATGCGCCCTATCCGAACTTCCTGCCGTACGGCAACCGGATCGAGCTCTTTATCGGCACCTTCGTCGGCGCGATTACGTTCTCCGGTTCGGTGATCGCATTCGGCAAGCTGTCGGGAAAATACAGATTCCGGCTCTTCCAGGGCGCGCCGGTGGTCTACGCGGGCCAGCACACGATCAACCTGCTGCTCGCGCTCGGCATGGTCGGCTTCGGCATCCTCTTTTTCCTGACCCAGTCGTGGCTGCCGTTCATCATCATGACGCTGATCGCATTTGTGCTCGGCGTGCTGATCATCATCCCGATCGGCGGCGCGGACATGCCGGTCGTCGTGTCGATGCTGAACTCGTATTCGGGGTGGGCCGCCGCGGGCATCGGCTTTTCGCTGAACAACGCGATGCTGATCATTGCCGGCTCGCTGGTGGGCTCGTCCGGTGCGATTCTGTCGTACATCATGTGCCGCGCGATGAACCGCTCGTTCTTCAACGTGCTGCTGGGCGGCTTCGGCGCGGAGCCCGGCGCGGCGGCCACGGGCGGTGCGCAGGAACAGCGGCCGGTGAAGTCGGGCTCGGCCGAGGACGCATCGTTCATGCTCGGCAATGCGGAGTCAGTGGTGATCGTGCCGGGCTACGGCCTTGCGGTTGCACGCGCGCAGCATGCGTTGAAGGAGTTGACCGACAAGCTCGTCGAAAAGGGCATCGACGTGCGCTATGCGATTCACCCGGTGGCGGGCCGCATGCCCGGGCATATGAACGTGCTGCTCGCCGAAGCGGAAGTGCCGTACGACCTCGTCTTCGAGATGGACGACATCAATAACGAGTTCGGCCAGACCGACGTCGTGCTGGTGCTCGGTGCGAACGACGTCGTGAATCCCGCTGCAAAGAACGATCCGAAATCGCCGATCGCCGGCATGCCGATCATCGAGGCGTACAAGGCGCGCACGGTAATCGTCAACAAGCGCTCGATGGCGGCCGGCTACGCGGGGCTCGACAACGATCTCTTCTACATGGACAAGACGATGATGGTGTTCGGCGATGCGAAGAAGGTGATCGAGGATATGGTGAAGTCGGTCGAGTAAGCGATGCGCGTTGCCGCGCGGGGCGCACGTTTCGCCGCATGCGGCGCGTGATGGATCGTCCGGCGCGCGTGCGCACGTCGCGTAACGTCGCTTGCGACTCGCGCGCCGCCCGGCATGAAACGCGGCCGCGTGCGCTTCGCTGCGTTACGTTCCGTCGCATCCCCGCGCCGTGTCGCGTCCGGCGCGTTTAGTCCCGTCGAGTATGTCCCGTCAGGAAGCGGGCTTCTGCTTGACGCTGCCGGCCACGAGATCGAAGCGAAACAACCGGCATTCGAGCGCGCCGTTGTAGAGCGGCGTCTTCGCGGACTCACGCAGACGCAACTGCCCCGGCAGCTTGCGATCGGACGTGAGGATGAACGCATGCCAGCCGGTGAAGCGCTGCTTCAACGCGTCGCCGAGCGCCTGAAAGAACTCGCTGTCCGGCGTCTCGGCGTGCGAGCGGCGAAAGCCTTCGTCGCGCTCGTCATGTGCGGCGCGGCCGGTCGCGCGAACTTCACCGCGCGGCCCGCGGCCGCGCACTTCGATCCGTTCGCCGTACGGCGGATTGGCGACCAGAATGCCGGGCGTGTCGGCCGGCGGCGTCATGCCGCGTGCGTCGACCTGCTTGAGCGGCAGCCCGGAAAACCCGGCGCGTTCGAAGTTCGCGCGCGCCTTGTCCAGCATATCGCCCGAAATATCGCTGCCGAAGATCAGCAGATCTGCCGCGCGCGACGAGCGTGCCGCGCGTTTCGCGTCCTGCGCGGCGACCTTCAGCGCCTGCCACGCGCTGACGTCGTATTGCTTCAGTTTCTCGAAGCCGAAGCGCCGCTCGACGCCCGGCGCGACGTTCAGCGCGACTTGTGCCGCCTCGGCGAGAAACGTGCCGCTGCCGCACATCGGGTCGTAGAGCGCGGTGCCGGGCGTCCAGCCGGTGAGCCGCAGAATGCCGGCGGCGAGATTTTCGCGCAGCGGCGCCGCGCCTTTGTCGAGGCGCCAGCCGCGCTTGAAGAGCGGTTCGCCGGACGTGTCGAGGTACAGCGTGCAGTCGGTCGCGGTGAGAAACGCGAACACGCGCACATCGGGTGCGCCGGTGTCGATGCTCGGCCGCGCGCCGCTGACTTCGCGCAGGCGGTCGCAGACCGCGTCTTTCACGCGCAGCGTCGCGAACTCGAGGCTGCGCAGCGGCGACTTGATCGCCGTGACGTCGACGCGCAGCGTTTCATTGGCCGAAAACCATTGCTCCCAGCGCTGCTCGAGCGCGAGCGCATAGACGTCCTGCTCGTTGCGGTACGGACGCTGCGCGATTTTCAGCAGCACGCGACTCGCGATGCGCGAATGCAGATTCGCCGCCATGCCGGCCGTCCAGCCGCCGCGAAAATGCACGCCGCCCGGCACCTGTTCGCCGGTGGTGAACGGCGCGCCGTTCAGATGCCTGGCGGCAATCTCGGCGAGTTCGGCGGCAAGCGCGGCTTCGAGACCGCGAGGACAGGGGACGAAAAAATCGAAAGACATTGAGCGGGGCGCCGGGCGTGGGACGCGCGTTGACAGGCGCGTCGGGCTTTGAACAAGCCGCCATTGTACGCGGGTCGCGCCGGCGGTCTGGGCGAGACGCTGCAGTCTGCCGTTGCCGCGCGGCGATTGCGCGTCAGCGCGTCGGTGTTAGCGGTCGCAGTGGAATGAGGAGATGCGACCGCGTTAGGAGCCGCAATGGCTTGGCATCGGCATTAGTGTCGGCAGCGGCAACGGCAACGGCAACGGCAACGGCAACGGCAACGGCAACGGCAACGGCATCAGCCACATCCGTATCCTCATCCGCCGCCGCAACATCCGCATCCCCTGCCGCCGCCTCACCCACATCAACTCCCGGCGCCCGCCGTCGAGGCAGCCGGCCCCGCAGGCAGCGCCTGCGCGGAAGCCGTCGGACAGGCCAGCGTGGCGCCGCGCGCCGGGTTCGCCGCGAGCGTGCGCACCGCCGCGGCAATCTCGGTCGAAATCTGCTGGACCGCGCGCTGATGGCCGGCGGCGAGCGCATCGTAGCCGTCGGCGACCGGCACGCTCGCGACGCTGCGGCAGGTCAGCAGCGCTTGCGTGCGCACCGCGCGTACGCTCCATACCGCGTCGATCAGCGCGTGCGAGCCGGGCCACGACTCGAAGCGCTGAACGGTGAGCTTGATGCGGTATACCGGCACGCGGTCCGGGTAAGGCGTGCCGAACACGTCGATCGTGCCCAGCTGCCGCGTGAGCGAGTTCGACACCGCGCGGCGCACTTCATCGCCCGGCAGCGACGCCCAGCGCTCCTGTTCGAGCACCCGCACCTGGGTGTCGCCGGTCTGCACGACGAACTGGTTTTTCGCGACTTGCGGCGGCACATCGACCGGCGAGACTTCGATCAGGAACGCCGGGTTGGAGGCGGGCGCGACGTTTGCCGCCGACGTCTCGCCGGTGCTCAACGTGTAGAACCGGCTCGACGGCGACGAACACGCGCTGAGCGCGAGCGCGCACGCGCACAGCGCGCCGGCCGCAGCGGCCGCCGTCTTGCCGGATGTCGCGGCCGCGCCGCGCGGCGCACGCAACGAACGGGTGAGCCACGCAAACATCATGGTTTATCTCCTTGTTTTCCGCGGACCAGCGATTCGGGGTGGCGCTCCAGATAATCCGACAGCGCGTTCAGCGACTGCAGCGTGCGGGTCAGCTCCTGCAATGCCTGATGGACGTCGGACTGCATCGGCGAATCCTGCTGCAGCGTCGCTTCGGCCGAGCCGAACGTCTGCTTCGCGGCGGCGAGCGTGTCGCGCGCCTGCGGCAGCACTTCGGTGTCGAGCTTCGTGAACAGCTTGTCGGCGTGGGTCAGCGCCGTATTCAGGTTGTTGCCGATCTGATCGAACGGCACCTTGTCGAGCTTCTTCGCGATGTCCGCGATCTGCAACTGCAGTTCGTCGAGCGTGTTCGGCATCGTCGGCAGCTCGAGCGGCTCGTGCGACGCATCGACGGTCGCCTTCGGCGCGTTCGGGAACATGTCGAGCGCGATATACAGCTGGCCGGTAATCAGGTTGCCGGTCCGCAACTGGCCGCGCAGCCCGTGCTGGACGAGCGCCTGCAGCAGCAGATGGCTCGATTCGGTGCCGGGCGCCGGCAGCGAGTCGCGCGTGCGCTTGCCGAGGCGATCCGGATACAGGTTCATCGTCACCGGCATCGTGAAGTTGCGCGCCTTCGGATCGTACTGGACGCCGATGCTCGTCACCTGGCCGAGCACGATGCCGCGGAAGTCCACCTGCGCGCCGACCGACAACCCGCGCAGCGACTGGTTGAAGTTCATCACGACCTGCACCGGCACGCCGTCCGGCTCGCGCATCGCGTCGCTCTGGTCGTCGCCGAGGCGGAACGTCATATTGTTCGGCGCCTGCACGCCGACCGCCTGGCCCGGCGGCGACTGGAACGCGAGGCCGCCGACGATCACCGTCGCGAGCGACTGCGTATTGAGCTTGAAGCCGCTCGAATCGAGCCGCAAATCGACGCCGCTCGCATGCCACCAGCGCGAATTGGTGCCGACGTACTGGTCGAACGGCGCGCTGACGAACACCTGCACCGTCACGCCGGTGCCGTCCTTGTCGAGCGAAAAGCCGGTGACCTGGCCGACCTGCACACGCCGGTAAAACACCGGCGAACCGATATCGATCGAGCCGAGCGATTCGCCGCGCAGCGTGAACTGCCGCCCTTTCTGGTCCACTGTGACCGCCGGCGGCGTTTCGAGGCCGACGAACTCGGTCTGCGTCTCGGTCGAGCGTCCGCCGTCGACGCCGATATACGAGCCCGACAGGAGCGTGCTCAAGCCCGTCACGCCGCTTGCGCCGATGCGCGGCCGCACGACCCAGAAACGGCTGTCCTTCACCGCGAAGTCCTCGGCTTCCTTGGTCAGTTGCACATACACCAGCACGCGCGAATGATTGTTCGATAGCTTGATGGTTTTCACGTAGCCGATATCGACGTCCTTGTACTTCACCTTCGTCTTGCCCGGCTCGAGGCCTTCCGCGGTGCTGAAGCTGATGGTGATGGTCGGGCCGCGTTCGTAGATCGACTGGATCACGAGCGCGACGCCGATCAGCGCCGCGATCAGCGGAATCACCCACACGAGCGACGGCAGCCAGCGGCGGCGCGCGTCGATTTCGGGCTCGGGAATGTCCGGTCCGGGCGGATCGTGGCGCGGCGCGTCGGGCGTCGGGTCTTGTGGACTATTCATGGTGCGGGTCCTGAGCAGAGGTGGGGGTGCTGTCTGTGCGGTGTGCGGGTTCGCCGCGGCGCCTGGCCGGGCCGGTCTCGAGGTTGTCCCAGATCAGCCGCGGATCGAACTGCATCGATGCGAGCATCGTCAGGATCACGACCGAGCCGAACGCGATCGCACCCGGGCCCGCGGTGATCTCGGCCAGCGACTTGAAGCGCACGAGCGCGATGGTCATCGTGATGACGAAGATATCGAGCATCGACCAGCGGCCGATCCGCTCGACCACGCGGTACAGCGTCGTGCGTTCGTGCGGCCGCCAGCGCGAGCGGCGCTGCGTGGTGATCGTCAGAATGGAGAGCACCGTGAGCTTCATCATCGGCACGAGAATGCTCGCGACGAACACGATGATCGCGAGCGGCCAGTCCCCCGATGTCCAGAAGTAGACGACGCCGCTCATGATCGTGTCGTCCTCGGTGCCGACCAGCGACGTGGTGTGCAGCACCGGCAGCAGGTTTGCCGGAATGTAGAGCACCGCCGCGGCGATCAGCAGCGCCCATGTGCGTATCAGGCTGTCCGGGTTGCGCCGGTGCAGCGCGGCGCCGCAGCGCTCGCAGCGTTGCGGCGAGCCGTCCGGCAGCGCGCCGGTGCGGCGCTGCACGCGTCCGCATGCATGGCATGCGATCAGCCCGGCGCGTTTGGCCGTCAGGTATTTCATCGGCTGCTCATCCCTCACGCGGCGCACGGCGCGTGGCGGGCCGCGGCGCGACGCGCGGCTTGCGGCGCTGCGTTTGACGCGTCCTGTGCCGCGTCAGCGTGTCGGCGATGTCCCACAGCGTGCGCGGCTCGAAGGTGACGACCACCGCGAACATCAGCGTCAGCGCGCCGAAAGCAAAGAGCGCCGCTTCCGGTATCACGCGCGCGAGGCTCGTCATTTTGACGATCGTGACCAGCACGCCGAGCATGAACACTTCGATCATGCCCCACGGCCGCACGAACTGGATCGCGCGCATTACCTGATGGAACGCGGGCGGCACGAAACCCGCGCGTACCGACAGCAGCACGTACAGCAGCGCGACGAGTTCGGTCAGAGGAAAGAGCGTGGTCGAGCAGAACACCATCACCGCGACGATCTGCATGTTTTCGGACCACAGCGCCACGATCGCGCCGATAAGACTGGTCTGCGACGTGATGCCGTTGGCTTCGAGCTCGAGGATCGGAAAACCCTGCGCGATCAGGAAGGTGATCAGCGCGGCGAACGTCATTGCGCAGATCGGGTCGAGCCGGCCTGTCGAGCTGCCGTACAGCACCGCCTTGCAGCGCGGGCAACGCGCGAGGCGCCGGCGGCCGAGCCGTGGCTTCTGAAACAGCGCATCGCAGTCGTGGCATGCAATCAGGCGGTCTTGTTCCATGCAGGCAGGAAGCAAACGTTAGGGTTGGGCCGCGCGGCAACCACGCCGCTGGCGTGTGGCCGTTCTGGCAGGCGGGGCAAAAGTCTGGCGACATAGTATCAAAGGCGCCTTGCCGCCATCGCGCAGCGCGGCGCGGCTGGGATAGTGCGGGTCTGGCGGGTTTGCGTGTGTCACCGGCAATGTGCATTCTCCTTTTGTTGATAGCCGCATTCGGCCCCGTGCGCAGATAGCAAATTCCGGACCGCGTTGCGCAGCATGCAACGCAGGGTTGCGTGAAGCTTGCCGGGGTGGAGTAGCATGGCATCCTTCACGCCATACCAAGCAAAGGCCGCAAGCGATGCGACATGCATCGTCGGGAATATCGGGGGCGGCGGCATCGTTTAACTTCGAACTCGCGACTCCCTGCACGGGAGGCCTGTCATGGCCCATCTGTCGTCGTTTGCCGCGCGCGCGGCCGGTTCGCACTACACGCGAACCGCCATCGCGCTTCACTGGCTGATCGCACTGCTGATCGTCTGCGGTTTTTCGCTCGGCTGGGTGATGACCGATATCCCCGGCTTTACGCCGACCAAGCTGCGTTACTTCTCGTGGCACAAGTGGATCGGCGTCACGGTGTTCGCGCTCGTCGTGCTGCGCATCCTGTGGCGCGCCACGCACGCCGCGCCGCCGCTGCCCGCGAGCATGCCCGCCTGGCAGCGCGCCGCCGCGCAGAGCGCGCATCTGGTGCTGTACGTACTGATGGTGCTGATTCCCGTGTCGGGTTATCTATACAGCCTCGCGGCCAATGTGCCGGTCGTCTATCTCGGGCTCGTGCCGCTGCCTCGGCTGATCGCGCCGGACCCGGTGCTCAAGGTCGTGCTGAAGAACGTGCATATCGCGCTCAACTACACGCTGTTCGTGCTGGTCGTGCTGCACGTCGCGGCAGCGCTGAAACATCAATGGCTCGATCGCGACGGGCTGCTGTCGAGGATGATCCCTTTCATCAGATAAGGACAACCATGAAAGCTTCGTTGCATTGGATCAGGCGGGCGGTATCGGTCACGTGGCTGAGCGCGGTTGCCGCGTTGCTCGCGCTGCCGGCCGCCGACGCGCTTGCGCAGATCGACGCCGCGCACAGCACGATTACCGCGACGTCGAAGCAGATGAATGTGCCGGTCGAAGGCAAGTTCAGTAAATTCTCCGCGCAGCTGGTGTTCGATCCGGCGAAGCCGGCATCGGGCAGCGCGCAGGTCAGCGTCGATATGACGAGCTACGACCTCGGCGACGAAACCTATAACGATGAAGTGCGCGGCAAGGACTGGTTCGACGCGAAGACGTATCCGACCGCGACATTCGTCTCGAGCGCGATCGCGCCTGCTGGCGCCGACAAATTCAATGTGACCGGCAAGCTGACGATCAAGGGCAAAGCGCAGTCGGTGGTCGTGCCGGTAACGGTGACCACGCAAGGCGCCGCGCATGTCTTCGACGGATCGCTGACGATCAAACGTTCGCAGTACGATGTTGGACTCGGCGAGTGGAAGGACACGTCGGTCGTGGCCGACGATGTCGTCATCAGGTTTCACCTCGTAGGAGCGGGAAAGTAGGCAGGACAACCGGCATCGGTGCGCCACGGCGCATCGTGCCTGCACACAAGGAGAATAACGTGATGGAGACACGTTTGGTCGCCGCCGCCGCGTTCGCGGCGCTGGTTTCGCTTGACGCAACGGCTGCCGCCGATACCTATCAGCTCGATCCGGGACATACGTTTCCGAGCTTCGAGTCCGATCATATGGGCGGCGTATCGGTATGGCGCGGGAAATTCACGAAGTCGTCGGGCACCGTGACGCTCGATCGCGCGGCGAAGTCGGGCACCGTCGACGTGACGGTCGATACGTCGTCGATTCAGACCGGCAACGGGAAGCTCGACGAGCATCTGCGCTCGGACGAACTGCTCGACGTCGCGAAATACCCGACGGCGGTCTACAAGGGCACGCAAATCCGCTTCGATGGCGACAAGCCGGTCGAGGTGATCGGCGACTTCACGCTGCACGGCGTGACGAAGCCGCTGAATCTGCAGGTCGTGTCGTTCAAATGCATGCAGCATCCGATGCTCAAGCGCGAGGTCTGCGGCGTCGAGGCGACCGCGAAGTTCGACCGTGCCGACTATGGCATCGGGCTTGGGCGGAAGCAGGGGTTCAGCATGGCGACTGTGCTGCATATCCAGGCTGAGGGCATCAAGCAGTAGGTAGGCTGGGCGGCGTTTGATGGTGCGCTACGACCCGTTTTCGTTGCGGTGATGTCGCAGCGCGGTGGGCGTGGCGCTTCCCGATTGCCGCGGCGCGTTGCTGGCCGATTGCCGGCAATTGCCGGGTGATTGCCAACCGGTCGCCAACCCAATCGCCCATGAAAAAGGCCAGTTCGATTTGAACTGGCCTTTGCTTTCCTGCTGGCAACTGGCTTGTCGCGATCAGACTTGCGCGCCCGCGTTCGGATCGTTCGGGTCGTGGCGCTCCTTCTTTTCCTTCAGCAGGTCGTCACGCTTCACGCCCAGCCACATGGCGAGCGCCGCCGCCACGAACACCGACGAGTAGATACCGAACAGGATACCGACCGTCAGCGCCAGCGCGAAGTAATGCAGCGTCGGCCCGCCGAACAGGAACATCGACAGCACCATCATCTGCGTACAGCCGTGCGTGATGATGGTTCGCGACATCGTGCTGGTGATCGCGTGGTTGATCACTTCGATCACGCTCATCTTGCGTTCGCGGCGGAAGGTTTCGCGAATCCGGTCGAAAATAACCACGGATTCGTTGACCGAGTAGCCAAGCACCGCGAGCACCGCCGCGAGCACCGACAGCGAAAACTCCCATCGGAAGAACGCGAAGAAACCGAGAATGATCACGACGTCGTGCAGGTTCGCGATTACGCCCGCAATGGCGTACTTCCATTCGAAGCGGAACGACAGATAGATGACGATGCCGGCCACCACGCATGCGAGCGCGAGCAGGCCGTCGGTGGCGAGTTCCTTGCCGACCTGCGGCCCGACGAACTCGACGCGCTGCAACTGCACCTGCGCGTTGTCGGCCTTCAGCGCGCTCATCACCTGGTCGCTCTGCTGCGCGGAGGTCAGGCCCTGCTTCAACGGCAGGCGGATCAGCACGTCGCGCGACGTGCCGAAGTTCTGCACCTGCGCGTCGGCATAGCCGACCTTCGTCAGCGTGTCGCGCACCGGTTCGAGCTGCGCGGCCTGCGGATACTGCACTTCGATCACCGTGCCGCCGGTGAATTCGATCGACAGGTGCAGGCCGCGGTGCACGAGGAAGAACACGGCGGCGATAAACGTCAGCAGCGAGATCGCGTTGAAGATCAACGCGCGCTGCATGAACGGGATGTCTTTGCGGATGCGGAAGAATTCCATGGTCTCGTTCTCCGGGCTTCAGCGGGATGAACCCGGTTTTTTGGACGTGCCGCCGGATGTCGGTGTGCCTGGCGCATTGCGGCGGCGTACTGTCGGCTTGCCGGTGCTGGCTTGCGCGCCGGCGGGCGTCTTCGGTTTGGCGGCGGCCGGCGCAACCGCGCGGGCCGTGCTGCCTGCCGTGCCGCCTGCCGATTCGTCGTCGAGGTACGCGGCGGCGCCAGCGGCCGTCGCCGGGCGCCACACCTGGCCGACCGCGAGCGACTTCAGCTTTTTCTTGCCGCCGTACCACAGGTTCACGAGGCCGCGCGAGAAGAACACCGCGGAGAACATCGACGTCAGAATGCCGATACAGTGGACCACCGCAAAGCCGCGCACCGGGCCCGAACCGAACGCGAGCAGTGCGAGGCCGGCGATCAGCGTCGTCACGTTCGAGTCGAGAATCGTCGCCCAGGCGTGCGCGTAGCCGTTCTGAATGGCAAGCTGCGGCGGCGCGCCGTTGCGCAGCTCTTCGCGCACCCGCTCGTTGATCAGCACGTTCGCGTCGATCGCCATACCGAGCGCAAGCGCGATAGCCGCGATGCCGGGCAGCGTCAGCGTGGCCTGCAGCATCGACAGGATCGCGATCAGCAGCAGCAGGTTCACCGACAGCCCGATCATCGAGATCAGGCCGAACAGCATGTAGTACGCGATCATGAACGCGGCGATCGCGATAAAGCCGTACACGACCGAATCGAAGCCTTTCTTGATGTTATCGGCGCCGAGGCTCGGGCCGATCGTGCGTTCCTCGATGATGTCCATCGGTGCGGCGAGCGAGCCGGCGCGCAACAGCAGCGCGAGATCGGTGGCCGCTTGCGGCGTCGGCTGGCCGGTAATCTGGAAGCGGTCGCCGAGTTCGGACTGAATGGTCGCGACCGTCAGCACTTCGCCCTTACCCTTTTCGAACAGCACCATCGCCATCGGCTTGCCGATGTTGTCGCGCGACACCGTGCGCACCGCGCGGCCGCCCGCCGAGTCCAGACGGATATTGACCGACGGACGTTGATGCTCGTCAAAGCCGGCCGATGCGTCGATGATGCGGTCGCCGGTGAAGATCACCTGCTTGCGCAGCAGCACCGGCGCCTGATTGCCCTGCGTGAAGAGCTCGTCGCCCGGCGGCACCGGATCGCCCGGATTCGGGTGCGTATTGACCGGGTCGGCGAGGCGCGCTTCGAGCGTCGCGGTGCGGCCGATGATGTCCTTCGCTTTCGCGGTGTCCTGCACGCCCGGCAATTCGACGACGATGCGGTCGCTGCCTTGCTGCTGGATCACGGGCTCCGCGACGCCCAGTTCGTTGACGCGGTTATGCAGCGTCGTGATGTTCTGTTTGAGCGCGGCGTCCTGCACGGTCTTCTGCACGGCCGGCGTGAACGTGCCGACCACCTGCCAGCCGCCGCTTGCGGCCGGCTGCGTGACCCACTGCAATTCGCTCACGCCCGAGCTCAGCTGCTTGCGTGCCGCTTCGGCGACGTTCTGGTCCGCGAAGCTGGCCACCACCGACTGGTCGACGCGGTTCACGCCGCCGTCGCGAATGCGGTTGTCGCGCAACAGCGTGCGCGCGTCCGACGCATCCGAATCGAGCTTCTTGTTCAGCGCGCCCGCCATGTCGACCTGCAGCAGGAAGTGCACGCCGCCGCGCAGATCCAGGCCGAGGTACATCGGCAGCGCGTGCAGCGCGGTCAGCCAGTGCGGCGATGCGCTTTGCAGGTTCAGTGCGACGACGTATGACGGGTCTGACGGGTCGCTGTTCAGCGACTTTTGCAGCAGGTCCTTCACGCGCAGCTGCGTGTCGGTATCCGGTACGCGAACGCGGATGTTCGCGTTCGTCTGCGAATTGTCGAACGTGACGTCGTCGGGCTTGATCTGGCTCGCCGCCAGCGCCGCTTCGACCTGCGACAGCGTGGTCGAATCGAGCTTGACCGTTGCCTTGCCGCTCGATACCTGCACCGCCGGCGCTTCGCCGAAGAAGTTGGGCAGCGTGTACAGGAAGCCGATGACGAGCGCCACCAGCATCACGGCGTATTTCCAGAGGGGGTAACGATTCATGGGATGGTCCAACGGAAGGTTGGCTGGAAGCGAGGTCTGAGAGCGTGCCCGGTGAAGCGAGGCCTTCGGCTATCGAGTGGGGCAGCGGGAGAGCCGGTCAGGTGTTTTCGTCTCTCACTACGCCCCACTGCCTGCGAGCCCGAAACTGCCGTATCTGCCGAATCTGCCAAGGAGCCGCGCCGGATTCAATCAAAGCGGTTTCGTCGAACGGCTTGACGGCGCGGCCATGCGGGTCTTGCTCCTGATGCACACGCGTTACAGCGACTTGATCGTGCCCTTCGGAAGAATGGTCGTGACCGACGCCTTCTGCACGGTGATTTCCGTGCCTTCCGAGATTTCGACGCCCACGTACGCTTCGCCGACCTTGGTGATCTTGCCGACGATACCGCCGTTCGTCACGACTTCATCGCCTTTCGCCATCGCCGAGAGCATGTTGCGATGCTCCTTCTGACGCTTCATTTGCGGGCGGATCATGATGAAGTAGAGCACAGCGAACATCAGAATGAGCGGCAGGAAGCTCATCAGGCTCGATTCGGCGCCCCCGGTGGCACTGCCTTGCGCGAACGCGCTGGAAAAAAGCGACACGTTGGTCTCTCCGTTTATATCAATCAGAAAAAATCAGCCGGTCATTCTACCACCGGCCCTCTACGCGACGGCGCGCTGAGTTGGCATCGCGACGAGGTCGCCCGGCTCCGCAAAATAACGCCGCGTGCGTATTGCGGAAAGCGCCTGCAAAAGCGGGCGATGCGCGCGGCCTGATGCAGTTTGAAAGTCGGGCGCCTATTGTCGACGTCGTCCAGGACGCCGGTTTGACACACCCGCCGGCACGCCGTTGCGAAAGTGAATTGTAATGTGTCGCGCGCCGCGATTTCTAATCGACGCCACGCGCGCGATTCTCGTGGAACAGCTTGCGAAACGCGCCGAAGTTGCCGGCATCGATCGCGTCGCGCATTTCCTGCATCAGTTCGAGGTAATAGTGCAGGTTGTGAATCGTGTTCAACTGCGCGCCGAGAATTTCGCCGACGCGGTGCAGGTGATGCAGGTAGCCGCGCGTGAAGTGGCGGCACGTATAGCAGCCGCATTGTTCGTCGAGCGGGCGCAGCGAGTTCTTGTGCGTCGCGTTGCGGATCTTGATGTCGCCAAAGCGCGTGAAGAGCCAGCCGTTGCGCGCATTGCGCGTCGGCATCACGCAGTCGAACATGTCGACGCCCGCGGCGACGCCGGCCACCAGGTCTTCCGGCGTGCCGACGCCCATCAGGTAATGCGGCTTGTGCGCGGGCAGTTTCGGCGCGACGTGTTCGAGCACGCGCATCATGTCTTCTTTCGGCTCGCCGACCGACAGCCCGCCAATCGCGAAGCCATGAAAATCCATCTCGGCGAGGCCCGCGAGCGATTCGTCGCGCAGGTCTTCGAACATGCCGCCCTGGACGATGCCGAACAGCGCGTTCGGGTTGGCGAGCCGCGCGAATTCGTCGAGCGAGCGCCGTGCCCAGCGCATCGACATGCGCATCGATGCGGCGGCCTCGTCGCGCGTGGTCGGCACGCCGTTGGTCGCGTAGGGCGTGCATTCGTCGAACTGCATCACGATGTCCGAATTCAGCACCTTCTGGATCTGCATCGACACTTCCGGCGACAGGAACAGCTTGTCGCCGTTGATTGGCGACGCGAACGTCACGCCGTCTTCGGTGATCTTGCGCAGCTCGCCGAGCGAGAACACCTGGAAGCCGCCGGAGTCAGTCAGGATCGGCCGCTGCCAGCCCATGAAGCGATGCAGACCGCCGTGCGCGGCGATCGTGTCGAGCCCAGGACGCAGCCACAGGTGAAACGTGTTGCCGAGAATGATCTGCGCGTGGATTTCTTCGAGTTCGCGCGGCTGGATCGCCTTCACCGTGCCGTAGGTGCCCACCGGCATGAAGATCGGCGTTTCGACGACGCCGTGGTTCAGCGTCAGGCGGCCACGGCGCGCGAGGCCGTCGGTTTTCAGCAGGTCGAAGGCGAGGCCGCCGGTGGGCGGCGTGGGGTCGCTCGAAGGGTGATGATGGTGACCATCGGTCATTGAAAAGCTCCTGTGCTACCGGAAAACAGTCCGGCGCTCGAAAAGTGACACCGGGTCAACCCGCGGTGAGACCCGGTTGCGGCCCACCGGAGGATCTCCGGCGACCGCTTGAATGTGCTGGATATCATCGGTCGAACGCGAAGGTTCGTCTGTCATGCCGCGGCGCTGCGTGTCAGCAGCATCGCATCGCCATAGCTGAAGAACCGGTACCGCTCGTCGATCGCATGCTGGTACGCGGCGCGAATCGTGTCGACGCCGGCGAAGGCGGACACCAGCATCAGCAGCGTCGACTTCGGCAAGTGGAAGTTCGTCACGAGCCGGTCGACGACGCGGAAGCGATAGCCCGGCGTGATGAAGATATCCGTTACCGCGCGGGTCGCCGCGAGCGGCCGGCCGGCGTTTTCCGCGTCGCGTGCGGCTGCTTCGAGCGCGCGCATCGAGGTCGTGCCGACCGCGATCACGCGGCCGCCGCGCGCACGCGTCGCCTCGATCCTGTCGACCAGCGACTGCGGCAACTGATACCACTCGCTGTGCATCTTGTGCTCCGCGATGTTCTCCACACGCACCGGCTGGAAGGTGCCCGCGCCGACATGCAGCGTCAACGTCGCGCGCTCGACGCCGCGCGCGTCGAGCCGCTTGATCAGTGCATCGTCGAAGTGCAGGCCGGCGGTCGGCGCGGCCACCGCGCCCGGATGCTGCGCGTAGACGGTCTGGTAGCGCGTTTCGTCGGTCGCATCCGGGTCGTGCTCGATGTACGGCGGCAGCGGCAGACGGCCGTATTGTTCGATCAACGTGAGGCAGTCGGCGGGGAAATGCAGTGTGTAAAACGGTTCGACACGCTCGCCGACCGTCACATCGAACGCGTCCGCCAGGTGCAGCACGGTGCCCGCGCCCGGGCTCTTGCTCGCACGGATTTGCGCGAGCGCGGTGCGCTCGCCGGTCAGGCGCTCGATCAGCACCTCGACCTTGCCGCCGCTCGCCTTGCGGCCGGGAAAGCGCGCTTTCAGCACTTTGGTGTCATTAAAGACAAGCAGATCGCCGGGCGCGACGCAGTCCGGCAATTCCGCAAAGCGGCGGTCGACGAGCGTCGCGGGTTGCGTCCGGTTGTCCACTTCGAGCAGGCGGCTCGCGCTGCGCTCGGGCAACGCGACTTGCGCGATCAGTTCAGGCGGTAGCGCGAAATCGAAATCGGAAAGGGTGAACATGCGGACGGACTGGATACGGAAACGGCTATAAAAAGGGTGCGCGCCGATGCGACAACGCATGCAGGGACGGGGACAACGGCGCTGTGCGCGTACCGCGCCGAGGCGGCACATCGCGATGCAACACGATGCGCGGTGAACGAAACGGGCCGGCGCCGTACGCCGAGCGGCTATGATTGCGGGGCATTGCCGCCGCGTTTGCGCCCATCGCGCCCCTGCTGCGCCGGGCGGTCGCGAAAACCTGGAAAGCCGATATTGTACTTGCGAAGCGACTCATGCCCTTGTCCGAACGCCGTCCGCCCGTTGAGCCCGATGAAGCGGGCGCCGTACCGCCGCGCCGCGCCGCGCGCGGCAAACCGGCGCCGGTGAGCCAGGACGCCGCCGCGGGGACGCCCGGGCACGATGTGGCGCAAGCGCCCGAAGCAGTGCAAGCGCCCGATGCCGCAAAGAAGCCCGCGCGGAAGTCGCGCACGAAGCGCACTGCGAAGCCGGCTGACGATGGCGCTGAGCAACCGGCGGCCAAGCCTTCTGTCACTCGCACCGCCGACCGGCTCGCGAAGCTCGGCCTCACCCGCGATATCGACCTCGTGCTGCATCTGCCGATGCGCTACGAAGACGAAACCTCGCTCACGCCGATCGGTGAACTGCTGCCCGGTGGCATTGCGCAAACCGAAGGCGTGGTGTTCGACAACGAGATCGCCTACCGGCCGCGCCGTCAACTGCTGGTGAAGCTGCGCGACGACGCAGGCGACGAACTCGTGCTGCGCTTTCTGAATTTCTACGGCTCGCAGGTCAAGCAGATGGCGCACGGCGTGCGGCTGCGCGTGCGCGGCGATGTGCGCGGCGGGTTCTTCGGCATGGAGATGGTCCACCCGGCGGTGCGCGTCGTCGACGAGGACACGCCGCTGCCGCAGGCGCTGACGCCCGTCTATCCGAGCACGGCGGGCGTTACGCAGGCGTATCTGCGCAAGGCGATCGACAATGCGCTCGCGCGCACGTCGTTGCCGGAATTGCTGCCGGAGCCGATCGCGCGCGCGTATCTGCAGCCGCTCGAGCTGCCGCCGCTGATGCAGGCGGTGCGCACGCTGCATCATCCGCATGCGGACGCGGACGAAACCGCGCTGATCGACGGCACGCATCCGGCGTGGTCGCGCATCAAGTTCGAAGAACTGCTGGCGCAGCAGATGTCGCTCAAGCGCGCGCACGAAGAGCGTCGCACGCGCTCGGCGCCGGCCATGCCGCGCCGCGCCGCCGGCGAGGCCGGCTCGCTCGTCGCGCGTCTGCTCGCGGCGTTGCCGTTCTCGCTGACCGGCGCGCAGCGGCGCGTCGGCGACGAAATCGCGCACGACCTCACGCAGCCGCACCCGATGCAGCGGTTGCTGCAAGGCGACGTCGGCAGCGGCAAGACGATCGTCGCCGCGCTCGCCGCCGCGCAGGCGATCGACGCCGGCTACCAGGCCGCGCTGATGGCGCCGACCGAAATTCTCGCCGAGCAGCACGCACGCAAGCTGCGCGGCTGGCTCGAACCGCTTGGCGTGACGGTCGCGTGGCTCGCGGGCAGCCTCAAAACCAGAGAGAAACGCGCGGCGCTCGAAGCGGCGGCGCTCGGCACCGCCAGGCTCGTGATCGGCACGCACGCGATCATCCAGGACACCGTTGAATTCGCGCGACTCGGCCTCGTGATCGTCGACGAGCAGCACCGTTTCGGCGTCGAGCAGCGGCTCGCGCTGCGCGCGAAAGCGCAGAACGCCGCCGACGGCGCGCGCGCGTTCCAGCCGCATCAACTGATGATGTCGGCGACACCGATCCCGCGCACGCTCGCGATGACCTATTACGCGGACCTCGACGTGTCGACGATCGACGAATTGCCGCCGGGCCGCACGCCGATCCTGACGAAACTCGTCGCGGATGGGCGTCGCGACGAGGTGATCGGCCGCGTGCGCGAAGCCGCGCTGACCGGGCGCCAGGTGTACTGGGTGTGTCCGCTCATTGAAGAGAGCGAGACGCTGCAATTGCAGACCGCGGTTGAAACGTATGAAACGCTCGTCGCCGCGCTGCCGGAACTGAAGGTCGGGCTGGTGCACGGGCGTCTTGCGCCCGCGGAGAAAGCGGCGGTGATGGATGCGTTCACGCGCAACGAGGTCCAGCTGCTGGTCGCGACGACGGTGATCGAAGTGGGCGTCGACGTGCCGAACGCTTCGTTGATGGTGATCGAACACGCGGAGCGCTTCGGGCTCGCGCAGCTGCATCAGCTGCGCGGACGCGTCGGCCGCGGCAGCGTCGCGTCGGTGTGCGTGCTGTTGTACTCGGGGCCCTTGTCGATCGCCGGGCGCGCCCGCTTGCAGACCATGCGCGAAACCACCGACGGCTTCGAGATCGCGCGCCGCGACCTCGAGATTCGCGGCCCCGGCGAGTTTCTCGGTGCGCGCCAGTCCGGCGCGGCGATGCTGCGCTTCGCGGACCTGCAGCAGGACGGCTGGCTGATCGAGCCGGCGCGCGAAGCCGCGGCGCAACTGCTTGCCGAACACCCGAACGTCGTCACGCAACATCTGGCTCGCTGGCTAGGCGCACGCGAGCACTATCTGAAGGCATGAATGAAGACGTGAGTGCAGGGCCGGCCACGGTCTGGGTGCTGCCGCAGCATGCCTGGTGGTTGGCGAATTGGCCCCATAGGTGTATAACTGAAACCTATTGATTCCATTGCACTGATTGGTCCCTCAATGACGCTCACAGAACTGAAATATATCGTCGCGGTCGCACGCGAGCGGCATTTCGGCCGCGCGGCGGAGGCGTGTTTCGTCAGCCAGCCGACGTTGTCCGTCGCGATCAAGAAGCTCGAAGACGAACTGAATGTGCAGATCTTCGAGCGTGGCACCAGCGAGGTCAGCGTGACGCCGATCGGCGAGCAGATCGTCACACAGGCGCAGCGGGTGCTCGAGCAGACGCTGGCGATCAAGGAAATCGCGAAACAGGGGAAGGATCCGCTGGTCGGGCCGCTGCGCCTTGGCGTGATCTACACGATCGGGCCGTATCTGCTGCCGACGCTCGTCAAGCAGATGATCAAGCGCGTTCCGCAGATGCCGCTGATGCTGCAGGAAAACTACACGCTGAAGCTGATCGAGCTGCTCAAACAGGGCGAAATCGACGTGGCGATCATGGCGCTGCCGTTTCCGGAGACCGGTCTGATGCTGCGTCCGTTGTACGACGAACCGTTCGTCGTCGCGCTGCCGTCGGGCCACGCGTGGGAATTGCGCGAGAAGATCGATGCGAACGACCTGAAGCAGGAAACCATGCTGCTGCTCGGCAGCGGCCATTGCTTCCGCGATCACGTGCTGGGTGTGTGCCCTGAGTTGATGCGCTTTTCGCAGAATGCGGACGGTATCCAGAAGACCTTTGAGGGTTCGTCGCTCGAGACCATTCGCCATATGGTGGCGAGCGGTGTCGGTATTACCGTGCTGCCGCGGATGTCGGTGCACGAGGTCAAACCGCATGCCGGCGGCGTCGATTCCGGACTGCTCAGTTATGTCGCCTTCGACGAACCGGTGCCGGATCGCCGCGTGGTGCTCGCGTGGCGCAAGAGCTTTACGCGGATGCCCGCGATCGACGCGATTTGCGACGCGGTTGCCGCGTGCGATCTGCCCGGCGTGAGGAAGCTCGATTTGCCGGCGGCGGTGAACTGAGGTGACGCGCCCGTTTCATGACGGGCGCTGCTGTTTTATCAGCGCGCGTCGCGATGCGTGAATTCGAATGACAGGAACGGGTCGTGGGTCACCGCGGCCAACGCCGTTTCGATATTCTGACCACCGTAGTACACACCAATAATGATCGGCTGGTTGCCTTCGACGACAAACGCGATCGTGGTCCGCCCGCGATAGTTCGTGAGCCGTAGCCCCTGCCGGATGTCGTCCCGCTGTTGGCCGCGTTGTGGAAACGTCTGCAGGCTTTCGCAATACGCGACGATTCCATCCACATACCGCTCGGCCGCGGGCCGTGATGAGACTTCCGCAATGTATCGCTCGAGATCGACGAGCTGCTGTATCGCTTCCGGAGCGAACTGAACTGCGGATGTCGTCATCTGGCTTATTCCCTGAGTTTTCGTTTCGCGGCGAGCGCCGCACGGACGTCGCCGGCGGTGACCGTGCGCGACGGATCGGCTTTCAGCGCGTCGTAAGCGGGCGCTACCTGATTACTCAGCCACATTTCGATCACACGGTCGCGCGTGGCCAACGTGCGCAGACCGTCGCGCACGACCTCGCTATCCGTTGCGTACTCACCGCTTGCGACCTTGGAGCGGACGAGGTCGGCCAGTTCGTTCGGCAAGGTGATACTGAATTGCTGCGTGGAACGCATGATTGCGTCTCCGGTCAGGTAGTAGGATTTAATCCTACACGAGCGATGCGATGCTGGCGAGCGCTATTGAATAGATAAATTTAATTAAAATATACGAATCGATAGTTTTGCTATAGTGCCTCTCATGGTTCACCGAGCCCCACAAACCAGAAACCGGAGGTTACCCATGCAGCACGCGTCGTCGCCCCATCTTCACTCTGCTCCTGAGTCGTTCCAGCGGTCCGCGCCGGCCGCGGTGGTGAACGCAGCGCCCGCGCTGACGCTGCGCACGGTGGCCCTGTCGCTGCTCGTCGATCGCGCGCTGTCGGCGTAACGCCCGATACCGGCCTTCACCCAGAACGAACGATTCAATCCAGACAAACGAAGGAGCAGAACCATGACCGAAAAGACCCTCACCAATGCTGCCGGCGCACCGGTCGCCGACAACCAGAACTCGATGACCGCCGGCTCGCGCGGTCCGGTCGCGTTGCAGGACGTATGGCTGATCGAGAAGCTCGCGCATTTCGATCGCGAAGTGATTCCCGAGCGCCGCGTTCACGCGAAGGGCTCAGGCGCGTTCGGCACGCTGAAGGTTAACCACGACATCTCGCGCTATACGAAGGCGAAGGTCTTCGCGCAAGTCGGCAAGGAAACGCCGCTCTTCATGCGCTTTTCGACGGTGGCGGGCGAGCGGGGCGCGGCGGATGCCGAGCGCGACGTGCGCGGCTTTTCGATCAAGTTCTATACCGATGAGGGCAACTGGGATGTGGTCGGCAACAACACGCCCGTGTTCTTCATTCGCGATCCGCTCAAGTTTCCGGACTTTATCCATACGCAAAAGCGCGATCCGTACACGAACATGCGCAGCAACGTCGCGGCGTGGGACTTCTGGTCGCGTCATCCGGAATCGCTGCATCAGGTGACGATCCTGATGAGCGACCGCGGCATTCCGCAGAACTACCGGCAGATGCACGGTTTCGGCTCGCATACGTACTCGTTCATCAACGCGAACAACGAACGTTTCTGGGTGAAGTTCCACTTCAAGTCGATGCAGGGCATCGCCAACTACACCGATGCGCAAGCGGCGCAGGTGATCGCGCAAGACCGTGAGAGCGCGCAGCGCGACCTGGTCGAGAATATCGACAACGGCAATTTTCCGAAGTGGCGTTTCTGCATCCAGGTGATGCCGGAAGCGGATGCGGCGAACTATCGCTACAACCCGTTCGACATCACGAAAGTGTGGCCGTACAAGGACTATCCGCTGATCGACGTCGGCACGATCGAACTCAATCGCAACGCGGACAACTATTTCGCGGACGTCGAGCAGTCGGCGTTCACGCCGGCCAACGTGGTGCCGGGCATCGGCTTCTCGCCGGACCGTTTGCTGCAAGGGCGGCTGTTCTCGTACGGCGACACGCAGCGCTACCGGCTCGGCATCAACCATCACCAGATTCCGGTGAATGCGTCGCGCGTGCCGGTACAACGTTCGTTCCATCGTGACGGTGCGATGCGCACCGACGGCAATCTCGGCCGTACCGCGAATTACGAACCGAACCGCTTCGGCGAATTCGCGCAGGATCCGAACGCGGGTGAGCCGCCGCTCGCCGCCGGTGCGGTCGACCGCTACGAGCACCGCGAAGACGGCGACTACTACAGCCAGCCGGCGGCGCTTTTCCGGCTGTTCGACGCGGCGCAGCGCGAGCGTCTGTTCGACAACATCGCGCGTCATATCGACGGCGTGCCGAACGACATCGTCGCGCATCAGATCGAGCACTTCCGCCGTATCGATCCGGCGTACGCGGACGGCGTGAGCGCGGCGATCGGAAAGCTCGCCGCAACGAAGGGGAACACGAAGTAATCCCCGCAACGTAGTGGGACGGCGTCGTGCAGCGATGCGCCGCCGTCCCGAAGTGCAAGGAGCACGATCATGGTCCAGATGGTATTGATGAGTATCGGTGGCGGCGCTCACGCGCAGCGGGCGCAGCGTTTGTCGAACGTGGTGTTTGCACGCAGGATGCTCGGGCTTGCGGTGGTCAGCAGCGGCTATGCGGTGATCGTCGCGCACGGGCTCGCGCATCTTTTCGGCGGCTGAGCGGAAAGCGCCGTAGCGCGCCATGCATGCAAGGCACTGATGACCGGAAAGCACGCCCGCTCACGCGCGTAGGTTCGGCGTTCTACGCTAAACTGTCGCTCGTTCGAGCGTTCAAGGATTGCGAACACGCAGTCCGGGGCAGAGACCGGTACGAATCACTCTTGAAAGGAGTCATCATGGCCAAAAAAAATGAAGCCGTTACGCACGTCAACATCGGTATCAGCGACAAGGATCGCAAGAAGATCGCGGACGGTCTGGCGCGGTTGCTCGCCGATACCTACACGCTGTATCTGAAGACCCACAATTTCCACTGGAACGTGACGGGTCCGATGTTCAACACGCTGCACCTGATGTTCGAAACGCAGTACACGGAGCTGGCCATGGCCGTCGATTCGATCGCCGAGCGTATCCGTGCGCTGGGCGTGTTCGCGCCGGGCAGCTACAAGGACTTCGCGAAGCTGTCATCGATTGCCGAAGCGGACGGTGTGCCGTCGGCCGAAGACATGATTCGCCAGCTGGTCGAGGGCCAGGAAGCGGTGGTGCGCACCGCGCGCGAAATCTTCCCGGTCACGGAAGCCGCTCACGACGAGCCGACCGCCGACCTGCTCACGCAACGCATGCAGACGCACGAAAAGACCGCGTGGATGCTGCGCTCGATGCTGGCCTGAGCGAGTATTCGAACCTTTGCACAAGGCTGGAAGCCCGACAGGTGTGAGTCCTGTCGGGCTTTTTCGTATTTCGGCGGTGCTTATCGAACGATATGGCACGATACACCGCACGACACGGCACGAACATGACACGGCGCGGCACGGAGACCGATGGCCGCCGCCGCGACGCACTCGCGCCGCGCGCCAGGTCCCGCGTCCGCACGCTGCACTAAAATGACGGGATCGTTCCAGACGCCTTGCCCATGTTCGCCCGACTCCCGCTCTATTTGCGCCTTGTCCGCCTCGACAAGCCGATCGGCAGCCTGCTGCTGCTATGGCCTACGCTCAACGCGTTGTGGATCGCGTCGGCCGGCCGGCCGTCGCTGTCTTTGCTGCTGATTTTCGCGCTCGGTACGATCCTGATGCGTTCGGCCGGTTGCGCGATCAACGATTACGCGGACCGCGATTTCGACCGCCATGTCAAGCGTACCGAGAACCGGCCGCTGACGTCCGGCAAGATCGAGGCATGGGAAGCGGTCGCGCTCGCCGCGGCGCTCGCGCTGCTTGCGTTCCTGCTGATCTGGCCGCTCAATACGCTGACCAAGGAACTGTCCGTGTTCGCGCTCTTCGTGGCCGGCACCTATCCGTTCACGAAGCGCTTCTTCGCGATTCCGCAGGCGTATCTCGGCATCGCATTCGGCTTCGGCATTCCGATGGCATTCGCGGCGATTCAGGATCGCGTGCCGGCGCTTGCATGGGTGATGCTCATCGCGAATGTGTTCTGGTCGGTTGCGTACGATACCGAATACGCGATGGTCGATCGCGACGACGACATCAAGATCGGTATCCGCACGTCCGCGCTGACGTTTGGCCGCTTCGACGTGCTGGCGATCATGCTGTGCTATGCCGTGACGCTCGGCATCTATGCCGGCATCGGCTTCGTGCTCGGCTATGGGGTGCTTTACTGGCTTGGCCTCGCGGCGGCGGTGGGCTGCGCCGTTTACCACTACGTATTGATCCGCGGCCGCGAGCGGATGGCGTGCTTTGCCGCGTTTCGCCATAACAACTGGCTCGGCGGCATGCTCTTCGCGGGCATCGCCGCGCACTACGCGGCGCAGAATCTCTGATCGGATCGATCGCACGCACCGCCCGCTGCGGCGCGGACTGTGTCAGCTTCGGATGTGATGCCGGCTCCGCCTGCCGGCGGTGCGCTTCAAAGCTTGTCTCACAGCCTGTCTCACGACCAGCTTCACTGCTTGCCGAATTCCTCGCCCATCTCCTTCGCGCGCGCATCCGCGGCGAGTGCGCCGCGCACGATCGCGTCCTTCACATGGTGCGCGTCGAACGCGGCGAGCGCGGCAGCGGTCGTGCCGCCTTTGGACGTCACGCGCTCGCGCAGCACCGACGGCGCTTCGTCGGACTGCGCGGCCAGCTGCGCGGCGCCCGTGAACGTCGCAACCGCGAGCGCACGGCTTTGCGCGTCGTCCATGCCGAGCTGGCGAGCGGCCTCCTGCAGCGCCTCGATAAAGTAGAACACGTAGGCCGGACCGCTGCCGGAGATCGCGGTGACCGCGTCGATCTTCGCTTCGTCGTCGAACCAGACGGTCTGGCCGACCGCGCCGAGCACTTGCGACGCGAGCGCTCGACCCGCGTCGTCGACGCCAGCCAGCGCCACGAGGCCCGCGACGCCCATGCCGATCAGCGCGGGCGTATTCGGCATCGTGCGGACGATGCGCGCGTGGCCGTTCAGCCAGCGCGACAAATCGGCTGCGCGGATGCCCGCGACGATGCTGATCACCAGCTGGCGTGCCGAAAGATGGGCGCTGAGCGCGGCGGCGACGTCTTTGGCGACTTGCGGCTTGACTGCCAGCACGATCGCATCGAACGAGGCGAGCGCCGCGTCGGCCGCGGCGCCGGTCGCGATGCCGAATTGCTGCCGGTTGCGCGTGCGCGCGTCCTCGTTCGGGTCGATCGCATAGAGGTCCGCTGCGGCGACGCCGCGCTTGATCAGGCCGCCGATCAGCGCCGCGGCCATATTGCCGCCACCGATAAACGCAATTTTCATGATGGGTCTGGAAAGGTCAGTTGGAATACTCACGCGCGCCGAAGATCGCGGTGCCGATGCGCACCATCGTCGCGCCTTCGAGCACGGCTGCTTCGAGATCGCCGGACATGCCCATCGATAGCGTGTCGAGCGCGAGGCCGTCGGCGCGCAACTGCTCGAACAGTTCGCGCAATACGCGATGCGGCGCGCGCTGTGCTTCGATGCTGCCGATGGGTTCCGGAATCGCCATCAGGCCGCGCAAGCGCAGTGTCGGCAGGGCGGCGACCGCACGCGCAACCTGCGCTGCTTCGCCCGGCGCCACGCCGGATTTCGATGCTTCGCCGCTCACGTTGACCTGCACGCACACATTGAGCGGCGGCAATCCGGCCGGTCGTTGCTCGGCGAGCCGCTGTGCGATTTTCAGGCGGTCGACCGAATGCACCCAGTCGAAACGCTCGGCAACCGGACGCGTCTTGTTCGACTGCAGCGGCCCGATGAAATGCCATTCGATCGAGCCGCGCAGATCCGCGAGCGCATCGAGTTTCGTCAGCGCTTCCTGCAAGTAGTTTTCGCCGAACGCGTGTTGCCCCGCGGCGTGCGCGGCGCGGACGTCTTCGGCCGGAAAGGTCTTCGAAACGGCGAGCAGGGTGACGGCGCGCGGGTCGCGGCCCGCGACTTGCGCGGCGAGCGCGATGCGCTGGCGCACCGCTTCGAGGTTGTGGATCAGGTCGGGCATGACGGCGTCTGCATGGGTCGGCGACGCCCAATTATACGGATGCTGTTGGCATGCCACTGCTGATCAGACCATCGGCGCGCCGGTTCGCGTGCGCGTCCGGCGCCGGCCCATGATCAGGTCAGCCGGCCAGCATGTGCTCGACGAGCTCGATCCAGTGGACCACCGGCATCGACGTGCCGCTTTGCAGATGCGCGATGCAACCCACGTTCGCCGAGACGATGATCTGCGGTTCCTGCGCATGCAGCCGCTCGAGTTTCTGATTGCGCAACGCGTACGACAGCGTCGGCTGCGTCAACGAGTAGGTGCCGGCCGAGCCGCAGCACAGGTGACTGTCGGCGGGCAGGCGTACGTCGATGCCGAGTTCGCCGAGCAGATGCTCGACCTTGCCGCGAATCTGCTGCCCGTGCTGCAGCGTGCACGGCGGATGGAATGCGACCGTGTGCACCGCGCGCCGGCGGGTGAGGGCGGTCAGCGGTTCTTTGAACTCGGGCAGGATTTCGGCGATATCGCGCGTCAGGTCGACGATGCGGCGCGCTTTGTCCGCGTAGGCCGGGTCGTCCCGCAGCAGATGCGCGTATTCCTTCACCGTGGCGCCGCAGCCCGACGCATTCATCACGATCGCTTCGACGCCTTCCTCGACATGCGGCCACCACGCATCGATGTTCGCGCGGATGTCGTCGAGTGCGTCGTCGTGGTAGCCCAGGTGCAGACGGATCGCGCCGCAGCATCCGGCATCGGGCGCGACGATCGTCTCGATGCCGAGCGCATCGAGCACGCGCGCGGTGGCCGTGTTCACGTTCGGCATCATCGATGGCTGCACGCAGCCGGCGAGCATCAGCATCTTGCGCGTGTGCTTCGTCGTCGGCCATTCGAGCTGGCGCTGGCGCGCCGGCACCTTGTCGCGCAGCTTCTTCGGCAGCAGCGGGCGCACGTGCTGGCCTAGGCGCATGGCCGGCGTGAAGAGCGCTTCGTTCGGCACGAAGCTCGCAAGCACACGGCGCAGCACGCGCTGACCGAACGGGCGCGCCACTTTTTCTTCGGTCAGCTTGCGGCCGATTTCGACGAGGCGGCCGTATTGCACGCCCGACGGGCAAGTCGATTCGCAATTACGGCACGTGAGGCAGCGATCCAGATGCATTTGCGTGCTGCGCGTGACCGGCGTGCCTTCGACCATCTGCTTGATCAGATAGATGCGGCCGCGCGGTCCGTCGAGTTCGTCGCCGAGCAGTTGATAGGTCGGACAGGTCGCCGTGCAGAAACCGCAATGCACGCATTTGCGCAGGATCGCGTCGGCCTCGGCGCCGTCCGGCGTGTTGCGAATGAAGTCCGCGAGGTTGGTTTGCATCGCGCGCTCAGAAGTCGGGGTACAGCCGGCCGCGGTTGAAGATGCGAGCCGGATCGAACGCGGCCTTCAGGCCGCGATGGATCTTCATCAAGGGCGCGGGCAGCGGCGTGAACACCCCTGCGCTGCGATCGTATCCGTGGCCGGTGCGGAAGATGGTTGCGTGGCCGCCGGCCTGTTTGGCGCTGATGCGCACGGTTTGCGCATCGGCGTCGGTGATCCACCAGCGCTGCGCGCCGCCCCATTCCATCATCTGCGCGCCGGGCAACTGCAGCGGCTCGGTGATGGTCGGCAGGGCAAGCCGCCACAGCGCGGCCTTCGGTGCGATCGCCGCGAAAAACGGGTCGGTCTGCTCGCGCAAGCCGGCCCAGAATCGTTCCGCCTCGACCGCGTCGACCACTTCGCCGCCGAGCGATGCGCGTGCCGACTTCACCGCGGCTTCCGCGCCGCCCAGACGCAGCACGAGCGTGCCGTTGCGCCATGCGCTCGCCGACACCGGCAGCGGCCGGCCGCCCCATTCGTTGAGCTTGCGGACCGCGTCCGTGCCGTTCATATCGAATTTCAGCGTGATTTCCGCCTTCGGACGCGGCAGCACCTTGACCGACAGTTCGAGGATCAATGCCAGCGTGCCGAGCGAGCCTGCCATCAGACGCGACACGTCGTAGCCCGCGACGTTCTTCACGACCTGTCCGCCGAATTTCAGCAACTGGCCATGGCCGTTCAATACGACCGTGCCGAGCACGAAGTCGCGCGGCGCGCCGGCCGACTGGCGGCGCGGTCCCGCGATGCCCGCGGCGATACAGCCGCCGAACGTTGCTTGCGGGCCGAAATGCGGCGGCTCGAACGCGAGCATCTGGTCATGTTCAGCAAGCGTCGCTTCAATTTCAGCAAGCGGGGTGCCGCAGCGCGCGGTAATCACCAGTTCCGCCGGATCGTAGGCGATGATGCCGCGGTGAGCGCGCGTATCGAGGACTTCCCCCTGTAGCGACTGGCCGTACCAGTCTTTCGTGCCGCCGCCGCGAATCCGCAATGGGTATCTTTCGGCGGTGGCCGAACGGATGCGCTCGGACCATTCGGCGACGATGTCGTCCTCTTCCATGGCGTCGTGTTTCGTTGTAGTGGTTTCGATTGTACCGGGCGGCGGCGGGCTGGCAACCCGGAGCGGACCCGTACGGGCAGCCACGGTCGAGTCCGTACGGTGCTGCGTCAGGACTCTGGCGAGCGCAGGCAATGAGACATTCGCGTGCGCAATGAGAGATATAGCAAAGGAGATACAGCAAGCGGGATACCGCAACGGATACGGCGGGGAAATACCGTGCAGGGCGGGCGCGGCGCTTGCGCGCGACGTGCACCGGCGGTGTTCGGCCTTCGGCCTCGCTGCATCACGCCGTTTCGTAACGCGAGCCGTACGATGCGCGGCGGCACATAACGTCAGCTCAAACGGCTGACCTTAAGCGTCGGCTAAGGGCTTGCCCGAACGGACGGATCAGAAGCGCGGCAATTCGGGGTGCGGCAACAGACCGCCGCGAATATGCATTTTGCCGTACTCGGCGCAGCGTGCGCGCGTCGGTATGCCCTTGTCGGGGTTCAGCAGGCCGGGCGGGTCGAAGGCGCGCTTGACCGCATGAAACGTGTCGCGTTCCTCGGGTGAAAATTGCACGCACATCGAATTGATTTTCTCGATGCCCACGCCGTGCTCACCCGTCACCGTCCCGCCCAGTTCGACGCATGTCTCGAGGATGTCGGCGCCGAACGCTTCGGCACGATGCCATTCGTCGAGGTCGTTGCCGTTGAAGAGAATCAGCGGATGCATGTTGCCGTCGCCCGCATGGAACACGTTGATGCAGCGCAGGTTGTATTTCTTCTCCATCGCTTCGATGCGCGCGAGCAGCGGGCCGATGCTGCGGCGCGGCACGGTGCCGTCCATGCAGTAGTAGTCGGGCGAAATGCGGCCCGCTGCGGGAAACGCGTTCTTGCGCCCGGACCAGAAGCGCAGCCGCTCGCTTTCCGAGCGCGAGATCTGAATGCGCGTCGCGCCATGCTCGCGCAGCACCGCGGTCATTCTGACGATTTCCTCGCTGACTTCCTCCGGCGTGCCGTCGGATTCGCACAGCAGGATGGCCGCCGCGTCGAGGTCGTAGCCCGCGCCGACGAATTCCTCGACCGCGCGCGTGGCCGGCTTGTCCATCATCTCGAGGCCGGCCGGAATGATGCCGGCGGCGATCAGTCCCGCGACCGCGTCGCCGCCTTTCACGACGTCATCGAAGCTCGCCATGATGACCTGCGCAGTCTGCGGCTTCGGAATGAGCTTGACGGTGACCTCGGTGACAATCGCGAACATGCCTTCGCTGCCGACCAGCACCGCAAGCAGATCGAGACCGGGCGCATCGGGGCTCAGCGAGCCGAACTCGACTACTTCGCCTTCCATCGTGATCGCGCGTACGCGCATCACGTTGTGCACGGTGAGGCCGTATTTCAGGCAATGCACGCCGCCGGAATTCTCGGCGACGTTGCCGCCGATCGTGCATGCGATCTGCGACGATGGGTCGGGGGCATAGTAGAGTCCGTACGGCGCCGCGGCTTCGGAAATCGACAGATTGCGTACGCCGGGTTGCACGGTCGCGGTTCGCGCGTACGGATCGACCTCGATGATCTTGCGAAACCGCGCGAGCGATACCACCACGCCATGCCGGATCGGCATCGCGCCGCCGGACAGGCTCGTGCCCGCGCCGCGAGGCACGATCGGCACGTCGAGCCGATGGCAGATCTGCACGATGCGCTGCACCTGCGATTCGGTCTCGGGCAATACGACGGCGAGCGGCAGACGGCGGTACGCAGCAAGACCATCGCACTCGTAGGCGACCGTGTCCTCTTCGCGATACAGCAGGCAGTGAGTCGGCAGTACCGCCATCAACGCTTGCACGACCTCGCGCTGCCGTTGCGCGAGCACTTCAGCCGACAGTTCGGCGGGCGCGTTCATGGTTTGTCTCCTCGTGTTTCTTTTGCGGGGGGCGCAGGGCCGGGCACGCTGCGTTCGTTCGTCGGGGTGAGCGTGCGTGATGTTCGTCGGCCGTTCAATTCATGCTATGCGGCCCACGAAAAAATCTTGCCCGGGTTCATCAGGTTGCGTGGATCGAGCGCGTGCTTGATCGCACGCATCGTGTCGATCGCGACCGGACCCGCTTCTTCCGCCAGAAAATCGATCTTGTGCAGGCCTATGCCATGTTCGCCGGTGCATGTGCCCGCCATGCGCAACGCGCGTCGCACGATGCGCTGGTTCAGGCGTTCGGCTTCGGCGAACTCTTCGGGCCGCTGCGGATCGATCAGCATCGCGACATGGAAGTTGCCATCGCCGACGTGTCCGACGATCGGACACGGCAGCGACGACGTTTTCAGATCCTGCTCCGTTTCGACCACGCATTCGGCGAGCCGGGAAATCGGTACGCAGACGTCAGTCGTGACCGCACGGCAGCCCGGTTTCAATTGCAGCATCGCGAAATACGCGTTGTGCCTTGCATTCCACAGACGGCTGCGGTCTTCGGGGCGCGTCGCCCATTCGAAGCCTTCACCCGCGTTTTGCGCGGCGATTTCCTGCACGAATTCCGCCTGCTCTTTCACGCCGCTTTGCGTGCCATGAAACTCGAAAAACAACGTCGGCGCTTCGCGCAGCGTCAGGTGCGAATGACGGTTGATCGCGCGGATCGCGAGCGCATCGACAAACTCGGCGCGTGCGACCGGTACGCCGGTCTGGATCGTCTCGATGACCGCGCGCACCGCGCTTTCCATCGAAGGAAACGCGCATACCGCGGCCGACACCGCTTCCGGTTGCGGATACAGCCGCAACGTGATTTCGGTGACGACGCCAAGCGTGCCTTCGGACCCGACGAAGAGGCGCGTCAGATCGTAGCCGGCCGCCGACTTGCGGGCGCGCGTACCGGTGCGGATCACGCGGCCGTCCGCGAGCACTGCGGCGAGGCCGAGCACGTTCTCGCGCATCGTGCCGTAGCGCACCGCGTTCGTGCCCGACGCGCGTGTGGCGGTCATGCCGCCGATGCTGGCATCGGCGCCAGGGTCGATCGGAAAGAACAGACCCGTGTCGCGCAATGCTTCATTGAGCTGCTTGCGCGAGATGCCGGGTTCGACGGTAACGGTCAGGTCTTCCGCGTTGATCGACAGCACGCGATTCATTGCGGAAAGATCGATCGACACGCCGCCTTGCACCGCCAGCAGATGGCCTTCGAGCGACGATCCATTCCCGTAAGGAATGACCGGAACATTGTGCTGACCGCATAGTTTGATGGCGGCCTGCACGTCCCCGGTGTTGCTCGCGAAGACGACCGCGTCCGGCAACTGCGGATCGAACGGCGATTCGTCGCGGCCGTGATTCGCGCGGACTGCTTCGGCGGTCGACACGCGCTCGCCAAACGTGGCCTTCAGCGCGCTGAGCAGTTCGGCGGGGAACGGGCGGCGCACGGAAGCGGGCGGCGCGGGATGGTTCACGCTGATCTCCTGAAAGGCATATTTTGTTGTAGCGGGCTCGGTCCATTTTACGCCGAACGCCCGGCGGCCAACACCGGACATCGATGGGCAAAGGCCGCGGAACCTATAATGGCTTTTACCGATGGATCGGTGAGCATGCTGCCGGCGGGTCGACTTGATGCTCGAATGAATACCGCGTGGATGACTGGCGCGACGACTGACGATACAGAGGCGACACATGGGTAACCGGCTGAGCAGGATTGCGACCCGAACCGGCGACGATGGCACGACGGGTCTTGGCGACGGCGGCCGCGTGCGCAAGGACGATATGCGTATCGTGGCGATCGGCGAAGTTGATGAGCTGAATTCCCATATCGGCCTGTTGCTTTGCGAAAGCCTCCCCGACGATGTGCGTGCCGCGCTGACGGCCATTCAACATGACCTGTTCGACGTGGGCGGTGAACTGAGCCTGCCCGGTCACACGATGATCACGGACGTGTATTTGCGCCGGCTCGATGGCTGGCTGGCTGAGTACAACGCGACGCTGCCGCCGTTGCAGGAATTCATCTTGCCCGCCGGTTCCCGAGCGGCCTCGCATGCGCACGTATGCCGGACAGTGTGCCGCCGCGCGGAGCGTGCGATCGTGGCGCTCGGCGCGGAGCATGACGTGAGCGGGGCTTTACGTGGTTATATCAACCGTTTGTCGGATCTGCTATTCGTGCTTGCGCGCGTGCTGAACAGAATGAATGGCGGCAACGATGTGCTATGGCAGCACGACCGCACGACAAAAGGCAGATGAAGCACCAATTTGTAAACGAGAAGGCGCGCAGGGCGCGCATTGGCAAACCTGTACGACGCGCGCCTGCGCGACGGTTCGCGCGCAACCTCTCGACTTCTCGACCTCTCAGCCAATAGCCAGCCTGACCGGTTTGCCGATGCGGCTCATCATTTCGACAAGTGTATCGATCGTAAACTTGGCCGTTTTCTTGTTGACGACGTCGGACACCCGCGGCCGCGACACCATCAGGATTTCAGCGGCTTCCGCCTGCTTCAGATGATGCTGTTCGATCCAGCTCGACAGCTCGGTCATCAGCTGCTCCTTCAGCAGGCGCGTGTCATTGATCTGCTTTTGTGATGCAGCGTGCAGGCGCTTCGATTCTTCCGCGGAGAAGCCAAGTTCGAGGAACAGGTTCGCACCCGGCTTCGTGACGTGACGAATTTTGGTATCGATCATCATTGCTCTGCCTTCCTAAGATTTGCCACCGCACGATAACGTGCTTCGGCGATTTCCTTGTCTTGCCCACTCGTTGCCTGCGTTTGCTTCTGGAAGCAATGCAACACATAAATGGCTTCGACGAATTTCGCGACATACATCACGCGGAACACACCCTGAGCTTCGTTGATGCGAATTTCGCGCGTGCCTGCCCCGACACCATCGAAGGGTTTCCAGTGGTCCGGATCGAGGCCCGCTTGCACTTTGGCTAGCTGAAAGCCGGCTCGCCGACGCGGTTCGTCTGGAAACGCCAGAAGATCGTCATAGCTGGAGCCAACCCAGCGAATCTCTTTTTCCTGACTCATAGGCTTCCTTCTGTACAAAATTTTATACCGGTTGTTTTTCGCAAGTCAAGCTTTTTTCGGCGTGCCTGCGAACAACGTCAACGGTACAGACGTTGCACATGAATGACTATTCGTCCGGATGGCTAACAATAAAAAACCCGGCACATGAGGCCGGGTTTTTGCATGCGTTGAAGCTGGCTTATCGCATTATTCAGTTTCCACTGCCGCGTGCGATGCGTCGCTGTCTGACCGATTCTGCGAGTCCTTCGAGCACCGCCACGCTATCGTCCCAACCGATACACGGATCGGTGATGCTCTGACCGTAGGTCAATGTGCAGCCTTCCTGCAGATCCTGGCGGCCTGCTACCAGATGCGATTCGACCATCACGCCGACAATCCGCTCATCGCCGCCCGCAATCTGCCGGCCGATATCCGTGCACACCGGAATCTGGTTCTCGTGTTTCTTCGAGGCGTTCGCGTGGCTCGCATCGATCATCAGACGCGCGGCGAGCCCCGCCTTGCCGATGTCCGCGCACGCGATGTTGACGCTGTCCGCATCGTAGTTCGGCGTTTTGCCGCCGCGCAGAATGATGTGGCAGTCTTCGTTGCCCGCCGTCGAGACGATCGCCGAATGGCCGCCCTTGGTCACCGACAGGAAATGGTGCGGCTGCGATGCCGCCTTGATCGCGTCGACTGCGATCTTCACGTTGCCGTCCGTGCCGTTCTTGAAGCCGACCGGACACGACAGTCCCGACGCCAGTTCGCGATGCACTTGCGATTCGGTCGTGCGTGCGCCGATGGCGCCCCACGAAATCAGATCCGCGATGTATTGCGGGCTGATCATGTCGAGATATTCGGTGCCCGCCGGCAGGCCGAGTTCGTTGATGTGCAGCAGCAGTTCGCGCGCGGTGCGCAGGCCGTCGTTGATCTTGAAGCTGTCGTCGAGATACGGGTCGTTGATGAGCCCCTTCCAGCCGACCGTCGTGCGCGGCTTCTCGAAGTACACACGCATCACGATTTCGAGTTCGCCCGCGAGGCGCCGGCGCTGTTCGATCAGACGTCCCGCGTACTCGAGCGCGGCTTTCGGATCGTGGATCGAGCACGGACCGATGATCACGATCAGGCGATCGTCCATGCCGTGCAGAATCCGATGCAGCGCCTGCCGTGCGTTGAAGATCAGGTCCGATTCTTTTTCACTGCACGGGAATTCGCGGATCAGGTGGGCCGGCGGAGTGAGTTCCTTGAGCTCGCGAATGCGGACGTCGTCGGTATTGTGCGGGGGCATGTTGTTCTCCAGATGCGGTTCGTAGCGTGTCGGTTCGTTGCGTATATACGGAGCCGGTTGTGGACTACCGGTTGTGAATCGGGAAGCAAAAAAAAACCGTCAGACTCGCTGACGGTTTTTCGGGAATTTCGGGTTTGCCTTTTATGCGCTAACACCCCTCTCGATCCGCCAGCGGTCTGAGATGCCAAAAGAAATAAAAATAAAACCTGGCGGACATGACGAGCGAAAGTTGAAGTGAGTGGTGCAAAAAAAGGTTGAGTGGCTTTATACCGCGGGCAAGCTCAATTGACAAGCCGCAGCCGGTAAAAATGCGGGAAATCCGCACGCTTCGCGCGAAAATTGCGGAAAGCGTGCGTTCTGACCGCGATCAGACTGTCCCGCCTACCGTCATCCTGTCGATGCGCAGCGTCGGCTGGCCGACGCCCACCGGCACGCTCTGGCCTTCCTTGCCGCACACGCCGACGCCGGTATCCAGCGACATGTCGTTGCCGATCATGCTGACGTATTTCAGCGACTCAGGCCCGCTGCCGATCAGCGTCGCGCCCTTCACCGGGTAGCTGATCTTGCCGTTCTCGATCATGTAGGCCTCGGACGCCGAGAACACAAACTTGCCGTTCGTGATGTCGACCTGCCCGCCGCCGAAGTTCACCGCATAGAGACCGTTCTTCACCGAGGCGATGATTTCCTGCGGATCCTTGTCGCCGTTCAGCATGTACGTGTTGGTCATGCGCGGCATCGGCAGCGCGGCATACGATTCGCGGCGCGCGTTGCCGGTCACCGGCATCTTCATCAGGCGCGCGTTCAGCGTGTCCTGGATGTAGCCCTTCAGGATGCCGTCTTCGATCAGCGTCGTGCACTGCGTCGCATTGCCTTCGTCGTCGATATTCAGCGACCCGCGGCGATTCGGCAGCGTGCCGTCGTCGACGACGGTCACGCCCTTCGCCGCGACCTGCTCGCCGATGCGGCCGGCGAACGCGGACGAGCCCTTGCGGTTGAAGTCGCCTTCGAGCCCGTGACCGATCGCCTCGTGCAGCAGCACGCCCGGCCAGCCGGGCCCGAGCACGACGGTCATCGCGCCGGCCGGAGCGGGCCGCGCGTCGAGGTTCACGAGCGCAGCGTGCACCGCGTCGTCGACATAGCGCGACAGCACGGCGTCGGTGAAATAGCCATAGTCGAAACGGCCGCCGCCGCCGCCGGTGCCGATTTCACGGCGCCCGTTCTGCTCGGCGATCACCGTCACCGACACGCGCACGAGCGGCCGGATATCCGCGGCGAGCGCACCGTCGCTGCGCGCCACGAGCACGACGTCGTATTCGCCGGCGAGCCCGGCCATCACCTGGGTGATACGCGGGTCGCGGCTGCGCGCCATCTGTTCGACGCGTTCGAGCAGCTTTACTTTCGCGGTCGCGTCGAGCGAATGCAGCGGATCCGACGGCAGGTACAGATCGCGGCCTGCGACGCCGGTGAGCGATGCCGCCGCCTTGATCTTCTGCTTGCCGCCGCCGGCCTTCGCGATCGCGCGCGTGGCGATCGCCGCCTGGCGGATCGCGTCGGGCGACAGGTCGTCCGAGTACGCGAACGCGGTGCGCTCGCCGGACACGGCGCGCACACCGACGCCCTGGTCGATGCTGAAGCTGCCGGATTTGACGATGCCTTCTTCGAGACTCCACGCTTCGCTGCGCGTGGCCTGGAAATAGAGATCCGCGTAGTCGACGCGATGCGTGAAGATCTCGGCGAGCGTGCGGGTCAGCAGGGCTTCGTCGAGGCCGTAGGGCGTGAGGAGTACGTCCTTGGCGGTCGCGAGATTACGGATGCTGGGTTCGATGATGTTCATGCGAAGTAGGCTCAGCTCGATTCAAGGGTTCGGACGGCGTGCATTGGCTTAACCATATGGGTGACGGCCGATGCGCTTTCAATGTGGCAGTGTTCGGCAATGCATGCGATTGCGTACGCGAGCGCGACGACATGGCAGCGCTAGCCCAGCACCCGATGGCGCCAGGCCGGCAGGCTTTGCCGCACTTCGTCGATGCGGGCACGCTCGATCGTGCCGGCGACAACGCCCGCACCTTCTTCGCGGACATCGAGAATGTCGCCCCACGGGTCGATCAGCATGCTATGTCCCCACGTACGGCGGCCGTTCTCGTGCTTGCCGCCTTGCGCGGCGGCGAGCACGTAGCACTGGTTTTCGACCGCTCGCGCGCGCAGCAGCATTTCCCAATGCGCGCGGCCGGTCGTATACGTAAACGCGGACGGCACGACGATCAGCGCGCAGTCGCCGAGGCGCCGGTACAGCTCCGGAAAGCGCAGATCGTAGCAGACCGACAGGCCGACCCGCCCGAACGGCGCCTCGAACGTGCGTACCGCGTCGCCGGGACGGATCGTGCGCGCTTCGTCGAACGATTCGTCACCTTTTTCAAAATTGAACAGGTGGATCTTGTCGTAGCGGGCGGCTTCGCGGCCTTCCGGGTCGAACACGAGTGTCGTATTCAGCACGCGCGACGGTTCCGGTGCGGTGAGCGGCAGTGTGCCGCCGATTACCCACACGCGATGCCGACGCGCGGCGTCCGATAGAAAGCGCTGGATCGGGCCGTCGCGGTAGGGCTCGCGCACAGTGAGCTTGTCGGTGTCCTTGAAGCCCATGAAGCAGAAATACTCGGGCAGCAGCACGAGTTGCGCGCCGTCGGCGGCGGCTTGCGCGATCAGGTTTTCCGCATCGGCAAGGTTGCGCTCGCGTTCCGGCGAACTGACCATTTGCAGCGCCGCAACGCGGTAGATGGCTGCGGGTGGTGCCGATCCGGCAGGTGAAGATGGCGCGTGTTGGTCGCTCATGAGTGTGTCGAAAGACTTCCTTCAGGACGGCGCAAGTCGCGTGCCGCGCACGTTGGCCGGTCATGGCGCAGACTGCGCGACGCAAGCGGTGTCGGGCGGCGGGATGCCGGCGAAAACGCGCGAGCCGCGAGCCAGCCGGGCATGTTGCGGAGCAAATGCGCCGGCATGGCCAACACGGCATCGCTGCGGCACCCCGTTGTGCGGCGCCTCCTGCTCCTTCATCGGAGCACAGCCGCGTCCGCCGCGGGTACTTCGCCCATCTTACCGCGATCGCCGTGGACCCGCTCGACGTGCGGTTTCGCCCATGAACCGGTGATCGCGTAGTCGAGCACGAACGCGTGCTCGAGCGACTGCGACAGCGCGATGTCGCCGACCAGCGCCGCGAGACCCAGAAACGGGTTGATGATCGTCGCGGCCACCACGCCCGCGCCCGCGCTGACCGTCGGGATCACGCGCACGTTCAGATCCTGCGTTTCGTGCGCAAGGTCGATGCTGCCGTTCATTTCCGCGCGCGCCGGCGCGGTGACCAGTTTGAAGTTGTCGGTGCGGCCGATGCCGTCGTGGATTTCGCCGGTGCCGGTCACGCTGGTGAACGGCAATCCTTCGCCGATCACGTCGCGAAAGTTCATCGTCGCGAAGCGCGCAAGGCTTTGCAGGCTCAGTACGCCGAGCAGCTTCGCGACGCCCGGATCGACCTTCAGAATCTGGCCGTGGCGCAGGTCGACCGACAGGTTGCCGTTGAGCGTCGGGTAGTCGATCCGGGCGGGGCCGCCGCGCCACGCAACATTCCCCGACAGCGTGCCTTCGCCGTCTTTCAGCGTGCGCGCCATGCCGGCGCGCTCGAGCAGCGCACCGGCATTCTTCACGTCGAGCTTGAAATCGACCACGGTGCGGCGCGGCGCGTTTTCGTCGGTCACCGCGCCGAATTCGCGCAGCGTGCGCCAGTTCGCTGTCGCGGTGAGCGTCGCGGCCGGGTTGCTGAGGGCGAGCTTGTCGAGCTGCCAGACCGGCTCGCCGTCTTCCTCGAAGTTGTGCGCGTCGACCTCGAGCCGCCCGAGATCGCGCCCGCGCACGATCACTTCGTTGACGACGAGGTCGATCGTCGGCATGTTCTGCGCGGGCTGCTGCATTGCCGATCCGAGCAGATCGTTTTCGGTTGCCGACGGAATCACGAGCCGCGCGAGGCGCGCCTGCAGCGTGCCGGGCGAATCGCGGGTCGGGCCCGGCAGCCAGGACACGTGACCCGACACCTGGTTCGATGCGATGTTCGCCTGCCATTTCCGGTCGTCGTGCGATGCACCGACGACGACGCCTTCCCAGTGGCGCTTGAGCAGTGTGAGCGTACCGATGTGCAGCGCGAAGCGGTTCGGCACGAACTGCGCGACGGTCTCGCTCGGCGGAACGGGCGCGACGCCCTGGTTCGCGTTGCGCATCTGCAGGAACAGCGCGCGCCACGCGTCCGCATCGAGCGTGTCGAGATCGACCGCGGCGGTCACGCCTTCGGCGGGCAGGTCCGCGGGCCGGTTCACGCCGATTGCGCCGCGCACGACCTTCGGCATCGTGTGCGGTTCGCCGCGCAGCAGATAGGTCGCGGCGATCGGGCCGAAGCTCAGGTCCGCGCGCTGCAGGCCGCTGCTATCTCCGTTCGCGGGAGGTTTGAACGTCACGCTGAGCGGCATCGGCGTGCCGACCGGCTTGTTGAACGGCGCGGGAAAGTCGAGGCCGAGGCCGCTCAGATCCGAATGCGCGGCGATGTCGGGCAGGCGGCCCTTCGCGCCGCGCACGCTGAGGTCGTACGGCGCGCCACCCTGGATATGGCTCAGCACCTGCGGCGCGAGACCGTGCAGATCGAGCTCGCGTGCCGCTTCGACCGCGACATGTCCGTTCACGTCGAGCGCGTAGGCGCCGTTTTGCTGGAGTCCGCCGTTCGCATGGATATCGCCGCCGAAAAAGCGCCCCGCCAGGTTGTCGAGCTGCGCGGTGTGCTCGGTGAAATGCACCTTGCCGGTGAGTTGCGACAGCGGCGGCACTTTTTCCATCGCGAGGCGGTTGTGCTCGAACGTGATCGAGCCGGCCACGCTGATGCGCGGCCGCGGCGCGCGCGGGTCGAGTGGCGCGCGCGGCACGGTCAGCTTCAACGCGAGCGCGGCGGGACCGTCCGCCTGCACCTTTTGCGTGATGTGCTTCGACATGATGCCAAGCGAGCTGTCGTCGACATAGTCGAGCATATCCGCGAGCGGCCCGTGCCCGTTGCCGGTGATGACGAGGCTCGATGCGCGGTTGCCGAGATCGTCGATCTTGCCGGTGACCTTGTTGATCGCCACCTGCTTGTAATGCGCGTGATCGACGTCGAAGCGCAGCAGGTTTTCTTTCAGCCGGAACACGCCGTCGATGCCGTCGAAGCCGGGCCAGATGTTCGGCGTGCCGTTCTTCATCGTGCGCGGCGGATACGGCGTCGGATCGAAGCGGCCACCGGTGAACGGCGCGACGATCCGGAACACGCCGGCGTTCGGGTCGCGCGAGTACGGGAATTTGTCGAGGTTGCCATGTATCTCGATCGTCGCGCCGCGCGATACGCCGGCCTGCAGGCCGTGCCCGAGATAGAGGCGCAGCTTCTCGCTGATGCTGGTCGGCAGATAGCGGACGATGCGCGATACCTTTGCGTGCTCGAATTTCGCGTTCAGATCGAGCGAGCCGCGTCCCTGCCCGGCGTTCGAGTAACTGGCGCTGGCGCGTGCGACGGTGTCGTCGTTGGCGACCGTGAGCTCCGCGATGTCCACCTTGAACGCCTTGTGCTTGTTGCCGGGCGCGATGGCCGGTGCGACCGTCCAGCTACCTTTGCCCTGCAGCCGGTCGAAGGTGAGGCGCGGGTCGTCGAAGACGCCCGGCAGCGTGATGGCCGCATGCGTCGTATCGAGCGTGATCGAGCCTTGCCTTTCATTCGCGTCGATCTTGCCCCACAGATTCTCGACGCCCGGAATGCCCGCGCGCGGGTGGCCGCGCGCGGTCAGTCCCGGCGGCGGTTCCTGGGCGGCGACGCTGATGCCTTGCAGATCGGCCTTGAATGTGTAGCGCGCGATCGGCCCGGCGCTGGCCTCTTCGCGTTCGACTGCCGCCTGTCCTGACTCCGGCTTTTCACGCTCGACTTCGATCGTGTAGTTCGACACGATGCCGCGCGGATTGAACCGCACGAAATTGTTCAGCAACCGGCGCGGCAGCGGCAGCGCACGGCTGAATTCCGCGAGGATGCCGAGATCGACGCGATCGCCCGACACGCTGAAGAGTTGTCCGTGCTGCACGCTCTGTTTGCGAAAGCGGCTGTTCAGCGTGGACAGCGCGAGCGTGCGCGTGACGGGGGTGCCGTCCGGCAGCGGCGGCTGGCCGAGTTCCGCGCGCAGATTGTGCAATTGCAACGTGTACTCGTCGGCTTCGTGCGCGAAGGTCCACGAAAAGCGCGCGACCGGCAGATCGAGCTTCGGCTGCGCGGGCCTGACGCGCAGCGCGATGTCGCTGCCGGACAGTTCGCCGGTGGCCGACAGGATCCGCCCTTGCGCGAACTCGACCCAGATCGCGTTGTCGATGCGGCCGGCGTAGGTGGCGATCGGGAAGTCGATGTAGCGCGCGAGCATCGGCAGATCGACCGGCCCCGTCGATACGTAAGCGCTGCCGCTCCAGTTGATCGGCTTGCCCATCGCGCCGCTGCGTGCATTTCTGAAATGCGCGCGAAAATCGAGCGGGCCCATCAGGACCTTGCCGTCCGCGGGCGCCTGCAGCGCGAAGCGGTGCTCGTCGCCATCGTTCAGGATCGCGAGCCGGATGTTCTGCAGTGCAATTTCCGGCACGTCGTGCGTCGCGTCACGCCAGCGCAGCGTGCCGCCGCGCAGCACCATGGCCTGCTGACGCAAAAGCCACGTCGAGAACGTGTCGTTGCCGCTGTGGCCGGACGGCAGCTGCACGCCGGCAACCGATAGCGTGCCGTCGCCGTTGCGCTCGACGAGCAGATCGGGCTGATCGACGACGAGGCTCGAGAGGATCGGCTTCAGTTTCCACAGCGAGCTCCACGACACGGTCGCGGTCGCATGCGGCAGGGATAGCGCGACGTGGCCGTCGCGATCGCGGATGGTCAGATCGGTGACTTCGACGCCGGGCTGGAAGCTGATCCAGTGCGGCGTGAGCCGACCGATCGACAGCTGCGCGTGGATTTTCTCGGAAATCGCCGCTTCGATGCGCGGCCGGAAAGATTCGATCTGCGGCAGCACCACATAGCGCAGACCGAGCACGAGCAACAACGTGAGGAAGTACGCGACCAGCGCGACGCCCAATACCACGTGCAACGTATGCCGCAGCACTACATGGTCGCCTCCGCTGTCTTGCCGGACGCGCCCTGCGTCATGCCGGTCGGCGGGTAGGTTTCGCTCGGACATGCTGAGGCAAGTTGGGCGTATGGTAGTTTTGCGGTCTAACGATGAAATGTATCACAACGAGTCGCCGGCTCGTACTTCCGGCAAACCCTGTGCCGGCGCGGCCTGGCGGTGAGGCTGCCGGACTTTTGCAACGCGTTGCGCAGGTGTGTGCACGGACTGGTTCACCGGCGAGCCCCTGTGCCAAATCCTAGAAATGAGCGTAGCAACGAGCGAGCCCGTTTTCCCATGACCGATATGACGTTGTTGAGTTCCAGCTATTCGCACTACGCGTCTCGCGCGTTTGCGGCTCGCCCCGGGCTTGCGGAGCGGGTCGCCTTGCTTGCATCGGCGCCCGTCACGCGCGAGCGGATCGATGCGCGCCTCGATGAATTGTGTGCCGCGTTGTGCGCAAGCGCGGATGCGTCGCTCACCGACGACGCACTGAAACAGGCGCTGCGGCAACTGCGCACGGAGGTGTTTTGCGCCACGATGGAGCGCGACCTCGCCGGCCTCGCGGATGTTGCGGAAGTCACCGGCGCGATGACCGATCTTGCGGAAGCGACGATCCAGCGCGCGCTGGCCGTGCTGTCCGCGGAATTCGACACGCTGTATGGCGAACCGCGCGGCCCGGACGGCGAGCGGCTCACGCTTGGCGTGGTGGGCATGGGCAAGCTCGGCGGGCGTGAGCTGAACGTCTCGTCGGATATCGATCTGATCTTTGTCTACGAAGACGATGGCGAAACGGCTGGCGGCCAGCGCGCGGCGATTGCCACCCAGGAGTACTTCACGCGGCTCGGCAAACGGCTGATCGGCGCGCTCGCCGAAGCGACCAGCGACGGCTATGTGTTTCGCGTCGACATGCGGCTGCGCCCGAATGGCGATTCGGGACCGCTCGTATGCAGCCTCGGCATGCTCGAAGAGTATTTCTATGTGCAGGGGCGCGAGTGGGAGCGCTATGCGTGGATCAAAGGGCGGCTCGTGTCGGAGCACGGCAGCCCCGCGGCGCGGCGCCTCGCGAAGCTGCTCGCGGCGATCGTTCAGCCGTTCATCTATCGCCGCTATCTGGACTTCGGCGTGATCGGCGCGATTCGCGCGCTGCATCTGCAGATTCGTCAGGAGGCGCAGCGCCGTGCGTCGATGCGTCCGGACAAGGCCGACGATATCAAGCTCGGGCGCGGCGGCATTCGCGAAATCGAGTTCAGCGCGCAGGTGTTCCAGCTGATCCGCGGCGGTCAGGACGCCGGTTTCCGGATCCGCCCGACGCTGGCCGTTCTGCGACATGCGGCGGCGCGCGGCCTGATCGCCGCGCCGGTATGCACGGCGCTCACCGATGCGTACCGTTTTCTGCGTCAACTCGAGCACCGGCTGCAATACCGCAACGACGCGCAGACGCACGCGATGCCGGTCGACGAGGACGAGCGCGCGAGCCTCGCGCAGTCGATGGGCTTTGCCAGCTACGGCGCGTTGATGACGACGCTCGATTGGCATCGTGAGCGCGTCGAGCAGCAGTTCGACCAGATTTTCGCCGACAAGGTGAATGGCGACGGCGGCTGCGCGGCGCCTGAAGACGGCGCGGCCGCATGGGTGTGGAGCAGCGCACTTGCGGACGATAGCGCCGGCGACGCGCTCGCCGCGCGGCTCGTCGAACTCGGTATTGCCGAGCCCGCCGGATTGCTGGACCGGCTGCGCGCGGTGTGGCAGTCGGCGCGTTATTTGGGGTTGCCCGAGCGCAGCCGGCAACGTTTTGACATCGTCGCGCAGCGTACGCTCGAAGCCGCGCGCACGCTCGAGCCGCCAGAGCGGCGCGGCGATACGGTCGCACGCCTGTTCGATCTGCTCGAAGCGGTGAGCCGGCGCGGCGCGTATCTGGCGCTATTGACCGAATATCCGCATGCGCTGCGCCGCGTGCTGGCGGTGCTCGGCGCGTCGCGCTGGGCGGCCGGGTATCTGATCCGGCATCCGCAGTTGCTCGACGAGCTGCTCGACGACGAAGCCATGGCAAGCCCGTTCGACTGGCCCGAGTTCAAGCGCACGCTGCGCCTGCGGCTTGCCGCGGCCGACGGCGTCGAGCAGCAGATGGACCTGCTGCGTCATGCGCACCAGGCCGAGGTGTTCCGGATTCTGCTGATCGATCTGGCGGGCAAGCTGAGTGTCGAGCACGTCAGCGATCGCTTGTCCGAACTGGCCGATGCGGTGCTCGACGTGACCATCGAAGCGGTCTGGAATCAGCTCGCAAAGCGCCACCGCGACGTGCCGCGCTTTGCGATCATCGCGTACGGCAAGCTGGGCGGGAAGGAACTCGGCTATGCGTCGGACCTCGATCTGATCTTTTTGTACGACGATCCGGCCGACGTCGCGCCTGATGTGTATGCGACATTCACGCGCCGCCTGATCTCGTGGTTTACCACGTCGACCGGCGCGGGCACGCTGTTCGATATCGATTTGCGCCTGCGGCCGAACGGCGAATCCGGGCTGCTCGTCACGGATCTCGACGCGTTTCGCCGTTATCAGCTGCGCGAAGGGGATGCGGCGAATACCGCGTGGGTCTGGGAGCATCAGGCGCTGACGCGCGCGCGGTACTGCGCCGGCGATACGCAGATCGGCGCGCAGTTCGAGGCGATCCGCGAGCAGGTGTTGACGATGCCGCGCGACGCCGCGCCGCTTGCGAAGGAAATCGTCGAGATGCGCGAGCGGGTCGAGACCGGTCACCCGAATCGCACGCCGCTTTTCGATCTGAAGCACGACCGCGGCGGCATGGTCGATATCGAGTTCACCGTTCAGTATTGGGTGCTGCTGCATGCGGCGCGCGATCCGGAGTTGATTCGCAACACCGGCAATATTGCGCTGCTGCGCGAGGTGTCGCGTTTCGGCATGATGAGCGGCGACGAAGCGGAGACGGTCGGCGCGGCCTACCGGCGGTATCGCAAGCTGCAGCACAAGTTGCGCCTCGACGGGATGGAGAAGGCGCGCGTCGAACCGGAAGCGATTGTGGCGGAGCGTGACGCGGTGTTGCGGCTCTGGAAACGGGTGTTCGGGTAGCGCAGCCGACAGGCGATTGATGAATTGATAGAGCGATCGCCTCGCGGGTAGCTGATGAAGCCGCCGGCATTCGCGCGGGCGGCTTCGTTCGTGTCATGCAGTCAGCATTTCCTTCGCGTGCTTGCGCGTGGTCGCGGTGATCTCGAGACCGCCCAGCATCCGCGCGACTTCCTCGATCCGGCTCGTCCTGTCGAGCGGCGTCACGGTGCTGACCGTGCCGCTCTTGCCGTTCGTGCTCTTCGCGACCTGGAAGTGATGATCGCCGCGCGCCGCGACTTGCGGCAAGTGCGTGACGCACAAGACCTGCCGGTCGCGGCCGAGTTGATGCAACAGGCGCCCGACGACTTCCGCGACGCCGCCGCCAATGCCGGTGTCGACCTCGTCGAAGATCAGCGTCGGGGTTGGACTCGCGGTGCTGGCGATTACCGCGAGCGCGAGGCTGATGCGCGCGAGTTCGCCGCCCGACGCGACTTTCGCAAGCGGCCGCAACGGCACGCCCGCGTGACCGGCGACGCGAAACTCGATCTGCTCGAGCCCATGTGCGCCGCCTTCCGGCAACGCGACCAGCGCCACGTCGAAGCTGCCGCCGGCCATCGAGAGTTCCTGCATGCCGGTGGTCACCGCCGCGCCGAGCGCCTTGGCCGCTTTCGTGCGCGCTTTCGACAGCTTTCTGGCCTCGGCCAGGTAAGCATCCTTCGCCTTGCTCTCGGCGGCACGCAGGCTGTCGAGGTCGGCTGCGGCGTCGAGCGCGTCCAGTTGCGCGCGGCGCGCCTGATGTTCTTCGGGCAGGGCCTCCGGCCGCAACCGGAATTTACGCGCGGCCGAGTGCAGCGCGTCGAGCCTTTTCTCGACTTCGGCGAGGCGATCGGGATCGAGTTCGAGGCGCTGCGCATAGTGCGACAGCGAGTAGGCCGCTTCCTGCAACTGGATTTCGGCGGGTTCGAGGGCGGCCAGCGCATCGTTCAGCGCGGAGTCGATTTCCGCGAGGTCGCGCAGTTTCGAGATGATCGTGCCGAGATGCGCGATCATCGCGTCGTCCGATTCGGACAGCGCGCCAAGCGCGCCTTGCACGCCATCAATCAGATTGGCCGAATGCGACAGACGGCGGTGCTCGCTATTCACCTCTTCCCATTCGCCCGGCTGCGGCGCGAGCTTGTCGAGTTCGGCAAGCTGCCACGCCAGCCGTTCGCGCTCGAGTTGCAACTCGCGGTCGCGCGTCTGCGCATGCTCGACCGCTTGTGCCGCGTCACGCCAGCCGCGCCACGCGCGCGACACGGCGGCGGCGACGTCGGTGAGTCCCGCATGCGTATCGAACAGCTCGCGCTGCGCGTCCGGGCGCATCAACAGTTGATGCGCATGCTGGCCGTGAATGTCGACCAGCATTTCGCCGACTTCGCGCAACTGCGCAAGCGTCGCGACGGTGCCGTTGATGAATGCCCGCGAGCGGCCGTTCGTATCGATTACGCGACGCAGCAGCACCGTGCCGTCGTGCGCATCGCCGTCTTCGGCTTGCGACGACGCGAGCGCCTGCGCGTCGAGCCATTGGTCGACTAGCGCATGCGTATCGAATTCCGCGGTGATGTCGGCGCGCGTTTCGCCGGTGCGCACGACGCTCGCATCGGCGCGTGCGCCGAGCGCGAGCGCCAGCGCGTCGATCAGGATGGACTTGCCGGCGCCGGTTTCACCGGAGAAAACCGAAAAGCCGCTGTCGAATTCGAGGTCGAGTGCGGCGACGATGACGAAATCGCGAATCGAGAGGTGACGAAGCATGAGGTCGGCTGGTCGGTGGTGTCCGGCGGCGTGCGGTTCGGTTCAGTGGACGGGCGTGCGATGGTCTGGGCGGTGGGCGGTCCGGTCGGTTCGATCGGACGGCGCTCCAGTGCGTTCGATCGGATCAGTCTTCGTCTTCGTCGCTGTCATGCGACGGATATTCATTCCAGTGCAACTTCTTGCGCAGCGTCGCGTAGTAGCTATATCCGACCGGATGCAGGAACGGCACCATATGGCGCGAGCGGCGCACCTCGATCGTGTCGTTCAGTTCCAGCGACGTGAACGACTGCATGTCGAAGTTCACGTTGACGTCGCGCCCGGACACGATCTGGATGCCGACGTTCGACTGGTCCGGCAGCACGATCGGCCGGTTCGATAGCGCGTGCGGCGCAATCGGCACGAGCACGATGCCCTCGAGTTGCGGATGCAGGATGGGCCCGTTCGACGACAGCGCATAAGCGGTCGAGCCGGTGGGCGTCGCGACGATCAGGCCGTCCGAGCGCTGGTTGTACATGAAGCGGCCATCCACCGACACACGCAGTTCCGCCATGCCCGATACGCCGCTGCGGTTCACCACCACGTCGTTGAATGCGAGCGCCTGGTAGATCGGCTCGCCCGCGCGCATGATGCGCGCCTCGAGCAGCATGCGGTCCTCGCGCTCGAAGCTGCCGCTGAGCATTTGCGGGACGATGTTCTGCATGTCCGAAATCGGGATGTCGGTGATGAAGCCCAGCCGGCCATGGTTGATGCCGATAAGCGGCGTCTTGTATGGCGCGAGCTGGCGGCCGATGCCGAGCATCGTGCCGTCGCCGCCGAGCACGACCGCGACGTCGGCGCGCGCGCCGATTTCGGCGGGCCGCAGCGCCGGATAGCCGGTTGCGCCAATCTCCGCGGCAATCTGCGTTTCGAACACGACCTCGAACCCGCGCCTCGCGATGCACGAGGCGAGTTGCATCAGCGGCTCGCCGATGCCGGGCGTCTGGGTGCGCCCGACGAGCGCAACGGTTTTGAAGAGGCTGGTTGCTTGCATGCCGGCATTACACCATAGCTGCGTGCCGAAAAGAACCGCCGCCGCGCGCGGCACCGCGCGCCGGCGGGCGTCGTCGCGAGCGGGCGACGGCGTCCGGCGTGTCGCCGATTATCGCTAGAATGGTGAAGCGCTGATGACAGCGGCTGGCGGCCGGGCTCGCGGGCGGCTGCGCGAGCGCGTCGGGTGCCGCGCCGCGCGCGAGACGACCGGCGCGCTTCGCAGCGGCGCTGTGCTTCGCATCGGGCGGCGCGAAGGGTCGGCGGGCGGGCTTCGCCGGTGCGGTTAAAGCTCGCGGCAGCGTCGTCATTGAGCTAAACTTTTCCGTCATGTTAGATCCTCGCGCACAAACCCTCCTCAAAACGCTGATCGAGCGGTATATCGCCGAAGGTCAGCCGGTCGGATCGCGTACGTTGTCGCGGTTCTCCGGGCTCGAACTGAGCCCGGCGACCATCCGCAACGTCATGTCCGACCTCGAGGATCTCGGTCTGGTGATCAGTCCGCATACATCGGCTGGGCGCATACCGACGCCGCGCGGGTACCGGCTTTTTGTCGATACGATGTTGACCGTCGAATCGGTCGCCGACGAAGACGCGGTCACGCGGGCTGTCAAAAAGACGTTGCAGGCCGACACGCTGCAGGCGGGCGAGCCGCAAAAGATCGTCGCGGCGGCGGCGAGCGTGCTGTCCAACCTGTCGCAGTTCGCGGGTGTGGTGTCGACGCCGCGCCGCAGCCACGTTTTCAAACAGATCGAATTCATGCGCCTGTCCGACAAGCGCATTCTGCTCATCATCGTCACGCCCGAAGGCGACGTGCAGAACCGCATGATGGCGACGCAGCGCGACTTTACGCTGGGCGAACTCACCGAAGCGTCGAACTACATCAATGCACATTTCGCGGGGCTGTCGTTCGACGAAGTGCGGCGCCGGCTGCGCGAAGAAATCGACCAGCTGCGCGGCGACATGACGACGCTGATGCACGCCGCGGTGACGGCGAGCACCGATGAAACCGATACCGGCGAAACCGTGCTGATTTCGGGCGAACGCAAGCTGCTCGAAGTGGCCGACCTGTCGTCGGACATGGCGCGGTTGCGCAAGCTTTTCGATGTGTTCGATCAAAAGACCAGCCTCCTTCAGTTGCTCGACGTGTCGAGCCACGCGCAAGGCGTGCAGATTTTCATTGGCGGCGAGTCGAATCTCGTACCGATCGAGGAAATGAGCGTCGTGACTGCACCGTACGAGGTGAACGGCAAGATTGTCGGTACGCTCGGCGTGATCGGGCCGACACGCATGGCCTACAACCGCGTGATTCCGATTGTCGACATCACCGCGCGCCTTCTTTCGTTGACGCTCAGCCAGCAGTAACCGGGTTTGGCGGCCGGTTTGTGTGAACCGGTACGCTGTCTTTGCTGCTATGCCCAGCTGCATGCTGGTGCGCAAACCGGCCTTCATCATGCGTTACCGCGCGTTGCTTGCCAATCTGCCGAATGGCCAGCTTTCGGCCACCAACCGCGCCGCTATAATGGCCTTCACCTGGACGATTGACGTCCTTCGCGACTTTTGTCGTTTATCCGTTGGACGTTCGTCCTTTTGATGTAGCCCGTAACCTATGCATTTTGATCTCGAGCGGCCTTCGCAGCCTGCAGTCGCGCACCGCGTCGCGGTTTTGCTGATCAATCTCGGCACGCCCGATGCCCCTACGCCGGGTGCGGTGCGGCGCTATCTCGCGCAGTTCCTGTCCGATCCGCGCGTGGTCGAAATTCCGGCGTTGCTGTGGCAGATCATCCTGCGCACGGCAGTCCTGCCGTTTCGCAGTCCGGCGTCAGCGAAGAAGTATGCGGCGGTGTGGATGCCCGAAGGGTCGCCGCTCAGGGTCTATACGGAAAAGCAGGTGGAAGGTCTGCGGCAACTGCTGCACGCGAACGAATACGCGGTGATTGTCGACTACGCGATGCGCTACGGCACGCCTGACATCCCGGCGATGCTGAATCAGTTGAAACTCGCGGGGGCGGAGCGGGTGTTGCTGATGCCGATGTACCCGCAGTATTCGTCATCGACTACCGCTACCGCGTTCGACGCCGCGTTCGGCGCGCTCAAGCGAATGCGCAATCAGCCCGAAATCCGTACGGTGCGACAGTATGCGGATCACCCTGCGTATATCGCCGCGCTTGCGGCGCAGGTAAATCACTATTGGCATCTGCACGGCCGTCCGGATTTTGCCGCCGGGGACAAGCTCATGCTGAGTTTTCACGGCGTGCCCAAACGTACGCTGGACCTCGGCGATCCGTACCATGAGCAATGCCAGCAAACCGCCGCGCTGCTGATGCATGCGCTCGGGCTGACGGCGGTGGAGTGTCGCGTTACATTTCAGTCGCGCTTTGGCAAGGCCGAATGGCTTCAGCCCTATACCGCGCCTACGGTGAAGGAACTGGGTGCCGCGGGCGTGCGGCGCGTCGATGTATTTTGTCCCGGCTTCACCGCCGATTGCCTTGAGACAATCGAGGAAATCGGCATGGAAGTCCGCGACGAATTCATCCACGCGGGCGGCAAGGAGTTTCATGCGATCGCCTGCCTGAATGCATCGCCCGCCTGGATCGCCGCGCTGGGCGAAATCGTCGCGCAGCATCTGCAGGGTTGGCCGGTTCAGAAGAGCGTGCCGCAGCCGGCTGTGGCCGCGTCATGAGCGCGCGGTGTTACGAGCGCGGCAGCGGCGCTGCTCTCGACCGCTCACGGACGCCACATCGGCTCGCCAGCGGCGGCGGGCATGGTATCTGCGCCGGTTATCCGCTAACCCATTTCGTGTATCGCTGTATTGGGGCGGCGTTCCAGGCGCTTGAATGACTGACAGATGAACTACAGGATTTCGACCGAACCGGGCGCACGGTTGCGCATCGACAAATGGCTATGGGCCGCACGCTTTTTCAAGACGCGGTCGCTGGCGGCAGACGCAGTCGACAAAGGGCGTGTGCGTATCGGCGGCGCGTCCGTCAAGCCCTCGAAGGACGTGCGTGTCGGCGACCTCGTCGAAATCGAGATCGAACGCGTCGTCTGGCAAGTGCGGGTGTTGGGGGTGTGCGATGTGCGAGGGCCGGCTGCGGTCGCACAGACGCTTTACGCGGAAACGGACGAGGGCGGGGTGAAGCGGCAGGCTGAGCTGGATCGGCGCAAGCACTTCCGGGAGCCGACGGCCTCGCTGCATGGCCGCCCGACGAAACGCGACCGGCGCATTATCGACAAACTTTCAGGTGGGGATTGAACAGCTGTTCCATGGTTGCGTGCACACCGCCATACTCGGTGGTGTGATCGTTGACTGCACCGGACATGCAGATGGTCGTGGTTCCCGCAATGAGCACCAAGGCGACCACCGAGATAGCGAAGGTCAGTTTCACGGTACTCCCCTTGGAGATGCGCAATGGAAACGGGCGGTTCACGGTGGTAAGCGATACGTCAGATTAGGGTAAACATGTCTTTTCCGACGTTCCCAACGAGTTTAGGCCACTCGCGAATCGCGCTCAATCTCAATATGATGGCGGGCAAGAAATGATTGTAACGGCGAGTTTCCTACATCGTTTTTTGCCCCGTTGCGGTGCAATAAGAGTTGGCCTGCCGCTTGAAAGCTGGAGGCCGTGCCCTTATCTGCAGCGCTGTTGAGCGGTTGGCGCGTTGTGAATTTACAACGAGCGGTGTGTGGTTGAACCGTCCGGTCAAATCGGTCGGCGATGCCGGAAGCATCGGGCACCGCACCGGCCGCTTGGTGGTTTTTATTCATTATCGACTTTCAGCGACATGGAAAACACGCAAGAGAACCCGACGAGCCAGAATCCCTCGCCTACCGACGCCGCCGCGCGCCAGGCCGCCGATGCGGCGCAGCAGGCAGCAGGCGCAGCCGATGCGTCGGCCGCGAACGCGCCGTCGAGCGCTGACGCCGCACTCGCCGAAGCTCAGGCGAAGGTCGCCGAGTTGCAGGAGAGCTTCCTGCGCGCAAAGGCCGAAACCGAAAACGTGCGCCGCCGTGCGCAGGAAGACGTCGCGAAGGCGCACAAATTCGCGATCGAGAATTTCGCCGAGTACTTGCTGCCGGTGGTCGACAGTCTGGAAGCCGCTGTCGCGCACTCGTCGGATGACCTTGCGAAGGTTCGCGAGGGCGTCGAGCTGACGTTGCGCCAGTTGGCCGGCGCGCTCGAGAAGGGGCGCGTGGTTGCGCTGAATCCGATCGGCGAGAAGTTCGATCCGCATCGCCATCAGGCGATTTCGATGGTGCCGGCCGAGCAGGAGGCGAACACCGTCGTCAGCGTGCTGCAAAAGGGCTACGTGATCAACGACCGGGTGCTGCGGCCGGCGCTGGTCACGGTTGCGCAGCCGAAGTAAGCGACGCCCAGGCCGACGGCGCTCTGCCGTCCGGCGTTCCATGCAATTCAGGTTTTTCGTATTCGAGCTTTATGGCCAGCATCCCTGTTGACGCATCCGCCTTTGCCGCTTTCGATATGCAGGAGCTGAGCGCTGATTCGTTCGACGCCGGCTTGCAGTCGGCGGGCGACGAACTGGCGGTCGTGTTTTTCTGGGGTGTCGACTGTTTCAACTGCGAGATCGCGAAGAAGGCGATGCTCGCGAAACCCGATGCGATCCGCGCGCTCGGCCTGAAATGGTTTCACAGCAACGTCTATGAGCACCGCGAGCTTGGCCGTCGCTTCGTGCTGCACGGCGTGCCGACGTGGTTTTTCTTCCATCGCGGCAAGCGCCTTGGCCGCGCGACCGGCTGGCACGGGCTCGCTCAGTTCGAGGCTGCGGTGGCGGCGGCACGCGAGAAAATCCGCGCGGCCGCGCACGGCGCCGACCCGGCTGCGGGTTTCACCCAGGGCGCTGCCGGAGACGCGATCCGGGCCGTCCCGACGGCGCCAGCGATTGAAAAAAATTAAAGACCGCATCGTGTTCAAGGTCTTGAAAACGCTACCGGCGCACTCATTTTGTGTGCAGGTATGAATTGAGGGGCGGGGCGACCGACAGATGAGCGGCGTTTTCCGCAGCGATCAAAGTCAGGAGATTAGTAAAAATGGGCAAGATTATCGGTATCGACCTCGGCACCACGAACTCGTGTGTGGCGCTGATGGAAGGCAATCAGGTCAAAGTGATCGAAAACTCGGAAGGCGCGCGCACCACGCCGTCGATCATCGCGTACATGGACGACAACGAAGTGCTCGTCGGCGCGCCTGCCAAACGCCAATCGGTTACCAACCCGAAGAACACGTTGTTCGCGGTGAAGCGCCTGATCGGTCGTCGTTTCGAAGAGAAAGAAGTCCAGAAAGACATCGGCCTGATGCCGTACAAGATCGTCAAGGCCGAGAACGGCGATGCATGGGTGGAAGCGCACGGCCAGAAGCTCGCGCCGCCGCAAATCTCTGCGGAAGTGCTGCGCAAGATGAAGAAGACCGCTGAGGATTACCTCGGCGAGCCGGTTACCGAGGCGGTGATCACCGTTCCGGCGTACTTCAACGACAGCCAGCGCCAGGCGACCAAGGACGCAGGCCGCATCGCCGGTCTCGAAGTGAAGCGGATCATCAACGAGCCGACCGCGGCCGCGCTCGCGTTCGGTCTGGACAAGGCTGAAAAGGGCGACCGCAAGATTGCGGTGTTCGACCTGGGCGGCGGCACGTTCGATATCTCGATCATCGAGATCGCGGATGTGGACGGCGAAATGCAGTTCGAAGTGCTGTCGACGAACGGCGATACGTTCCTCGGCGGTGAGGACTTCGACCAGCGCATCATCGACTACATCATCGGCGAGTTCAGGAAGGAGCAGGGCGTCGACCTGTCGAAAGACGTGCTCGCGCTACAGCGCCTGAAGGAAGCGGCTGAAAAGGCCAAGATCGAACTGTCGTCGTCGCAGCAGACCGAAATCAACCTGCCGTACATCACGGCGGATGCGTCGGGTCCGAAGCACCTGAACCTGAAGATCACGCGTGCGAAGCTCGAAGCGCTGGTTGAAGAACTCATCGAGCGCACGATGGAGCCGTGCCGTACCGCGATCAAGGACGCGGGCGTGAAGGTCGGTGAAATCGACGACGTGATTCTCGTCGGCGGCCAGACGCGTATGCCGAAGGTCCAGGACAAGGTGAAGGAGTTCTTCGGCAAGGAACCGCGTCGCGACGTGAACCCGGACGAAGCGGTGGCCGTCGGCGCCGCGATCCAGGGCCAGGTGCTCTCGGGCGACCGCAAGGACGTGTTGCTGCTCGACGTGACCCCGCTGTCGCTCGGTATCGAGACGCTCGGCGGCGTGATGACGAAGATGATCAACAAGAACACCACGATCCCGACCAAGCACGCGCAAGTGTATTCGACGGCCGATGACAGCCAGTCGGCAGTGACGATCAAGGTGTTCCAGGGCGAACGCGAAATGGCGGCGGGCAACAAGCTGCTGGGCGAGTTCAACCTCGAAGGCATTCCGCCGGCTCCGCGCGGCGTGCCGCAAATCGAAGTGAGCTTCGATATCGACGCGAACGGCATCCTGCACGTCGGCGCGAAGGACAAGGCGACCGGCAAGGAAAACCGGATCACGATCAAGGCGAACTCGGGCTTGTCCGAAGCCGAGATCGAGAAGATGGTGAAGGACGCGGAAGCGAACGCCGAAGAAGATCACAAGCTGCGTGAGCTGGCCGATGCCCGCAACCAGGGCGACGCGCTGGTGCACAGCACGAAGAAGGCGCTCACCGAGTACGGCGACAAGCTGGACGCCGGTGAGAAGGAAAAGATCGAAACGGCGTTGAAGGATCTCGAAGACACGCTGAAGAGCGGCTCCGCTGACAAGGCGGCGATCGAAGCGAAGATCGAGACGGTTGCGACCGCGTCGCAGAAGCTCGGCGAGAAGATGTACGCCGACATGCAGGCCGCGCAGGGTGCGGCCGGCGCGGCGGCGGGTGCCGCGGGCGCCGACCATGCAGCGGCGAACGAGAAGGCCGACGACGTGGTCGACGCGGACTTCAAGGAAGTGAAGAAGGACTAAGCCGCGGTGCTGTTTGACCAAGGCCGCGCGCACGCCGGTGCGCGTGGTCCGGCTGCAAGACCCTGCGGTCGACCTTGTCGGAAGCCGCACGGAAAACGCGCCTGGTGAGCCTTCACGGCTCTCCGGGCACATTTGTTTTAAGGCGGGCATGGCGTTGCGCGGGCAGATAGCCGCGCAAGGCCAGCGCCGGACGAGTCGCTAGACTCCAGCATTCATGAGGAGCCGCCGCGTGGCAGTGCGCGGATGGCGTTGAACCGATATGGCGAAACGGGATTACTACGAGGTTCTGGGCGTCGCGAAGAATGCGAGCGACGACGAGATCAAGAAGTCTTATCGCAAGCTCGCGATGAAGTTTCACCCCGACCGCAATCCGGGCAACAAGGATGCGGAAGAGCATTTCAAGGAAGTCAAAGAAGCGTATGAAATGCTGTCGGATTCGCAAAAGCGTGCCGCGTACGACCAGTACGGTCACGCGGGCGTGGATCCGAACATGGGGGCGGCGGGCGCTCAGGGCTTCGGCGGTTTTGCCGACGCGTTCGGCGATATTTTCGGCGACATCTTCGGCCAGGCGGCCGGGGGCGCTGCGCGCGGCGGGCGGCCGGGTCCGCAGGTGTACCGCGGCGCGGACCTGCGCTACAGCATGGAAATCACGCTCGAACAGGCCGCGCACGGCTACGACACGCAAATCCGCGTGCCGAGCTGGGTGTCGTGCGAGGTCTGCCACGGCTCGGGCGCAAAGCCCGGCACGAAGCCCGAAACCTGCCCGACCTGCGGCGGTGCGGGTACCGTGCGGATGTCGCAGGGTTTCTTCAGTATTCAGCAGACCTGTCCGAAGTGCCACGGCAGCGGCACCTATATTCCTGAACCTTGCACGAACTGCCACGGCGCCGGCAAGACCAAGGAAACCAAGACACTCGAAGTGAAGATTCCGGCCGGGATCGACGACGGCATGCGCATCCGGTCGGCCGGCAACGGTGAGCCGGGCATCAACGGCGGCCCGTCGGGCGATCTGTACGTCGAGATTCATATCAAGCCGCACTCGGTCTTCGAGCGCGACGGCGACGACCTGCATTGCCAGATGCCGATTCCGTTCACGACGGCCGCCTTGGGCGGAGAGATCGAAGTGCCGACACTCGCCGGCCGCGCGAGCTTCACGGTGCCGGAAGGCACGCAGTCGGGCAAGACGTTCCGGCTGCGTGGCAAGGGCATCAAGGGGCTGCGCTCGAGCATTGCCGGCGATCTCTACGTACACGTTCAGGTCGAGACGCCGGTCAAGCTCACCGACGGGCAACGGGATCTGTTGCAGCAGTTCGAGAAGTCGCTGGTCGAAGGCGGCGCGCGTCATAGCCCGCAAAGCAAGAGCTGGTTTGACCGGGTCAAGAGCTTTTTCGATTAAATTTCGAACTAGTGCAACTTGATGTCGGCGGTGCCCATGGCGGTTGATGACCCACGTGCCGTATTCGCGTTGCTCGACGACTGCAACTCGACCGCTGCTCGCCGTTCGAGCCGGTTGTTCACGGGCTTTCGTCATGAGCGCGTGTGTAGTGACGGCACGCAGCTCGATGCCGTATGCGAGGCCGTCGCCGACGATGCGCGGCGCGGCCTCCACGCGGTCGTGCTGGCGGACTACGAGTTCGGCCGCAATCTGGCGCTTGCCAAAACGGCGCAGCGCGTCAAATCCTCGTCGGCTGCCGCGGCCGCTATACCTGCGCTGCGCTTTCTGTTGTTCGAGCAGTGCGCAAAACTGTCGCGTGACGAAGTCGACGCGTGGCTCGTGCAACGCGACAGCGGCGCGGTCGAGCCGTCCATCGCCGGCATCGGCGGCGCGCGGGCAAGCGTCGATTTCCCGGAGTTCGAGCGCGCCATTGACGCGATTCACGATGCGCTGCGTGCTGGCGACTCTTATCAGGTCAACTACACCTACCGGCTGACGTTCGATGTGTTCGGGCCGCCGGCCGCGCTGTACCGGCGGCTGCGCGCGCGGCAGACGGTCCAGTACGGCGCGCTGATCGCATTGCCGCACGGCCGCTGGGTGTTGTCGTGTTCGCCGGAGCTCTTTATCGAAAAGAAGAGCGGCGCGTTGCGCGCCCGGCCGATGAAGGGCACGGCGCCGCGCTCGCGCGACGCGGACGCCGACCGCGCGGCCGCGGACTTCCTCGCACACGATCTGAAGAACCGCGCCGAGAATGTGATGATCGTCGATCTGCTGCGCAACGATCTGTCGCGCGTTGCGGAAACGGGTTCGGTCAAGGTACCGGCGCTGTTTTCGGTCGAACCGTATGAGTCGGTCTGGCAGATGACGTCGACGGTCACTGCGCTGTTGCGGCCGCGCACGTCGTTTGCCGATATCCTGCGCGCGCTTTTTCCATGCGGCTCGATCACGGGTGCGCCGAAGCACCGGACGATGCAACTGATCGATGTGCTCGAGAGCACGCCGCGCGGCCTGTACACCGGCGCGATCGGCTGGCTGGACGCGCCTGCGCAGCCGATGGCGCCGGGCACGCAGCGTTGCGGCGATTTTTGCCTGTCGGTCGCGATCCGCACCCTGACGCTCGATCCGAACCCTGCCATGCCGTTGGCTCTGCCCGTGGGCGCGCCCGGCGCTTCGGCGCCGGATACTTCGGCAACCAACGCTTCAGCAATCGACATCAACGTGTCGACGCCCGTCGCTCCGGCACCCAACGCTTCGGCAGTCAACGCGTCGACGCCCAACGCTGCGACTCCCAACGCGTCGGCAATCAACACTTCAACGCCCGACGCTCCGACGCCTAACGCTTCGGCGTCCAACGCCCCAACACCCCACGCCCCGACACCCCACCCCGCGGCCCCCAACCCATTACCCCCGCGATCCGATCCACGATCCAACGCGCCCATGCTCACCGAGACCCACCGTGGCACGTTAGGTATCGGTGCGGGTATCGTGCTCGATAGCGTCGCAGCCGACGAATATGCGGAGTGTCAATTGAAAGCACGTTTCCTGACTGAAGCCGATCCGGGCTTCCAGCTGTTCGAGACGATGTTCGCGACCCGCGAAGCGGGCGTGCGGCATCTCGACCGACATCTTGCGCGTCTAGCTGCGAGCGCCGCCTGGCTTGGCTTCCGGTTCGATGACGTCGATCTCCGCGCGCGCCTTGCCAGCCAATGCGCGGCGCTGCAGGCCGGCCAGCCGCATCGGATGCGGCTCGTGCTCGACAAGGCCGGCGCGACAGAACTGACGATGGCGCCGCTCGTGCCGCTGGCCGACGAAAGCATCGGCGTGCTGCTCGGACCTGACCATGGCTTTGCGAGCGTGCAGTCGCACGACCCGTTGCTGCATCACAAGACCACGCGCCGCGCCGAATACGACCGCGGCTGGCGCGAAGCGGAAGCGAGGGATGCATTCGACACGCTCTTTTTCAACGAGCGCGGCGAATTGACTGAAGGCGGCCGGACCAACGTCTTCGTCAAACTCGACGGCCAGTGGTGGACACCGTCGCTCGCGTGCGGCGTGCTGCCCGGCGTGATGCGCGCGGTGCTGCTCGACGACGCGGACATGGCCGCCGCCGAGCGCATCCTGACACGCGACGACGTGCTCAACGCGGACGCGCTACTGATCTGCAATGCGCTGCGCGGCGCGATGCCGGCGCACATCATCGGCTGAGTCCGAGGCCAGCAAAATCACGGCTGAAACCCCGCGGCTGAAATCGCACAGCCGGAAGCCCCACAGCCGGAACCCACGCGCCGAACCCGTTTGCTCACGCGCCGCGCGGCACGCCGTCAATGCAGGCGCACATGCATGACGCGCACAATCCACGCGGCAAAGCGCGCGTGCCACACCGCATCGTGTGCGTCATGCGGCGCGGTGTCGTGATCGCGAATGCTCGCGACGTCGATCAGGCAGAAGGGGCTCACAGTCGTCTCCTCGCGGCTCGCGGCGAGGCCGCGACAAAAAGAGAACGAAGTTAAACGACCGGATTTTCAGCGGAAATGGGAGCGGTCCTAATCTGCGAAAGCGATTGGAAGTGACCGGGCAAGCGCAGCGCCGCTCGCCCAAGACCAATGTCACGCTCAGAACGTGTGCTCGGCGGCCGGGAACGACCGGTCCTTCACCTCGCGCACATAGGCTTCCACCGCGGCGAGGATGCTCGACTGACCCTGCATGAAATCCTTCACGAAGCGCGGCCGCTTGCCGGGGAAGATGCCAAGCATGTCATGCAGCACGAGCACTTGTCCCGAGCAGTCGATGCCCGCGCCGATACCGATCGTCGGAATCTTCAACTGCTTCGTCACTTCGGCGGCGAGCCGCGATGGAATCGCCTCCATGACGATCAGCTGCGCGCCGGCGTCCTGCAGCGCACGCGAATCGCGCAGCAGCTGGCTCGCGCCCGCTTCGGTCTTGCCCTGCACCTTGAAGCCGCCGAACGCATGCACCGACTGCGGCGTGAGTCCGACATGCGCGCACACCGGCACCGCGCGATCGACCAGAAACTTCACCGTCTCCGCGGCCCATTCACCGCCTTCGAGCTTCACCATCTGCGCGCCGGCGCGCATCAGCTTGACCGCGCTCGCAAAGGCGTCGGCGGGCGTGCCATAGGTGCCGAACGGCAGGTCCGACACGATCAGCGCGGACGGCCGGGCACGCGCGACGCACGCGGTGTGGTACGCGATATCCTCGAGTGCGACAGGCAGCGTGGTCGTCTGGCCCTGCAGCACATTGCCGAGCGAATCGCCGATCAGCAGCGAATCGACGCCCGCGCGATCGAGCAGCGATGCGAAGCTCGCGTCGTAGCAGGTCAGCATCGCAATCTTTTCGCCGGCTTCGCGCATCGCCTGGAGTTTCGGGACCGTGATCGCGCTACGGCTCGTTTCCTGCAAGTAGGTCATGGGCAATCCGTTGAAAGGGGCAAGACACAGGCAAAGGCCGTCGCGCGCTACAGCGAGGTGCCCTTGACGAAGAATTCCTTGCGGCCGCGCATCGTCCCGATGCGTTCGGCGAGTAACGCGAGATCGGCATCGGAGTCGAGCGGGTTCAGATGCTCGGCGTTGACCGTCAGCACCGGTGTGCGGTCGTAGTGATAGAAGAACTGGTTATACGCGTCGCACAGCGCACGCAGATAGGCATCCGAAATTTGCAGTTCCATCGGCACCGCGCGTTTCTGGATGCGCGAGAACAGCACTTCGGGGCTTGCCTGCAGGTACACGACGAGATCCGGCGCGGGGCCATTCGCTTCGAGCCGCGTCGCAAGCGCGCGATACAGCTGCCACTCGTCGTCCTTCAGCGTGAGGCGCGCGAAGATGTCGTTCTTCTGCGTGATGAAATCGGTGATGAGCGGCGTGCCGGCTGCGTGCAGCGCGGCGATGTCCTGCACCTGCTGCGTGCGTTGCAGCGCAAAGCTCAACTGCGTCGATAACGCATAGCGCGCGGTGTCGCGATAGAAGCGCTCGAGAAACGGATTGTCTTGCGGGCGTTCGAACAGCATCTGCATCGACCAGCGCTCGGCGAGCCGTGTCGCAAGCGAGGTCTTGCCGACGCCGATCGGCCCTTCGATGGCCAGATACGCATAGGGCGCGTGCATGGCCGGCGCGGTCACGGTGAGCGGCATCAGCGACGACAGGGTCATGAACAGCCGCCCTTGCCGGCGGGCTTACCGCTCGCGCCGGCGTCTTTTTCGCCGCTTTGGCTCCCGCCCGGGTTGCCGCTCAGTGCGCTGAGCACCGGACACACGCATGCCGCCTTCATTTTCTCGATACGCTGCGACGCGACCGCGTCGAGAAAATCCTGCGCGCGGCCGTGCTGCGGAATGATCAGCGACGGCTCGATTTCGACGAGCGGCGCGAGCGCGAACGCGCGCCCGGTGAGCCGCGGATGCGGGACGGTCAGGTCCGGTTCGTCGATGCAATGCTCGCCGAACAGCAGGATATCGATGTCGAGCGTGCGCGGCGCATTGCGAAACGGCCGCTCACGCCCGAAGTGATGTTCGATCTTGTGGCAAAGCGCGAGCAGATGCCGTACCGGCAACGCCGTCTCGAGCTTCACGACGAGGTTGAAAAAATCATCGCCGCCCGCGTCGATGGGGGCAGTGCGATACAGGCTGGACTTCGCGAGCACGGTGATCGCGTGCTGCTGTGCGAGGCACACCACCGCGTCTTTCAGGGTCTGGCGCGCATCCCCGAGATTCGCGCCGAGGCCCAGATAGGCAACCGTCATGGCATCACTTCCTACGACATACGTTCGACGGCTTCCGCCGGAACCTTGTCAGTCTTCGGATGTGCCGTTCGGGCTCGCATCCTTGACTTCGCGGTTTCCTGCGGGCGTGCCGCCCTCCACTCCGTCGCCCGTCTTGCGGTTTCTGGCGCCACCGCGCCGCCGTCGTTTTTTGGGCGTCCGGTCCTTCCCGCCTTGCGTGAGCAATGTCTCACGCGCGGTAGTGTCTCCGTTTATGAATTCTGTCCACCACGCCGCGACCGATTCGTCCAGTTCACCGGATTCGCAACGCAGCAGGAGGAAATCATACCCCGCTCTAAATCTTTGGTGTTCGATCAGCTTCAGCGCGCTGCGGCCGGAACGACGCTCGAGCCGCAGCTGCAGCCCCCAGATCTCGCGCATATCGGCCGAAAAGCGCTTGTGGATGGCGAGCTTTTCGGTCTGCATGTCGAGCACGTCATCCATCGCGCGATGCAGCGCGGGCACCGGAAATTCACCCTTCGCTTCGTATTGCTGCCAGCGCTGCTGCACGTCATGCCACAGCAGCGTCGCGAACAGGAAGCCCGGCGACACCGGCTTGCCGGCCACCACGCGCGCATCGGTCTTGTTCAGCGCAAGCGTGATGAAGCGTTCGCCGTGCGGCTGTTCGAGCACGACATCGAGCAGCGGCAGCAGGCCATGATGCAGCCCTTCCTGGCGCAACCGCTGCAGGCACGCGAGCGCATGGCCCGACAGCAGCAGCTTCAGCATCTCGTCGAACAGACGCGCCGCCGGCACGTTGTTGACCAGGTCCGCGAGCGCGGTGACCGGCGCGCGCGTGGCCTCGTCGATTTCGAAGCCGAGCTTTGCCGCGAAGCGCACGACGCGCAGCATCCGCACCGGGTCTTCGCGATAACGCGTGGCAGGGTCTCCGATCATCCGCAGCAAACGCGCGCGCACGTCGGCCATGCCGTTGTGGTAATCGAGCACGGTTTGCGTCGCGGGGTCGTAATACATCGCGTTGATCGTGAAGTCACGCCGCGTCGCGTCTTCATGCTGCTCACCCCAGACATTGTCGCGCAGCACGCGTCCGCTTGCATCGACCGCGTGCGTGCGGCGATCGAGTTCGTCGCGCTTGAGCCGCCGCGGCGGCGCGCCATCGGCGGGCGCGGCGCCTGCCGGCGCGGAGTCGGCTGCCGCGGCGCCGGCTGGCGGCGGATCCACCAACGCGCGAAACGTCGAGGTTTCGATGATTTCCTGACCGAACTGCACATGCACGATCTGAAAGCGCCGGCCGATGATGCGCGCGCGGCGAAACAGCCGCTGCACCTGATCGGGCGTGGCGTCGGTCGCGACATCGAAGTCTTTCGGCGCGATGCCGAGCAGCAGGTCGCGCACCGCACCGCCGACGATGAAAGCGCGAAAGCCCGCTTGCTGCAGGCCTTCGGTCACGCGAATCGCATTGCGCGAAATAAGCGAAGCGTCGATGCCGTGGATGTCGGACGGGATGATGACCGGCACGTCGGGTTCAGGCGCGCCTTGCGCAGCGGCGCGCGCGGGCTTGCGGCGCGAGCGGGTGGCGGAGGACGGAGCGGCGCCGGGCGTGCCGCGCGGCGCTTCTTTCTCGCGTGCGGCCGGTGCGGTGTCGTCCTGCGCGTGCGCGGCGAGGTCGTCGTCGGCCTCCCGCTCCTGCCCGAACAGCTTGCGAATGAGTTTTTTGATCACGTGGTCTGGAATAGTTCGAGGATTCGCCAGCCGTGCGTCTGCGCGTACGCGCGCAGCGTGTCGTCCGGGTTGGTCGCGATCGGGTCGGTGACTTTCTCGAGTAGCGGAATGTCGTTATGCGAATCGCTGTAGAAGTAGCTGCGCTCAAAATCCGACCACGTCTTGCCGAGCGAAGCGAGCCAGGCTTCGGTGCGCACGATCTTGCCTTCGCGGTAGCTCGGCGTGCCGGTGGGCCGGCCGGTGAACGCCGATGCCGGATGGCCGTCGACGGTTTCGACTTCGCATGCGATCAGCTTGTCGATGCCGAACACCTCGGCGATCGGCGCGGTGATGAACTCGTTGGTCGCGGTGACCATGCAGCACAGGTCGCCCGCCTCGCGATGCTCGCGCACCAGCTCCATCGCGGCCGGCACGATGGCTGGCTTGATCACTTCGTGCATGTACTGGTCGTGCCACGCGTTCAACTGCTCGCGCGAGTACCTTGCGAGCGGCGTCAGCATGGCCACCAGGTATGCGTGAATGTCGAGCTTGCCCGCCTTGTAGTCGGCATAGAAGCGGTCGTTTTCACGCGTGAAGTTTTCAGCATCGACAATGCCGAGTTTCACCATGAAGCGGCCCCATTCATGGTCGCTGTCGGTCGGAATGAGCGTGTGATCGAGATCGAAAAGTGCAAGATTAGTCATGGGGGCCTATTTTACTTGAAGCGGCCTGATCGGATCGCTCAAGCGGGGCGTCCGCGCCGCCATCGCCGTTGTTTCCACCGGACGGCGGCGCGGGCATCGTGCCGGGCGACGCGAGCATCGCGCGCAACAGCGGCAGCGTCACCGCACGCTTCTGCTCGAGCGAGAAGCGGTCGAGCGCGTCGAGCAGCGCCATCAGGCTCGGCATGTCGCGGCGAAAGTGGGTGAGCAGATAGGCGGGCACGTCGTCGGCGAGCGCGATGCCGCGCTCGTGCGCGGCCTGCTTGAGCGCCGCCGCCTTGCCTTCGTCGGCAAGCGGCGCGAGATGGAACACGAGACCCCAGCCGAGCCGCGTGCGCAGGTCTTCACGCACCGCGAGCCCGAGCGGCGCGGCGTTGCCGGTCGCGACGAGCGCGCTCGCCGGATGCGCGCGCACTTCGTTGAACAGATTGAAGAGCGCGATCTGCTGCGCGGCGGACAGCGCGTCGCAATCGTCGATCGCATAGAGCGTGACGCGCGGGTCGAATGCGAATGCGTCGAGGCCGCTATGCGGCCCCGCGTAGCGCACGTGGCCGGGCGCCGCTTCGTGCGCGAGCGCCTGCAACAGGTGCGTGCGGCCGCTGCCGGCCTCGCCCCACACGTAGAACGTGCGGTCCGCGACGGGGCCGGCCGCGAGCGCGGCATCGAGCCCGCGCAGGCGTGTCACCAGCTCGGCATTCGCGCCGGAGAAGAAGTTGTCGAAGGTCGAAGGCGGCGGCGTGCCGAGATCGAGCGTGAGTTGACGCAGCACGATAGTTGAAATTGAGAGGCTGGCCGATCAATCGCGGCCCGCCGTGTATATGACGATGCGCGCCATCTTGCGCGCATCGGAAACGCGCATCAGTTCCTGTAAAGCGTGCTCGACAGATAGCTTTGCCGCAATTCGCGCCACGCGACGGACAGAACCGCGCTCACCGGCAGCGCGAGCAGCACGCCGAAGAAGCCGAACAGCTGGCCGAACGCGAGCAGCGCGAAGATGACCGCGAGCGGATGCAGGCCGATGCGTTCGCCGACGAGGCGCGGCGTCAGAATGAAGCTTTCGAGAATCTGACCGACGCCATAGACCACCGCCACCGCACCGACGCCATACCAGCTGCCGAACTGCAACAGCGCGGCGACGAGCGCGAGCACGAGGCCGGTCGCAAAACCGATATACGGAATAAAGACCGCGAGCCCGGTGAAGATGCCCACCGGCAGCGCGATCTCGAAGCCCGCGGCCCACAGCGCGATCGAGTAGTAAACCGCGAGCACGCCCATCACGAGCAACTGGCCGCGCAGGTACTGCGACAGCATCTGGTCCATGTCGCTTGCCAGCTGAATGGTTTTCACGAGCCAGCGGCGCGGAATGAAGTGCTTGATGCGGCGGACCATCGCGTTCCAGTCGTACAGCAGGTAGAACAGCACGAGCGGCACCATCACCAGATTGCCGATCAGGTCGAGCATCAGGTTGCTGCTCGTGCGGATCGAGGTCCACGCATAGATGACGACCGTTTGCGCGCTGCCCTCGAGCTGGTTCGTGACCAGATCGCGAATGCTTGCGAAGTCGAGCGATTCGGCAAGGCCGAGCACGTCGAGCTTCGGCTGCAGCCACGCATGCAGATGCGAGAACATCACCGGCACCTGCTGGCGCAACTGCGGCACTTCCTTCTGCACGACGACCAGCACGAGCAGTACGAGGCCGGTGATCATCAACGTGAAGAACAGCATCATCAGCAGCGCGGCGAGGGTTTTCGGCACGCGCCGGCGCGTCAGCCACGCGACGCCGGGATGAAGAATGTAAGCGAGGATCGCGCCGAGCAGAAACGGCGTGAGCACCGGGCTCAACAGCCACAAGAGAATGCCGACCGCGAGCGCAATGGCGAACCAGATCATCGCGCGGCGCTGGTAGGGCGTAAAAATCGGAGCGTTCTGCTGCAAGATAAACTTTTCCTCGTCGTTCGCGGCGTTCTTGCGGCGCCGCGTTGTGCGCCGGCCCCCCACGGAGTTTCCCTGCCGATGCCTGGGGCGAATTCCAGTGCGCAAGCCGGCATCAGGTAAAATCGCATTTTACCGACCTTCTCGCGCTTTCCTTATGAATCAACCGAAATCCGCTCCTGACGCTCAAGGTTTGTCGTATCGTGACGCCGGCGTGGACATCGAAGCGGGCGACGCGCTCGTCGATGCGATCAAGCCCTTTGCCAAAAAGACGCTGCGAGATGGCGTGCTGGCCGGCATCGGCGGATTCGGTGCGCTCTTCGAGGTGCCGAAGAAGTATCGCGAGCCGGTGCTCGTGTCGGGTACGGACGGCGTCGGCACGAAGCTGAAGCTCGCGTTCCACCTGAACGCGCACGACACCGTCGGCCAGGATCTCGTCGCGATGAGCGTCAACGACATCCTCGTGCAGGGCGCGGAGCCGCTTTTTTTCCTCGACTATTTCGCGTGCGGCAAACTTGAAGTCGGCACGGCCGCAACGGTTGTCAAAGGCATCGCATACGGCTGCGAACTGGCGGGCTGCGCGCTGATCGGCGGCGAAACCGCCGAAATGCCCGGCATGTATCCGGACGGTGAATACGATCTCGCGGGCTTCGCGGTCGGCGCGGTCGAAAAGAGCAAGATCATCGACGGCAGCACGATCGCCCCGGGCGACGTCGTGCTCGGCCTCGCCTCGAGCGGCATCCATTCGAACGGCTACTCGCTGGTGCGCAAGATCATCGAGCGCGCGCAGCCGGACCTCGACGCCGACTTCGACGGCCGTCCACTCGCGCAGGCGCTGATGGCGCCCACCCGTATCTATGTGAAGCCGCTGCTCGCGCTGATGGAAAAGATCGCGGTGAAGGGCATGGCGCACATCACCGGCGGCGGGCTGGTCGAGAACATTCCGCGCGTGCTGAAAGAGGGCTTGACCGCGGAACTCGATCATCGCGCATGGCCGCTGCCGCCGCTCTTCGCGTGGCTGCAGAAGCACGGCGGGGTCGCGGATGCCGAGATGCATCGCGTGTTCAACTGCGGGATCGGCATGGCGGTGATCGTCGCGGCGCAGGACGCGCCGCAGGCCATCGGTCTGCTGTCCGCGGCGGGCGAACAGGTGTGGCAGATCGGCACGGTACGGCAAAGCGAGGCGGGCGAGGCGCAGACGGTGGTAGTCTGAGCGCATTGACGGGCGCCATCGGCGCCTCGCGCATGGAGCGAAGAACGGCACGCCAGCGCGTGCCGTTTTTTATTGCGCGCATTTATTGCGCGTTTATTGTTGATTCCGCGCCCGATAAACTGCCATTGACGAATTCGCACGGAGCCGGACGGAGACGCACCGAGCCGGACGGCAACCCGCAGCCGTCGCGCAGTGCCGCGCCGAAGGTCGCGTGGCCGGATGTTCCGCGCACTGAAAGGCGTTCGCAATCGACGCATCACTTAAAACAGAAACCGTGCGAATTTGAAATTGCAGTGCGCGTCGGGAAGCACGGTGATTCGGGACAGGACAGACTTGCGTGACCCGTCGGGCTCGACACCTGACGGCGACCTGACAACCAAAAACGACTCGCCGACCTCATGAACCCGTCCGTGCGCGACTGGCTGTTTTCGGCCAAGACCTTCGTGGCCGCGATGCTCGCGCTCTATATCGCGCTGGCCGTGCCGCTGGAGCGTCCGTCGTGGGCGATGGCGTCGGTGTACATCGTGTCGAACCCGTTTGTCGGCGCAACGCGTTCGAAGGCGCTGTATCGCGCGATCGGCACGGCGATCGCCGCGGCGATGGCCGTGCTGCTCGTACCGCCTTTCGTCGAGTCGCCTTATCTGTTCAGCGTGATGGTCGCGCTGTGGGTCGGCGCGATGCTCTACCTGGGGCTGTCCGATCGCACCGCGCGTTCGTACGTATTCCTGCTCGCGGGCTATACGCTGCCGCTCATCGCGCTGCCGACGGTCACCGAGCCGACGACGATCTTCAACGTCGCGATCGCGCGTACCGAGGAAATCCTGCTCGGCATCATCTGCGCGAGCGTGGTCGGCTCGATCGCGTTTCCGAGCCGGCTCGGGCCGACGCTGATTCACCGCACCGACGCGTGGTTCCAGGACGCCGCGCAGTTCGCGCGCGAAGCGCTCGCCGCGCGCAGCGGCGATGTCGTGCAACTGCCGCGTCAGCAACGGCTCGCGGCTGTCGTCAAGGCGCTCGACGTGCAGCTCTCGCAACTCACTTACGATCACACGAGCCCCGACGTCGTCGCGCGCGCCTACTCGTTGCGCGAACGCATGCAGTTGTTCCTGCCGGTGCTCGCGGCGCTGAACGATCCGCTCGCGGCATTCAGACGCTCGGCGGCGATCGCGCATGTGCCGCAGTTCGAACCGCTGATCGCGGACATCTGCAAGTGGATCGACGCGCCGCTGCGCCGCGAGCGAGGCGCAGCGGCCCACGGCGACCCTGAAGCGACCAGCTTGCGCGCGCGCATCGCCGTGCTGCGGGTCAATGCGCCGCGCGGGCTTGCGCCGTGGGACGGCGCGCTGCTCTCGAATGCGCTGTGGCGCGTGCTGCAGGCGATCGACATCTGGGAGGACTGCCGCGTGCTGCGCGTGCTGATCGACGCACAGGAGGGCAGCTGGCGCCCGCGCTATCACCATTGGCGGGTGAATGCCGGGGAAGTGTATGTCGACCACGGCTTCATGCTGTTTTCGTCGGTATCGACGATGTGTTTCGTGATCGTCTCGTGCAGCCTGTGGATCGCATCCGGATGGCACGACGGCGCGAACGCGGTGTTTATCGCGACCGTCGCGTGCTGCTTCTTCGCGGGTCTCGACGAACCCGCACCGGCGATCTTCCGGTTCTTCCTGTCGGGGTTCGTCGCGGTCATCGCGTCGGGCCTCTACCTGTTCGTCGTGTTGCCCGAAGTGCACAACTTCGAAACGCTGGTGGTGGTCTTCGCGTTGCCTTTCCTCTGCATCGGCACGCTGATCGCGGATCAGCGCTACAGCCTTGTCGCGTCGGTGATCGCGCTCTTCACCGCGACATTCCTCAGTCTCGCGAATTCGTACGACGCGAATTTTCTCGATTACATGAACACGAGCTCCGCGGTGCTGGCGGGTCTCGTGTTCGCGTTCGTGTGGACGCGCGTCACGCGCCCGTTCGGCGCCGAGTACTTCGCGCAGCGGCTGATTCGCGCAACGTGGGCCGATGTCGCGCGTTCCGCGTCGCTGCAGCCGATCTCCGATGAGCGCACGTTCTTTTCGCGCATGCTCGACCGGCTGATGCAAATCCTGCCGCGTCTCGCGACCTCGGGCCCGCATCATCACCCGTCGGTCGAAACCTTTCGCGACCTGCGCGTCGCCTCGAACTCGCTCGACTTGCGGCATTACCGCGACGGCGTCGCCGCCGACATGAGCGCACAGATCGACCGCGTGCTGACGAACGTGCGCACCTATTACGAGCTATGCGTCGCGCGGCGCCGACGCCAGCCGGTGCCGCGCGGGCTGATCGAAGCGATCGACGCGGCGCTCGCGCGCATCGCGCAGCCGGGCGTCAGCGCTGCGCCACCTGCGCCGCGCCCGACGTTTTCGACGGAAATCCGTCTGCGCGATGCGGTGCACGCGCTGGTCGGCCTGCGCCTGTCGCTCGCGCCGCTGGCTGCGGGCGCACCGGCG
>NZ_CADIKF010000003.1 GCF_902859875.1 Paraburkholderia solisilvae | reverse complement strand
GCCGCGCCCGCTTGCACCGGTCCCGGACCGCGCGCGGCGACGAGGCGCACATTCGGCTGCGGGCCGCCCGCGTCACCGATCCGGCGCCCGCCGAAGTGCGCGGGCACGGACGTATGCACGACCGGATTGCCTGCACCCGGCACGCGCCCGCCGCCCTGCGCGAAGTGTTGCGCAAGCTGGTCGCGATACGCGGGCGGCACTTCCGGCCGGCGCGTCGCGACCACTGGACGCGCCGCCGCAGCCGCCGGCGGCCGGTAGGTGGCATTGCGCATGCCCGGCCGGAAGCTCTGCTGCACCGGCGCGATGCCCGGCGCGCCAGCATTGAAGCGCGCATTGCGCCACTGCCGCGGATCCACCTTCTGCGCAAAGCGGTTGACCGGCTGGCCGTGCACGAACGCGGTCGCCGGCACGGCGGTCACCGCATGCGGCGCACGATAGTTGATATACGTGTTGTGGATATTCGTGATGTGGTTGTGCACGTAGATCGGCCGGTTCACGCGATCGTAGTAGCGCGGACTCCAGCCGTGTCCCCAATGCGGATGCCACGGTTCGCCCGGGCCGAGCGCGAACCACGCGAGCCCGGCGGTCGCGACGCCGCCGATCGCCAGGCTCACGCCCCAGTCGACGCCACCGCCGCCGCCGTCGCCGACGAATGCGACGAGCGCAGGCGCATAGACCGGCGGCTCGCTGACGATCTCGCCCGGCACCCACGCCCACGCATTGCCGACATACGCCCAGCGGCCGTAGTGATACGGCGCAAAGCCCCACGGCGCGTCGTCGACCCAGGTCCAGCCCCACGGCGCCTGCCAGACCCAGTGGCCGTCCTGATAGGGCGCCCAGCCGGCGGGCGCCTGGTTCGGCGTCCATACCGCGCCGTATTGCGGGTCCTGACGCCACGTGCCGTTCGCATCGAGGTCCTGGTAGCCGGGCACGTCGCGCGACACGTAGCGCGCGGACACCGAGTTGTCTTCGGCGGCGTCGCGGCTCGCGGCCCACTGGTCGAGCGCATCGGGCGCGGGCGCGCCGCTCGCGGCGAGCTGCTGAAGGTTGGTGCCGCCGAAGCGGATCTGCTGACCCGCGGCAATCGGCAGCTGGCCGCCGTCGCCATAGACCGTCGCACTGCCGCTGCGCACGGTGACGGTCGTCTCGCTGCCGTCCGGCGCGACGTCGACGCGATAGTCGCCCGGGCCGCCGATGCCGAGCGCGACGTTCGGCGTGTCGATCTCATACGACGTGTTGGCCGGCAGCTCGCGCACATGCGTCGACAGCGTGCCTTGCGCGACTTTCAGCTGCGTGCTGTCGTCGTCGAGATTGAGGATGTCGACGTTGGTCGACTCGCCGATGCGCACCGCGGTCGAGTCGATATGCAGCTCCGAGCGCGCGCCTTTGTCGTTCCACAACTGGTCGCCGGTCGTGAGCGGCCGGTTGACCTGCGCATACGACCAGTCGGTCGCGCCGGCGGGCTCGGTCGTCACGGTGCCCGCCATATAGTTCAGGCGCGCGATGCGGCCCGGCGGATCGGCGTCCTGCGCGCTGGCGGGCTGCGCGTCAGGCGGGGCTGGCTCGGCCGCGCCCGGCGGCGGTGCGTCCTGCGCAAACGCGGAGGGCGAACCGGACGTCACGAAAAGCGCCGCGACGACGGCCGCGAGCACGGAAGCAACCGCGGGCGAAGCGGCGCGGCGGGGGCGCGGCGAACATGTGGCCGATGCAATCGTCGTCGTGGGCGCGCTGGCGGGAACGCCTGGGTGATCAGCGGCGGTATCCGCGGAGGCGTCCGCTGGCTTATCCGTTGGGATGCTCGAGGCTTTCACCTCGTTCTTGGGGCCGGATCTGACGACAACAGCGGCGGTACGGTACGGCGAGGAAGAATGGCGGGCAGTGTGCGTTTTCATTGGTGACTCCGTCGGGTGCCCGCGCGAGACGGCGGCACCGTGTGAAATCACTGTACCCGCGGCGCGTATTTCAAGACGCGCACATTTGTAAGCCATCTCGCCCGCGCTGTAACAAGACGTGACCCGCCACGCGTAGGAACTTCGCGGTCAGGCGGGAACTTCGTGATGGCGCGCAGATTTCGCGGTGAGGCGGCAACTTCACAGTGGGGCAGCAACGCCGCGGTGACGTTGGTGACTTCACAGTGGGGCAGCAACGCCGCGGCGACGTTGGCAACTTCACAGCGGGGCAGCAACGCCGCGTTGACGCCGGCGACTTCACAGCGGGCAGCAACTTCGCGATGACGCGGGCAACTTCGCAGCGGCGCCGCAACTTCGCGATGAGATCGGCAACTTCGCAGCGGGTCAGTAACGCCATGGCGCGGCAACTCCGCGACGCGGCAGCAACATCGCAGCGGGCAGCAAACATCGCGATGACGCGGTAACTTCACAGCGGGTCCGTCATGCCGCCATGGCGCGGTATTCGCGCGGCGACGCAGCAACTTCGCCATCACTCAGATGCTTCGCTACGCGGCCGCTTTGCAATGCGGCCGCGCGCCAAGGCCTCGCATTATGCGCCGCGCAAGAAGTCGTCGAAATGACGGTGGCCGGCGGGCGTCACGCGCAGCACCCGCGGCTTCTCGGTGCGTTCCACCCAGCCGTGCGACGACCACGCGTCCAGCAGCGCCGCGCCGAGCGCGCCGCCCAGGTGCGGACGACGCTCGCTCCAGTCCGGACAGGTGCACGCGAAGCGGCGCCGCACGGCACGCTGGCGCGCGACGTCGATGCCCCAGCCGGCCAGCTGCTCGGCGCCGGCCGGCGTTGCATCGAGCGTGTCGCCGTGCGGCGTGAGCAGCCCGTCGCCGACCATCCGTTCGTAGACACGCACCGCCAGCTCGCCGGCCATATGGTCGTAGCAGGTGCGCGCGTAGCGCATGTCGACCGGTACGGTGCGCGCCGGCCGCGGTGTGGGCCGTTGCGGCGCGGCGGCCTGTGCGACATTCGCGAGCGCTTCGATCGACGCCGCGATATCGGCCGACGCGATCCGGTAATAGCGATGCCGCCCGCGCACTTCGAGCGCAAGCAGACCGCCTTCGGTGAGCCGCGCGAGGTGGGCGCTCGCGGCCGACGGCGACAGGCCGGCAATCAGCGTCAGTTCGCCGGCGGGCCGCGCGCTGCCGTCCATCAGCGCCCACAGCATCGCGGCACGGCCGGGATCGGCGAGCAGCGCGCCGATCCGGCTCAAGCCGGGGAAATGGCCGGCGGCGTCGATCAGTGGGTTGGACATTGGAGCCTCCAGGGTTGTGCGGCAGTGGTGCGATCGGCACGCGCCCGTGCGCTCGTGCGTCGCGGTGGCGCCGCTGGCGCGTGCGCGCGGCGCGGGGATAGCGCTACTGTAGTCCCGCGCCGGATTCGACGTTTCAGGCTCGCGTGAAATATCGCGGCAATGCCGGCACGCGCACGGCTTCCTGCGTGGCGAAAGGCCGCCAGGCTAAAATTGGACACGGTTTCATCTGAGAAGCACAGTCCATGAAGGCCATTCTTGCCGCTTGTGCGGTTTTCGCCGTGCTGTCGTGCGCCGCTTGCGCGCAAGGCGGCGCGAGCACGCCCGCCGGGTCGTCCGGCAGTATCACGATGTACGGCACGCTCGACGAAGGCGTGACCGTGCGCAAGTAGGAGATCGTTTCCGCACCGCGGTTCGTGGCGTGGTGCGGGCCGGAGTTAGCGCGGTCATCACAGTCGTGATCAGGCACAGCGGCAGCCGCAATCGCAGTCGCAATTACAGCCGGCACAGCGGCAGTCGCAGCCGCAGTGGCGACCACAACGACAGCGACAACCACAACGACAGCGGCAACCGCTGCCTCCAAAGCCGCCGTCCCCACCGCGAAGCCACAACGCCAACGCCCCTTGCTGCCGTCCGTCGTCGCCACGGGGACGGGGTTCGTGAGAGCCCATATTCCGCAGCCCTCGTATAATCGGCTCCTTTCAATTTGCAGATTGACCGGAGCCACGATGAGCACCCCTTCCGCCACGCCGATGGAACGTTCGGAGACGACCTTCCGCTTCCTTGCCGAGCCCACCTCGGTCAACTTCGGCGGCAAGGTGCACGGCGGCGCGCTGATGAAGTGGATCGACGAAACGGCGTATGCGTGCGCCGCGGTCTGGTCGGGGCGTTACTGCGTAACGGTGAGCGTCGGCAATATCCGGTTCCGCCGGCCGATCCTGGTCGGCAATCTGGTCGAACTGCGCGCACGGGTGGTCGCGACCGGGCGCACCAGCATGCACATCCACGTCTCGGTGTTCGCCGGCGACCCGAAGGGCGGCGAACTGCTGCAGACCACCGATTGTCTGGTCGTGATGGTCGCCGTCAATGAGAACGGCAGCCCGGTGCCGGTGCCGGCGTTCCTGCCGATGACCGACGAGCAGCAACGCCTCGCGAAGTACGCAATGGACGTGAAGGCGGCGCTCGACGCGATCGTCGAACTGAAGCCCGAAGAAGTGGCTCAGGGGAAAGTTTGATGGATTTGCGCCGCGTGCCGCCGGTATGGCCGCGGCACGCGGCTGGTTGATCGCCAGCTGCCAGCCGAACCCGCGAACCGCGAACCGCGAACCGCGAACCGCAAACCGCAAACCGCAAACCGCAAACCGCAAACCGCAAACCGCAAACCGCAAACCGCCATTGCGACGGCCCGACTCAACGTTACTCAACGCGGCGCCGGCGCCTCGTGCCGCCTCCGGAGAACCGTCGCCCCGGCGCACACATGGCCGGCACCAGCTTCAGCGCCCGTCAGCCCTTCGCATGGCCGACCATCTCATGCGGCCGCACCCATTCGTCGAACTGCTGCGCGCTCAAATGCCCGAGCGCGAGCGCGGCGGCCTTCAGCGTCGTGCCTTCCTTGTGCGCCTTCTTCGCGATCTGCGCGGCCTTGTCGTAGCCGATGTGCGGATTGAGCGCGGTCACGAGCATCAGCGATTCGTTGAGCAGCGTGTCGATGCGCTCGCGATTCGGCTCGATGCCGACCGCGCAATTGTCGTTGAAGCTGTGCGCGCCGTCCGCGAGCAGGCGGATGGACTGCAGCACGTTGTGCGCGATCATCGGCCGGAACACGTTGAGCTCGAAGTTGCCGCTCGCGCCGCCGACATTCACCGCGACGTCGTTGCCGAACACCTGGCAGCACAGCATCGTCATCGCTTCGGACTGCGTCGGGTTGACCTTGCCCGGCATGATCGAGCTGCCCGGCTCGTTCTCCGGAATCGACAGTTCGCCGAGACCGCAGCGCGGGCCGCTCGCGAGCCAGCGAATATCGTTGGCGATCTTCATCAGGCTCGCCGCGACGGTTTTCAGCGCGCCGTGCGCAAACACCAGCGCGTCGGCCGCGGCCATCACTTCGAACTTGTTCGGCGCCGACACGAACGGCAGCCCGGTCAGCTTGCCGATTGCGGCCGCGACCTGATCGGCGAACTGCGGGTGCGCATTGAGGCCCGTGCCGACCGCGGTGCCGCCCTGCGCGAGCTGGTACAGATGCGGCAGCGTCGCTTCGAGATGACGCATGCCGTGATCGAGCTGCGCGACATAACCGGAGAACTCCTGGCCGAGCGTGAGCGGCGTCGCATCCTGCAGGTGCGTGCGGCCGATTTTCACGACGTCCGCGAACGCCTGCGCCTTGCTGTCGAGCGTGTCGCGCAGCGTCTTCAGCGCGGGCAGCAGATGCTTGACGATACCGAGCGCGGCGGCGATATGCATCGCGGTCGGAAACACGTCGTTGGACGACTGGCCGCGGTTCACATCGTCGTTCGGGTGCACGAGGCGCGCTTCGCCGCGCTCGCCGCCGAGCAGTTCGCTCGCGCGGTTCGCGATCACCTCGTTGAGGTTCATGTTGGTCTGCGTGCCCGAGCCGGTTTGCCACACCGCGAGCGGGAATTCGCCGGCATGCTTGCCTTCGATGATCTCGTCGGCCGCGTGAACGATCGCTTTCGCCTTGTTCGTGTCGAGCACGCCGAGACCGAGATTCACTTCAGCCGCCGCGCGCTTGATGACCGCGAGCGCGTGGATCAGTTCCGGCGACTGCTTCTCGCTCGAAATCCGGAAATTCTGCAGCGAGCGCTGCGTTTGCGCGCCCCATAGGCGCTCGTTCGGCACAGCGATTTCGCCGAACGTGTCGCGTTCCATCCGTACTGCGTCGGTCATGATTTCACTCCGCTTGACTGAATGACGACGGCGCGCGCTGCGCTCCGTCAAAGCTGGTCGTTGACTGGCAGAAGCAAGAATAACCCGGTCAGCACATTCCGGTAGAAACCGGCATTCGGATCCACGTTGTACGTGACGGTGCGGCCGTCTTCCTCGTCGGTCCACACGAGGTCCGAGTTGCTCGCCGGGCCGTGGAAAAAGAAGCGCGACGGCTCGTCGAGCATCACGTGATAGCTCGACTGAGGGCCGGTCACGCGGTCGTACAGGCCGGCAACCTGTTCGGCGAGCGGCGGGCTGTGGATCACGAGCCCGAGCTCGGTGTTCAGGTGCGCGGAGCGCGGATCGAGATTCATCGAGCCGATCACGAGTATCTTGCGATCGAATACCAGCGTCTTCGCGTGCAGGCTGGCGCGCGAGCGCGAACCGAACATGCCGGTGCGCGGCGCGCTTTCGTCTTGCACCGGCTTGAACTCATACAGCTCGACGCCGGCTCTGAGCAGTGCATCGCGGTACGGACTGTAGCCGGCCTGCACCGCGACCGCGTCGGTCGCCGCCAGCGAGTTCGTCAGCACCTTTACCTTGACGCCGCGCGCAGTGAGGCCCGCCAGCACCTGGATGCCCGCATCGTGCGGCACGAAGTACGGCGACGTGATCAGCACTTCCTGCTGCGCGCCGTTGACCAGCTGGACGATGCGTGCGATCACCGGGCTCTGGTAGTCGTCGGTCGGCAAGCGGATCTTCGCCGGCGAATCGGCGTTGAATTCCGCATGCGCCCAGGTGAGGCCGAGCTCGTCCTTCTGGATCTGCGAGGCGAGCGGTGTCGCGTTCAACGGCTTCGCGTCGTACGGGTCCGCGTTCTTGTGCCAATGCTCGCGCAATGCGTCGCGCGTCTGATCGAGCTGCTGCGGATCGAACTTCTGCTTGTTCAGCGCGCGCAGCGGGTACGCGTTGCTGTCGTTCCAGTATTCGTCGAAGCTCGCGGATACGTCCGCGGTGATCGGCCCCGCCGCGAGCACGTCGATGTCGCGAAACTGCAGCGTAGGGCTCGCGCTGAAATATTCGTCGCCGAGATTGCGGCCGCCGACGATCGCCAGCTTGTTATCGGCGATCATCGCCTTGTTGTGCATGCGGCGCGTGAAGCTGCCGATCTGCGTAAAGAAGTTCTCGGTGCGCTGATACAGGCTGCCTTGCGCGCTGCCGAACGGGTTGAACACGCGGATCTCGATGTTCGGATGCGAGTTCAGCGCGGCCATCACATCGTCGAGGTCCTTGAAGTTCAGATCGTCGACGAGCATCCGCACGCGCACGCCGTGGTCCGCCGCATAGAGCGCCGCGGCGAGCAGCAGTTTGCCGGTGGTGTCCTCGTTTGCGATGTAGTACTGCATGTCGAGGGTTTTGGTCGCCGCGCGCGCGAGCGCGATGCGCATCTGCAGCGCTTCGGTGCCGCTTGGCAGCACGCGGAAACCCGATTCGCCGGGGTGGGCCGCAACCGGCGCGGCCAACGCGGCGCCTAGCGGTGTGGCGGTGGTTTGCGGCAGTGCGTGCGAGACCGGCTGATCGAACGAGGCTGCGGGAGGACGGGTCGCGCAACCGCTTGCGACGGCCGCCGCCGCGACGATGAACGCGATGTGGGCGAGCCGGCCGGATGCGACCCGTGGGGCACGTGGCGCGCCCGCGTCGCGGCAGGCGAACAGCGCGCGGGTCATGAGAGTCAGCATAGCCAGTGCGGACTCCGCGCAAGGCGAAGCAACGCGATAGTGACGGTGGTACGACGGCACGCAGTTCCTCCCGATTGGTATCGCGCCAACACGCTGACGTCGAACGTGACCTCAGGTGTCGCGTTGGGCAAGCCATTCTAAGGGGAATCGGCGAAGCAGGCCGCGAACCGCGCAACGTTCATCGGCCGGTGAACATTCCTGCTTTTCGATGTGCGTGGAGGGTGGCTGGCGGTGCGCCGCAGGCCGGCGTCGGGGCCGTCTGGTCGCGACGATGACCCGCGGCCGTTGCCGGCCGCCCAGGCGGCGCGATCGCTATCCGCGCTTGCCGTCGACCGCCGTGTCGCGATTGCGCGGCGTCGTGGGTGCGGATTGCGCGCCACGGGCGGGCCGTCCCGCCCAGAAGCCGGCGAGCAGCGACCCCGACAGGTTGTGCCACACCGAAAAGAGCGCGCCGGGCAGCGCCGCGATCGGCGCGAAGTACAGCTTGCCGAGCGTCGCGGCGAGGCCGGAGTTCTGCATGCCGACTTCGATTGCGAGTGTGCGGCAGACCGTTTCGTCAAAGCCGAGCAGACGTCCGCCCCAGTAGCCGCCGAGCAGGCCCAGCCCGTTGTGCAGCACGACGCCGAGCGCGACCACGAGCCCGACCGATGCGATGCTCTGCTGCGTGCCGCCGACCACCGCCGCGATGATCAGCAGGATCGACACCATCGATACCAGCGGCAGTGCCGGCTCGATGCGTCGCACGGCCTTGCCGAACAGATGATGGATCGCGAGGCCGAGCGCGATCGGCAGCGCGACGATCTGCAGGATGCTGATCAGCATGCCGTGCACGTCGACGGCGATCGACGCGTCGACATAAAGACGCGTGAGCAGCGGTGTCGCGAACACGCCGACCAGCGTCGACAGCGCGCTGATCGTGACCGACAGCGCGACGTCGCCGCGGGCGAGATAGATCATCACGTTCGACGCGGTGCCGCTCGCGACGCTGCCGACCAGCACCATGCCGGCGGTCAGATCCGGCGGCATGCGCAACGCTTTCGCGATCGCCCACGCGGCAAGCGGCATCACCAGATAGTGCAGCACGATGCCGGCCGCCACCGGCGCGGGCCGCGTGAAGACGCGGCGAAAATCGGCGAGGGACAGCGTGACGCCCATCGACAGCATGATCAGCGTCAGCAGCGCGGTGACGTGCGGCGCGATGCCGGCCACCGAAGCGGGTGCGAAGTACGCAATGAGCGAAACCAGCACGGCCCACAGTGGAAAGAGACGGGTGACGCGGGCAAGCATGGAGGCGGTCCTGTTGTTGTCGGAGTGAGTACGGTGTCAATGCGTTAGCCGCAGGGCGGCGCGCGGCGTGATTTGAACGCATCGGCGCGTCGCGCGTGCCGATGCGCACGTGTGAGGCAAGCGCAGGCGGTGGGCGAACGCAAACGCACAGCAAGGGCAAACGCAGGCGATTTTAACCGCGGTGGCGCGCGGCGGCCGGCCGCCTGGTTGACGGTGCAACCAGGCGGCGCGAAGTGCTGTGGGACTCGCAGCGTTCAGGCCCGGCGCCGTGCCGGTGCCGATGTGCGCCGCCGATCGCTCGCGCGCTTTGCCACGCGCCCAGCCACGCGTTCAGCCGCGGGTTGGGTCGCGCGGTTGAACTGAATTCGCCGCAGCCGCCTGTGCGCCCACTTGAGCCTGGATTCGCCGCGCGCTCATCCAGTGAAAGCGCAGCGTCATGAGCAGTGCGACGCTTGCGAGTCCCGCGGCGAGGCCCCACCACAATCCGCGCGCGCCGAGACCGAAGTGAAACGCGAGCACGTAGCCGGTCGGAAAGCCGATTCCCCAATAACCGAAGGTCGCGGCAACCATCGGCACGCGCGTGTCCTTGAGCGCGCGCAGGCAGCCGGAGCCGACCGTCTGCATGCCGTCGACAATCTGGAAGATCGCCGCGACGCCGAGCAGCGAGCTCGCGAGCGCGACTGTACGCGCGTTGGCGGGATCGTCCAGACGCAGATAGAGCCCGACGATCCAGTGCGGCGCGACGATCATCACAAGCCCCGACAGCGACATGAAGGCGACACCCAGCGCGAGCGCGACGAAGCCCGCATGACGCGCGGCGAGCGGCATGCCCGCGCCGGACCAGAAACCGACCCGTACATTGGCCGCCTGGCCGATCGCGAGCGGCACCATGAACCACACCGATGCGACATTCAGCGCGATCTGATGCGCGGCGAGCTGCACTTCGCCGAACAGGCCGACCATCAGCCCGGTCGCGAGAAACAGCAGCGACTCGACGCCAAATGTGATCGCGACCGGCCAGCCGATGCCGAACAGCTCGCCCATCAGCGGCACGTTCGGACGCGCGACGGTCACGAAATGCCGGTAACGCGGCCGCAGATGCAGCAGCGCCATCAGCAGCAGCGCGGACAGCCAGACCGTGACCGTCGTCGCGATGGCCGAGCCGAGAAAGCCGAGGCGCGGCAGTCCGTACGCACCGTGAATCAGCCCGTAGTTCAACAACCCGTTGAACAGCACGCTGCCGATCGAGATCCACAGCAGGCGCTTTGCCGCGCCGATCGCCGGCAGGAACGAGCGCATCAGCCCGACGCCGATCAGGCTCGCGGGCGCGCCCCAGCGCAGCACCATGCAGTACTCGCCGATGTGCTGCGCGAGCAGCGCGGGTTCGCCGAACGTGGTGAGGATCGGCGTCGCGAACGACAGCAGCACGAAGGCCGGCACCGAGAGCAGCACGGAGAGCACGAAGCCGGTCCAGTAGATAGGCGGCACGCGATGGTCGGCCTGCGCGCCGCGTGCATGCGACACGCTGACGCTGACCGACGTCAGCACGCCCTGCAACAACGTGACGACGACGAAGAACAGGTTGGCGCCCAGGCCGCCTGCCGCGAGCGCATCGGGGCCGAGCGAGCCGAGCAGCACGGTGTCGGTCACGCTCATCGCCATCTGCGACAACTGGGCGATCGCGAGCGGCGCCGCAAGACGCGCGGTGTCGGCGGCGTGGCGCGACAACGAGGGCGGCCCGGCAAGCGGGCGGGAAAGACCGGATTGGGACATGACGGCAACGTGGGACGCGGCGCTGCGTGGCATTGCGCGCGCCGCATGGAATGGTTGGGTCGAAACGAAGAGCTTATTGCGTCGCGCGCCGGATGTCGACCCGCACATCCGTTTTGCGCAGGGATGCTGACTGAATGACATGGCCCGCGTACACGCAAATGAACGTAGCGCGAACGCGGATGGACGCGCTCGAAACCGCTTAAGAGCGCTTATGAACGGTTCACGAGGGCTTAACGGCCATGAGCGCGTTCGAGCGTACCGGTGCGCGACGGCGGCAGCGCTTGAACGCGTTTACGTGTCTTCGTGAACGGCGATGCGCGTATCGCCGACCAGCACCACTTGTCCCGCGCGAATCTTGCAGGTTTTGCGCAGCTCGACGCGTCCGTCGACCGTCACCGCGCCGGATGCAACCAGCATTTTCGCCGCCCCGCCGCTGTCCGCGAGCGCCGTCAGCTTCAGCAGGTTGTGCAGTTCGACATAGTCGCCGGTCAGCGTGAAATCGAGATTGGGCATGGCGGTTGCGAACGGAAAGGTCGTGGCACGGAAAGGGACTCGCATCATAAGCCAAAGCTTGGGGCAGGTTGCCCTGCTGCGAAAAAGGCGTGCGGCCTCGCTTCGATGTCAGGGCCGCCGGCGGCACGTTATTCAATTGTCAGAAAATGAAACGATGCGTAACAACCGCCGTTTACGACGAACTTCACTCGAAAAGACGCTGTCACTGGAATAGCCTCCTGCGTTTTGCGGGGGCTGAACTGAACAAAGGCCGGATGCCGTCGCGTCATGCCGGCTGACAACTATCAGGGAGGATCGCCATGACCCAGCTTCGTTCGTCGCTTGCGCTGCTGATAAGCAGCGCCGTTGCGGCGCTGGCTACGACAGCCGCCGTCGCGCAGACCGCCGCTCAGCCTGCCGCTGCGCAGGCTGGTCAGGTTGTGCCGCAAAGCGCACCCGCCAACGCGCCTGCCGCGCACGGCGTGCAAATGCCGGCGCCCGCGCCGCAGGCGCAGTCGCAGCAGACACTCACCGCGCCGACGTCGCCCGACCCGCTGGTGCAGAAGCGCAATGCGGATGCCCAGGCCAATGCGGAGTATCGGGACGCTAAAAAGGCGTCGAAGGCCCAGTACAAGGAGCAGGTGGATAACGCGAAGACCAACCGCAAGGCCGACCGGCAGGCCGCGGCGAATCAGTTGAAGACTGACGCGCAAGCGGGCTATGGCCCGCAGGTGCCCGATGACGAGACGAAACATTGAGCGGCGCATTGAAGCGTGGCCGGCGCGTGCGGAATCGGTGCACGTCCGCCGCGCGATCTTCGACCGACTGACACATTATTTTGACGCATGAAAAAGGAGAACCTGATGAGCCAATCGACGAACCGCTTGCTGGCCGGCTTGATCGCGGGCAGCGTGTCGACTTTCGCGTTCGCGCAGACGACGCACGATCCCGCCACCGAACCGACCACGCACGCCGACAGCAAGGCGGCCAAGGAGCAGGCGAAGGCCAACAAGAAGTCCGCGGTTGCGCAGGCGAAAGCGGACAAGGAGAAGGCCGACGCGCAATCGGATGCGGATAAGGCTGCGGCCGATGCACGTGTGAAGGACGCGAAGAAGCAGGAATGATTGGCGGGCGGCAGATGGCAAGCAGCAGGCGGCAAGCTGTCAGCGGCCGACCGGCGAGAGGCCAGCGGCCGGTTGGCGGCGAGCCGCTTCGTACTCAACGTCCGAAAAAAGGGCGCTTGTCGCCGCGCATTGTATGGATATACAGTATGCGTCGCCCTGACTCCGATGCCATTCGCCCGCCGTGCCTTCCGCCGCCGCCCCTCCGTCCAGCGCGTCATCCGCCTGCGCATCCGCGCCTGGTCCTGCGCATGCCGCTTCGTCGATCACGGACGCATGGCTGGATAAACTCAACGATGCGCAGCGTGAAGCAGTCGAATACGGCGCCGACGACGTCACACGCCCGCCCGGCGCATTGCTGGTCATCGCCGGCGCGGGCTCCGGCAAGACCAGTACGCTCGCGCATCGCGTCGCGAATCTCGTGATGAAGGGCGCGGACCCGCGCCGCCTGCTGCTGCTGACTTTCTCCCGCCGCGCGGCGCTCGAAATGACGCAGCGCGTGACGCGCATCGCCGGCGCCGCGCCCGGCGTGCGCGCGGCGCTCGCGCAAGGCCTCACGTGGTCGGGCACGTTCCACAGCGTGGGCGCGCGGCTGCTGCGCGAATACGCGGACCTGATCGGCCTCGCACCCACTTTCACGATCAACGATCGCGAAGACTCCGCCGACCTGATGAATCTCGTGCGCCACGAACTTGGCCTGTCGGCCAAAGAGCGGCGCTTTCCGTCGAAGTCGACGTGCTTTGCGATTTATTCGCGCGTCGTGAACACCGGCGCGTCGCTGGGCGATGTGCTGGCGAGCGCGTTTCCGTGGTGCCGCGAATGGGAAGCGGATCTGCGCAGGTTGTTCGCCGCGTATGTCGACGCGAAGCAGAAGCAAAGCGTGCTCGACTACGACGACTTGCTGCTGTACTGGGCCCATATGGCCGCCGAGCCGTCGATTGCCGCCGATCTTTCCGGCCGTTTCGACCACGTGCTCGTCGACGAATATCAGGACACCAACCGGCTGCAAGCGTCCATCCTGCTTGCGCTGAAACCGGACGGCCGCGGGCTCACGGTGGTCGGCGACGATGCGCAGTCTATCTACTCGTTTCGCGGCGCGACGGTGCGCAATATTCTCGACTTCCCCGCGCATTTCGATCCGCCCGCGAAGCGCGTGACGCTCGAGCGCAATTACCGGTCGACGCAGCCGATTCTGAGCGCGTCGAATGCGGTGATCGGGCTCGCGTCCGAGCGCTTCACGAAGAACCTGTGGACCGACAGGGCGTCCGCGCAGCGCCCGCGGCTCGTCACCGTCGCGGACGATGCCGCGCAGGCGCGCTATGTGGTCGAGCAGGTGCTCGCGGCGCGCGAAGCCGGGGTCAAGCTGAAGTCGCAGGCCGTGCTGTTTCGCGCCGCGCATCATAGCGCCGCGCTCGAGATCGAATTGACCCGGCGCAATATCCCGTTCGTGAAATTCGGCGGGCTCAAGTTTCTCGATTCGGTGCACGTGAAGGACGTGCTCGCGGTGCTGCGCTGGGCGGAAAACCCGCGCGACCGCGTCGCGGGTTTTCGTGTCGTGCAGTTGCTGCCGGGCGTCGGACCGGCCACGGCGGCGCGCGTGCTGGACGAGGCGAACAACGGCATAGGCGCGCACCCAGGTGTCTCGCCCGACATCAACGCAAGCACCGGCAGCACGGCCACCGCTGCGCCCACCGCGGGCTTGCGCAACACGCCCGCGGCCGGCGCCGCGGCGCAGGCGCTTGCCGCCTTCACGCCGCCGGCGCGCACGCTCGAAGACTGGCCGTCGTTCGTCGCGCTGATCGCGACGCTAGGCGAACGCAACTCGCCATGGCCGGCCGAATTCGAGCTGATCCGCCGCTGGTACGAACCGCATCTCGAGCGCAATCACGAAGACGCCGCGATGCGCCACGCCGATCTGCTGCAGATGGAGAGCATCGCCGGCACCTACGCGTCGCGCGAACGCTTCCTGACCGAGCTGACGCTCGATCCGCCGGATGCGACAAGCGGCGAGTCCGGCGTGCCGCTGCTCGATGAAGACTATCTGATCCTGTCGACCATCCACTCGGCGAAAGGGCAGGAATGGCGCAACGTATTCGTGCTGAACGGCGTCGACGGCTGCATTCCGTCGGATCTCGGCACCGGCAGCGACGAGGAAATCGACGAAGAGCGGCGTCTGCTGTATGTCGCGATGACGCGCGCAAAGGAAGACCTGCATCTTCTCGTGCCGCAGCGCTTCTATGTGCACAATCAGACGCATCTTGGCGACCGGCACGTGTGGGCGTCGCGCACACGCTTCATTCCGGCGGAGCTGCTGCCGCTCTTCGAGGTCGGCGCGTGGCCGCCGGTGCCGGCGCCTGCCGCGCCGACCGCGGCCGGACTCGCGGCCGCCGCGCAGGCGAAAGTCGAGATCGCGGCGAAGCTCAGGAAGATGTGGGAATGAGCGCGTCGCGTCGGTTCAAGCGAGGCGGCCGCGCGAATGTCGCCGCGCGAGGGGTGTCGTGCTCGCCGGCTGCGCGCATTGGCAGCCTGGCGTTCGCCGTCGTTATCGTTGCTGCTGCTGTTGCTGCGGCGATTGAGGACGCGGCGCGGGCATAAAGAAGTTGCGCAGCCACGCGGCGAGGCGCGTGAACACATCGTACGGTTCTTCGACGAAAATCTCCGGCTTCAGCAGGCGCAGGTATTCCATGATCTGCTGCGCTTCCTGCTTCTGGAACGAGCCGTGCGTAATGCCGAGCCGCAACAGGCCGCGCAATTCGCCGAGCTTTTCGCGCGCGGTGCTGCCGAAGCTCGTTTCGCACGCGACTTTCGCTTCATAGACACGCTGACGCAATGATTCCGCGAGTCGCCATGCGGGCGTCTGCATCGTTTCTTCGACCGCCTGGATATCCTGCGCGGCGGATTTGATCTGCGCGGACAGCGGATCGACCAGGCCCGGGTCGCACTGCGCCTCGTTGACGATGGCCGCCGCCCAGTCGCGGCATTGTTTCGCGAGTTCCTCGGGCGTCCATTCGGAGCGGGCCGCGAACGCAAAACCGAATTCCGACGCCTGTCGCATCAGGATCGCGACAACATCGGGAAACTCCTTGTCCAGCGTACGTTTGGCCCATGCGTACTGGCCGCCCTGCAGCATCCGCTGCACGGCGTGCTCGGTCAGCGGCACCATGCTGTCCAGCAGCTTGGCGCGCAGAAAATCCTCGAACGACGGTGTCGCGAACTGCGAGTCGAGCTTCAGCGAGACGCGCACGAACGCGTCGAAATCCTTGCGCAGCGAGGCGACCGTGTCGTCCTTCAGTGAGAGGGTGATTTGCCCCATGTCGTATCCCGTTTGGTCATCCGGCGCGGCATCGCGTACGCGTGAGCGGCTCTCTGCTCCGCGAGTAGGGCAATTGAACGATGTTCGGCACGGTCGAGGCAGCGCAGCCCGGCACACCGGGGAGTGTGTCAGGCTGAGGGGGCCTCGTCTGTTTATCGGCGGCGGAAATTGAAACTTGAGGAAATCGGCTTACCAGGATTTGAGCACGATGCCTTGCCAGACAAAAAACACCGCGAGGCCGACCGCGATGGTCAGCAGCGGGCGGCGCGTCAACGCGCTGACCGCGACCGCCGCGAGCGCGCCGACCAGCTGCGGATTGCGCCAGCTGAGTTCGGCGCCCGCGCCGTGCGGCGATACCGCCATCGGTACGATGATCGCGGTCAGCACGGTGACCGGTACGAAGCCAAGCGCGGTGCGCACGAGGGGCGCGAACACCAGCCGCTCGCCGAGCACGAACACGGTGGCACGAATCAGCCAGGTGATCAGCGCCATGCCGCCGATCAGCAACACGTAGTTCATCGCGATGCCTCCGCGGTGGTCTGGCGCCGCGCGCGCGGCCGCGACAGGATCACGCCGACCGCGACCCCGGCGAACACCGCGGCGAGCAGCCCGAGCTTGTACGGCCACGCCTGCCAGAAGAACGCGAGCGCGCCGGCGGTGACGGCCGCCGCGAGATAGCGCAGCGCGACGAGTTGCGGCACGACGATCGCGATAAAGGTCGCGACCATCGCGAAGTCGAGCCCGAGCGACTGCAGGCCCGGAAACGCGGCGCCGAACAGCAGCCCGGCGAGCGTCCACAGTTGCCAGTTCAGATACATCGACAGGCCGGAGCCGAGGAAGTAGTACGGGCCGACCGCGCCCGGCGGCTGCAGCCGGTAGTGCGCCCACGCGACCGCGAATACCTCGTCGGTCAGCAGGCCGCCGAGCGCCCAGCGCCAGCGCGCCGGCAGATGCGCGACATAGGGCGCAAGCGTCGCGCTGTACAGCACGTGGCGCAGATTGACGACGAAGGTCGTCGCCCAGATCACCGCATAGCTCGCGTGCCCGGCGATCAGGCCGAGCGCGATAAATTGCGCGGAGCCGGCGAAGACGATCAGCGACATCAGTTGGCCGTGCCACAGATGCAGCGGACCGGACGCGACGAGCGTGCCGAAGATGACGCCAAAGGGTGCGGCGCCGATCAGCATCGGGATCGTGTCGCGCGCGCCGGCGGTGAGCGCATGAAGACGGTTGGTTGGGGTCAAGCGAGGTTCCTCCGAACGGGGAGCTTAGTGCAGAGGGGGCGCGGGGCGCTTGTACGTTCTTGCGGTTTGGGGGGGAGCGTCTTGCGGTTGTGGTGTTGGTGTTGGTGTTGGTGTCGGCGGTTAGCGGTTTTCGCGCGTGCCGCTCGCACTGGATTTCAGCCTTGGCCTTGCGTCCGCTTCATGTCCACCTCATGCTGGCCCGCGCGCCTTGCCTCAACCTTGGCCGGCGCGTGTGCCTTCCTCCGTCCGGTCAGCAATGCGCAGTCAGTAGCCTGCGTTCGCGGTGCCGCATCACGTCGCGCCACGCACGCCGCGTCGTCCCGCAGTCTCAGTTTCCCTGCCAGCGCCCCGGCGGCACACCGAACATGCGCTTGAAATGCCGCGTGAAATGGCTCTGATCGGTGAAGCCGCTCGCGGCAGCGACGTCGGTGACCGGCACGCCCGCGCGCAATGGCGCGAGCGTGCGCTGCAGGCGAATCTGGTTGCGCCACGCGTGCGGCGCGAGGCCGGTCGTCCGGGTGAAGAGGCGCGCGGCGTGGAACGGCGAGAGCCCGACGGTGTCGGCCAGTTCCGCGAGCGTCAGCGGGGCCGCCAGCTCGTCGCTGAGCCGCGTCTTCATCGCGTTCACGCGTGGGTCGTCGGCGGCGTTTTGCAGCGCGTCGGGGCGCGTGCGGCCGTAACGAACCAGCAGCGTCGACAGCGCATCGAGCATCGCCGCATGCGCGGCGAGCGGATCGCCGTTCACCTCGAGCAATTGATGCGCGTGCGACAGACGCCGCGCGAGATCGTCGTCGCGAATCACGTCGGCATCGAACCACGGCAGCGGCGCTTCGGCGCCCGCGATGTCGTTTGCGAGTTGCTGCAGAAAGTCGACCGGCGCGTACAGCACACGATAGCGCCAGCCTTCGTCGATGGCCCGCGAACCGGTGTGCACCTCGCCCGGGTTGATGACGGGCACGCTGCCCGCTTCCGCGACATGGCGCGACCCGCGGTACTGATACGTTTCCGCGCCTGCTTCGATCACGGGAATCGTGTACGCGTCGTGCCAATGCGGCGTGAACGCGTGATCGTGGTACTCGGCCGTCAGCAGATCGGCGCCGGGCAGGAGCGGCGTGCGCCAATAGCGGGCGGAATCGCGGAAACGGGTGGAGGTCATCGTGCGGGTCCGGCTGGATTCGCCAGTTTATCGCGGCCTGTCACTTCACCGGAATCGTTGTGCCGGCCGGCATCGGCACTGCGCTCACGCTATTTTTCGCGCTGCCGGTCGCGACGCGATCGCTGTAGGTCAGGTAGACGAGCGTGTTGCGCTTCGCGTCGACGACGCGCACCACATGCAACGTCTTGAAGATCAGCGACATCCGTTCGGTGAATACGTCGGCCTGCTGCTTGAGCGGACCGCCCGCGAAGCGGATCGGCCCGACCTGGCGGCACGCGATCGACGCTTCGGTCGGATCTTCGGCAATGCCGAGCGTCCCCTTGATGCCGCCGGTCCGCGCGCGCGACACATAGCAGGTGACGCCCTCGACGGCCGGATCGTCGTATGCCTCGACGACGACCCGATCCGAACCGGTGATGTGAAAGTTCGTGTTGACGCTGGCGACTTCCTCGGCATGCGCGCCGTTCGGCGCGGCAAACGACGCGCCGAGCGCGGCGACCGTGGCCGCCAGGATCGCGAGCGGCGCGCGAAGCAGGGTAGGTTTCATCGGGAGACCGGAGAAAAAAGCCCCATCGTATACCAGCGTGACGGCACTTCGCGGCGAGGTGCGTGTGCGCGGCGCACGATAGCTGACGAACGGGTTATCTGGAACCGGTGGGTGGCGCGTGACGCGGTAAATCTATCGCATCGTGAAGCAGTCGAAGGACGTCGATTACGTGTTTGTTGCGATCGTCGATGCGAAACATGATGAAGTGCCGCCCGCGACGTTTTTTGCGGGCCACGTGGAGGGTGTACAGGCCGCGGGCGATATCGTCCCGCGCAACGACGCCACTGATTTCGGGGCCCGCCGTCAGATCCTGCAAGGTTTTCGACAGCGTTTCAGCGTAGACCCGCGCCTGGGCCTTGCCGAATTCTTCCGCGCTCCAACTGATGATCTCGCTGAAGTCCCGTTCCGCCGTGTGCGCCAGGCGGACTGTCCAGGTAGGTTTTGGGACACTCAACGGTCGTTCTTCGAGCCGGTAGTCGGCGCGAGCGTGCTTTCGGCGAGATTGGCGAGGTGGCGGCCCAGCGCCTGCGGCGTATCGAAGCTGCGAAGCCGCCCCGCTACGACGTCGGCCAGTCCGATGCGCGCAGCAGTGCGTAGCGCGGCGAGATGGGCCTTCGTTTCGATTTCCTCGCGCTCCACGAGGCGCAAGCCTTCGCGCAACACTTCGCTCGCGTTCTGGTATCGCCCGGATTTGACGAGGCGATCCAGCAGAGCCGTCTGGTGGTCGGTCAGCACTACATTGCGGGTCGGCATGGCGCAAGGCTCTTTTGAGGAACGGCGATTGGCATAGTATGCCATACCTGCATCCGTCCGCGTGCCCGCACAAGGAACCGAAAAAGCAGAAGGCCCGCACGAATGCGGGCCTTCTTGAAGTTTGGCTCCCCGACCTGGGCTCGAACCAGGGACCTACGGATTAACAGTCCGGCGCTCTACCGACTGAGCTATCGGGGAACAACAAACAGCAGAGAAGCGAAATTGTATGAGGTGCTATGGGGCCTGTCAATAGTTACGGCTTATCCCGATTTGGCTTTGATCAGGCCGCGCCGTGCTGCCGCAGGCTGTCGGCTGCTCCGTTGCGGTGCGCGGATGTCGTGCGCGGAGCCGGCCTGGCGGCGACGGTCCGGATGGGGAATCTGGCCAAGCAGCGGGCCAACCAGTGGACCAGGCAGCGGACGATCAAGCCGCGATCAACGCTCGAGCAGCGCGAGCTTTTCCTTCACATCCTTGAATTCGTCGGCTTCCGGCAGCGGCGCCTTCGTCTTCGTAATGCTCGGCCACGCCTTGGCCAGTTCCGCGTTCAGCGGCGTGAAGTGCTGCTGGTCGCCCGGCACGTCCTCTTCCGCGTAAATCGCGTTAACCGGGCACTCGGCGACGCATACGGCGCAGTCAATACATTCATCCGGGTCGATCGCGAGAAAGTTGGGACCTTCGCGAAAGCAGTCCACCGGACACACATCGACACAGTCGGTATAGCGGCACTTGATGCAGCTTTCGGTCACAACGTGAGTCATTCAGGCAACTCCTGAAGCGGGTAGCGGTATAGGGTAGTGGGGATGGCAAAACGCCAAGAGCGATATTGTAACGTAACGCCACCGGACGCATAGGCGGCAGTTCCGCCCCTCTTATATCGTTTCGTGATTAGTTTATGGCGGGCGCGAAGCGCGTCACGGCGCGCCGGACCGGCAGCCCGCACCGACCTCGCGCGTCCGGCCGGCTGCGGCGAGGCCGGCGGCGCGCCGCCCGCCGCCGGGTTCGCGCTCACGCGGCATTCGGGTAACATCCGCTTGCTCGCGCCGTGGGATGCGGGTTCACATTCGAATACACTGACTCTCGCCGTCGTCGTTTGTCCGCGGTCCTGCCTGGCACACCATGATCATCACTTCGCTGCTCGATACCGATCTGTACAAATTCACGATGATGCAGGTCGTGCTGCATCACTTTCCGGCGGCGAGCGTCGCGTACCGGTTCCGCTGCCGCACGCCGAACGTCGACCTCGTGCCGTATATCGACGAAATTCGCGACGAAGTGCGCAAGCTCTGCGAATTGCGCTTCACCGACGACGAACTCGACTACCTGCGCCGGATGCGCTTTATCAAGGGCGACTTCATCGACTTCCTCGCGCTCTTTCATCTGAACGAGAAATATATTTCGATCACGCCGTCGGCAAAGGGCAACGGCGAGATCGATATCGAGATCGACGGGCCCTGGCTGCATACGATTCTGTTCGAGGTGCCGGTACTCGCGATCGTCAATGAAGTCTATTTCCGCAACACGCAGCAGCAGCCGGACTACCTCGAAGGCCGCGAACGGCTCAAGGAGAAGATCGCGTTGCTTGGCGCGCGGCCCGCGTTCGCCGATTGCAAGATCGCCGACTACGGCACGCGCCGCCGCTTTTCGAAACAGTGGCACGAAGAGATTCTGCTGACGCTGAAAGACGGGCTGGGCGAGCAGTTCGCCGGCACCAGCAACGTGTGTTATGCGATGAAGCACGGCCTCACGCCGCTCGGCACGATGGCGCACGAATACCTGCAGGCGTGCCAGGCGCTCGGGCCGCGTCTGCGCGATTCGCAGATCTACGGCTTCGAGATGTGGGCGAAGGAGTATCGCGGCGACCTCGGCATCGCGCTCTCCGACGTGTACGGCATGCAGGCGTTCCTGCGCGACTTCGACATGTACTTCTGCAAGCTCTTCGACGGCGCGCGCCACGATTCCGGCGACCCGTTCGACTGGGGCGAGCGGCTCATCAGGCACTACGAGGCGAACCGCTGCGACCCGCGCACGAAGGTGCTGGTGTTCTCCGATGCGCTCGACATTCCGAAGGTGATGCAACTGTACGAGCGCTTTCGCGGGCGCTGCAGGCTCGCCTTCGGCGTCGGCACGAACCTGACCAACGATCTCGGCTACCAGCCGCTGCAAATCGTGATCAAGATGGTCAGCTGCAACGGCCAGCCGGTTGCGAAGGTATCCGATTCGCCGGGCAAGAACATGTGCGACGACAAGGCATACCTCGCGTACCTGCGCCAGGTGTTCGGCATCCCGCAACCAGCCGACGAAGAGGCCGGCAGCGGGAAGTGAGCGGGAAGTGAGCGGGCGGCAATGCGGCGCGCCGCAGGTGTTCGAGGCGCGCGCCGCTGTGCGCGACAGGCGCCGCGTGCATGATGTGCCCGACCCCGCGAGTTTGCTCGATGCGCTCGCGCAGTCACACCGCCCGATGAGCATACCCGGGCGGCCTGCGCGTGAACATTGGCCGAATGGCCGAATGTTTTGCGCCCGGGCCGGCCGGTATAATCCGCCAGATATCAGATGTCGCTTCATCGCATCAGCCACGATACGGGGACTTCGCTCATGGATACATCCACCGCCCGCCGCAATATCCTCGCGCGCATTCGCGCGGCGCAGGGTCGCGAGCCCGAACCGGCCGCCGGTGAGCGTGAGGCGGTGCAGGCCTATATGGCCAGTCATCCGCGCGGCCCGCGCCCGCCGCTGCCGGACGATCTGGTCGCGTGCTTTGTCGAGCGCGCGCAGGCCATGGCCAGCACCGTCGATACGGTCGACGCGCTGGCCGATGTTCCGGCCGCCGCGCATCGCTATCTGGCCGGGCAGAGCCTGCCCGTGCAGGCCATTGCATGGCAGACGCTGCAGGATCTGCCATGGGCCGATGCCGGTGTCGCGGTCGAATTCCGCAAGCCGCACGACACGGACAAGGTCGGCTTCACCGGCTGCTTCTGCGCGATTGCGGAGACCGGCACGCTGGTGCTGCTGTCGGGTCCGGAAACCTATTCGTCCGCGGGGCTGCTGCCCGAAACGCATATCGCGATCGTGCCGGCCTCGCGCATCGTCGGCTGCCAGGAAGACGCCTTCGATCTGATTCGCCGCGAACGCGGTGAACTGCCGCGCGCGGCGAACTTCGTGTCGGGGCCGTCGCGTACCGCCGATATCGAACAAACGCTGGTGCTCGGCGCGCATGGACCGTATCGCGTGCATGCGATCGTCGTGCGGGGCGCGTGAGCGGCGCGTCGCGGGTCGACCGCGTTTCGCGTCTTTTACCTGACTCGTACGCCACACACGCCGCGTCCGCTTCATCGGTTCCGCCCGATCCGCCGATCACATTCATTAAGCCCGTTCCGTAGTGCCTACCGCCTTGTCTGCTCCGTCGATGGCCTCTCCGTTCGCCACGCGCATTGCCGTAACGGCCGCGTTCTGCGTGCCTGCTGCGATGCTCTGCGCATGGCCGCAGCTCGCGTACGCGGCGAGCGTCGATGGCGCGGCGTTGTCCGCGTGGTGGGGGGTGCCGTTTGCGGGCATGCTGCTGTCGATCGCGATTTTCCCGCTGCTCGCACCGGCGCTCTGGCATCACCATCTGGGCAAGATCGCCGCGGGCTGGGCGCTCGCGCTGCTCGCGCCGTTTGCGGTGACGTTCGGTCCGGCGGCCGCGTTCGGCACGCTGACGCATGCGCTGCTGGAAGAGTATCTGCCGTTTATCGTGTTGATCACGACGCTCTATACGGTCGCGGGCGGCGTGTGCATCAATGGCAACCTGCGCGGTTCGCCGGGTCTGAATACCGCGCTGCTTGCGCTTGGCACGCTGCTCGCGAGCGTGATGGGCACGACCGGCGCCGCGATGCTGCTGATCCGCCCGTTGCTGCGCGCAAACGACAACCGCCAGCATGCCGCGCATGTGGTGGTGTTCTTTATCTTCCTGGTCGCGAATGCGGGCGGCGCGCTGACGCCGCTCGGCGACCCGCCGCTTTTCCTCGGCTTTCTGAACGGCGTGAGCTTTTTCTGGACCACCGTGCATCTCGCGCTGCCGATGCTCTTTGTCTGCGTCGTGCTGCTTGCGGTGTTCTATACGCTCGATACGTACTATTTCCGCCGCAGTGGCGAAGCGCGCGCGCCGTTTCTCGACCCGACGCCGGATTCTCGCTTATGCTTGATCGACGGCCGGATCAATTTCGTGCTGCTCGCCGGGGTGATCGCGCTGGTGCTGATGAGCGGCCTCTGGAAACCCGGTATCGCATGGAACCTGTCGGGTGCGCACATCGAACTGCAGAACGTGGCGCGCGACGCCGGGCTCGTGCTGCTTGCGCTTCTATCGCTCGCGCTCACACCGCGCTCGGCGCGCCGCGGCAATGCGTTCAACTGGGCGCCGATCGAAGAAGTCGCGAAGCTGTTCGCCGGCATCTTCGTGACGATCGCGCCGGTCATCATCATGCTGCGCGCGGGGCAAGCGGGCGCGTTCGCGGGCGTCGTGCATTGGGTCAACGACGCGTCCGGCCAGCCGCGCGATGCGATGTACTTCTGGGCGACCGGCCTGCTGTCGTCGTTTCTCGACAATGCGCCGACCTACCTCGTGTTTTTCAACCTGGCGGGCGGCGATGCGCAGCACCTGATGACCGCGGGCGCGTCGACGCTTGCGGCGATTTCGGCGGGCGCGGTATTCATGGGCGCGAACAGTTATATCGGCAATGCGCCGAATTTCATGGTGAAGATCATTGCCGAATCGCGCGGTGTGCGTATGCCCGGCTTCTTCGCGTATCTCGTGTGGTCCGGCGCGGTGCTGATGCCGGTGTTTATCGCGACGTCGTGGTTGTTTTTCTGAAGTGGTTTGCAGCGCCCGCCCGCTGACGGTGCGGCGCGTTCCCCGGAGAATGGCAATGCAAAAAATCCTGGTCGCACGTCCGATCTTTCCGGACGTGATCGAGCGGCTCAAGCAATACTTCGAAGTCGACTGGAACAACGGCGACGTGCTCGGCAACGACGAACTGCTCGCGCGTCTCGCGGACAAGGACGGCGCGCTGACGGCCGGCGAGCCGATCGGCGCCGCGACCTTCGCGGCCGCGCCGCGTCTGCGCGTCGTGGCGAATATGGCGGTCGGCTACAACAACTTCGACATGGCCGCGTTCAATGCGGCGTACGTGCTCGGCACCAACACGCCGGATGTGCTCAATGAATCCACCGCGGATTTCGGCTGGGCGCTGATGATGGCCACCGCGCGCCGCATCGCGGAGTCCGAGCACTGGCTGCGTGCCGGCCACTGGAAGAAGTGGAACTATGACAGCTTCCTCGGCGCCGACGTCTACGGCTCCACGCTCGGCGTGATCGGCATGGGCCGCATCGGCCAGGCGCTCGCGCGCCGCGCGCGCGGCTTCGACATGCGGGTGATTTACCACAACCGCTCGCGCGTCGCGCCGCAGATCGAGGCGGAATTGAATGCGCAGTACGTGTCGAAAGAAGACCTGCTCAAGCGTGCCGACCACGTCGTGCTGGTGCTGCCGTATAGCGCGGCGAGTCATCACACGATCGGCGCCGCCGAGCTCGCGCTGATGAAGCCGACCGCAACGCTGACCAATATCGCGCGCGGCGGGATCGTCGACGATGCGGCGCTCGCCGTCGCGCTGCGCGATGGGCGCATCGCGGCCGCGGGCCTCGATGTATATGAAGGCGAGCCGAGCGTGAATCCGGCGCTGCTCACGGTGCCCAATGTCGTGCTGACGCCGCATATCGCGAGCGCCACTGAAACGACGCGCCGCGCGATGGCCAATCTCGCCGCGGACAACCTGATCGCCGGGCTCGGCGAGGGCCCGCGCGCCGGGCGTCCGCCGAATCCGGTCAATCCGGACGTGCTCGGGAAGGCGCGTTCATGATCACCGCATTGCTGGCGGCGGTCGTCGTTCTGGCGGTGGCGCTCGTCATTGCGCTCGTCGTATTGCTGCGCGGCGGCGGGGCGCGCGGCGATGACCGTTTCGAAGAACTGGGCGCGCGCCTCGCGTCGAGCACGGATGCGCAGACGCGCGAGTTCGAGCGGCTCGAGCGTGAAGTGCGCAACGACATCACCGAAACCGCGCGGGTGTCGCGTACCGAGCTCGCGGGCGGCTTCTCGCAGTTTCAGCAGACACTCGCCGCGCAATTCACGAGCATGACGAGCGTGCAGGGCGGCAAGATCGACGGCTTTGCGCAGCAGCTCGTGAAGCTCACGGAGACCAACGCGCAGCAGCTCGACGCGGTGCGCCACAGCCTGCAATTGCAGGCGCAACAGGCGCGCGACGAGCAGGGCACGACGTTGAAGCGCTTCGGCGACACGCTCACGCAGCAGCTCGTGCAAATGACCGAGGCCAACGACCGGCGCTTCGCCGAAGTGCGTGCGACGATCGAGCAGCGTCTGAAAGATATCGAAGCGAACAACGCGACGAAGCTCGAAGAGATGCGCCGCACCGTCGACGAAAAACTGCATGCGACGCTCGAGCAGCGGTTGGGCGAATCGTTCAAGCTCGTGTCCGAGCGTCTCGAACAGGTGCATCGCGGCCTCGGCGAAATGCAGACGCTTGCGGCCGGCGTCGGCGACCTGAAGAAGGTGCTGACCAATGTGAAAACGCGCGGCACGTGGGGCGAAGTGCAACTCGAAGCGTTGCTCGAGCAGATGCTGACCGCCGATCAGTATGCAAAGAATGTCGCGACGAAGCCGGGCAGCGGCGAGCGCGTCGAGTTTGCGATCCGGCTGCCTGGCAAGCCGTCGGTCGACGGTCCCGCGGAACCGGTGTGGCTGCCGATCGACGCGAAATTCCCGCGCGAGGACTACGAGCGGTTGATCGAGGCGCAGGAGCGCGTGGACCCGGTGGCGGTCGAAGAAGCGTCGCGCGCGCTCGAAGCGCGCATTCGCGGCGAGGCGCGCACGATTGCGGAGAAGTACGTCGCGCCGCCGCACACGACCGATTTCGCGCTGCTGTTCCTGCCGACCGAAGGCCTTTACGCAGAGGTGCTGCGCCGGCCGGGTCTGACCGACCTGCTGCAGCGCGACTATCGCGTGACGATCGCTGGCCCGACGACGCTGACCGCATTGCTGAACAGCCTGCAGATGGGGTTCCGCACGCTGGCGATCGAAAAGCGTTCGAGCGAAGTGTGGCAGGTGCTCGGCGCGGTAAAGACCGAATTCGGCCAGTTCGGCGACGTGCTCGCGAGGACGAAGGCGCAACTGGAAACGGTCACGCGTTCTATCGAGAAAGCGGAGGTGCGCACGCGCGCGATGAACCGCAAGTTGCGCGACGTCGAGGCGTTGCCTGGCGAAGAAGCGCGCGAGCTGCTAGGCGATGGGTTGTCCGGGTCGGATGCGGACGAGCCTTGAGCTTTTGACTTTCTGGCTCCCCCGGCTTCCCCGGCTCATTGCGCCGGCTTCGAGCTTTCTTCGGGCCGGCGCTTTGCCGCGCGCGATCAACCTCTGCTGCCGCCGTGCACACTCGCATCGGCTGCCGGGCGCCGCGGTGACGCAGGCGCAGCGCAACGCGCTTATTTCGCGCTACTGCTTGCTATCGCCGTTGCCGTTGCCGCCGCTCACCGCGAGCCGCTCGAGCGCCGCGCCGGTGATGCGCACGATGCGCCAGTCCGGCAGCACGCTCGCGCCCATTTTTTCGTAGAAGTCGATCGCGGTCTGATTCCAGTCGAGCACCGACCATTCGAAGCGCCCGCATTGACGCTCGAGCGCGAGCGCCGCGAGCTGCCGCAGCATCGCCGAGCCGAGTCCGCTGCCGCGTTGCGACGGCTGCACGTACAGGTCTTCGAGATAGAGCCCGCGCCGGCCGAGGAAGGTCGAGTAATTGTGGAAGAAGAGCGCGTACCCGACGATGTGCCCATCCTTCTCCGCGACCAGCGCTTCCGCTGACGGCCGCGCGCCGAACAGCGCATCGCGCAGGTCTGCGTCCGTTGCGATGAACAGATGCGTGAGCTTTTCGTATTCGGCCAGCTCACGCATCAGCGCGATCAGCGCGCCGACGTCGGCAGGGGTGGCAGCACGGACGGCGGCACGGATGGTGGACGCCGTCACGCTTCCTCCGGCACGTCGCTCAACTGGATTTCGATGCCGCCGAAACGCGACGCGACCCAGTTGTACGCGTGACACGCGATCCACAGCAGGATGAAGCCGAGAATCGCGTTGAGCAGCAGCGCGCTGAACACCGTGCTGAGCTCGACCGAGCCGTAGCGGATAAAGGCGACCAGCACGCCGAGCAGCACGATCGGCACGCTGAAGGTCAGGTACACGAGGATCAGCGCTTTGGCGGTTTGTCCCGGTGCGATGGACGAGATCTGTTTTTTCATTGAGGTCGTACCCGTGAGTCGCGTAGTGAGCAATGTAGTGAGCCTTGTTATGCGCGCAATAGTTTCCGCCGGATTCTTACGCGAATCCGCGCGCGTCAGATTAAACCGTCGAACAGCATGATCTCGACAGTGTCGCCCGCGTCGACGTCCGGCTGGTCATGCGCCAGCACGATAAAGCAATTCGCTTCGCTCATCGAGCTGAGCACGCCCGAGCCTTGCGAGCCCGTGGGCGCGACCTGCCAGCGCCCGTCCGCATTGCGGCGCGCGGTGCCGCGCTGAAACTCGGTGCGGCCGGGGCGCTTGCGGATCGATACGGCCGAGCTCGCGTGCAGCACCGGCGCGGGCTGCAGTGTAGCGCCGGCCATGATCAGCAGCGCGTCGCGCACGATCTGATAGAACGTCACCATCACCGCAACCGGGTTGCCCGGCAAGCCGAAGAAGAGCGCCGGGTCGCCGGCGCCGGCGCGCCCGCCCGACCACACGCGGCCGAACGCCATCGGCCGGCCGGGGCGCATCGCGAGACTCCAGAACGCGACGTCGCCCAGCGCGCGCGACAGCTGTTTGGTCAGGTCCGCTTCGCCGACCGATACGCCGCCCGAAGTCAGGATCACGTCGGCGCTCGCGGCTGCGGCGAGCAGCGCTTTTTCCAGCGCGGCGGGTTCATCGCGCACCACGCCCAGATCGATCGCATCGACGTTCAGGCGGCGCAGCATCGCGAGCAGCGTATAGCGGTTGCTGTCGTACACGCAGCCCGGTTCGAGCGGCTGGCCGATCGAGCGCAACTCGTCGCCGGTCGAAAAGAACGCAACGCGCAGCCGCCGGCGCACCGCGACTTCACCGATGCCGAGCGAGGCAAGCAGACCGAGGTCGGACGCGCGCACGATGCGTCCCGCGCGCAGCGCCGGTGCGCCGCGCGCGAGGTCCTCGCCCGCGCGGCGCCGGTTCGCGCCGCTTTTCAGCGCGGCCGCGGCGAAGCGGACCGATTGACCGTCGCTTGCCGCTTCCACCTGCTCCTGCGGCACCACCGTGTCGCAGCCGGCGGGCATCAGCGCGCCGGTCATCACGCGCACGCATTGCGCCGCCGTGACGTGGTCCGCGAACGGATGGCCGGCCAGCGCCTTGCCGGCCACGGCGAGCGTGACCGAGCCGTCGTTTGCGGCGGCCAGCGCCGCACCGTCGAATGCATAGCCGTCCATCGCCGAGTTGTCGTAGGCCGGCACGTCGATCGGCGACACGATGTCCTCGGCCAGCACGCGGTCGAGCGCGTCCGCGAGCGACACTCGCTCGACGGTCGAAACCGGCGTCGCCCATTGACGCACGATGGCCTGGGCGGCCGTCACCGGCAAAGCTTGAGGGTCGAACTGCGCTACGCAGCGTGAAAGTTCGTTGGACGTGGTCATGAATGGGGAGACGTCGCGACCGGATGCCGGTTCGGCGGTCGCCGGACGAGCACGGCAAAGACAGCAGAAAGCGGGAGCACGCCGCCGTTACTTTCGTTCGAAGTCGGCCAGTTCCTGCAAAGAGTTGACATTGTAGAACGCGCGTTCATCGGCAAAAGTGACTTCGACTGTCGTGTGGCGCGCGTACCACGCGCGGACCTTGCGCTCGCCCGCGCCAAGAAAGGCGGCGAGGTCGTCGGCCAGCGACGTGCGCATCAGCGCGAAGACCGGGTGCATCGAGACCTCGTGCTGCGCGTTCACTGTGGCGACCGTCGCGATATCGGCGCGGGCCGCGTCGAGTGCGTCGGCAAGGCGTGCGGCAAGATCCTCGGGCAACCCGGGCGTATCGCACGGCGCGCTCAACACGAGGCCGGTGCGTGCGGCGCGCAGGCCGGCGAGCAGTCCCGCGAGCGGGCCCGGAAAGTCGGGCAGCGTATCGGCGATCACCTTCGCGTTGAAGGGCGCGCCGAGCGCCGCGTAGCGTTGCGCGTTGCGGTTCGCGCTGATCAGCAGCGCGCCGGTCTGCGGCGCGAGGCGCCTCAGTACATGCAGCGCGAGCGGTTCGCCGCGCAACGTCTGCAGCCCCTTGTCGACTCCGCCCATGCGCATGCCGCGGCCGCCGGCGAGCAGCAGGCCGGTAATCGAGTCGGTGGGGATCGGCATGGCGTGATGGGTGAGGTGGGAACAGGCGGGATAAACGCGTGGTGTGTTATAGCGGGGCCGGTCGGGGACGCGTCCCTCTAGCCGCCGATATACGACATTTCGACACGCCGCTCCGCCGCTTCCGCCTGCGTGCGCGCGCTGCCGCGCAGTTGCGAATAGCGATCCGCGCGTGCTTCCCAGATATGCGCGATCGCGGTGGCGATCTCATCGTCGCTCGAGCCGTTGCGCAACAGCGTGCGCAGGTCGTGGCCGTTCGACGCGAACAGGCAAAGATACACCTTGCCTTCGGTCGACAGCCGCGCGCGCGTGCAGGTGCCGCAAAACGCGCGCGTCACGCTCGAGATCACACCGAGCTCGCCGCTGCCGTCCGCGTAGCCCCAGCGTTGCGCGGTTTCGGCGGCGCTGTGCGGTTCGAGCGGCACGAGCGGGAACTGCGCGCCGATGCGCGCGACGACTTGGGCGGACGGCAGCACTTCGGCCATATTCCAGCCGTTCGATGTGCCGACGTCCATATATTCGATAAAGCGCAGCACCGCGCCGCTGCCTTTGAAATGCCGCGCCATCGGCAGAATCTCGCTGTCGTTCGTGCCGCGCTTGACGACCATATTGACCTTCACCGGCGCGAGGCCGATCGATTGTGCGACGTCGATGCCGTGGAGCACGTCGTCGACCGCGAAGTCCGCGTCGTTCATCGTGCGAAAGAGCGTGTCGTCGAGTGCGTCGAGACTCACCGTGACGCGCTTCAAGCCCGCGTCTTTCAGGCTTTGCGCCTTGCGCGCGAGCAGCGAGCCGTTGGTGGTCAACGTCAGGTCGAGCGGGCGGCCGTCCGGCGTGGTGAGGCTGGCGAGGCGCTCGATCAGGAACTCGATGTTCTTGCGCAGCAGCGGTTCGCCGCCGGTCAAGCGGATCTTTTCGACGCCTTGTGCGACGAACAGCCGCGCCACGCGTTCGATTTCCTCGAATGTCAGAAGCGCGCTGTGCGGCAGGAACGGATAGTCCTTGTCGAATACCGAACGCGGCATGCAGTAGACGCAGCGGAAATTGCAGCGGTCCGTGACCGAAATGCGCAGGTCGCGCAGCGGCCGCGACAGCGTGTCGCGCAGCTCGCCACGGGGCGCATGCGCGGGGCCGGAAAACACCGGCACCGCGCTGACGTCGGTCAAGGGAATGATGCGTCGGGACATGGTTCGAATATTGAGATCCAGAGCTTCATTCTAGCGGAATGCCTGATTCGGCTCGATCCGGGAAATGCCTGTCAGTTGTGAAAAAGCCCGCCTTGGGGGGGGCGGGCCTGCGGACGGCTTGTAACGGCTGGTGGTTCCGGCAACCCGAATTGGCGATGATTCGCTTGCGCGGCGGGGCTGCACGCCGCCGCTTTGTCTGCCGCGGACGGCGATATGCCGGCGCGGCAGGCCCCGAGTGAATGGGGCGCGAACAGATGCGCGGCGTGCTCAGGTCGGGACGCGGGCATAGACCGCACCCGGTTGGGCGGCAGGCATCGGCTGCGCCGGTCAGGCGGCGCGCTCGCTACCCCTGGCCGCGTCGCGCCGGCCGCGTATGCGGCCGGACGCGTTTCGCCGTTACTGCGAGTGCTTCACCGTCTCCACCTGCTGCATCGGCGTCGGGTCGACCGGCGGCAGCGACTTGCGCTCACGCGGTGTACGCGCCGGCGGCACGATTTGCGCGGCGGCATCCTGCGCGGCGCGCAGCTTGTCGGTGTCGGTATTGACCCAGACGAGGCCGGCGCTTTCGAGCATCGGTTGCAGCGCTTGTGGCGACAGCGGGGCTGCGCCCTGCGTGCCGTTCGTGCGGGCCGGCTGCGGCGCCGCGACGGACGGTTGCGCGAGCGGGGCCGGCGCTGCGGCAGGCGCGGCTACGGGCTCGGGTGCGGCTGCTGCGGCGGAGTAAGGCGTCGGCTCGGCCGGTTTTGCCGATTCGGCGGCTTCGGGGGCCGCTGTGCGCGGTGCTTCGACTTGCGGCGCAGGCTCGGCAGCCGGTGCGGCAGGCTCGGCGGCGGCCGGCGCTGCTGCGGCGGGTTGCCATGCGGGCTGTGAGCCGGATTGCGGAGCGGCTTGCCATGCGGGCTGCTCGGCTACACCCGACTGTTCGACCGCGGCCTGAACGGCCGGTACTGCCGCGTCGGCGCTTTGCGGCGCGGCCGCCGGCGTAGCGAATGCGTCCGCGTCAACGTTAGGCGTTTGCGCAGCGGGGGCCGCTGCAACAGGCGCCTCTTCGACGGACGGTTGCGAATACGCCTGCTCGACCGGCACCACCGCTTCAGTCGTCGCGGCCTTTTCGGCAGCGAGCGTCGGCGTTTCAGACGCCGCGTGCAGTTCCGTGACGACGTGCGACTCGGTCGCAACCGCTGCCACGACCACTTCGACCGGTGCAACCGACGCCTCGAAGGTCTGTTGCGCTTCGTGACGGCCGGCATGTTCCGGCGCACGCACCGGCGCTTCCGCCGGCACGCTCGCCACATCGCCTTCCGCTTCGGCGACATCAGCTGCCGTGTTCACGTTCACGCCTTCCTCTTCGCGCTCACGACGGCCACCGCGGCGGCCGCGGCGGCGCCGGCGGCGTTCCTCGCCGTCACGTGCCGCTTCCTGCTCGACCGGCGTGGCGCCGCCCGTCAGGTTCGCTTGTGCCTGTGCGGCGACGTCGGCGGCTTGCGCGTCGGTCACGTCCGCGTTTTCCTGCTGTTGACGGCGGCGTTCGCCGCGTTCGACGCGATCCGGGCGCTGTTCACGACGCTCCTGACGCTCGCCGCGCTCCGGCCGCTCGGCGCGTGCGCCGGCTTCCGCGCTATCGGCACGCTCCACCGCGCGGTCCTGACCGCGTTCCGCGCGCTCGATCCGGTTCTCGCGGCCATCGCGATTGTCACGGGTTTCACGGTTGTCGCGGCTTTCACGGCCGTCGCGATTCTCGCGCTCGCGGCCTTCGCGGGGCTCACGTCCCTCGCGACCTTCGCGATTGTCCCGATTGTCGCGGTTTTCCCGTCCTTCCCGGCTGCCACGTGCATCACGCGTATCACGGGTTTCGCGTCCTTCACGCTCTTCGCGTCGCGGCTGCTGCTGCCCCTGACGGCTGCCAGCTGCCGCGCCTTCGCCGCGCGAGACGGTGTCGCGTGCCGCGCCGCCACGGCGGTTGCGGTTGCGATCGTTGCCGCGCTCGCCGTTGCGTTCGCCACTGCGCTCAGCGCGCTCGCGCGTCGGGCGGGCGGGCTTTTCGACCGGTGCGGGCGCGGCGGCCGGCGCGGCCGGCTGCATGCCGAACAGACCTTTCAGCCAGCCGATAAAGCCGCCCGCAGCCGGCGTGACGGCGACCGGCGCGGGGGTGGCCGCGGCCGGACGGACCGGCGCGCTCGGCGCCGGCTTCTCGGGCGTGATGCCCTTGACCGCCGCTTCCTGCTTCGGCTTCACTTCTTCGGTGCGCTTGCTGTAGCCGGTTTCCGATTCCAGCTCGCGGGCCGCTTCCTCGGCCATCTTCCACGACGCGCGCGGCTCGTCGAGGCGCACATCGTCGTGACGCAGACGCTCGAGCTTGTAGTGCGGCGTATCGAGGTGCTTGTTCGGCACCAGCACGACGTTGACCTTGAAGCGCGACTCGATCTTGTTGATTTCCGAGCGCTTTTCGTTGAGCAGGAAGGCGGTGACTTCGACCGGCACCTGGCAGTGGATCGCCGCGGTGTTTTCCTTCATCGCTTCTTCCTGAATGATCCGCAGCACCTGCAGCGCGGACGATTCGGTATCGCGAATGTGACCCGTGCCGTTGCAGCGCGGGCAGGTTACGTGGCTGCCTTCGGAGAGCGCCGGGCGCAGCCGCTGGCGCGACAGTTCCATCAGGCCGAAGCGCGAGATCTTGCCCATCTGCACGCGCGCGCGGTCGTGTTTCAGCGCGTCTTTCAGGCGCTGCTCGACCTCGCGCTGGCTCTTGGCCGACTCCATGTCGATGAAGTCGATCACGATCAGGCCGCCGAGGTCGCGCAGACGCAACTGGCGCGCGACTTCGTCGGCGGCTTCGAGGTTCGTGCGCGCGGCGGTTTCCTCGATGTCGGCGCCCTTGGTGGCGCGCGCCGAGTTCACGTCGATCGCGACGAGCGCCTCGGTGTGGTCGATCACGATCGCGCCGCCCGACGGCAGCGGCACCGTGCGCGAGTACGCGGTTTCGATCTGATGCTCGATCTGGAAGCGCGAGAAGAGCGGCACGTCGTCGTGGTAACGCTTCACCTTGCTGACGTTGTCCGGCATCACGATATCCATGAAGGCGCGCGCCTGGTCATGGATTTCGGTCGTGTCGATCAGGATTTCGCCGATATCGGGCTGGAAGTAATCGCGGATCGCGCGGATCACGAGGCTCGATTCGAGATAGATCAGCATCGGCTGGCCGGACTGGCCGCTTTGCGACGCGGCCTCGATCGCGCGCCACAGCTGCATCAGGTAGTTCAGGTCCCACTGCAGTTCTTCGGCGCTGCGGCCGATGCCGGCCGTGCGCGCGATGATGCTCATGCCCTCGGGCAATTGCAGTTGCGCCATCGTTTCGCGCAGTTCCTGGCGGTCGTCGCCCTCGATGCGGCGCGACACACCGCCGCCGCGCGGGTTGTTCGGCATCAGCACGAGGTACCGGCCGGCGAGCGAGATGAAGGTGGTGAGCGCCGCGCCTTTGTTGCCGCGCTCTTCCTTTTCGACCTGGACGATCAGTTCCTGGCCTTCCTTCAGCGCGTCCTGGATGCGCGCGGAGCGCATGTCGACGCCGTCGCGGAAGTACTGGCGGGCGACTTCCTTGAACGGCAGGAAGCCGTGGCGGTCTTCGCCGTAGTTGACGAAACAGGCTTCGAGCGACGGCTCGATGCGTGTGACGATGCCCTTGTAGATATTGCCTTTGCGCTGTTCGCGGCCGGCGGTTTCGATATCGATATCGATGAGTTTTTGCCCATCGACGATGGCGACGCGCAGTTCTTCCTGCTGCGTCGCATTGAACAACATGCGTTTCATTGAACGGCTCCAGAGCGGCCATGCGTGGCCCGCGCCCGGCGAACGGCGAGGTGCAGCGGGTGCAACCTCAGCGCCGGACGGTGGGCGGCGGCATGCCGCGCCTTATTGTGTTTTCACAAGCACGCTGGAGCGGGAAAGCTGGCGGGAGAATTGCCTTAAGAGGGCGCCGTCCGCAAGAAAAGGACGACTGCCGCAGGGCACATGCGAACACGGCTTCAAATAAACGGCGCGACGTGTTACGAGGCCGCCCGACCGTCTGCTAAGCCTTCATCCATTCCCACCGGCGCGCCAACGGGGCGCGTGACCGGACGGGCGAAGGCTGCGGTCTGACGCAGCACGGGTTTCGCTGGCAACGCGATGTCCCGCTCGAAAACTCTGTCTCGCCTGATTTTTTGACGTCGCCAAGTCCCGCATTTCTTCGCAGGACCCATCGGCGCTCGCCGTAATTTTCGCTACCGGCGCGCTTCGCATCGAGCCGCTGTTGCGATCGGAACCGGGGCCAGAACCGCGGGTTCGAACCGGCGGTTCGAGCGGAGCGTTCAGGGCACAGATTACCGATCCAGTCAGCGACTGCCCGATGCCGGGGCGCGCCGGTCAAATTCTTTTTGACCAAAATTCCGTTACCGTCGGAGCCGCGCCGACCGAACGCGCCTCTGGGCGCTGTCCTTGCCGGATACGGCTTCCGTGCGTGCAACTTGTTGCATCTCATTTTCAGGGTGAGCAACCGGCCCCGGGCGCAAGTAAAATGTCGGTTTAGCACCTGCGCCTCTCGCAATCCATTCGCGGTTCGGCTCATACGCCGGGTTATCGCGCCGGCCGAAACCGCCGCCCGCCTCAGACTGCTGGGCAAATTATATTCAGAATGAAAGAGTTAGGCAAAATTTCGCAGAAACCGGTCGCAAGTGATCAGGTGTCGATGATCGAAATCGACGACAGCGCGGCGGGTCAGCGGATCGATAATTTTTTGTTGCGCGTCTGTAAAGGCGTGCCAAAAAGCCATATTTATCGAATTCTGCGCAGCGGCGAGGTGCGGGTGAACAAGGGTCGCGTCGATGCGCAGTACAGGCTTGCGCATGGCGACCTGGTTCGGGTGCCGCCCATTCGCATCGCGACCGGCGCCGCGTCCGGCACGCCGCCGCCGGTGCCGTCCGCCCATTTCACCATTCTCTACGAAGACGAGCATCTGCTCGTGATCGACAAGCCGGCGGGCGTCGCCGTGCATGGCGGCAGCGGCGTCGCGTTCGGCGTGATCGAGCAGATGCGCGCCGCGCGTCCGCACGCGAAATTCCTCGAACTGGTGCATCGGCTCGACCGCGAGACCTCCGGCGTGCTGATGCTCGCGAAAAAGCGTGCGGCGCTCGTCGATCTGCACGAGCAGATCCGCGAGAACCGCATCGACAAGCGTTACTACGCGTGCGCGCACGGCGAGTGGGCGAGCGACTGGGGCCGCCGCCGCGCCGTGAAGGAGCCGCTGCACAAATACCTGCTGCCGGACGGCGAGCGGCGCGTGCGGGTCCAGGCGGACGGCCTCGCGTCGCACACCATTTTCAATCTGGTGGACCGCTGGCCGGGCTATGCGCTCGTCGAGGCGGAACTGAAAACGGGTCGGACCCATCAGATACGGGTTCACCTCGCGCATCTCGGTTTGCCGATCGTCGGCGATGCGAAGTACGGCGACTTCGCGCTGAACAAGGCGCTGGCGCGCGCGAACGCGGTGCCGGGTTTAAAGCGTATGTTCCTGCATGCGTACCGGCTTAAACTCACGCACCCGGCGACCCGCGAGACGCTGCAGTTCGACGCGCCGCTGCCGGCGGAATGCCGGCGCTTCGTCGCGCAGCTGGCCGAGCTGAACGGGCAGACCGCCTCCCAGACTTCCTCCTATAACGACACGCAAACGCATGGCTCGACAGCAATTTGACCTGATCGTCTTCGACTGGGACGGCACGCTGATGGATTCGACCGCGCATATTGCGCGCAGCATTCAGGCGGCATGCCGCGATCTCGGGCTGCCGGTGCCGGCGACGGAGGCCGCCAGTTACGTGATCGGCCTCGGCCTGCGCGACGCGTTGCAGATCGCCGCGCCGGCGCTCGATCCGGCCGACTATCCGCGCCTCGCCGAGCGCTACCGCTTCCATTTCCTCGTGAAGGATCCGACCACCGAGCTGTTCGCGGGCGCCCGCGAGATGCTCGCCGAGCTGCGCGACACCGGTTATCTGCTTGGCATCGCGACCGGCAAGAGCCGCGTCGGCCTGAACCGCGCGCTCGACCAGGCGCACCTGACGAGCCTGTTCGACGGCACCCGCTGCGCGGACGAAACCTTTTCGAAGCCGCACCCGGCGATGCTGCACGAGCTCACGCGCGAACTCGGCCAGGATCCGGCGCGCACGGTGATGATCGGCGACACGACGCACGATTTGCAGATGGCGGCCAACGCGGGGGTCGCCAGCGTCGGCGTGGCTTACGGCGCGCATCCGGCCGGTTCGCTGACGGCTTTCGGGCCGAAATTCATCGCTGAAAGCGTCGGCTCGCTGTCCGACTGGTTGCGCGAGCACGCATGATGAGCGCGCGCGGCGGATCGGCCGAACCGGTGCGCGTCTGCGCGTCCGACGAACTCGTCGACGGCGGCGCCGGCGTGCGGCGCGACGCCACCGATGGCGGCGGTAACGTCGTTGTATTCTTCGTGCGCTACGATGGCACCGCATACGGTTACCTGAACCGCTGTGCACATGTGCCGATGGAGCTCGACTGGGCCGAAGGTCAGTTCTTCGAATCGTCAGGCTTATACTTGATGTGCGCGACGCACGGCGCGATTTACGCGCCGGACACGGGGAAATGCGTCGGCGGTCCTTGCCGCGGCGGCAGATTGCGTCCGGTGCGGGTCGAAGAGCGCGAAACGCCCGATGGGCGCGCGGTATTCTGGCTGCCGGATGACGAGCTTCGGCCGGTTCGCACCGAACCCGAAGTGCCTTGAACTTCCCGGAACACGCTCCGGAACAATCCAATCAATGCTGGCGGCAACGCATGTCTGACAATCTCACTCCCGATTCCAACGATGCAGCCGAACGCAACGCGCGCAAGCCCGCGCCCGGCCACGAGCCCGGCTGGGAACGCGCCGCGCTCGAGCGCATCGCGCTCGCCGCGATCGCGGAGCAGCGCACCGCGCGGCGCTGGCGCATCTTCTTTCGCTTCGTGTTTCTCGCGGTCCTCATTGGGATCGGCTGGGGCATCTTCGATCTGTCGGGTGACCATGTCGCGGCGACCGGCCGTCATACCGCGCTCGTCGCGCTCGATGGCGAGATTTCGTCGGACACCAACGCGAACGCGGAAGACATCGACACCGCGCTGAACGATGCGTTCGAGGACGCGGGCACCGCGGGCGTGGTCTTGCGTTGCAACAGCCCGGGCGGAAGCCCGGTGCAGGCGGGCATCATCTACAACGAGATTCGCCGGCTGCGCGGCAAGCACCCGTCCATTCCGCTTTATGTGGTGGTCGGCGACATGTGCGCGTCGGGCGGCTATTATGCGGCTGCGGCGGCGGACAAGATCTACGTCGACAAGGCGAGCATCGTCGGCTCGATCGGCGTGCTGATGGACGGCTTCGGGTTTACCGGCCTGATGGACAAACTCGGTGTGCAGCGGCGTCTGCATACGTCCGGCGAAAACAAGGGCTTCTTCGATCCGTTCTCGCCGGAGACGCCGAAGATGGACGCGCACGCGCAGCAGATGCTCGACGAGATTCACGCGCAGTTTATCGACGCGGTGCGGCGCGGCCGCGGCAAACGGCTGCATGAGACGCCGGACATCTTCTCGGGCCTGTTCTGGACCGGCGAGAAGAGCGTCGAACTGGGGCTCGCGGACGGCTTCGGCGATACCGACTATGTCGCGCGCGAAGTGATCAAGGCGCCGGATATCGTCGACTACACGGTGAAGGAAAGCATCACGGACCGCGTCGCGCGCAAGTTCGGCGCGGCGGTCGGCAGCGCGGCGATCCACGCGATGATTCTCGGCGGCAAGCTCAATTTGCGGTGATGCGCGGCGCGCAACGCGCCGCGTGCGGCGGTGGGCGCGCGGTGTGCGCCGCCGCCTGCCGCTAAACGCCGAGCAACAGAAAAATCGCCGGCCGCTTGTGCAAATCGGGCGCCGGCTTCTTCTTCCAGTCGCTGACCGCGCGGCTCACGATCGTTTCGCTGGCGAGCGTCAGATCGACGGCGACACACACGATCGTCGACGGCGCGCAGGACGCGAGCAGCGTGTCAAGCAGCGCGCGATTGCGATACGGCGTTTCGATAAATATCTGCGTCTGCTTTATCTTGCGCGACTGCTGCTCGAGTTCGCGCAAACGCTTCGCGCGCTCGCCGGCATCGACCGGCAAATAGCCGTGGAACGCAAAGCTCTGGCCGTTCAATCCCGATGCCATCAGCGCCAGCAGGATCGAGCTCGGACCGACGAACGGCACGACCTTGACGCCGCGTTCGTGTGCGCGGCGCACGAGCAGCGCGCCCGGATCGGCGACGGCCGGGCAGCCGGCTTCCGACACCAGCCCGGCATCGGTGCCGGCAAGAATCGGCGCAAGCAGCCGGTCGATTTCTCCGGCCGGCGTATTCACATTCAGTTCGCGCACGTCGATTTCCTGGATTGGCCGCTCGGTGCCGACTTTCTTCAGGAACGCACGTGTGGTTTTCGCGTTTTCGCCGATGTAGTAGCCGAGCGCGGCGGCGCGCGCACGCACCGGCGCGGGCAGCACCGCGGCGAGCGCGTCGGCGTCGCCTTCGCCGAGCGTGTTCGGGATCAGATACAGCACGCCGCTCATTGCGCCTCCCAAAGCGGGTAGCCGGCTGCGAGCAGCATGCCCGACAGCGCGATCAACGGCAGACCGATCAGTGCGCTCGGGTCGTCCGACTCGATCGCTTCGAGCAGCGTGATGCCGAGCCCTTCGGATTTCGCGCTGCCCGCGACGTCGTAGGGTGTTTCGGCACGCAGGTACGCGTCGAGCGCCGCATCGGGCAGATTCCGGAAGCGCACGCGGGTGATGACGTCGATGCAATTCGCATCGTTCGAGCGGCTGTCGAACAGACATAGCGCGCTGTGGAACAGCACTTCGCGGCCGCGCATCGCCTGCAACTGCGCAAGCGCTTTTTCGTGCGTGCCGGGCTTGCCGATCTGCAGGTTGTCGAATGTCGCGACCTGGTCGGAGCCGATCACGAGCGCCGTGTCGCGGGCGACGAGCCCGGCCGCGACCGCGCGCGCTTTCGCTTCCGAAAGGCGCAGCGCGGTGGCTTGCGGGCTTTCGCCGGCAAGCGGGGTTTCGTCGATGGCGGGCACCACGACGTCGAAGGGAATGCGCAGGCGTTCGAGCAGCGCGCGGCGGTAGCGCGAGCTCGACGCGAGAATCAGGCGGGGCGGGGGTTTGACGGGTTCGGGCATGCTGAAATCGGGTTCTGGAAACGGGTCCGTCGACGGCTTTGCCTGTGCGGACTTAAGTGTTTGACTCGAAAAGACAAAACGGATATAGTTTTGGGCTTTTCTAGCGGCTCCTCCTGCGGAAGCGGTGCGCGATTGGCGCGGTGGGTCAGCAGGAGTTGTTGTGCAGCGGTGTTGTGTAGCGGATTGTGCAGCGGGTTACTGTGCAGCGGCGGGTAGGCTAACCCAAGGCCGACGAAGCCGTGCGCAGGCCAGTGAAGCACGGAAAGCACGGGCGTTGCTGAATGGCTAACAGCGGACAAACGGCGAACAAACGGCAAACGAACGGTCGGCGCAAATAGCGCAAATAGCGCAAAGCGGCACGAGCAGCAGCACAAGCGGCGCAATCTGCACAACCGGCGATAACCGGTGGCAACCGGTGACAAATGCGCAAAGCAGCGCAAAGCAGGGGACGCACATGACGCATTCGACTCAGCATTCGGGCAAGTCCGCCGCCGTCGACCCGCGGCAACTCGATCTCTTCGAGTTTGCGCGCAGTGGACGGCAGGCTGCCGGCGTCGTGCGCGTGTCGCAACTGCCGCGCATGTTAAACGAAGTCCCGGCGGAAGCGCCAGCAGACGAACGCGATACTGCGTTCACCTGGCAAGCCGAAGGGTCGACGCAGCCGGAATTGCAGGACAACGGCACCGAGGGCCCGCAACCGTATCTGCGGCTCGCGGTCCACGGCGCCGCGTGGCTGGAGTGTCAGCGGTGCCTTGCGCCTTACGAGCAGGCATTCAACGTCGACGCGATTTACCGCGTCGTCGAGACTGAAGCGCAGGCTGATGAGTTTCCGCTTGAAGAAGACGAAGTCGAAGTGATCGTGGGCTCGCGCCAGTTCGATCTCATCGGACTCATCGAAGAAGAATTGCTGTTGTCGTTGCCGCTCGTGCCGAAGCACGACGTCTGCCCGCAAGTGCACGAGTCTCTGGTATCGGGTGCAAGCGGTTCGGAAGGGGCGGACGGCGGCGCGGAGCACGAAGAAGCGGATGAACAGGGCGGCGCCGCGTCTGAACGGCCGAATCCGTTCGCGGTGCTGCAAGGCCTGAAATCGGGCGGCGCCGATGACGAGTCGGGCGGTTCCGGCGGCAAGCATTGAACAGGTTGCAGGGGTAGCGCGAGGCAGGTCCCGAAGCAGGTCCAACAGCGGGCCAGCCGGTGGCAGTCGCGGCGTCGCGCTGTGTTAGAATTCGGAAAATTTTCAGGAGTTATCATGGCAGTTCAACAAAACAAGAAGTCGCCGTCGAAGCGTGGCATGCACCGTTCGCACGATTTCCTCACCACCGCACCGCTCGCAGTCGAGCCGAGCACGGGTGAAGTGCATCTGCGTCACCACATCAGCCCGAACGGTTACTACCGCGGCAAGAAAGTCGTCAAGACGAAAAACGACTAATCGCTTGAAGCGTGTTGCGCCCACTTACAGGCGTTGCGCGCGGCGATCGGTTCGTCGCTGTTGGTTCCCCGGCTGCCCCGGTTGTGTTGGCGGCCGCAGGTTCAGCGGTGGTGGGGCGGTTCAGCACCATCGGCTTGACAGACACACGCCTGGCATTTTCCCGGCACATCGAAAAGGCGGCATTCACTTGCCGCTTTTTTGTGCCTGAAATTCGTCGCATTCGATGACCGTAAAACTCACGATCGATTGCATGGGAGGCGACCACGGCCCGTCCGTGACCGTTCCCGCTGCCGTCAACTTCGTTCGCTCGCATCCCGACGCGCAGTTGCTGCTGGTCGGTATCGAGGGCGCGATTCGCGCGCAGTTGAAGAAGCTGAAGGCATTGAACGAGCCGGCGCTCATCGTGGTGCCGGCCACCGAGATCGTCGCCATGGACGATCCGGTCGAGGTCGCGCTGCGCAAGAAGAAAGATTCGTCGATGCGCGTCGCGCTCAATCGCGTCAAGGAAGACGACGCGCAGGCCTGCATTTCCGCCGGCAACACCGGCGCGCTGATGGCGGTGTCCCGCTACGTGCTGAAAACGCTGCCGGGCATCGAGCGCCCGGCAATCGCGTTCGCGCTGCCCAATCCGAACGGCTACACGATGATGCTGGACCTCGGCGCGAACGTCGACTGCGAGCCGCAGCATCTGCTGCAGTTCGCCGAAATGGGCCATGCGCTCGTGTCCGCGCTCGAGGGCAAGGAGCGTCCGACCATTGGCCTGTTGAACATCGGCGAAGAAGTCATCAAGGGCAACGAGACCATCAAGCGCGCGGGCGAACTGCTGCGCACGAGCACGCTGAATTTCCGCGGCAACGTCGAAGGCGACGATATCTATAAGGGAACGACCGACGTGATCGTCTGCGACGGTTTCGTCGGCAACGTCGCGTTGAAGACGTCGGAAGGCCTCGCGCAGATGCTGTCGGACATCATCAAGGAAGAGTTCGGCCGTTCGTGGCTCACGAAGGTGATGGCCGTGCTCGCACTGCCGGTGCTGCTGCGCTTCAAGAAGCGTGTCGATCACCGTGAATACAATGGCGCGGCGCTGCTCGGCTTGCGCAGTCTCGTGATCAAGAGCCACGGTTCGGCGGACGCCTACGCGTTTGAGTGGGCTATCAAACGCGGGTATGATGCCGTCAAAAATGGCGTGCTCGAACGTCTTGCGCGCGCGATGGAGGAGAACGCAGGCTCGCTCGAACCCGTGACGTCAGGCGCGCGCGACGCAGGCGGCGCCACGGCGGCGGCGGGCTCGGCCAACCCCGAACATGTGCCCGGCACGCCCCCCAACGCGACAGCGAATCCGGCCGCAAACGCGGCGGCGAATCCGGCTGCAAATGTGGCGGCGAGTCCGGCGACAAACGTGGCGGCAAACCCGACCCCGGCCGATCCTGCAGACCCCGCGAACCCTGCCGGTGCGGTCAGTTCCGGCGGTCCGGCGGGTCGCCTCCCAGGTCGTGCCGAGCCCTACGCCGCATCATCTTCGAAGGCATAATGGCGCAATCCACTCTCTACTCCCGCGTGCTCGGCACGGGCAGTTACCTGCCGCCGCAACGCGTCTCCAACCAGCAGCTGGCTGATCGTCTCGCGCAGCAGGGCATCGAGACGAGCGACGAATGGATCGTCGCCCGCACGGGCATTCACGCGCGCTATTTCGCCGAGCCCGACGTCCCGACCAGCGACCTCGCGCTGAGCGCGTCGCAACGCGCGATCGAAGCCGCCGATGTCGATCCGCAATCGATCGATCTGATCATCGTCGCGACGTCCACGCCGGATTTCGTGTTTCCGAGCACCGCGTGTCTGCTGCAGAACAAGCTCGGCATCAAGAATGGCGGCGCGGCATTCGACGTGCAGGCGGTGTGCTCCGGTTTCGCGTACGCGGTTGCGACGGCCGACAGCTTTATCCGCAGCGGCCAGCATCGCACCGCACTCGTGGTCGGCGCGGAGACGTTCTCGCGCATCCTCGATTTCAACGATCGCACGACCTGCGTGCTGTTCGGCGACGGCGCCGGCGCGGTCGTGCTGCAGGCATCCGATGAGCCGGGCGTGCTCGCGAGCGCGTTGCACGCGGACGGCAGCTACGCGAGCATTCTGTGCACGCCGGGCAACGTGAACCGCGGCGCGGTGGCGGGCAATGCGTTCCTGCATATGGACGGCCAGGCGGTGTTCAAGCTGGCGGTCGGCGTGCTCGAAAAGGTCGCGATCGAAGCGCTCGAAAAAGCCGGCCTGAAACCGGAACAGGTCGACTGGCTGATTCCGCATCAGGCCAATATCCGCATCATGCAAAGCACCTGCCGCAAGCTCGGCCTGCCGCAGGAGCGGATGATCGTCACCGTGCACGAACACGGCAATACGTCGGCCGCCTCCATTCCGCTCGCGCTCGACGTCGCGGTACGCGACGGCCGCATCAAGCGCGGCCACAACGTGCTGCTCGAAGGCGTCGGCGGCGGTTTTACGTGGGGCGCTTCGGTGATCCGTTTCTGACGGCTGCCGGCGCTGGCGGCGTCGCATCTGTCTGCATGCGTGGCGCGCGCCACGCATGCATCGTGAAGCGCGTGGGCGCACACATCTGAGTACATCGATTTGAGGGTGAAATGAAATTTGCGTTCGTTTTTCCGGGCCAGGGCTCGCAATCGGTCGGCATGCTGAATGCGTTTGGCGATCATGCTGTTGTGCGCGAGACGGTTCAGGAAGCGTCGGACGCACTTAATCAGGACATCGGCAAGCTGATTGCCGAAGGCCCGGCTGACGACCTGAACCTCACCACCAACACGCAGCCTGTGATGCTGACCGCGGCGTACGCGATTTACCGCGCGTGGCTCGCGGCGGGCGGCCCGGCGCCGGCGCTCGTCGCGGGCCATAGCCTCGGCGAGTATACGGCGCTCGTCGCCGCCGGCGCGCTGAAATTTCGCGACGCGGTGCCGCTCGTGCGTTTCCGCGCGCAGGCGATGCAGACGGCGGTGCCGGTCGGCGTGGGCGGCATGGCGGCGATTCTCGGTCTCGACGACGACACGGTGCGCGCGGTGTGCAACGAAGCGTCCGCGGCCGGCACGGTCGAAGCGGTGAACTTCAACGCGCCGGCCCAGGTCGTGATCGCGGGTCACAAGGCGGCGGTCGAAAAGGCGTGCGAAATCGCGAAGGCGAAGGGGGCGAAGCGCGCGCTGTCGCTGCCGGTATCGGCGCCGTTCCATTCGTCGCTGCTCAAGCCCGCTTCCGACCAGTTGCGCGCGTACCTCGCGAACGTCGACGTGAGCGTGCCGTCGATCCCGGTGATCAGCAACGTCGACGTGGCGACGGTCAACGAGCCGGCCGCGATCAAGGACGCGCTGGTGCGCCAGGCGGCCGGCGCGGTGCGCTGGGTCGAATGCGTGCAGGCGATGGCAAAGCAGGGTGCGACGAACGTGTTCGAATGCGGCCCGGGCAAGGTGCTTGCTGGCCTCACGAAGCGCATCGACGGCAGTCTCGTGGGCGCGGCGATCGTCGATCCGGCCTCGCTCGACGAAGCGCTCAAGCAGGTGAGCGCGCAATAAGCGATAGCGTAGCGACGGCAGCAAAGCGGCAGCAGATGGTCACGCATCCGGCAACCGGTTGTGCCCGTCAGCGGCCGCCAACGCAGGTGGATTAACCGCCCACAAACAGCGGGCACAGTGGAATTCAACGATGGAAAAATCTCTCGACAAGCAGGTCGCACTGGTTACCGGCGCATCGCGCGGCATTGGTCGCGCGATCGCGCTCGAACTTGCCCGTCAGGGTGCGACCGTGATCGGCACGGCGACCAGCGAGAGCGGCGCGCAGGCGATCACGCGGGCGCTCGACGAAGCGCAACTGAGCGGCCGCGGCGCGGTGCTCGACGTCAACGACGCGGCCGCGGTCGAAGCGCTGATCGACGGCACGGTGAAGGAATTCGGTTCGCTGAACGTACTGGTCAACAATGCGGGCATCACGCAGGATCAGCTGGCGATGCGAATGAAGGACGAGGACTGGGACGCGGTGCTCGACACGAACCTGAAGGCGGTGTTCCGTCTGTCGCGCGCGGTGCTGCGCCCGATGATGAAGGCCCGCGGCGGCCGCATCGTCAACGTCACGTCGGTGGTCGGCGCGGCGGGCAATCCGGGCCAGGTGAACTACGCAGCGGCGAAAGCGGGCGTGGCCGGTATGTCGCGCGCGCTCGCGCGCGAGATCGGCAGCCGCGGCATCACGGTGAACTGCGTTGCGCCGGGTTTCATCGATACCGACATGACGCGCGTGCTGCCCGAAGAGCAGCAGGCGGCGCTGAAGGCGCAGGTGCCGCTCGGCCGCCTCGGCGCGCCGGAAGAGATCGCGCACGCGGTCGCGTTTCTCGCATCGCCGCAAGCGGCGTACATCACCGGCGTCGAATTGCACGTGAACGGCGGCATGTATATGTCGTAACCAAATTCGGTTACTATCCGCGCCGCGATGCAGTTTCACGCGTGCGCGGACGGTGCCTTCGCAGCAACATGCGCGCGGTTTTCCCGCGGGGCAAACCTGATAAAATGCGCGCACCTGTATTTATGAACTTTTTTCCCTTGGAGGGGTAATGGACAACATCGAACAACGCGTTAAAAAGATCGTTGCGGAACAACTGGGCGTCGCGGAAGCGGAAATCAAGAACGAAGCCTCGTTCGTCAACGATCTGGGCGCTGATTCGCTCGACACCGTTGAGCTCGTGATGGCCCTCGAAGATGAATTCGGCATGGAAATTCCGGATGAAGAAGCCGAGAAGATCACCACGGTGCAGCAGGCAATCGACTACGCTCGCGCAAACGTCAAGGCCTAAGGTCCTCGCGCGCGTCGCCGCTGGATTTGCAGCCGCCCGGTTTGCAGATCGTGAGGCCGCAGCGATGCTGGCTGCCGGACCTGCTGCCGTCGTCGATGGCCGTGATGGTCATGCTCGTGCCGGCGTGTGTGCGCCGCCGTGTGCGTCACCATCCGGTCCGCATGGAAACGGCGGCCAGACCGCCGCTATCGGCATTCATGCCGGGCTCATAGCCACAGGGTACACAGGCTCGATTCCTGTTGCCGCTGTGGCTTTTGCTTTGGTCTGAACTGCGCTTTTGCTTTCGTCATTCTATGAAAAAGGGGTTACCGTGAGCCGCCGTCGTGTTGTTGTTACAGGCCTGGGGCTGATTTCGCCTGTTGGCAATAATGTTGCCGATGGATGGGCCAATCTGGTCGCCGGCAAATCAGGCATCGCCGACATCACGAAGTTCGACGCGTCGAACTTCTCCACTCGCTTCGCCGGCGAGGTCAAGGGCTTCAATGTCGAGGAATACATTCCCGGCAAGGAAGCGCGCCATATGGATACGTTCATCCATTACGGCATTGCGGCCGGCATGCAGGCAATCAGGGACAGCGGCCTCGAGATCGACGACGCGGTTGCCGAACGGGTCGGCGTCGTGGTGGGTTCGGGCATCGGCGGTCTGCCGATGATCGAAATCACGCAGACCGAACTGTTGAATCGCGGCCCGCGCCGTATTTCGCCGTTCTTCGTGCCCGCCTCGATCATCAACATGATCTCCGGCCACCTGTCGATCAAATTCGGCCTGAAGGGCCCGAATCTGTCGATGGTCACCGCCTGCACGACGGGCCTGCACTGCATCGGCGAAGCATCGCGGCTGATCGAATACGGCGACGCCGACGTGATGATCGCGGGCGGCGCGGAATCGACCGTATCGCCGCTCGGCATCGGCGGCTTCGCGGCTGCGCGCGCATTGTCGCAGCGCAATGACGATCCGGCGACGGCGAGCCGTCCGTGGGACAAGGAACGCGACGGTTTCGTGCTCGGCGAAGGCGCGGGCGTGATGGTGCTCGAAGAATATGAGCACGCGAAAGCGCGCGGCGCGAAGATCTACGCGGAAGTGGCCGGCTACGGGATGAGCGGCGACGCATACCACATGACCGCGCCGCTCGAAGATGGCGACGGCGCGCGCCGCTGCATGCTCGCCGCGCTGAAGAACGCGGGCGTCAATGCGGACGAAGTCGCCTATCTGAATGCGCACGGCACGTCGACGCAACTCGGCGACCTCGCGGAAACGATCGGCATCAAGCGCGCGTTCGGCGACCATGCGAGCAAGATCGTCGTGAACTCGACCAAGTCGATGACCGGGCACCTGCTCGGCGGCGCCGGCGGCCTCGAATCGGTGTTCACGGTGCTCGCCGTGCACCATCAGCTGTCGCCGCCGACGATCAACATCTTCAACCAGGATCCGGAATGCGATCTCGACTACTGCGCCAACACTGCGCGGGAGATGAAGATCGATGTCGCGCTGAAGAACTCGTTCGGGTTCGGCGGCACGAACGGCACGCTGGTGTTCAAACGCTCGTAAGCGGCGCTACCGTTTGACGCAGCCGTTTCAGTCGACCCGGTTACCGGCTGCGCCGCGCGATGCGGCGCAGCGGGCCGATCATATGCAAGTGGACGTACCGCAAGGCGGACCGTCGCGGCGCATCGTGCTGCGGCGGTCCGCCTTGTTGCATGGCGCGGTGGCAGGCTTCATCGCAATCTGCGTCGCCGCGGTCGGCACCACGCTCGCGGCGCGCGTCGGCCTGCCTCACGCGCTGCTTGCCGCGCTTGCGACTTGCGCCGCGCTGGGTCTCGCATGGCGGCGCGCGGCGCGCCGCCGGCCCGCGTCGCTCAAAATCGGGCCCGATGGTTTGACGGCCTGGAACCGCGCCGGCGAGCCGGTCGCGCAGGGCCGCCTCGCCGGCTGCGCGCAGTGGAGCGGTTGGCTGCTGGCCATCGCGCTTGTAGGCGACAATGGCCGTTCCCGCACGCTGCTCTTCACCGCCGACATGTTTTGCTCCGACCTTTTCCGTGAGCTGTCGGTACAGGCCCGGCGCGCCGCGCACGGGGCGTTGTAACGACTGTAACCGCCGTTACTGCTGTAACGTGACGGGATGAAGGGGACGCTACAATGGTGCCCCGCGGGCCCTAGCTAACGGATTTATCAGGTGAGCGAAAAAGAAATTGATCAGGTGCTGGTCGAACGCGTGCAGAACGGCGACAAGGCCGCGTTCGAGCTTCTGGTCACGAAGTACCATCGCAAGATCATCCGGCTGATCTCGCGCCTCGTGCGGGATCCCGCCGAGGTCGAGGACGTGGCCCAGGATGCGTTCATCAAGGCATACCGGGCGCTGCCCCAATTCCGCGGCGAATCGGCGTTCTATACGTGGTTGTACCGGATTGCCGTGAATACGGCGAAGAACTACCTTGCGACGCAGGGCCGGCGGGCGCCCACGTCGACCGAAGCGGATGCCGAAGAGGCTGAAACTTTCTCGGATGCCGACCAACTAAGGGATATCAACACGCCCGAGTCGATGTTGATGAGCAAACAGATCGCAGAGACGGTCAATGCTGCGATGGCGGTTTTACCGGAAGAACTGCGCACCGCCATTACTCTTCGTGAAATTGAGGGTTTGAGTTACGAGGAAATCGCCGACATGATGGGCTGCCCGATCGGCACCGTCAGATCGAGAATTTTCCGCGCTCGCGAAGCCATTGCGGCAAAATTGCGTCCGCTGCTGGACACCCCCGAGGGCAAACGCTGGTAAATCCGCTGGTAAATTGTGTGGTCGGCCATATGGGCCGGCGCATTCAGGCGGCTTTCCACGTCTCACGGGGCGGCGGTGCAATATCTGAGTCAGGTGGTGTCACTACGGGGTGTCTGTCAAGATGGGGAGCATCATGGGGTCGGTTTCGATGCGTTCGCAAGCCAGTCTGCAAACGAGCTCGCAAGGCGAGCGTCTATCCGCGCTGATCGACGGCGAATGGCACGGTGAGGGGCATGACGGGCCGGGCGCGTTCATTGCCGCGCTCGATCACCAGGATCGCGCGGCATGGTCGGACTATCATCTGATCGGCGACGCGCTGCGTTCCGACGATCTCGCATTGAATGCGGCTGCGAGCCGCACGTTCATGAGCGGCTTTGCGGCGCGCTTCGAGAGCGAAGCACATTTCGTTGCGCCGTCATCGGCTGCGCGCGGCCGGCTCGGCGCGCTGCGCAATCCGCTCGGCCGCCGTCTTGTGCCGGCCTTCGCGGTCGCAGCCGCCGCGGCCACGCTGACGTGGATCGTGGTGCCGCAACTGCAGGGCGCAAACACCGGCATGCAAAGCGCACAGGTCGCATCGGTATCGTCGGGCGACCCGCTGCGGCGTGTGGCGATGGCGTCGATGCCGATGGCCACCGCACAGCCGGCGGTGCAGGACGCGAACATCATCCGTGACGCCAGTCTCGATCAGTATCTGGAAGCCCATCAGCAGTTCGCGCAGCAGCCGGTGATGGCCGGTACGATGCCGCTGATCCGCGCGGCCGTCACCACGCAGGGCCAATAGCTCGATGCAGACTTTGCGGTTCAATAAAACGACAACCTGGGGACGGCTGCCGGCACTGCTCTTCTGTGCAGCCGCGTTGCTTTCAGCGTTATCCGCCGCGCCGCGCGCATTCGCGCAAGACGACTCGTCGGCCCGCCATACGGCGGCCGACCTGCTCAACCGGATCCATCAGGCCGCGCAACAGCAGAACTACGAAGGCGCATTCGTCTATCAGCGCGGCACGTTCGTGCAGACGTCGCGCATTTCGCACTATGCAACGCGCAACGACGGCGAATACGAGCAGCTCGAAAGCCTCGACGGCAAACCGCGCAAGATGCTGCGTCATAACGACGAGCTCTATACGTTCGTGCCGGAGCGGCACTTGTGCGTCGTCGAACAACGGCAGAACAAGGATTCGTTCCCCGCACTGCTGTCCGCGAGCAGCGACGACGTGCTGTCCGTGTACGAGCCGAAGATTCTCGGCCGCGACCGCGTTGCGGGCCTCGAAGCGGATGTGATCGAACTCGATCCGAAAGACGCGTACCGTTTCGCGTACAAGCTGTGGGCCGACACGAAAACCGGTCTGCTGCTGCGCGCGCAGACGCTCGACCCGAGCGGCGACGTGCTCGAACAACTGTCGTTCTCGCAGATCCGCATCGGCGTGCCGGTCGACAAGGCGCCGATCGCGGCAGGCATTCGCAATACCGCCGGCTGGACGGTTGTGCGTCCGCCGGTCGAGCCGGTCGATATGGAAACGCAGGGCTGGCAGATCACGCCGAATGTGCCGGGTTTCAGAAAAATCCGTGAACTGCGGCGCCCGATGGCCGCGCACGACCCCGGCAATCCGCCGATTCCGGTCGATCAGATGGTGTTTTCGGATGGCCTCGCGGCCATCTCGATCTTCGTCGAGCCCGTCGAAAAAAATACGCGCAAGGAAGGCGCGGGCAGCAGCGGGGCGACCCACGTGCTCGTCAAGCGTCGCGGCGACTTCTGGATAACCCTGCTCGGCGAAGTGCCCCAGGCCACGTTGCAGCAATTCGCGTCTGCCATAGAATACAAACCTCCCAAGTAATCCACCGGCTTACGACGACATGACGACTCTCTCGGTGCGCAAATTCCTCGCGGCCGCATGGCTAGTGGCTTGCCTGCCGTTTCTGCCGCACGCGGCAGTGGCAGCGCCCGCAGCCAGCCTCCCCGATTTCACCGACCTCGTCGACAAGGTCGGTCCCGCGGTCGTCAATATCCGCACCACCGCGCATGTGCCGACCAGCAATCGCGGCCTGCCGCCGGGGATGGACGACGGCGACATGTCCGAGTTTTTCCGCCGCTTCTTCGGCATTCCGATGCCGCAGTCGCCGCAATCGCCGCATGGCGGCGGCAACGACAGTCCGGGAGGCCAGGGCGGCAGCCAGGGCGGTCAGGGAGGCGACTCGCAGCAGGACAACAGCGACTCCGAAACGAACAGCGGCGTCGGCTCGGGCTTCATCCTGTCGTCCGACGGTTACGTGATGACCAATGCGCACGTGATCGACGATGCGGACACGATCTACGTGACGCTGACCGACAAGCGCGAATTCAAGGCGAAGCTGATCGGCGTCGACGACCGCACCGATGTCGCGGTCGTGAAGATCAACGCGACGAACCTGCCGACCGTGACGATCGGCGATTCGAACAAGGTGCGCGTCGGCGAATGGGTGGTCGCGATCGGCTCGCCGTTCGGCCTCGAGAATACGGTGACGGCGGGCATCGTCAGCGCGAAGGGCCGCGACACCGGCGACTATCTGCCGTTTATCCAGACCGACGTCGCAGTGAACCCGGGCAACTCGGGCGGCCCGCTCATCAATATGCAAGGCGAGGTGATCGGCATCAACTCGCAGATCTACAGCCGCACCGGCGGGTTTATGGGCATCTCGTTCGCGATTCCGATCGACGAGGCGATGCGCGTTGCCGATCAGCTGAAGACGTCGGGCAAAGTCGTGCGCGGGCGCATCGCGGTGGCGATCGGCGAGGTCACGAAGGATGTCGCCGATTCGCTCGGCCTGCCGAAGGCGCAGGGCGCGCTGGTGAGCAGCGTCGAGCCGGGCGGCCCGGCGGACAAGGCCGGTGTGCAGCCGGGCGACATCATCCTGAAGTTCAATGGCCATCCGGTCGATACCGCAACCGACTTGCCGCGCATGGTCGGCGATACGAAGCCCGGTACGAAGACGACGATCACCATCTGGCGCAAGGGCCAGACGCGCGATCTGTCGGTGACGGTCGCCGAGATGCAGCCGGACAAGGCCGCGCGCACCGACCAGCGCAAGCCGCCTGCGCCGAAGCAACCGCCGTCGAACGCACTGGGCATCGCGGTCAGCGACATCCCGTCGGACCAGATGAAGTCGCTGAAGCTGCGCAACGGCGTGCAGGTCGACGCGGTGGACGGGCCGGCGGCGCGGGTCGGACTGGAGAAGGGCGACATCATCTTGCGGGTCGGCGATACCGACGTGACGAGCGCAAAGCAGTTCGACGAACTCACCGCGCATCTGGATCCGCAGAAGATGGTCGCGCTGCTCGTGCGCCGGGGCGACAACACGCAGTTCGTGCCGATCCGGCCGCGCGCGTCGTCGCAGAAGTGACGCACGGCACGCCGACCTCGCAAGCAGCAACGTGCCCGGCGGTGCTCACGCTATACGGGCGCGCATGGTGTCATCTGTGTGACGACATGCGCGCGGCGCTTGAACCGCTGCTTGCCGAGTTCGGCGCGCGCGTGGACGTGATCGATATCGACGCCGACCCGGCGCTCGAAGCGCGCTACAACGAAGCGGTGCCGGTGCTGAGCTGCGACGGTGTCGAACTGTGCCGCTACCACTTCGATGAAGTGCGCGTGCGCGCGGTGCTGAGCGCGCGAAACAACGCACCGGCAAGTCCGGCACTCCCGTAAATCCGCCTGCCGGACCCCTTTTCGGCTAAAATAGACAAGTTTTTCAGTCAGTTTACGAGGCGTGCTTCGCGACCCACCGAGCGCGCCTTTTTTGCTTTGCTTCCCCGGCCTTGAATGGATCATATTCGTAACTTCTCGATCATCGCGCACATCGACCACGGCAAGTCGACGCTTGCCGATCGCATCATCCAGATTTGCGGCGGCCTGTCCGACCGCGAGATGGAATCGCAGGTGCTCGACTCGATGGATCTCGAGCGCGAACGGGGCATCACCATCAAGGCGCAGACCGCCGCGCTCAGCTACAAGGCGCGCGACGGCAAGCTCTACAACCTGAACATGATCGATACGCCGGGGCACGTCGACTTCTCGTACGAAGTCAGCCGCTCGCTGTCGGCGTGCGAGGGCGCGCTGCTCGTCGTCGATGCGAGCCAGGGCGTCGAGGCGCAGACGGTTGCCAACTGCTACACGGCGATCGAACTCGGCGTCGAAGTCGTGCCGGTGCTCAACAAGATCGACCTTCCGGCGGCAAACCCCGAAAACGCGATTGCCGAAATCGAAGACGTGATCGGTATCGATGCCACCGACGCGACGCATTGCAGCGCGAAGACCGGACAGGGCGTCGAAGACGTGCTCGAAGCGCTGATCGCGAAAGTGCCGGCGCCGAAGGGTAATGAGGACGAGCCGCTGCAGGCGCTCATCATCGACTCGTGGTTCGATAACTATGTGGGCGTCGTGATGCTGGTGCGCATCGTCAACGGCACGCTGCGCCCGAAGGACCGCATTCGCATGATGGCGACCGGCGCCGAGTATCCGGTCGAGCACGTCGGCGTGTTCACGCCGAAGTCGAAGAATCTCGAAGCGCTGTCCGCGGGGCAGGTCGGCTTCATCATCGCGGGTATCAAGGAACTGACGGCCGCGCGCGTCGGCGATACGGTCACCACGATCAAGCGTCCCGCACCCGAGCCGCTGCCCGGCTTCAAGGAAGTGAAGCCGCAGGTGTTTGCCGGCCTGTATCCGGTCGAAGCGAACCAGTACGACGCGCTGCGCGAATCGCTCGAAAAGCTGAAGCTGAACGACGCGTCGCTGCAGTACGAGCCGGAAGTGTCGCAAGCGCTCGGTTTCGGTTTCCGCTGCGGCTTCCTCGGTCTGCTGCATATGGAAATCGTGCAGGAGCGGCTCGAACGCGAGTTCGACATGGACCTGATCACCACCGCGCCGACGGTGGTCTACGAGGTGCTGCAACGCGACGGCACGCTCGTCACGGTCGAGAACCCCGCGAAGATGCCCGATCCGTCGCGGATGGAAGAAGTGCGCGAGCCGATCGTCACCGTGAACCTGTATATGCCGCAGGATTACGTCGGCTCGGTTATCACGCTATGCACGCAGAAGCGCGGTAACCAGATAAACATGCAGTACCACGGCCGCCAGGTGCAACTCACGTATGAAATGCCGATGGCCGAAATCGTGCTCGACTTCTTCGACCGGCTGAAGTCGGTGTCGCGCGGCTACGCGTCGATGGATTACGAGTTCAAGGAGTACCGCGCGTCGGACGTCGTCAAGGTCGACATGCTGATCAACGGCGACAAGGTCGATGCGCTGTCGGTCATCGTGCACCGCACGCAGAGCCAGTACCGCGGCCGCGAAGTGGCGGCGAAGATGCGCGAGATCATCCCGCGCCAGATGTACGACGTCGCGATCCAGGCGGCGATCGGCGCGCACATCATCGCGCGCGAGAACATCAAGGCGTTGCGCAAGAACGTGCTGGCGAAGTGCTACGGCGGCGACATCACACGCAAGAAAAAGCTGCTGGAAAAACAGAAAGAAGGCAAGAAACGGATGAAGCAGGTCGGCTCGGTCGAGATTCCGCAGGAGGCATTCCTCGCGATCCTGCGTGTCGAAGACAAATAAGACGAACAACGGAAAATCCCTCAATGAATTTTGCATTGATTCTTTTTGTGCTCGTCGTCTTGACGGGCATTGCGTGGGTTGCGGACAAGCTCTTTTTCGTGCCGCGTCGGCGGCTCGCGGCGGATGCGGCCGTCGCCGAGTTCGACCGCCAGCAGGAGCGCGTCGGCGAGCGCTTCGCCGATGAAAACCCGGCGCAGACGCGGGCGAAACTGCGCGACGAAAAGCTGCGCCAGCCGTGGTGGCTCGAATACACGGCGAGCTTCTTTCCGGTCATTCTGGTCGTGTTCGTCGTGCGTTCGTTCGTGGTCGAGCCGTTCAAGATTCCGTCCGGCTCGATGGTGCCGACACTGCTCGTCGGCGACTTTATCCTGGTGAACAAGTTCGACTACGGACTGCGCCTGCCGATCACGAACACGAAGGTCACCTCGGGCCGTCCGCTGCAGCGCGGCGACGTCGTGGTGTTCCGCTATCCGAAGGATGAATCGGTCGATTACATCAAGCGCGTGATCGGTCTGCCGGGCGACGTGGTCTCGTATCAGGACAAGAAGCTGACGATCAACGGCAAGGCGGTTCCCGAGACGCCGCTGCCCGATTTCTTCGATGAAGAGCGCATCGGCTATGCGAAGCAGTTCGAAGAAGATATCAACGGCCGCAAGAACCGCATTCTGAACAATCCGGCGGTACCGCCGTTTATCGTCGGCGCGGAAGACTACCCGTACCGGAACAATTGCAACTACAACGATCGCGGCGTGATCTGCACGGTGCCGCCGGGCAACTACTTCATGATGGGCGACAACCGCGATAACAGCGCGGACAGCCGTTACTGGGGTTTCGTACCGGACGCGAATATCGTCGGCCGCGCGTTCTTCATCTGGATGAACTTCAGCAATCTCAAGCGGATCGGCTCGTTCGAGTGAGCTGCGCCGTGGCGGATCGGTCGCGCGGTGAATGCGTGCCGTGCGCGATTCGCTTTCCCGCATGACGGCCTGCGCGTCACGCCATCACGAGCGTCGACGCTCGCGGTCACCTCGATCGAATCGCCATCTCGAAACACACTGCGAAACATGCCGCCCATCACGCCGCGAAACTCGCGCGGCGTGTTACCACGCTACTTTAAGAATGTGCGGTAACGCCGCAACACCACGCCTGTTCGCGTGCCGGTCCGCGTTTTCGCCCGGGCAAGCGCCCGCGTTATACTCTGCCCATGCCTTCATCTCCGCTGGAAAGCCGGCTGCGCTATGAATTTCGCAATGCGGAATTGCTGCGCCAGGCTCTCACTCACCGCAGTCACAGTGCCACGCATAACGAACGGCTCGAGTTTCTCGGCGACTCCGTTCTCAACTGCGCGGTGGCGGCACTTTTGTTCCAACGTTTCAGCAAGCTCGACGAAGGCGACCTGTCCCGGGTACGCGCGAACCTCGTCAAACAGCAGTCGCTCTACGAAATTGCTCAGGCCCTGAATATTTCAGAGGGGCTGCGTCTGGGGGAAGGCGAACTGCGCAGCGGCGGCTTTCGCCGGCCGTCGATCCTCGCGGACACGCTCGAAGCCATTCTGGGCGCGATCTTTCTCGACGGCGGGTTCGAGGCCGCGCAGACCGTGATCAAGCGGCTGTACGTGCCGATTCTCGACCATATCGACCCGCGCACGCTCGGCAAGGATGCGAAGACGCTGCTGCAGGAGTACCTGCAGGGGCACAAGATTGCGTTGCCCACCTATACGGTGATCGCAACGCATGGTGCGGCGCACAATCAGCAGTTCGAGGTCGAGTGCGCGGTGCCGAAACTCGACGTCAAGGTGACCGGCTCCGGCGCAAGCCGGCGCGCCGCCGAGCAGGCGGCTGCGAAGAAGGCGCTCGACGACGTGATGGCGGCGGCGCCTGCCGTGGTCGCGAAGCCGAAGCGCTCGAAGAGCGCGCGTGCCGCGAAGAACGTGGAAGCTGAAATCGTTCCCGGCGTGACCGGCGTGCAAACCGCGCTCGATCTGCGCGCGCCGGACCAGCGCAAGGCCGAGCGTGCGGCGCGTGGCGAAGCCCGCGCAGCCGCGGCGGAAGGGGCCGCGGAACGCGCTGTCCCGTCGGCGGCGAACGCGGCGAACGGCGTGGCGCCGATCGCGGTGATACGTGCCGCACACGTCGAATACAGCCAAAGCCAGACCGGCGCGGATAAGGAAAAGGCGGAGAAACCGGAAAAGGCCGCGGAAAGGGCCGCGGACAAAGCTGCCGATAAACTCGCCGAGCGCGTTGAAGACAAGAGCGCCCGCAGCGAAAAGGCGGAGCGCGTCGAGCGGCCGGCCGACCGGACCGACGCGGCGACGCGCCCGCCGGACCCTGCCGCTGACAAAACCGATATCGCGAACCGCCAGGGCGAGAGGGCGGCGGACAAGCCGGAAGCCGGCGTGCGCCCGGCCGACAGGTCAGCGGAAAAGGCCATCGAGAAGGCGGTCGAACGTGCCGCGGAGAAAACCGCAAACCCGCCGCTCGCCGACAAACCAGGCGACAAGCCGGCCGACAAACCCACCGACAAATCCGCCGAAAAGACTGCTGAAAAATCAGCCGCCGACAAGGCAGGCGAAAGGGCCATTGAAAGGCCCGCGGACAAACCCGAAGCCGCCGCCCGTCCGGCCGTCAGCGCGCCGGAACGGGACAAACCGGCCGACAATTTTGAAGCCGCCGCACGCAGCACCGAAAAATTGACGTCCCGCAGCCGTGAAGCCGCTGGCGCGGCGACTGCGGAAGCCGACCTGGAAGCCGGCGTCGCGAGCGCGTTGCACACCCGCGCCGCCGATGCAGGCCACTGATTCACCCCGATCCACGCGGATTGACCCCGACAGTTTCCGATTGATTCACCCGATTACCGCCGCCGTGCCGCAGCTTCTGCTGTTCCCGCGTGTCTGTCGCGCGATGCACGCCGGTCTTCGTTTGCCGTAGCCCGAAATATGAACACGCTCACTCCCCCTGGATTCCGCTGCGGCATGGTTGCCATCGTTGGCCGTCCGAACGTCGGCAAGTCGACGCTGATGAACGCGCTGGTCGGCCAGAAGGTCAGCATCACGTCGCGCAAGGCGCAGACGACGCGTCATCGCATCACCGGCATCCGCACGCTCGACGACGCGCAGTACATCTTCGTCGATACGCCCGGTTTCCAGACGCGCCACAGCGGCGCGCTGAACCGTTCGCTGAACCGCGCGGTGACGTCGACGCTGACGTCGGTCGACGCGATCCTGTTCGTGATCGAAGCGGGCCGCTTCGGGCCGGACGATCAGCTGGTGCTCGATCTGATTCCGCCGTCCGCCCCGGTGCTGCTGATCGCAAACAAGCTCGATCGCGTGAGCGACAAGGACTCGCTGTTCCCGTTCATGCAGCAGATGGCCGGCTTGCGCGATTTCAAGGAAATCGTGCCGCTGTCGGCCAAGAACCCGGACGACATCCAGCGGTTATTCACGACCGTGAAGCCGTATCTGCCGGAAGGCGAGCCGATCTACGGCGAGGACGATCTGACCGATCGCAGCGAGCGTTTTCTCGCCGCCGAGATTCTGCGCGAGAAGGTCTTCCGCTGGACCGGCGACGAGTTGCCGTACACGAGCACGGTGGTGATCGACAAGTTCGAGACGGAAGGGCGCCTGCGCCGTGTTTTCGCGACCATTCTTGTCGAGCGCGATTCGCACAAGGCGATGATCATCGGCCAGAAGGGCGCGAAGCTGAAACAGATCAGCACCGAGGCGCGTCTCGATATGGAAAAGCTGTTCGACGGTCCGGTGTACCTCGAGACCTTTATCAAGGTGAGGAGCGGGTGGGCCGACAACGAAGCCGGACTGCGTGCGTATGGGTACGAATGACGCATGGATGACGCAGCCATCCGAACCCGGCGCTGACGATCCGCCCGAGCCGGCCGCGCCGGCCCGCGCGCGCGCAAAGCGCCCTTCATCGAAACCGTCGAAGCCGTCCGCGGCGGCGCGTACGCCCGGTGACGATATCGCCGACCAGGCGCTGCTCGAAGCGCGCGGGCAGTCTGAAGATCAGACTGCCGGTCAAACCCATCCCAAAGCAGGCGAGCGGCGCGCGACGAAGTCCGCGCGACGCCCGTCGCGCCCGCCCGTCTCCGAATACCGCATTTCCGAGCAGCCGGCGTTCGTTTTGCACAGCTACCCATACCGCGAAACCAGCCTGATTCTCGACGTACTGTCGCGCGATCACGGCCGCCTCGCGCTTGTCGCGAAAGGCGCGAAGCGTCCGCATTCGGCGCTGCGCGGCGTGCTGCAGACCTTCCAGCCGCTCTCGCTCGCCTGGACCGGCAAGTCCGAGATGCGTACGCTGACCGGCGCCGAATGGGTCGGCGGGATGCGGCCGCTGGCCGGCGACGCGTTGCTGTGCGGTTTCTATGTGAACGAACTGCTGGTCAAGTTCTGTGCGCGCGAAGATCCGCATCCGCAGCTCTTTCATCACTATATGGTGACGCTCACGCGTCTCGCGCACGACGAGCCGCCGGTCCAGGTGCTGCGTTCGTTCGAGCGCGTGCTGCTGCGCGAGACCGGCTACGCGATGGCGCTCGACCGCACGGTCGCGCGGCAGCCGGTCGTACCGGGCGGCCGTTATGTGTTCGACCCGGCGCGCGGCGTGTGCGATGCCTCCGACGATGTACCCGCGCCATGGCCGGTCGTATCCGGCCAGACCTTGCTCGATATGGAGCAGGACGATTACCATCGTGCCCAGACGGTGGCGCAAAGCAAGACGCTGATGCGCTTTCTGCTCAATACGTACCTCGGCGGCACGCCGCTCGCGACGCGCCAGATCCTGATCGACCTGCAGAACTTATGAGCTTCTTTCTCACGTCGCCGAATGTGATCGACCTCGGCGTCAATATCGACCACGTCGCCACGCTGCGCAATGTGCGCGGCGCGGCGTACCCCGATCCGGTCCGCGCGGCGCTGGCCGCCGAAGACGCGGGCGCCGATGCGATCACGCTGCATTTGCGCGAGGACCGCCGGCATATTATCGATGCCGACGTGCGTGCACTGCGCCCGCAGCTGAAAACGCGGATGAACCTCGAATGCGCGGTCACGCCGGAGATGCTCGATATTGCCTGCGACGTGCGGCCGCACGACGTGTGCCTCGTGCCGGAAAAGCGCGCGGAGCTGACGACCGAGGGCGGTCTCGACGTCGCCGGCCGTTTCGATGCGGTGCGCGCCGCGTGCAGCCAGCTCGCGCAGGCGGGTTCGCGCGTGTCGCTATTCATCGATGCGCAAGACGAGCAGATTCGCGCCGCGCACGAAGCCGGCGCACCGGTGATCGAACTGCATACCGGCTGTTACGCGGAAGCGCACGATGCAGCCGGAGCGCAGCGCGAATATGAACGCATCGTACGCAGCGTCGAGCTTGGCCGTTCGCTGGGGCTCAAGGTGAACGCGGGGCACGGCCTGCACTACACGAATGTGCAGCAGATCGCGGCGATCGACGGGATCGTCGAATTGAACATCGGCCACGCGATCGTTGCGCACGCAATCTTCGCCGGCTGGGACAACGCGGTGCGCGAGATGAAGGCGATCATGGTCGCCGCGCGTCTTGCCGCGCGCGCCTGACGCACGGGCGCCGCATGGCGATCTACGGCATCGGCACCGACGTCGTCCAGGTGAGCCGCGTGGCCGCGGTCATGGAACGCACTGGTGGCCGTTTTGCCGAGAAGGTGCTCGGAGCGGACGAACTGCGTGTCTACCATGCGCGTAATGCGCGCTCCGCGGTGCGCGGTCTCGCGTTTCTCGCGACGCGTTTCTCCGTCAAGGAAGCGTTCTCGAAAGCGATCGGCCTCGGCATGCACTGGCCGATGACGTGGCGTGCGCTGCAGACACTCAATGAAGCCGGCGGCAAGCCCTATGTGGTCGCGTCCGGCGAACTGGCCGACTGGCTTGCCGCGCGCGGCATCACCGCGCGCGTGACACTTTCCGATGAGCGCGACTATGCGGTGTCGTTCGTGATCGCTGAAACCGGCGCGGAGACCAGCAATTAGCCGCCCGTCTCATCATTCACCCTGTCTGAATTTCCCGGTCGCGGCGCGCTGCACGGGCCGCGCCGCCCACCTCTCTCTTTCTTCTTCCTCCGTTCGATGAAAACCTCTCCTGGACCGGTCATGCTCGACGTCGTCGGCAAGACGCTCAACGCGGCCGACAAGCGCCGCCTCGCTCATCCGATGACGGGCGGCGTGATTCTGTTTGCGCGGCACTTCGAAAGCCGCGCGCAACTGATCGCGCTTACCGACGCGATCCGCGACGTGCGCGACGACCTGCTGATCGCGGTCGATCACGAAGGCGGCCGCGTGCAGCGTTTTCGCACCGACGGCTTCACGGTGCTGCCGTCGATGGGCAAGCTCGGCGCGCTCTGGAACGACGACGTGCTGCACGCGACTCAGGTCGCGACGGCGGTCGGCTATATCCTCGCGGCCGAACTGCGCGCATGCGGTATCGACATGAGCTTCACGCCGGTGCTGGACCTGAACTACGGTCACTCGCAGGTGATCGGCGACCGCGCGTTCCACCGCGACCCGCGCGTCGTGACGATGCTCGCGAAGAGCCTGAATCACGGGCTCGCGCTTGCCGGCATGGCGAACTGCGGCAAGCATTTTCCGGGGCACGGCTTTGCCCGGGCCGATTCTCATATCGCAGTGCCGGTCGACGAGCGCGCGCTCGACGAGATCCTCGCTGAAGACGCCGCGCCGTACGATTGGCTCGGCATGTCGCTCGCGTCGGTGATTCCCGCGCACGTGATCTATCCGCTCGTCGATCCGAAACCGGCCGGTTTTTCGCGCATCTGGCTGCAGGACATTCTGCGCGGCGCGCTCGGTTTCAACGGCGCGATCTTCAGCGACGATCTGTCGATGGAGGCCGCGCGCCAGGGCGGCACGCTGACCGAGGCCGCGACCGCCGCGCTCGAAGCGGGCTGCGATATGGTGCTGATCTGCAATCAGCCGGAAGAGGCGGGCAAGGTGCTCGACGCGCTGCGTTTCAAGCCGTCGAAGGCATCGCGCCGGCGCATCAGGCGCATGCGGCCGCGCGGCAAGGCGCCGACGTGGAGCAAGCTGATCGAGGAGCCCGAGTATCGGCAGGCGCAAGCGTTGTTGCGCGACGCGTTTGAGTGACGCTGAGCGCAGCACCTGAGCGACGCGCGTTCGATTTTGCCTATGCCGCGCCGCCCGGGGCGGCGATGCCGGAATGCGCGCGGTCGCGAGCCTTCAATCGAAGCGCGGCAAATCCAGCGAAAATGCGCATACCCAAAAAGGAACGCGCACGCCAGGTCGGCGTGCGCGTTTTTCATTCAACTGCGGGCAATCGCGTTTTTGCCGCGACCGTCCGTCATCCGTCAGTTCAACCGCATCCGCTGCAGCTTGTTGTACAGCGTCTTCGGACTGATGCCGAGCAGCGACGCGGCGCGGTGCCGCGTGCCGCCGACCGCGTCCAGCGTCGCGCGAATCAGCATTTCCTCGACATCCGCGAGCGGCGTGCCGACGGTGACCTGCACACGGCCGCCGTTCAGATCGCGGCCGCCGATGCCGTGCGCTTCGTCGGCGCGCAGCGTCTCGAGCACATCGCCCGACGCCTGATATGCGCGGCGCACGCGCTCCTGCAATTCGCGCACATTGCCCGGCCACTCGTACGCGAGACACTCGCGCAGGAAATTCGGCGCGATCAGCTTTGTCGCGTCGGCGACACCGCGCGCGTTCGCTTCGCGATTCAATTCGTCGATCAGCGACTCGGCGAACAGCGCCGGGTCGTCGCCGCGCTCGCGCAGCGGCGGCAGCGACAGCGCGGCGGCTTCGAGACGCAGGCCGAGGTCTTCATGCAGCGAACCGTCCGCGACCGCGGCGCGCGGCACTTTGCGGGTCGATGCGATCAGCCGGAAATCGGTGACCACCTGGTGGGTGCCGCCGACGCGCATGAACGTTTGTGAATCGAGCGCGCGCAACAGCGCTTCCTGCTGCGGACGCGGCAGCAGCGCGATTTCGTCGATAAAGAGCGTGCCGCTGCTCGCCTGTTCGAAGAGGCCCGGCTCACGCTGCTCGGCGCCGCTGAACGCGCCGCGTTCATGGCCGAACAGCAGGCTGTCGAGCGGCCGTCCGCCGCCGACGGCCGCCGCCGCGCGGCAATCGAATACGATAAACGGCCCCTTGCGGCGCCGGCTCATCTCATGCAGCGTGCGCGCCGCGACTTCCTTGCCGGTGCCGGCTTCGCCGGAAATCAGCACGGCCGCCTCGGTCGGCGCGACATGTTCGATGGTGTCGTAGATATGCTGGATCGCGCCGCTGCGGCCGATCATCGGCCCGAAGCGGCCCATCTGGCGCAGCTTCGCGCGCAGCGTCTGCACTTCTTCCGTCAGTTCGTACGGACGCGGAATGCGCGCGAGCAGGCTGCGCAGGCGCGGAATATTGACCGGTTTGAGCAGATAGTCCCAGATGCCATGCCGCAATCCTTCAATCGCGCTCTCGACCGTCGCGTTGCCGGTCATCACGATCACCGGCAGCGCACCGCCGGGCGGCTGCAGCGGCAGATGCTGCAGCAGATCGAGGCCGCTGCCGTCCGGCAGATTCAGATCGACCAGCACGACGTCCGGGATGAAGCGCGTCAACGCGGCGCGCGCTTCAGCGAGCGTGATCGCGGTGTCCACCGAAAAACCGTCGGCGGCGAGGATCGCCGACAGGCCGGACAGGCTGTTGGGATCGTCTTCGACAATCAGGGCATGTGGCATAACGAGCGCAATTTTTTCAAATGGACGAAAACCCGCGGCGCCGGCTGTCCGGCCGCCTGCGGGCACGATATCGGATGGGTGCTGCCGGACGAATTTCCGGCACGACGGTTCGACGCATATCTTTTGATCCTGTTGTCTCCACAAACGCTCTTGAACCCTGCGTGTTACGTCCTTGCTCTTGCTGTTACGTGCCTGCTGCTACATCCCTGTTGCTACGTCCCTGCTGTTGCGCGTCGCCATCTGACACACCCGCGCGAGGCGGGGCAAACTCGGCCGCGCGGCGGCGACGGTGTCCGGACAGAAAACCCTGTGGTCCGGTCGGACACGCGTGCATCCGCGTCGCTTGTCTGGCGGCCCTGTGCGCGAACCCACGCGCACGGTGCTGCATAAAACCTGACTACAGGTTCCGGTTCGCGTCGAAAAAGCGTTGCACTTCGCGTACCGCTTCCTCACGGGTCTTGCCGTAACGTTCCTGAATCAGCCCGGCCAGCTTGTCCGCCCGGCCTTCCGCCTTGGTCAGTTCGTCGTCGGTCAGTTCGCCCCACGCGGTCTTCGCCTTACCCAGCATCTGCTTCCACTTGCCTTCGGCAATGTCGTTGTTCACTGGCACACCTCCCTGTTCAATGGACAACCGCTTCGGTTCCGGCCTCAGACTGAAACCTGAGCGGGTTCCATGCGGGCAAGCAGAGTACGTGCCAGATCAACAATGTGCTGTTGAATCAATGCGCTGACGTTTGGGCGGGCAGGCTTTGCCCGTCTTGTCGTGCGCAAATTTGCATAGAATTCCGGTAAAGATTTCCACCACCATACACGGTCGGGGAAAAAAGAAAAAGCGCCCAAAAAGGGCGCTTTCGCGGGAGCCGGCCGAGGCGCGGCGCGGCTTTTGAGTGAAGCCTGCGCTTTCCTTACGCGCGGCTGCGATACTCGTGCGTGCGGGTATCGATTTCAATCTTGTCGCCGATGTTGCAGAAAAGCGGCACCTGCAGTTCGAAGCCGGTGTTCAGCTTCGCATTCTTCAGCACCTTGCCCGACGACGTGTCGCCCTTGACCGCCGGCTCCGTGTAGATGATTTCGCGGACCAGCGTGGTCGGCAGTTCGACCGAGATCGCCTTGTCGTTGTAGAACACCACTTCGCAGGTCATGCCGTCTTCGAGGTAGTTCAGCGCATCGCCCATCATTTCCGCTTCGACTTCGAACTGGTTGTAGTCCGCGTCCATGAACACATACATCGGGTCCGCGAAGTACGAGTACGTGACTTCCTTGCGATCGAGCACGACCACGTCGAACTTGTCGTCGGCCTTGTAGACCGTTTCCATGCCTGCGCCCGTCAGCAGATTCTTGAACTTCATCTTGACGACGGCCGAGTTACGGCCCGATTTGTTGTATTCCGCCTTCTGCACGACCATGGCGTCATTGCCGATCATCACGACATTGCCGGTGCGGAGTTCCTGAGCGATCTTCATAAAACTGTCCTGTACAAAATAGATGCCGCGTCTGCAACGGCGGCCGTTGGCTAACCGCTTATTTTAACTGAGATTTTGCGAATCTGGCCAGATTTCCGGCGAGGTCGCCGGCGCGCGCGAGTTCGTGCGCCCATCCATTCGCGCGTGCCCTGAAGGCCGGCAGATGAACCGCAAAATCGGTCCAGAGCGCGTGCCAATCGGGCGCGCCGGCGCCATTCCATGCGTGCCAGAAACGCGTGAGCGCGTCGCGCGCGGCGAACGGTAGCGAGGCCGCGTAATGCGTGAGCGCGGCGTCGAGTTTCGGTAGATGCGCGTCGTCCGCTTGCGGGTAGATATGCCAGACGAACGGGCGCGCGGCCCACTGCGCGCGTACGAACGAATCTTCGCCGCGCACGAAGTTGAGGTCGCTGGCCCACAGCAGACGGTCGTAGCCGGGCTGATCGGTGAACGCGAGCGCATGCGCGGTGAGGCTGCCGCGTTCGGCATGCGTGCCGGCCGCGAACGATGGCAAACCGAAGCAGCGCGCGAGCGCGCCGGAGATGCGTCCTTCGGGGACCAGCAGCACGACCGGTCCGGCCGAGTCGCGCCACGCTTCGAGCAGCGCATCGACGGCGGGGTTTTCGTACGCGAAGAGCGAAATCACGGTCGTGCCGGCGGCCGGCGGCGGGACGCCGACCGTGTCGCGCCACCACGCGGCGCGCGCGTCCTGCGACTGTTCGAACGCGGCCCGTTGCGCGTCCAGATCGTGCTCCTTCAGCACGCCGCCGGTGCCGGGCGCGAGCCCGGGAAAGAAAAACGTCTTCACGAGCGGGTAACGCGGATGCGGCGACGGCCGCAGATGAAAATCCGTCACCCAGTCTTCCGCGCTCAGGTATTCGAGGTTGAACCACACCGGTGTGCTCGCGCGGCGCGCCATCGCGGCGACGTAGACCGGCGGCAGTTCGCACGCGAACGCCTCGATCACGACGTCCGCCACCTCGAGCGTCTCGCCGGCATGCGTCGGCTCGTGCCAGTGCTCGACGACGATTCCTTGCACGGTCTGGCGCGCGCGCGCGGTATCGACGGCCGGGCAGAGCGCATGAAACGCGCGCAGATCGTCGACCAGCACGCGCACCTGCCAGCCGTGTTCGGCCGCAAGCTGGCGCGCGAGGCGCCAGCACACGCCGATATCGCCGAAGTTGTCGACCACCGCGCAAAAGATATCGCAGGCGATCGCGCTGTCCGGCGCGGCCGAGGGCTCGCGTTGCGCGCCGGGCTGCGGTGGCTGTGCCTGCTGCGCGTGCTGCGATCGCCGATGCGGTTGCAACACGCGCGGCGGGTGGGCCCGGCGAGGCGAGTGCGCGGATGGGCGGACGGCGGAGCAGGCAGCAGCGGACATGACAATGGCGGCCGTGATAACGGAAAAAGCGGTAACAGGCGGGCGTCGGGCGGAACGCATTTCGCGAATGTATTGCGCGAACCTGCTGCGAGCGTCAAGCGGATGCGGGCGCGACGGGGGCGGAATGCTCTAAACTGGCGATTTTAAAGCAGCCGGCGCCAGAGCCACCGAGTTTGAAGCCGTCCGGTTTGACGCATCTTTCGAACCCAGACCGACTCCAGACCGGCCCGATCTGCTGCGATCGCCTGTTTTTATCGCTGCCCGCGCGGCAATCCGTCCGATTCTGCATGACCCATACCGACGCTTCCGACACGCCGCCTGTCTTCGAGCCGAAAAAAGTGCTCGCGCAATTGCCGCATCTACCGGGCGTTTACCGCTACTACGATGCGAGCGGCGCGGTGCTGTACGTCGGCAAGGCGCGCGACCTGAAAAAGCGCGTGTCGAGCTACTTCACGAAGACGCTGCTGTCGCCGCGTATCGCGATGATGGTCACGCGCATCGCGCGTATCGAAACCACCGCGACGCGCTCCGAAGCCGAAGCGCTGCTGCTCGAGAACAACCTGATCAAGGCGCTGGCGCCGCGCTACAACATCCTGTTTCGCGATGACAAGTCGTACCCGTATCTGAAGCTCGCCGGCCATCGGTTTCCGCGCATGGCGTATTACCGCGGCGCGGTCGACAAGAAAAACCAGTACTTCGGGCCGTTTCCGAGCGCATGGGCGGTGCGCGAAAGCATTCAGATCCTGCAGCGCGTGTTCCAGTTGCGCACCTGCGAAGACTCGGTGTTCAACAATCGCACGCGCCCATGCCTGCTGCATCAGATCGGGCGCTGTACCGCGCCGTGCGTCGGCGCGATCAGCGAGGAGGACTACGCACGCGATGTGTCGAACGCGTCGCGCTTTCTGCTCGGCCGCCAGTCGGAGGTGATGAAGGAGCTCGAGCAGAAGATGCATGCGTTCGCGGCCGAGCTGAAATTCGAGCAGGCGGCGGCGGTGCGCAACCAGATGAGCTCGCTGTCGACGGTGCTGCATCAGCAGGCAATCGAAGTGGGCGGCGACAACGACGTCGACATTCTCGCGGTGGTCGCGCTCGGCGGACGCGTCTGCGTGAACCTCGCGATGGTGCGCGGCGGGCGGCATCTGGGCGACAAGGCGTATTTCCCGGCGCATGTCGAGAGCGCGTTGACGATCGACGAAGGCGGACTCGGCGATGAAGCCGCGGGAGACGGAGATGGCCTGCCGGGCGCGCGCGGCGAGCTCGCCGCCGGTGTGGGAAGCGCAGGAGATGCGCAAGAGACGCGGGCGCGATCGATCGACGGGAACGGGCAACGCGATTCGGGCGGCACGGAGGAAGGAGCGGATTCGACCACGCTCTCCGATGCGCGTGCGGACCTGATCGGCAACGTGCCGCTCGACGCAGCGGCGTCGAATGACGCAAGCGCAGCGGATGATCGCGAAGAAGATGCCGGCGCGGCGGATGAAGCCGCCGAAGCCGCAGGCGCCGATGCCGATGAAGCCGCAGGCGCAGACAGCGCAGACGCAGACGTCGCGTTCGCCCACGCCGATCCCGACATCCCCGCCACCACCGTCGCGGCCGCCGCCGGCGCCACCGCCACTACACGCTCGCGCGCACCGGGCATCGAATCCGAAGTGCTCGAGGCGTTTATCGCGCAGCATTATCTCGGCAATCGCGTTCCGCCGGTGCTGGTGGTCAGTCACGCGCCCACGAACCGCGAACTCGTCGAGCTGCTGACCGAACAGGCCGGCCACAAGGTCACGGTGCTGCGCCAGCCGCAAGGCCAGAAGCGCGCATGGCTCGCGATGGCCGAGCAGAACGCGCGGCTCGCGCTCGCGCGTCTCTTGTCCGAACAGGGTTCGCAGCAGGCGCGTACGCGCGCGCTGGCCGACACGCTCAGTCTCGAATTCGAAGACCTCGCGAAGCTGCGCATCGAGTGCTTCGACATCAGCCATACGATGGGCGAGGCGACGCAGGCGTCGTGCGTCGTGTATCACCATCACAAGATGCAGTCGTCGGAGTACCGGCGCTACAACATCACCGGCATTACGCCCGGCGACGATTACGCGGCCATGCGTCAGGTGCTCACGCGCCGCTACGAGAAGATGGTCGCGCAGGCCGCGGCGAATGCCGCCGACGAGGCCGAGACGCTGCAACCCGATGCGGCGGCGGACCCGCTCGTGACGCCCGACGCGGCGGAGCCCATTGCCGCGGGCGGCACCTTGCCGAACATCGTGTTGATCGACGGCGGCAAGGGACAGGTCGAAATCGCGCGCCAGGTGTTCAACGAACTGGGGCTCGATCTCTCGATGCTGGTTGGCGTCGCAAAAGGCGAAGGGCGCAAGGTCGGTCTCGAAACGCTGGTGTTCGCGGACGGCCGCACGGCGCTCGAACTCGGCAAGGAAAGCGCGGCGCTGATGCTGGTCGCGCAGATTCGCGATGAAGCCCATCGCTTCGCGATTACCGGGATGCGCGCGAAACGCGGCAAAACGCGCCAGACGTCGCGTCTCGAGGAACTCGAAGGGGTGGGCGCAAAGCGGCGTCAGCGGTTGCTGGCGCGCTTTGGCGGCTTGCGTGGCGTGGTGGCGGCGAGTGTCGACGATCTGGCGAGCGTCGAAGGTATTTCGCAGGCGCTCGCCGAACAGATTTACCGGCAGTTGCACTGACGATGCACCGGCGCGACGCCGCGTCGTGCGCACGCGGGCGCGCGGCGGATGGCCGGACGCGCGTCGGTTGTGGGCGGTTGGCCGGACTTCGCCGGACGTTTGTTGGCTTGTGGCTGTCTCATTGAGACGGCACAATTGCAACTCCATTTTTCAGAATCCTGTCGCCGCCCATGCCGTTCAATTTCCCCATCTTTCTGACGTGGCTGCGGATCGTGCTGATTCCACTCGTCGTGGGCGTGTTCTATCTGCCGAACACGATGTTGAGCCCCGAGCACCGCAGTCTGGCGGCGATGGTGATCTTCATTCTGGCCGCGCTGACCGACTGGTTCGACGGGTTTCTCGCGCGCAAATGGAACCAGACCTCGGCGTTCGGCGCGTTTCTCGATCCGGTCGCCGACAAGCTGATGGTGACCGCGGCGCTGCTGGTGCTCGTGCAACTGTCGCGTCTGGACGCGGCGATCGCGCTCGTGATCGTCGGCCGCGAGATCGCGATTTCGGCGCTGCGCGAGTGGATGGCGCAAATCGGCGCATCGAAGAGCGTCGCGGTGAATTCGCTCGGCAAGTTCAAGACCGCGTGCCAGATGGTCGCGATTCCGATGCTGCTGCTGTATGGGCCGGTGCCGTTTCCGGGCGGCTTCGTGCTCGATACGCGCGTATGGGGCCTGTGGCTGATCTATCTCGCGGCGGTGCTGACGATCTGGTCGATGCTCTATTACATGAAACTCGCGTGGCCGCAGATTCGTGAGCGCGGCGGCACGCTTTAAGCGGCGCGGCGGACGCGCTGGATGCCGCGACAGAAAAGGGGTTGACACGTTTCAGTGCTTTATCCATAATCTCGTCTCTCCGGTGCAGGCGGTTCTGAATGGATGTGCCGGAATCAGCGGTAGCAGCGCGGCGTACGTAATGCAGCAGTCGCGCAGTAGTCGCAATGCGGGAGTAGCTCAGTTGGTAGAGCGCAACCTTGCCAAGGTTGAGGTCGCGAGTTCGAGACTCGTCTCCCGCTCCAGGTTTCGAAGCGGCGCGCGGTCAACGTGACGGGTAGTGGTCGATGTTGGCGCAGCGTCGGTTCAGCAGGTCACAAGGTAATGCACTGCAAGTGGCGGGTCGGTCAGTCGAGCGCCGTTTGCAGAACCACGCGGGAGTAGCTCAGTTGGTAGAGCGCAACCTTGCCAAGGTTGAGGTCGCGAGTTCGAGACTCGTCTCCCGCTCCAGCAATAATGGGAAGCAAGCTGGGGAAGCAAAGCTTCCCTTTTTATTTGGCTGCTTGTTTGGCCGTTTATCTGGCCATGTTATTCGGCAGGCCCGTTTGGTCCAAGCACATTGGCCCAGGCACATTGGCCCAAGCACATTATCTGCGGACCGTTGCGCGTGCAACTTTAGCAACGTATCCCGGTTTCGCAGTCCGCAGGTTCCGTAGTCCGCTTACGGCGCGATAGCAAAGCGGTTATGCAGCGGCCTGCAAAGCCGTGTAGGCCGGTTCGACTCCGGCTCGCGCCTCCAGAAAAAGCCCCGATCAAGTTGATGAACTGGTCGGGGCTTTTTACTTTGGCGCTGTGTTTTGATTTTTCGCGCGGCCGTTTGTGTTAGCCGCAAGCACGCAAGCGAACGTCACGCCCGAGTGTCGAGCAACGCTGGTTCGGCGTGTCATCATCGCTGCTTCAGCGGCGCGCGCGACGCGCATTCATTTATTTTCAGACACGATCATGTCCGATCCGCAATCACCCGCGACAACGCCGATGCCTACTTTCGACTGGCGCTGGAAGGCCTTCGACGACCTGACCCATATCGAGGTCTACGACATGCTGGAGGCGCGCAGCACAGTCTTCGTGATCGAGCAGACGTGTCTGTACGGCGATATCGACGGGCTCGATCGCGACGCGTGGCATCTGCTTGCCTACGGTTCGGACGCGCCGCGCGCGAAGCTCGCCGGTTATCTGCGCGTGCTGTTGCCCGACGCCGGCGACCCGGATATCCGCATCGGCCGCGTGCTGACCACCGCCGGTTTTCGCGGCGTCGGCCTCGGCAAGGCGATACTCGAACGCACGTTGAGCCATATCGATGCGCAGTGGCCCGGCACGCCGATTCGCCTGCATGCGCAAGCGCATCTGCAGGCGTTCTATGGTGCGTTCGGCTTCGAGCCGGTGTCGGACGTGCATGAAGAAGACGGCATCCCGCACGTGTGGATGCGTTCAGCCTGATCGGCCTGATACCTGCGCGCGGATGGTGCGAACGACGTGACGCGTGTACGGCATGGGACCATGCGGCGACGCGCGAGCACTATCGATACGCGTCGAGCGGGCGGCACATGCGCAACCGCCGTCGAGCGCCGCGCCCGCACCTTCACGAAGTATCGTCAGTTCGTCTGCGCTGGCGACTTCACCGGAAACGCCGTATCGACGGTCTCGCCATCCGAGAAATGCAGCTTCAGATGCACGGTGTCGCCCGGCGCGATCTTGTGCTTCGCATCTTCGAGCATCACGTGATAGCCGCCCGGCGAGATTTGCGCTTCGCCATGCGCGGGCACCGTGAGCTTGTCGACCATCACCATCTTCTGCGTCGAGCCGCTCGATACCGTTTGATGCAGCATCGCGCTGCCGTAATCGGCGCTCGACACGTCGACCAGATCGATCGGTTTGTCGCTGCTGTTCGCGAGCGTCACATAGCCGGCGGCGGGCAGGTCGTTCGGCAGCCAGCGGACCCACGCGTTCTTCACGGTGATCGCCTCGCCGGCGCCGGCCGCGAGAGCGGGCGTGCCGGCGGCGCACATCACGGCGAAGGCAAGCGCGTAACCGTAGCATGGGATCGAAGTCAGAGGTCTCATGTTGTTGATCATCTATTGTGGGTAGCGGGGAACCGTCGGCGGAAAGCGTCAGGAACGGACTTCAATGATACGTCGCAGATCCTGCGCGATCTGGTCCGGCGTGTTCTGGTCGGTGGCGAGCAGCCGCGCGTGGCCTTGCGCATCGAAGATATACACCGCCGAACTGTGCGTCACGTCGTAGTTGCCGTTGGGGTCGCGCTTTTCCATCTGATACGCGACACGGTAGCGTTGCGCGAGGCCTTTGATCTGCGCATCGCTGCCGGTGAGGCCGCGCGCATGCTGGGCGTCGAACGCGCCGACATAGTCGTGCAGCGCTTGCGGCGTGTCGCGCGCGGGGTCGACCGTGACGAACAGGATACGCACGCGTTGCGCGTCCGGGCCGAGCTTGCCGAGCACCTGCATCAGCCGCGCCATCGTCTCCGGGCATACGTCGGGACAATGCGTGTAGCCGAAATAGACAAGCGTCGTATCGCCTCTGAATGCGTCGCCGGTGACGGGCTTGCCGTCGTCGCCGGTCAACGTGAAGTCGAGATCCGGCAGATGTCCGGAGACGTCAGTCAGTTGCCATGGCGCGTCGTGATGCGAGCAGGCGGCAAGCAGCGCCGCTGAGCAGAGTGCGGCGGCCAGCACCGCAGCGAACCGGGTGAGCGGCGCCCGCCGGTGGGCCGCGCGGGTCGAGCGGGCATTGCTTGTGCGACGGACGTCTGCAGCGCGTGTGGCGCGCCGCCGTGTAAGAGAGATTTTGGGGAACAAAGCCTTTATCACCGACTCGATTTATCGAGATACATCGGGAATCGCGAGCCGGCACGGCGCGTTCGTGCAGCCCATTTGGAGCAAAGACGGCAACAATGCGGTTCGCGGCAGTGGCAGCCACTCTAGCGCAATTTCCGGTGCTGCGTCGCGCCTCGGCCGCCCGATGCGGCGGGCGGGGCAATATGACGCAGCGCGTGAAAGGCGGATGAAGCCGGATTGTTCCATTTTCGAACGAAATCCGCGGTGGGCTTGCGGTTGGCTGTGGTGGGCCCCGTGTATCCCTGTGGCCGCCCGCTCCGATGTCTCGATTAATCGACCGATGCGCGGTAAGATGCGCACACTTTTCCGGCTGAAAGCGGCTGAAAGGCAAGACAAACCGATGCAAGCACCTCCCGCAGTTCTCGCTCCAACCGAATTCGCGTTCTTCTTCGACTTCGACGGCACGCTCGTCGAGCTCGCTCCGACTCCCGACGGCGTGCTCGTGCAGGCCGATACACTCGCGTTGCTGACCGAACTGCGCGCGCTGACGCACGGCGCCGTCGCGATCGTATCGGGGCGCGGCATCGACAGCATCGACGGCTTCCTGCGCATGCCGGATCTGCCGGTCGCCGGTCTGCACGGCGCCGAGCGGCGCGACGCCAATGGCGACACACAGCGCGTCGGCTTCAACGACGACCGTCTGCTGCGCATGGAGCAGGTGCTCGCGGAGGTCGTCAACCAGCATCCGGGCATGCTGCTCGAGATCAAGGGCGCGTCGCTTGCGCTGCACTACCGCAATGCGCCGGACCGTGAACCGCTCGCGCGTGCGGCGACCGCGCGCCTCGTGGCCGAGTACCCGGGCGCCTATGTGCTGCAGCCGGGCAAGATGGTCTACGAAATCAAACCGAAGGATGTCGACAAGGGCCGCGCACTGCGCGCGTTCCTCGACGAGCCGCCGTTCGCGGGCCGCAAGCCGGTGTTCGCCGGCGACGATCTGACCGACGAAAAGGGCTTTGCGGTCGCCAACGCGAACGGGGGCGTGTCGATCAAGGTCGGCGGCGGCGATACGGTTGCGCGCACGCGCGTCGATTCGGTGAGCGCGCTGCATGAATGGCTCGCGGCGGTGGTCGCGGCGGCGCGCCACGCATGAAGCGGCTGCCGGCTTCTTCCCTATTTTTCATTGCGCCGCCGCCTGCCGCGGGTCTGCTGCGTCTTCAATCGGGGAACCGCGCGTCATGAGCCGCCTCATCATCGTATCGAACCGGGTTGCGCCGATTTCCGAAGGCGGCCCCGCGGCGGGCGGCCTCGCAGTCGGTGTCTACGATGCGCTGAAAGAAACCGGCGGCATGTGGTTCGGCTGGAGCGGCGACGTGCTCGCGTCGGGGCAGCCGCAGATCAAGCTCGAGGAGCGCGGCCCCGTCACGTTTGCGACGATCGGCCTCGTGCGGCGCGACTACGATCAGTACTACCGCGGTTTTTCGAACGCCACGCTATGGCCCGCGTTTCATTACCGCGCCGATCTGCTGCAATACGACCGCCACGATTTCGAAGGCTATTGCCGCGTGAACGCGTGGCTCGCGCAGCAGCTCGTACCGCTGTTGCGCGCCGACGATGTGATCTGGGTGCACGACTATCATCTGATCCCGTTCGCGCAGGCGCTGCGCGCGGCAGGTGTGACAAACCGCATCGGCTTTTTCCTGCATATTCCGTTTCCCGCATCGCAAGTGCTGCTCGCGGTGCCGCCGCATCGCGCGCTGGTCGAAGCACTGTGCTCGTTCGATCTGCTCGGTTTTCAGACCACGCCCGATTTGCGCGCGTTCTGCGATTACGTCGTTCATGAAGCGGGCGGCAGCATCGATGCGCGGCCCGCGGCGGCGGCCGAGCCCGTGCTGATCCATGCATTCGGCCGCACGCTGCGCGCGGCCGCGTATCCAATCGGCGTCTACCCCGACGAGATCGCCGAACTCGCGAAGGCGGGCGAGCGCGGCAAGCCGGTGCGCACAATGAAAGCGACGCTGCACACGCGCAAGCTGATCATGAGCGTCGACCGGCTCGATTATTCGAAGGGGCTCGTCGAGCGCTTCCGCGCATTCGAGCGGCTGCTCGACCAGGCGCCGGCCCAGCGCAACAACGTGTCGTTCCTGCAGATCGCGCCGCCGACGCGCGCCGATATGCACGCGTACCAGGAAATCCGGCTGCAGCTCGAAGGCGAATCCGGCCGTATCAACGGCCGATTTGCGGAGCTCGACTGGACGCCGATTCTCTATATCCATCGGCAGTATGAGCGGCCGGTGCTGGCGGCGCTGTTTCGCACCGCGCACGTGGGCTATGTGACGCCGCTGCGCGACGGCATGAATCTGGTCGCGAAAGAGTATGTGTCCGCGCAGGATCCGGAGGACCCGGGCGTGCTGGTGCTGTCGCGCTTCGCGGGCGCCGCGCAGGAGCTGACCGGCGCGCTGATCGTGAACCCGGTCGATATCGACGATATGGCCGATGCGCTGGCCGCCGCGTTGTCGATGCCGCTCGCCGAGCGGCAGGCGCGCTATCGGGACATGATCGCGCAGTTGCGCGAGAACAATGTGTCAGTGTGGCGCGATAACTTCATGCGCGACCTGCAGCGCGTGGAGCCGTCGCCGTCTGTCGATGAAGCGTCGCAACGCGAAGAACGGACGGGTGTAGCGAACTGATTGGCGTCGTGGCAGGTGGGGTGCCGCTGCGCGTCGGGTCGGCACCGCGCGAGCCTCGCCATGCGTGCGGTTGCAAGATTTTCCATGCGCTTGCACATCGCGCCACGTCGCTGCCGGCTGGCTGCTCACGTTTGCGGCCGCTCAAATAAAAACCGCTTCGAACACACCATTCGAAGCGGTTTTTTTCATTCGACGCGCGGCAGGCCGCGAGGCGGCTGTTCCCGCCCGCCACCGGCGGTTCCATCATCAGGCCACGTGCTGTTCGTCGATCTTCTTGCTGCCGCCCACGTGCAGCGTGTTCGTCTTGCCGAACTGTTTGGTCAGCAGATCGCGATAGAGACCCGGACGGTTGCGCAGCTCTTCCGGGCTGCCGTCGTCGATCACCTTGCCAGTGCTCATCACGATGATGCGGTCGAAGTTGTGCAGCGTCGACAACCGGTGGGCGATCGCGATCACCGTGCGGCCGACCATCAGCCGGTCGAGCGCCTTCTGGATCGCTTCTTCCGACGCGCTGTCGAGCGCGGAGGTCGCTTCGTCGAGCAGCAGGATGGGCGAATCCTTGAGGATTGCGCGCGCGATCGCGATGCGCTGCCGTTGGCCGCCCGACAGCTTCACGCCGCGATCGCCGACGATCGTATCGAAACCTTCCGGCATCGCTTCGATAAAGTCCGTGCAGCGCGCGTCACGCGCGGCCGCGAGCACTTCTTCGCGCGACGCGTCGGGCCGGCCGTACGCGATGTTTTCGTAAATCGTGCGATGAAGCAGCGAAATGTCCTGCGGCACCAGTGCGATCGCGCCGCGCAGACTTTCCTGCGTGATGCCCGCGATGTCCTGGCCGTCGATCTTGATCTGCCCGCCTTGCGGTTCGTAAAAATGCTGCAGCAGCGCGAGTACGGTCGACTTGCCGGCGCCCGATTTGCCGATCAGGCCGACGCGCTGACCCGGCTCGATATTCAGGTCGAAGTGGTCGAGAATCGGCCGGCGGCGCGGATAGGCGAACGTGACCTTGTCGAACGTGACGCGCCCGCCTTGCGGGATCAACTGGGTCGCGTCGTTGCGATCCGGCATGCCGTGCGGCTCGAGCAGCGTTTTCACCGCTTCGGCCAGACGCGCGACGTGCTGCGTGACGTCGACCAGCGCGACCGCGAGGTCGCGCGTGCCGTGCAGGATCGTGAAGCCGAGCGAGCTGACGAGCACGATGTCGCCGGACGTCGCACGCCCGTGATCCCACAGCCACAGCGCCCAGCCGAGCAGCCCCGCGGACAGCAGCGCGGTGATCACCGCGTGCAGCAGGCGCAGCCGCTCCAGATACAGCAAGCTGTTCTGGCGCGCGTCCATTTCGGCCTTGACCGTCGCGCCGAAACGCTTCTGTTCGCGAAACGTCATGCCGAACGCGCGCACCAGCGCCATGTTGCCGATCACGTCGACCAGCTCGCCGTCAACGGCCGCCGCTTTGGAGGCGAACGTCTGGTGGCGCGCCGAACCGCGCCCGGCAAGCTTGTACAGCACGACTGCGAGGATCGCCGAGCAGGTCAGCAGCGCGGCGGCCATCAGCGGATTGACCGCGATGATCATCACGATGGCGCCGACCACCGCGATGCACGGCGGCAGCACATTCCAGGCGGTGGTGTTTTCCGCCGTGTATACCGCATTTGACGTGGCGGTGATCCGGCTCGCGAGCGTGCCTGGCTGCTTTTCCGCGTAGTAGGTCGGCGAATGGCCGCTCAGGTACTGAAAGAGGTCGCGGCGCAGGTCGCCGGTGACGGCGACGAAGGTGTGCGCGGCGAACCAGCCGCCGACGCGCCACAGCAGGTTGTCCGCGGCGATCAGGCCGACGAGGATCGCAAACGCGCCCCACAGCGGCCCGGGATGGTGCCGCCCCTGGCCCAGCACATCGATCAGATGTTTGATCGCGTATTGCGACGCGAGCGCGCAGCCGACCGCGGCGAACACGCTGCACAGCACCACCGAATGCGCGAACGGGTGGCGGCGGATAAAGCGAAATAGGAACGCAAGCGGCCGTTCCGCATAGCTCGCGAGCTTTGCGTTATGGGCATTACGCTGGGCAATGGTGAGATGTTCCAATTGTGCGTGCTGTCGTCTGAAGTCGGGTTAGGTCATCGGTCACGGGTAGCCTCGTAACACAGCGTAGGTTCCGCATTGTAAACATGCAAAACGGAATTCGGCCCGCGGAAAGTCGAATTACGGCAGCGCCGGACGCAAATCATTTCAAGATGACTGGCGTGTGACGCTTGGCTGCGAACTGCCTGTGGGCTAGGCCAGCCACGTGGCTCGCAGTTTTTCGAGATATAATTACAGTTTGCATTCAAATTGGGCGTCGTGGGGTGTTGCGGGTGCAGGAAGCGCTTCGATGCCCCTGTATGATGCGCTGCGTTATACGCGACAACGGTGTAAAACATCGCTCCGATGCGTTGCAAAGCAGGAACGGGGCCTGCGGCGCGGGCATCCAGGGGGCCATATGCCGATCCGCAAACGACGCCGGCCAGTCGGAAGAACGGGCCGATACGGGGTGGGATCGTGCGGTTGCATCGCATCAAAACACTGGCCTGAAACACACTTTCGCGACGCGCGCCAGTACAAGGCTCTTAATGTAGAACTGTCTTAGAAAACAAGGGTTTGCAAAGTGTTTCCCCTTTGTAACAACGTAAAGTCTTTGAAATGTGCGCGCCATCCTAACGGGTCGGCATTGATAATGCGTGCTCGGTCGGCCGGATGACTGACATTTGTCAACGCTTGCGCTTGCGGTGCGTTTACCGCGAGTACGGCGGGTGACGGTGGCCAATGCTGGCGTGCCTACCAGGCGATCCATCGCAGAATTTCTCGAAGAAGCCGCTATGCGCCGGCGTCGCAACCGGCCATGCAACCTTGGCGAGCACGCGAGTCGCTTTTACAAACTGCAGTTACTTAGCCTGATCTTTTACGAGGAGTTCTTCACATGCGAATCGCTCAAATTGCTCCGTTGCACGAGGCGGTTCCGCCGAAGCTGTACGGCGGTACGGAACGGGTCGTGTCTTATCTGACGGAAGCACTGGTTGAGCAAGGTCACGACGTGACGTTGTTCGCAAGCGGCGATTCGCAAACTTCGGCGAAGCTCGAAGCGTTCTGGCCGCAAGCATTGCGTCTGGACCCGACGATCCGCGACGTGATGGCGCCGCACATGCTGCTGCTCGAAGAAGTGCGCCGCCGCGCGGACGAATTCGACGTGCTGCATTTCCACATCGACTATTACCCGTTCTCGCTGTTCGCACGCCAGCCGGTGCCGTTCCTGACCACGATGCACGGCCGTCTCGATCTGCCCGAACTGCAGCCGGTCTTCAACACGTTCAGCGACGTGCCGGTCGTGTCGATTTCGGACAACCAGCGCCAGCCGCTGCTGCAGGCCAACTGGCTGCAGACGGTCTACCACGGTCTGCCGGAAAACGTGCTTACGCCGATCCCCAACGTCGAGCCGGGTTACCTCGCATTTCTCGGTCGCGTCTCGCCGGAGAAGGGCCTCGACCGGGCAATCCACATCGCCGGCCAGGCTGGCATGAAGCTCAAGGTTGCCGCCAAGATCGACAAGGCCGATCGCGCCTATTACGAAGAAGTGATCAAGCCACTGATGGCGCTCCCGCACGTCGAGTACATCGGCGAAATCGGCGAAGCCGAAAAGCGTGAGTTCCTCGGCAACGCGCACGCACTGGTGTTCCCGATCGACTGGCCGGAGCCGTTTGGCCTCGTGATGATCGAAGCGATGGCGTGCGGCACGCCGGTGATCGCGTTCAAGCGCGGTTCGGTGCCGGAAGTGATCGAGAACGGCGTGTCGGGTTTCGTCGTCGAAGACGAAATCAGCGCGGTCGCCGCCGTCAAGCGTCTGTCGCAACTGCCGCGCGCGACCGTGCGCAAGGCGTTCGAAGCGCGCTTCTCGTCGAAGGTGATGGCGCGCAACTACGTCGCGACCTACGAGGAACTGCTGCGCCAGAAGCGCCGCACGGTGCTGCGCGAAGTCAACGCAAGCTAGGCTGAAAGCGCGCGCCGCGCTTGCGGCGCTTGCGTCACGAGGTTCTGACGACGCCCCGCGTGCTGGAGTGCACGCGGGGCGTCGTTGCGTCTGGGGCGCCGGGAAGCACCTGGAAGCGCAACGTCGGGATGCGCAACGCATTGAGCGGCGCGTTCGGCGTGCGCAGGGATGAGCCGGTCTCGCAATATCCCTATAATGGCCGTGCCGCAAAATGCGCGGGCGGCATCATGGACACGAGGAGAGGGGCTTTGGCGAGAACGAAACAGACGCGTGCGAATGCGGTGCCGGGTGCCGGTACGATCTTCGCGCTGCGTGCGATCGGTCTCGTGATTCTCGCGCGCTGGCTGTTCTCGATGTCCGAAATGGACATTTTGACCGCGTTGTCCGCGATGGCATCATCGCCGTGGGCCTGCATCAACCTCGTCTTCCTGTTTCTGCTAATTTTCCTGCCGGGCGCGCGCGCCCGCGCCGAGCGTCCGTTCCATCCGCTGCCGCAATGGCTACGGCAGGCGCTGCGGCTGTTCGCGTTGCTTGGTTTTCTGTTTGCTGTCTGGTCGGTCGGCGCGTTCGTGTGGGCGGTCGGCTGGCGGCGCGCCGTTCATGCGGTCGCGGCGACCAACGGCTGGCTGATCGCGGCGCCCGCGCTCTACGCGGCCGTGCTATGGATCTGCCGGCCGCGCGCGCTGTGGCGCACGAATATCGGCGCACGCCGCTTTGCGATTGGCCGCTACGCGATTTCGATTGATCATGTGACGCGCACCGCGGTGGTCTGGATGGAAAGCCGTAAGGTTGGCCAGTACGATGCGCGCGAACTGTCCGTGCGCTGGCCGGACACGCCGGCCGGCGGCGCGCGCCGCGCAGGGGGCGCGAGTGGCGCGGAGCCGGATGCGCCGGGTTCGGGTTCGGCGGCAGCCGGTGTTGCCGGGCCGCGTGCCGACGCGGCGGGCGACGTTGCGACCGGTGCGGGCGTTTCGTTTGATGCCGCGTCAGGCGCTGCCGGGCCGCGTGCCGATGCGGCGGGCGACGACGCTGCGCCCAATGCGGGGCCTTCGTCGGATGCGGCGCGAAACGCCGTTAGCTCGCGCGCCAACGTATCCGGCGAGGCTGAGCCCGATGCGGCCGTCGCGCATGATGCCGCGCCACGCACGGTTGCCTTGCGCGCCGACGCATCCGGCGTGACCGCGCCGGGCACGCTCACGCAGCACACCGACGCGCACGAGCCGGACGCCGCCGCAGCAGCGGGCGAGACCGGCGCATCGTCCGCGGACAATGCGCCGATGACAGCCGGCGGCGATGACGCAAGTACGCAGGATCAGCAACCTGAGGCGGCTTCGACCGGCGCACCGGCGGCGGCTGGCGCAGGCCGTGTCCCGGTGTTGACGTCATCCGCGGCTGACGCGCGGCCGACGCAGCGCGCCAGTCTCGCGGGCTGGCTGCGCCGCCCGAAGATCGAATTGATGTGGGATTCGCCGGCGGCGGCGGGTCACAACCGGCAGACGGTATTTCGTGTGCCGCTCGTGTCGGAGGGCGATCGCGTCGCCGCGCGCGCGCTCGATGTAAGCCTCAGGCAAGCCTGATGCGCACGTAGGGTGCGCGGTGCCCGTCAACCACGTAGCGGCATCTCGGCGCGACTGCGTCGGCGGGTTCCAACGCGCATGGACTATCCGTGTCCGGATTGCCTTCGTAGTGGATGCCGCGCGCGAACTGCATGATCCCGGCCCGCGCCGGTTTTCCGTCGGCCCGACGGGGCGCGCGACGGTGAGGTTCGTTGCGCGCGCATCGATCGTCGACACCCGCCGCGCGGCGCACGAGGCCAGGCTGATGGCACGGATAACGAAACAAAACGCGAATACGAAGAGACCCACCCTATGGAGATGTCCTTGTTGATCCGCTGGCTGCTTGCCAGCCTTCATTTGCTCGGCTTTGGCCTGGCGCTGACCGCGATCATCGCGCGCACGCACGCGCTGCGGCGCTGCGCGTCGGCGCAAGGTCTCGCCGGCGTATTTCTCGCCGACAATGTCTGGGGCCTGTCCGCGCTGCTGCTGATCGTCACCGGCTCGGTCCGCGCGTTCGGCGGTGTCGAAAAGGGCGCGTCGTTCTACATGCAGGAGCCGCTCTTTCACGTGAAGATGGGCGCGCTGGTGTTGATTCTGCTGCTCGAAATCGTGCCGATGATCGCGTTGATCCGCTGGCGCATCGCGCTCAGAAAAGGCATCTCGCCACCGCTGGTCCGCGTGCATCAGTTCGCGGCGATCGGCGCGGTGCAGGTTGCGCTGCTCGTCGTGATGGTGTTTGCCGCGGCGGGCATGGCGCGCGGCGTCGGCATGCAGGGCACCGACTGGTAGCCGGTACCGGCGGCGCAGCGAGCGGCGGGCCGGGGTGTTCGCCGCCGCGTGCACCGTCGTCGTTTTTATCAACGTTCGATCTGGAACAACCCGTTATGACCGACCAACAGACGCCGCCGTCCACGGCGCGCAAACCCTTTCATCGTCTTCTGCTGACCGGCGCCGCCGGCAACCTCGGCGCGCAGCTGCGCGACGCGCTCGGCGCGTGGGCCGATGTCGTGCGGCTCTCGGATATCGCGCCGCTTGGCGAGCTCGCGAGCCATGAAGAAGGCGCGAGCGTCGATCTCGCCGATCGTGCGGCGGTCGATACGATGCTCGAAGGCGTCGACGCCGTCGTGCACCTCGGCGGCATCTCGATCGATGCGCCGTTCGACGATCTGCTCGACGCGAATATTCGCGGGCTGTACAACCTGTACGCGTCGGCCGTGAAGCATCGCGTAAAGCGTATCGTGTACGCGAGCTCGAACCACGTGGTCGGCTTTCATCCGGTCACCTCGGTGGTCGACGTCGATGCGCCGCTGCGGCCCGACAGCCTGTATGGCGTGACGAAGTGCTTCGGCGAAGCGCTGTCGCGCTACTACTTCGATCGCTTCGGCATCGAGACCGTGTGCCTGCGCATCGGCTCGTCGTTCGAAGCACCGAAAAACCGGCGCATGCTCGTCACGTTCCTGAGCTTTCGCGATTTCATCGAACTCGTGCGCTGCTCGCTGTTCACGAATCGCGTGGGTCACGCGATCGTGTATGGGGTGTCGGATAACCCGACGAAGTGGGTCGACAACACGAAGGCTTCGTATCTCGGCTTTCGTCCGCAGGACAGTTCCGCGCAGTTCGCGCATCTGTTCGAACCGGCCGCGCCGACCGCGGACTTCGACGATATCGCGCAACGCTTCCAGGGCGGCCCGTTCGCGGCGGCCGCGCCGCTCGAACGCGACGCCTGATACCTGAGCGGGCGGTCAAACCACAGAGCGGTCAAAAACAGGCGTGCGGGCGGTTGTGCTCGCACCGCCGCGGTGCGGGCGCAAGCGGAGATCGCGTGCTGACGGATGCGCGACGATTGGCTGACGGGGCGCGCACCGCGTACCACGCACCACGCACCACGCACCACGCACCACGCACCACGCGACACCCGTACACCCTCGTCACACACGACCCGCTTCGCGTCGCGTTCGCATCACTGCCGTCCTCGCGTATCGTCTTCACACGCTCATGCTATGGTCGCACGGCGTCCGGCTGCTCCGGCCGCCGCTGCACAAGCGTTGACCCACGACCGCATGTTCCGCAATGACCCGTTCGAGCCTTTTCCCGCAAAGGCGGCGCCGCGTGTGGCCGCGAATCCTGTTGATTGTGATCATCGTTGTGCTGGCGGCCGCTGTGCTCGGCAGCTGGCTGACGTTGCGCGCGAGCCTGCCGCAACTGGACGGCACGTACGACGCGCCGCCGACCGCATCGCTGTCCGCGCCGGTGACGATCGCGCGTGACGCGCTCGGCGTACCGACCATCGAAGGCGGTACGCGTGACGATGTCGCGTACGCGACCGGCTTCGTTCACGCGCAGGACCGTTTCTTTCAGATGGACCTGTTGCGCCGGGTTGCCGCCGGCGAGATGGCGGCGCTGATCGGACCCGTTGCGCTGCCGCTGGACCGTCGCGACCGTCCGTTGCGTTTTCGCGAACATGCGCAGGCGGCGCTCGCCGCGCTGCCCGCTGAACAGCGGCAATTGATCGACCGCTATACGGCAGGCGTCAACGACGGCTTGCACGCGCTGCGCGCGCGGCCGTTCGAATACTGGGTGCTGCGCGCGCCACCGGCGCCGTGGCGCGCGGAGGACACGCTGCTCGCCGTCTACGCGATGTACTTCGATCTTCAATACGATCAGGTCGCGCGCATCCTGTCGCGCGCGGCGCTGCGCGAGCATGCGCCGGCCGATCTGCTGACGTTCCTGCTGCCGGCGACGAGCCGTTGGGATGCACCGCTCGATGGTCCGGGCGCTTCCGCGCCGCTGCCCGCTGCGCCGCCCGCGACGCGGCCGCCGTGGCTGCGCGCGACGCAGTCCACGCAAGACACCGAACCTGATGTGACCGGATGGCTCGGCGGCGTGCCCGGTTTTGTCGGCGGCGGCGCGGCAGTGGCCAACTCGATGGTCGGCAGCAACGGCTTCGCGGTCGACGGCGCGCACGCTGCACAGGGGGGCGCGCTAGTCGCAAGCGACATGCACCTCGGTCTGTCGCTGCCGAACATCTGGTACCGGGTATCGCTCGTCTATCCGGCGACGGCAGGCGGCGGCACGCGCCGGATCACCGGCGTCAGTCTGCCGGGCGCGCCGCTCGTCGTGGCCGGCAGCAATGGTCATATCGCGTGGGCGTTTACGAATAGCTACGGGCGCTTTATCGATCTGATCGACCTGCAGCGCGACCCGGCCGATCCGCTGCGCTATCGCGTGCCTGGTGGCGCATGGGAGAAGGCGCAGGTGATCCACGAGCGCCTCGACGTGAACGGCGGCGCGAGCGTCGATCTGCCAGTCGTGCAGACCCGCTGGGGACCGCAGCTCGTGGTCGGCTCGCACGCGTATGCATTGCACTGGACCGCGCAGGACCCCGAGGCGGTCAACGTGAATCTCGTGCGGCTCGAAGACATCACGAACGTCGCCGACGCGCTGCATGCCGCGCCGACGTTCGGCATCCCGACGCAGAACTTCACGGTGGCCGATGCGCAAGGCCATATTGGCTGGACGCTCGGCGGACCGTTGCCGCGCTTTGCAGCCGATGCGAACGCCGGTGCCGCTGCCGACGCCGGTACGGCGCAGGCGGAGCCCGCCAGCTTGCCGTTTACATCCGATACCTACGCTGGTTGGCAAGGCTATCTGCCGCCGGACGCGTATCCGGCGCGTCTCGATCCGTCCGCTGGCCGCATCTGGACCGCGAACAACCGGATCCTGCCGGCCGCGGACATGGCGCGCATCGGCGACGCGGGCACCGATCTCGGCGCGCGCGCCACGCAGATCCGCAACGATCTGCTTGCGCTGCCGCATGCGACCGAACGTGACATGTTGTCGGTGCAAACCGACGACCGCGCTTTCTGGACCGAATCCTGGCGCCGCACGGCGCTCGACGCACTCGATGCGCGCGCGATCGCCGGGCATCCGCAGCGTGCCGCGTTCCGGCGCCTCGTCGAAACGTGGGATGGCCGCGCGGACGCGGACGCGGTCGGTTACCGGCTGGTGCGCGCGTTCTACTATTCGCTGTACGACGCGTGGTTCGGGCCGCTCGACAAGCAGATGGCGGCGCTTGGGCCCGAGCTCGGTTATCGCGCGGCGAATTCTCGCTATGAGGCGACGATGGAGACGCTCGCCGATCAGCATGCGTGGATACCCGATGGTGTTGCGGACTGGCGCGCGTTCATGCTGGACCGGATCGATCATTCGATCACGCAATTGCCCGAAGGCACGAAGCTCGAAGACGCGCGCTGGGGCGATCGCAATCGCTCGGCGATCACGCATCCGTTCGCGCGGATTCTGCCGGCGTGGCTGCCATGGGCGCGCGGCTGGCTCAGCACGCCGCGCGATCCGCTGCCGGGCGACATCAATATGCCGCGCGTGCAGGGGCCGGCGTTCGGCGCATCCGAGCGCTTTGTGGTGTCGCCTGGGCGCGAGCAGGACGGCATCTTCGAGATGCCGGGCGGGCAGTCGGGCAATCCGATGTCGCCGTACTTTATCGCCGGACATGAAACGTGGGTGCATGGCGAGACCGCGCCATTCCTGCCCGGGGCGGCTGTTCATACGTTGACGCTTGGCGGCGCGGCGGACGCGCACTGACGCCGGCCTTAACCGTCGACGCCCGCGCTATGTTCGAGCCGTCGCGCGCCCCCGGGCGTGCGCGGCGCGATGGGCATCGGGCGGGCGACCCCGCGAAAGCCGCGCGGGCGATTCTCGCGTGGCCCGATTCACCGAATCCGCTGCGTCATCTGTTGTTGGGGAGCGATGCGCCCGGCTTCGTGCGCGACCAGCTCGCGGACGTCGAGTCGCGGATCAACGCATGGCAGAAGCTCGCGGTGTCGACCGATTTCGAGCGTTGATCATCTTTCTGCGCGGTCGTGTTCGCGCACGCTTTCGCGTGCTTCGCGTTTCGCTGCGTGCTTCGCGTTTCGGTACTTCTTTTGCGACCGTTTTGCGTGAGAACGGCTATGTCGTGTCATGCGCCGGCGTGCGTGCCAGGACGGGTTGAACCCTTTCACGACGGACAGGAATATCAGCGGATCGCGAGGTGTTTTGTGGTTAACAACACCGTCGCAGTCTCGTCAGTCTCATTCCAGCGAGCAACGCAACACGGCACGTGCCGCATGCATTCGACGGTGGACCATGACGAACGTTGCAACGACCTGACCGCGCAACGACGTTCATCGAATCTCATCGCGGAGGCTTTGATATGAGATGGCTCGACCTTGCTGATACCGTCGCGCGGCATGCGCCTTTGCTGAGTGCTGCACTGCGTTCGCGCGACGCGAGCGCGACACCGGTGCACGCACTCGTCGCGTCGATCATCGGAACGGCACCCGACGATCCCGCTGCGGCGGCCGCTGCGATCGCAGCCGACCCGACGCTGCTCGAGCGGTTGCGCGCTGCCGAAGCGCAGAGCCGCGCGGATCTCGTTGCTTACGTACTGCGTATGAACGGCGGCCCGGCGATGGGGCCGGTGAACGACACGGCGCGTGCTCAGCCGGGCTTCTGGAAGAACCTTGGCTTGATGCGCTACGCCGCGCAGATGCGCAATCGCGACAGACAGCGCTCGAAGTATTTTTTCATGCGTCCATTGCTGTCGGCGGCGGTGCTGGTGTCGACCATCGTCGTGGTGTTTATCGTGTTGCTCGGCTTCGCGGATCACGCGTTGCACGACCCGACGATCGCCGCGACCGCGGGCTGCGTGCTGATGTATTTCATGAGCGAAGCCCGTCTCGTTACCGCATACTGGTTCGGCGCCACACACGAATCGAGAGACACGAATGCGCTCGCGCGAACGATCGAACTGCGCGGGCGCCGTGAGGGTATCGAAGGCATTGAAGGCGTCGAGGGTCGCGAGGTGGTCGCGCGAGAAGTCGAGGGATTCGTCGGTGAGCGGGAAGTGGAAGAGAAACTGCTCGAGCGCTCGCGCGAACTGCCGCCGGAGCGGGCGGCGGCGGAGCTTTTTGAATTGCGTACGCCGCGGCTTTGAGGGATGACGATGACCTTCGCGTCTACGGCATTACGTCAATAGAAAAAGCAGCACGAGAAGAACGAAAAGAGATAGGGAAAGAAAAAGGCCCTCGGCTTGCGCCTGAGGGCCTTTGTTCTTCGGGGCTCACATACCCATGAATCCTGGTGGGTAGTACTGGGATCGAACCAGTGACCCCTGCCGTGTGAAGGCAGTGCTCTACCGCTGAGCTAACCACCCGAAGAGCTGCATATTATGTCAGAGCTTCACGACCCCGTAAAGGGTTTTTTAAGCGCGCTGCGTGCCCGGTTTGCTTGTCCGCGCTATACGGCGGGCACGCAAGCAATGCGCGCCGTCCACTAAGCATTCGTTGCGCTCGCATCGGCTGCCGCAACCGCATCGACCGGCGCAGGCTCAATACGCCACACGCTCACCCCCTTGATCGCCTTGTCGAGCTCGTTGAGCACCGCCTCGTGCGCGGCGAGTTCATCGTCGGTCGCGACCAGCACCGGCAACTCGAGCGCTTCGAGCACGACACCCGGCGTATGCACGGCGCCGGACGCCGACGTGTCGCCGATCATGTCGATCACGAGGCTTTCCTGGCCGCGCGTCATCGCGAGATACACCTCGGCGAGCAGCTCCGAGTCGAGCAGCGCGCCGTGCAGCGTGCGATGCGCATTGCTGATGCCGAAGCGGTCGCATAGCGCATCGAGCGAATTGCGCTTGCCGGGGAACATCGCCTTCGCTTGCACGAGCGTATCGATCACTTCGGTGCCGCAGTGCGCGTGGAATCCCGGCAGTCCAAGCAACTGAAATTCGGCATCGAGAAACGCAATATCGAACGGCGCGTTGTGAATGATCAATTCGGCGTCTCTGACGAAGTCGACCAGTGCATCGGCGATTTCCGCGAACTTCGGCTTGTCGCTGAGAAACTCGGTCGTGAGACCGTGCACTGCGAGTGCGCCCGGATCGCTGTCGCGCCCGGGATTGACGTAGAAGTGCAGATTGTTGCCGGTGAGCCGGCGATTGAGCAGCTCGACACAGCCGATTTCAATAATGCGGTCGCCGCTGCGCGCATTCAGGCCGGTCGTTTCGGTATCGAGGATGATCTGACGCATGTCGGAAGTGTCGAAATAGGCCGCTTTATGGAAGAGGGAAGGGCGCAGCAACGCAGTACGCAGCACGCGCTCGGCGCACCCTGTTCATCAGAGACTGGCGAGCGCCGCGACGCCGCGATTGGCCAGCGCATCGGCGCGCTCGTTTTCCGGATGCCCAGCGTGACCCTTCACCCAGCGCCATTCGATGTCGTGCTGCGCGACGGTCGCGTCGAGCCGCTGCCACAAGTCCGCGTTCTTCACCGGCGTTTTCGCGGCGGTCATCCAGTTCTTCTTTTTCCAGCCGTGGATCCACTCGCTGATGCCCTTCTGCACGTATTGCGAGTCGGTGTGCACGATCGCCTTGCACGGACGCTTGAGCGTCTCGAGCGCGGCGATCACCGCCATCAGTTCCATCCGGTTGTTGGTCGTATTCGCTTCGCCGCCGAACAGTTCTTTTTCGTGCTCGCCGAAGCGCAGGATCGCACCCCAGCCGCCGGGGCCCGGGTTGCCCTTGCAGGCGCCGTCGGTGAAGATTTCGATCAGATCAGACGTCATGTGTATGGTTGCGTGTATTGGGCGTGGCGGCGGGCGCGAGGCCGGCCGCGAGCACGGGCTTCTTCACCTTCACGGCGCCGACGAGGCGCATGCCGGGCATGCGCTTGATCGCCTTCACCATGTATGCGGCGCCGAAGATCGGCCACCAGCGGTCGCCGGCGGATTCCATGAACGCATAGCGGTTGAGCCATACGTCGCTGGCAAGGGGCGGACGATAGCAGCCGAAGCGCCCGCGATCAAGCTCGAAGCCAAGCAGCTTGATCCAGTCCTTCAGCCGCGTGAACGCGATCAGGTCGTGCGCGGCCGGCACGAACGGTCGGCCCGTCATCTTGCCGACCGATTGCCGCGCGCCCCACAGCGACAGCGAATTGAAGCCGAGGATGATCAACTGTCCTTCAGGCATCAACACGCGTTCGGCTTCGCGCAACAGCCGGTGCGGATCGCGCGTGAATTCGAGCGTGTGCGGCATCACGATCAGATCGACGCTTTGCGCTTCGAACGGCAGGTCGAGCAGATCGCACCACACCGTGCTGCGCGCAGGCGGCGCGTGACGGCCGGGCAAGCCGCCAGCGTGGCCGTCCGGCAGATCGTACGGCGCGCTGGCGCCGCTTGCAGCGTCGAGCACGAGGCCGCGGCCCGGCATGCGGTTTTCGCGCAACGCATCGAGCTGCGGCAGACCGAGCTGCAGCGCGTGAAAGCCGAACACGTCCGACACGACACGGTCGAGCTGCGCCTGCTCCCATTGCAGCACGTAGCGCCCGGGCGGGGAATCCGTCCAGGCGGGCCAGTCTATAATCGGTCGGTCAGACATGTTGAGATGCGTCGCCTATGAATGCGCTTGAATACGTACCGGTCCCGGCCTTCGAAGACAATTACATCTGGCTCGTATCGGACGGCCGCCACGCCGTAGCGGTCGATCCGGGTGAGGCTGCCCCCGTGCAGGCTTATCTCACGAAACGGGGCTGGCGGTTGAGCGCTATTTTACTCACGCACCATCATCGCGACCACGTCGGCGGGGTGGCCGATCTGCTGAAAGGCCAGGCGGTGCCAGTGTACGGCCCCGCCGGCGAAGCGATCGAGCATCTCACGCACAGACTATCCGATGGCGATCGCGTCAGCATCGCCGAACCTTCCCTGGCCTTCACGGTGCTCGACGTGCCCGGCCATACGAGCGGCCACATCGCGTACTTCCAGGCGGCCGATCCGCGCGGCACGCCGCATGTGTTCTGCGGCGACACGCTGTTCGCGTGCGGCTGCGGGCGGCTCTTCGAAGGCACGCCCGCGCAGATGCTCGATTCGCTCGATGCGCTCGCGGCGCTGCCCGGCACGACCGAAGTGCACTGCGCGCACGAGTACACGCTGTCGAATATCCGCTTCGCGCTCGCCTGCGAGCCCGGCAACGCCGCGCTGCAGGCATGGCGCGACGAAGCGTCGGCGCGGCGCGCGCGCAACGTGCCGACGCTGCCGACCACGATCGCCCATGAGCGCGCGGTGAATCCTTTTCTGCGTGCAGGCGAGCCGGCCATACAGGCTACGCTCGCGGACCAGTTGCACGAAACGGTGACGGACCGGCTGACCGCGTTTGCGCTGATGCGCGAATGGAAGAACCGGTTCCGCTAGGCTGCGCGGCGTTCCTCCGACCCGGGCGCGCCTCGGGCAATCTTCATCCGAATCGTCGGAAAATCCGCCAAGCCTCAGATTTGGCGGGCTTTTCCACACATTTCCGATTGACGGAAACCGCGCTCTTTCGTACTATCGGCTGCAAATTCCAGCCGCATTTCACGCTGCGGTTTAATCCGCGGTCCTGGTCCACGCTCAGTGGGTCGTTCCAGCCGGCGGTGTATTCCAGCACTCCCAGCAGTCGTTCCAGGTTGCAGTTCCAGTCTTTCCGGGAAGCCGAGACGTTCATGAGATTTATCTTCAGCGCGTTGTTGGTCCTAACGCTCGCCGCGTGTGCGAGCCAGGGGCCCACTAACGCCATCAGTTCCAGCACCGCCTCCGATCCCGCCACCCAGCAAGCCGTAGCCGACGCCCTCCGCAAGACCGCTTCCGCCAAAGAAACCATCAACGTCGATCAGAGCTCGGTCAATCAATTGACGAGCGCCGATACCGATCTGTGGGGCCGCATCCGCCGCGGTTTCCAGATGCCGGACCTGCAAAGCGATCTGGTCGACATGCAGGTCAACTGGTACGTGCAGCGTCCCGACTACGTGCAGCGCATGACCGAGCGTTCGCAGAAGTACCTGTATCACATCGTCGAAGAGCTCGAAGCGCGTCATATGCCGACCGAGCTCGCGCTGCTGCCGTTCATCGAGTCCGCGTACAACCCGCAGGCGTTGTCGGTCGCGAAGGCGGCCGGCATGTGGCAGTTCGTGCCCGGCACCGGCCGCACCTACAACCTGAAGCAGAACATGTGGCAGGACGAGCGCCGCGACGTGCTCGCGTCGACCAGCGCCGCGCTCGACTATCTGTCGAGGCTGCATGACATGTTCGGCGACTGGTATCTCGCGCTTGCCGCGTACAACTGGGGCGAGGGCAACGTGCAGCGCGCGATCGCGCGCAACGAGGCGGCGGGTTTGCCGACCGACTATCAAAACCTGCGCATGCCGATGGAAACGCGCAACTACGTGCCGAAGCTGCAGGCGGTGAAGAACATCGTGATGAACCCGCAGGTGTTCGGGCTCACGCTGCCGGAAATCCCGAACCACCCGTACTTCGTCACGGTGACGACCTCGCACGACATGGATGTCGATATCGCCGCGAAGCTCGCCAATATGACGCCGGAAGAATTCCGTTCGCTCAATCCGTCGTTCAAGAAGCCGGTCATTCTCGGCGCGACCCAGCCGCAGATTTTGTTGCCGTTCGACAACGCGAGCGCGTTCGAGCGCAATCTGAAGTCGTATAGCGGCTCGCTGTCGTCATGGACCACTTACACGGTGACCGAGCGCGCGGGTCCGGCGGCGATCGCGCAGAAGATCGGCGTCGACGCGGACACGCTGATGGAAGTGAACAAGATTCCGGCGGGCATGCGTCTGAAACCCGGCTCGACGATCGTCGTGCCGCGCGGCGATGACGACGACGAGGACATCAGCGCCGATGTCGCCGAAAGCGCGGTGCTCGCGATGGAGCCCGACGTCCCCGATACGCGCAAGATGCTGATCCGCGTGCGTCGCGCGCAGTCGATGTCGGCGCTCGCGAGCCGCTATGGCGTGTCGATCGGTCAGTTGAAGGCGTGGAACAGGACGCATCGCAACGACGTGCGCGCCGGTCAGGTGATCGTGCTGCACGTGCCGGTCGGCCGCCGTGTGCCGAGCGAGCCGGGTCCGCAGCGTCTCGCGACGGACGTGGGCGGCGGCGGCGTGCAGAAGATCAGCGCGCATGTCGGCGGCGACAGCGCCGACGACGATAAAACCGACAAGAGCACGAAGAACCAGAAGGGCCGCGGCAAGCCGGGCGTGGTCAAGGCGTCCGCGCATGCGGGCAAGACGGGTGGCGTAAAGAAGGTTTCGGCGTCGACGGGCTCGTCCGCCGCGAAGTCGCCGAAAGAGTCGCCGAAAGCCGCGGCGCCTAGCCGCCAGAAGACCGCGGCCAACGCGAAGAAGGGCAAGTAACCACAACAAGCGGTATCTCGAGGATGTCGATCGTGCGCTGCGGGGGCAGCGCATGGAGTGCGCTCCGATACGCCTCGTTTGGCCTCGTTCGCTACGCGCCGTCACGGAAGTGACGGCGTTTTCATTTAAGCGCGTCTTCCATAATTCATTTATTGTTCCGGCTCGGGCTGATGGTCTGACTATTCGGCCCGGTATTCGGGCGTCTTACCGTTTTCCTGTTTCCATTCCCGTTCCGTTCAGGCCGATGTTGTCTACACCGCTTCGCGTTTTCCTGCTGTTTTCCGCCGGTTACTTCGTCTCGTACGTGTTTCGCGGCGTGAACCTCGGATTTGCGCCGCTGATTACGCGCGAGATGGGGCTATCCGCCACCGATCTCGGCCTGCTGACGAGTCTCTATTTTCTCGGCTTCGCCGGCGCGCAGATTCCGGCCGGCGTATTGCTCGATCACTATGGTTCGCGCCGCACCACGGCCGGCATGCTGCTGTTCGCCGCGGCGGGCATCGGCGTGTTCGGCGCCGCGCATGGCATCGGCCTGATGATGATCGGGCGCCTGCTGATCGGCATCGGCGTGTCGGTCTGCCTCGGCGCCGCGTTCAAGGCGCTCGCGCAGCATTTTCCGGCGCCGCGCCTGCCGTTCGTGAACGGGCTCACGATGGCGGTCGGCGGCCTGGGCGGGGTGGTCGTCGGCTCGCCGCTCACCTGGGTGCTGACCTTGACGAGCTGGCGGACGGTGTGCGTCGGCCTCGGCGTGATGACCATCGCGGTCGCCGCGATTTTGTGGCTCTGGGCGCCGGACAAGCAGGATGCGCCGCGCCATATCACGCTGATGAGCCAGTTCAAGGGCACTGTCGACATCTTGCGCAGTGCGGCATTCTGGAAGATCGCGTCGTTTCCGGTGCTCACGCAAGGCGTGTTTTACGCGATGCAGTCGCTGTGGGTCGGCGCATGGCTGCGCGATGTCAGCGGCTTGCAGCCCGGGCCGGCCGCGGCGCTCGTGTCGGTGCTCGGCCTCGCGATGATGGCCGGCTGCGTCGGCTTCGGCGCGGCTGCGCGCAGCCTCGAGCGGCGCGGCGTCTCGCTGTATGCGTTTTGTGGGATCGGCGGTTTGCTGTTCGTCGCCACGCAGTTGCTGATCATGGCGAAGGCGCCGTTGCCGGCTAACCTGCTCTGGGCGTCGTACGGGTTTTTCGGCGGCACCGGCATTCTCAGTTACGCGCTGCTGCCACGCTATTTCGCCCCGCATATGATCGGGCGGGCGAATACGACGATGAACCTCGTGATCTTTCTGCTGATTTTCGCGTTCCAGATAGGCGTCGGCGCGGTGCTGTCGCATTGGCCGGCGGTGGCGGGGCACTATCCGGCGGACGCGCATCTGGCCACGTGGGCGATTCTGCTCGGCCTGCAGGTGGCCGGCGCGATCTGGTACGTATTGCCGAGCCGGGTGCTGGCGAACGCCGCGCAAGCGCTGGTGAAGCACTCTTCGTAGCGCGCCGCACCGGGCGTGGCGCGGCCTGATTGTCTGGCGCGGCGCGTCGGCGCACTCTATCTCGGATTTGAAGGGTGGGGCGCTTTCGGGCTATAATTTCAAGGTTTGAGCTTATCAACCCGCACCCTAGCGCCTACCTCTCCTAAACCGTTCATCCGCCGCCGCGCCCGCTTTGGGCTCTTGCTCGTTGCCGCCGCCTCACCCGTTCAGGGCCAAGCCGCGCACGATGCGAACCTCAGCCGCGCCACGCGAGCGGGCTTGCGCCTGCACCGGCCGCCGCGCGTTCGTCGCGCAGCACCCACGCACCGGCACGAGCGGATGAACAGGTCGGCAACAGGGTGTTCCGCCAAGGAGTCCCCCCGTGTTGCCGTCATTTTCTCCCGCTCTGCTCGCGCTCGCCGACGGCACGGTTTTTCGTGGTTACTCGATCGGCGCCGCCGGTCATACGATCGGTGAAGTCGTGTTCAACACGGCCATCACCGGGTATCAGGAAATCCTGACCGACCCGAGCTACGCGCAGCAGATCGTCACGCTGACGTATCCGCACATCGGCAACGTCGGCGTCAACGCCGAAGACGTCGAAGCCACGAAAGTCCATGCCGCCGGCCTGATCATTCGCGACCTGCCGGTTCTCGCGTCGAACTTCCGCATGGAGCGCACGCTGTCCGACTATCTGCGCGACGAAGGCGTCGTCGCGATCGCCGGTATCGACACCCGCAAGCTCACGCGGGTTCTGCGCGACAAGGGCGCGCAGAATGGCGCCATTCTCGCCGGCTCCGATGACGAAACGAAGGCAATCGAACTCGCGCGTTCGTTTCCGGGCCTCGCGGGCATGGACCTCGCAAAGGTCGTGTCGACGAAGAACCAGTATGAGTGGAAGCAGACCGAGTGGCGTCTGGGTAGCGGCTTCGGCTTGCAGAACGCGCCGAAGTACCGCGTCGTCGCGTTCGACTACGGCGTCAAGCACAACATCCTGCGCATGCTGGCGGAACGCGGCTGCCAGGTGACCGTGCTGCCCGCGCAAGCCACCGCCGCCGACGCGTTCGCGCTCAATCCGGACGGCGTGTTCCTGTCGAATGGTCCGGGCGATCCGGAGCCGTGCGACTACGCGATCGAAGCGACGCGCGCGTTTATCGCGCGCGGCATTCCGACCTTCGGCATTTGCCTCGGCCATCAGATCATGGGCCTCGCGGTCGGCGCGAAGACGATGAAGATGAAAACCGGCCACCACGGCGCGAACCATCCGGTGAAAGATCTCGAAAACGGCCGCGTCGTGATCACGTCGCAGAACCATGGTTTCGCCGTCGATGCGGCGACGCTGCCGTCGAATGCGAAGGTCACGCACGTGTCGCTGTTCGACGGCACGCTGCAGGGCTTCGCGTTGACCGACAAGCCCGCGTTCTGCTTCCAGGGCCACCCGGAAGCGTCGCCTGGCCCGCACGACATCGGCTACCTGTTCGATCGCTTCACCGCGCTGATGGATAGCCGCAAGGACATCCAGGCCGACAGCAACAGCGCGGCGGCATAAAGCATCTCGCGTACGCGAACAGAGCCGCGCGCGCCGCGGTGAGCGAAGCGAAGCCGCCAGCGAATGATTCGCGCGGCGGCGGCGCAGGCAACCCGGCAGCGCGCCAACGAAAGAACGGCAACCACGTTGCATGGGACCGGAGTAACCGTAAGGCCGGAGTACGCGCGAAAGCGCCCGCTCCAGCCGGGACGCAAACACCGGTCGACATTGGAATAGATTAGCGAGAGCGTTATGCCCAAGCGGACAGACATTAAAAGCATTCTTATCATCGGCGCGGGTCCGATCATCATCGGCCAGGCGTGCGAGTTCGATTACTCGGGCGCGCAGGCCTGCAAGGCGCTGCGTGAAGAGGGCTACAAGGTCATTCTCGTCAACAGCAATCCGGCGACGATCATGACCGACCCGAACACCGCCGACGTCACGTATATCGAGCCGATCACGTGGGAAGTGGTCGAGCGCATCATCGCGAAGGAGCGCCCGGACGCGGTGCTGCCGACGATGGGCGGCCAGACCGCGCTCAACTGTGCGCTCGATCTGCATCACCACGGCGTGCTCGAGAAGTACAACGTCGAGCTGATCGGTGCGTCGCCGGAGGCGATCGACAAGGCCGAAGACCGTCAGAAGTTCAAGGACGCGATGACGAAGATCGGCCTCGGCTCCGCGAAATCGGGCACCGCGCATTCGATGGAAGAAGCGCTGAAGGTGCACGCCGAGATCGCGGCGGCGACCGGCGGCATCGGCTATCCGGTGGTGATCCGGCCGTCGTTTACGCTCGGTGGTTCGGGCGGCGGCATCGCGTACAACCGCGAGGAGTTCGAAGAGATCTGCAAGCGCGGCCTCGACCTGTCGCCGACGCGCGAGCTGCTGATCGAAGAGTCGCTGCTCGGCTGGAAAGAGTACGAGATGGAAGTGGTTCGCGACCGGCAGGACAACTGCATCATCGTCTGCTCGATCGAAAATCTCGACCCGATGGGCATTCATACCGGCGATTCGATCACCGTCGCGCCGGCGCAAACGCTCACCGACAAGGAATATCAGATCCTGCGCAATGCGTCGCTCGCGGTGCTGCGCGAGATCGGCGTCGACACGGGCGGCTCGAACGTGCAGTTCGCGATCGACCCGAAAGACGGCCGCATGATTGTGATCGAGATGAACCCGCGGGTGTCGCGTTCGTCGGCGCTCGCGTCGAAGGCGACGGGCTTTCCGATCGCGAAGGTCGCCGCGAAGCTGGCGGTCGGCTATACGCTCGATGAACTGAAGAACGAAATCACCGGCGGGCAGACGCCGGCATCGTTCGAACCGACTATTGACTACGTCGTCACGAAAATTCCGCGCTTCGCGTTCGAGAAATTCCGCGAAGCCGATCCGCGCCTGACCACGCAGATGAAGTCGGTCGGCGAAGTGATGGCAATCGGCCGCACGTTCCAGGAGTCGTTCCAGAAGGCGCTGCGCGGTCTCGAAGTCGGCGTCGATGGACTCGACGAAAAGACCCAGAGCCGCGACGAAGCGATCCGCGAGATCGGCGAAGCCGGGCCGGACCGCATCTGGTATGTCGGCGATGCGTTCCGTCTTGGCCTCACGCGCGAAGAGATCTTCGAAGAGACCGCGATCGACCCGTGGTTCCTCGCGCAGATCGAGCAGATCGTGCTGAAGGAAAAGGTGCTCGAGGGCCGCACGCTCGCGAGCGTCTCCGCGCAGGAGTTGCGCTATCTGAAGCAAAGCGGTTTCTCCGACCGGCGCCTCGCGAAGCTGTTGAATGCGTCGCCGGCTGACGTTCGTCAACGTCGTATCGAACTGAACGTGCGTCCGGTGTACAAGCGTGTCGACACGTGCGCGGCCGAATTCGCGACGAAAACCGCATACATGTACTCGACGTACGAAGAAGAGTGCGAAGCGAACCCGACCAGCAACAGGAAGATCATGGTGCTGGGCGGCGGCCCGAACCGGATCGGCCAGGGCATCGAGTTCGACTACTGCTGCGTGCACGCGGCGCTCGCAATGCGTGAAGACGGTTACGAAACGATCATGGTCAACTGCAATCCGGAGACCGTGTCGACCGACTACGATACGTCGGACCGCCTGTACTTCGAGCCGCTGACGCTCGAAGACGTGCTCGAGATCGTCGACAAGGAAAAGCCGCTCGGCGTAATCGTGCAATACGGCGGCCAGACGCCGCTGAAGCTCGCGCTCGATCTCGAGGCAAACGGTGTGCCGATCATCGGCACGTCGCCGGACATGATCGATGCGGCCGAAGATCGCGAACGTTTCCAGAAGCTGCTGCAGAAGTTGCAATTGCGCCAGCCGCCGAACCGCACCGCGCGCGCTGAAGACGAAGCGCTGAAGCTTGCCGACGAAATCGGTTATCCGCTGGTCGTGCGTCCGTCGTATGTGCTGGGCGGCCGCGCGATGGAGATCGTGCATGAGCCGCGCGATCTCGAGCGCTATATGCGCGAAGCGGTGAAGGTAAGCAACGATTCGCCGGTGCTGCTCGACCGCTTCCTGAACGATGCGATCGAATGCGATGTCGATTGCATCTCGGATGGCGACACCGTGTTTATCGGCGGCGTGATGGAGCACATCGAGCAGGCGGGCGTGCACTCGGGCGATTCGGCGTGTTCGTTGCCGCCGTATTCGCTCGCGCAGGAGACCGTTGCCGAACTCAAGCGTCAAACCGCCGCGATGGCGAAAGCGCTGAACGTGATCGGCCTGATGAACGTGCAGTTCGCGATCCAGCAGGTGCCGCAGGAAGACGGCTCGAAGCGCGATGTGATCTACGTGCTCGAAGTGAATCCGCGTGCGTCGCGCACGGTGCCGTATGTGTCGAAGGCAACCAGCCTGCCGCTGGCGAAGATCGCCGCGCGTGCGATGGTCGGTCAGACGCTTGCGCAGCAACGTGTGACGAAGGAAATCGACCCGCCGTACTTCAGCGTCAAGGAAGCGGTGTTTCCGTTCGTGAAGTTTCCAACCGTCGACCCGGTGCTGGGGCCTGAAATGCGCTCGACCGGCGAAGTGATGGGCGTGGGCCGCACGTTCGGCGAAGCGCTCTTCAAGTCGCAACTCGCGGCCGGTTCGCGTCTGCCCGAGTCGGGCACGGTGCTGCTGACGGTGATGGACGCCGACAAACCAAAGGCCGTCGAAGTCGCGCGCATGCTGCATGAGCTGGGCTACCCGCTGGTTGCGACCAAAGGGACGGCCGCGGCGATCGAGGCCGCCGGGGTGCCGGTGCGCGTGGTCAACAAGGTGAAAGACGGCCGGCCGCACATCGTCGATATGATCAAGAACGGCGAGATCGCGCTGGTGTTCACCACCGTCGACGAAACGCGTGCCGCGATCGCCGATTCGCGCTCGATACGCATGAGCGCGCAGGCGAACAAGGTCACGTACTACACGACCATGTCGGGCGCGCGTGCGGCGGTCGAGGGTCTGCGCTACCTGAAGGATCTCGAGGTGTATGATTTACAAGGGCTTCACGCTCGCCTAAACTAAGGCTTCGAATCTCTGTCGAAGCAGTATGTGCCGCGGTTAAGCGGCGTCCCTGAAGGTACCGGATCGGGCTCTCCCGCCAGCGCCGGCGTCGCGTACCTCTTTGGGGATGCACTTAACCGCGGTGATTTTTTTTGAAGGCTATTTTTTGCCAAAGAGTTGTTTATGAGCACTATTCCATTGACGAAACGCGGCGCTGACCAGTTGCGCGAGGAATTGCAGCGCCTGAAAACGGTTGAACGTCCGTCGGTCATTAATTCGATCGCGGAAGCGCGTGCCCAGGGCGATCTGTCGGAAAACGCCGAATACGACGCGGCAAAAGAGAAGCAGGGCTTCATCGAAGGGCGTATCGCCGATATCGAATCGAAGCTGGCCGCCGCGCAGATCATCGACCCGGCCGCACTCGATGCGGATGGACGCATCGTGTTTGCCGCCACCGTCGAACTCGAAGATCTCGACACGGGCGCCGCCGTAACCTATCAGATCGTCGGCGACGACGAAGCGGATCTCGAGCACGGCCTGATCTCGGTCAGCTCGCCGATCGCGCGCGCGCTGATCGGCAAGTCCGAAGGCGACGTGGCGTCGGTGCAGGCGCCAAGCGGCGTGCGCAAGTACGAGATCATCTCGGTTCGCTACGTCTGAGTTCGTGATCCCCGGGGTACCTTTGATGCCGCATCGATTGTTCCGTCTGCTGACAGCAGTGTGGGTCGGCAGTCTGTTGACGCTTGGCTTTGCAGTCGCGCCGGTGTTGTTCGCGTCGCTCGATCGGATCACAGCGGGCTCGGTCGCCGCGCAGCTGTTTCGCATCGAGGGCATCGCTGGCGTCGTGTGCGGCGTGTTGCTGCTCGCATTGTGCAATGTACTGATCCGTCGCGGCGGCGACGCCTATCGACGGCTGCGCTGGCTGGTGGCCGGCATGCTTGTCTGTGTGCTGCTCGGATATTTCGCGTTGCAGCCATTTATGAATGCGCTGCGCATCGCGGCGCAAGAGGCCGGCACCGACGTTGGCCATTCGGTATATGCAAGCCGTTTCGGCATGCTGCATGGCGTGTCGAGTGTGTTCTATCTGCTCGAGAGTTTGCTGGGGCTGGTGCTCGTGTGGAAGTTGCCGATGAGCGCGGTGGCGTCGGCGGAAACACCTGCGGATGTGACGGTTGGTCGCGCGAAGACTGCCGGTTGATCATCGAGCTGGCGCATCGGGCGTGTCAATCCGGCAGGCCAGATGCGGATGGCTTGTCCGTGCTCTGCTGAACTCGAAGTTGCTTCGCGCCGTCGACTGGCGCAGTTGATTCGCACCGTTGATTCATCGCGGCGCGGTGCGGCACCATGCCGCATGTAACCGGAAACGGGCGCAGACAGCGTGGTGAACCACTTCCGGTTTGTTTCGCAAGCGCCCCGTCGTGCACCGGGCGGGGCGGCGGCGCGGCGAACCAACGATTACTTCGCCGATTGATGCGATCGCTTTGCGCTGGTCTGGCGTTTCTTCGCGCGCTTGACGTTGCCGCCCGCGGTCACCCGTTCATTGCCACGCACGACAACCTTTTGCGGCCTCGGACGACGCAATGGGTTATCCGGCGAGATGGGGACCACCTTGACCACGCGAGGCGCACGGCCACGCGTGGCGGAGTTTTCGGCGGCCGCTTCTGCGGCGCTCGGCGGCGCGTTGCGCCGCGTCCGTGTGGACGGCTTCGGGGCTTCGGGCTTCCAGACGACGAGGAGCTTGCCGATATGCTGGATCGGCGCGGCATTCAGCCGGTCGCAGATGTCATCGTAGATCGCGATCCGTTCGTCGCGCTCGTCGCCGAAGACGCGAATCTTGATCAGTTGGTGCGCCGTCAGATTGACTTCGATTTCAGCCAGCACGGCATCGGTCAAGCCCTCAGCGCCCACCAGTACGACGGGTTTGAGCGCATGCGCCTGGGCGCGCAGCGCGGCGCGTTGATCGGAGGAGACTTTGAGGGCTGGCATGGAAGAATGGGGACTCGACTAAAATAGCGCCGCTGCGGTCCGCTCGCGGGAGCGAGCGCGTTCGGTTCGATTAAACGCGTATTATCCGCTAAAAGCGCCGAATCACGCATCAAAAGTTCATCGATTAATGGCAAAAAACCGCTTCAGTCAGTCGTGGCTGCACGACCACATCAACGATCCGTACGTGAAAATGGCCCAACGGGAGGGCTATCGCGCCCGTGCGGCCTACAAGCTCAAGGAAATCGACGAGCAGGACAAGCTGATTCGCCCCGGGCAGGTGATCGTCGACCTCGGCGCCGCGCCCGGCAGCTGGAGCCAGTACGCACGCAACAAGCTCGCACGCAGTCCGCGGCGCGACGCGACGCGCGAGGGCGGCATCGACGGCACGATCATCGCGCTGGATCTGCTGCCGATGGAGCCGATTGCGGACGTGCACTTCATCCAGGGGGATTTCCGCGAAGATAGCGTGCTCGGTCAACTGGAAGAAGTGGTCGGCGATCGTCCGGTCGACCTTGTAATTTCGGACATGGCGCCCAACCTCTCGGGCGTGGCGGTGGCGGACGCCGCGCGGATCGAGCATGTATGCGATCTCGCGCTGGAGTTCGCACAGAACCACTTGAAGCCGGATGGTGCCCTTTTAGTCAAGTGCTTTCACGGCAGCGGTTACAGCCAGATTGTCGAAAAGTTCAAGCATCAGTTCAAAACGGTGGCAGCCCGCAAACCCAAGGCGTCGCGGGACAAATCGTCTGAGACATTTATTTTGGGCAAGCATTTGAAGCGTCCCGGTTGATTGGTTCGGATTCAAATGTGAATTTATTACTTTCAATGTGCCGGAAAACGGCGCCGGCGTTGCGCGGTTCGCTATATTTACGGTAGCGAATGCTTATGGCAGGGGTCTGCGGTCTGGATTAGAATGCCTGAGTGGTGCCGCAAGGCAAATGTAGGCGCTTGTCAATGAGTGAAGGAGTGGTGCTTTGAACAACAACATGTTTTCGAAGGCAGCAGTGTGGCTGGTTATCGCACTGGTGCTGTTTACGGTGTTCAAGCAGTTCGACAAGCCCCGTGTCCAGGAAGGCGTTTCCTATTCGCAGTTCATGGACGATGCGAAAAGCGGCAAGGTTAAAAGCGTCATTGTTCAGGGCCGCAATCTGACGGTCACCCCGGCGGATGGTCAGAAATACCAGATCGTGTCGCCGGGCGACATCTGGATGGTCGGCGACCTGATGAAGTACGGCGTTCAGGTCAGCGGCAAGGCCGATGACGAACCGAATGCGCTTGTTTCCGCGTTGTACTATCTCGGCCCGACGATCCTGATCATCGGCTTCTGGTTCTACATGATGAGGCAGATGCAGGGGGGCGGCAAAGGCGGGGCCTTTTCGTTCGGGAAATCCCGGGCGCGCCTGATCGACGAGAACAACAACGCCATCAATTTCTCCGATGTCGCCGGCTGCGACGAAGCGAAAGAGGAAGTCTCCGAACTGGTCGACTTCCTGCGCGATCCGCAAAAATTCCAGAAACTCGGCGGGCGAATTCCGCGCGGCGTGCTGCTGGTCGGCCCACCGGGAACCGGTAAGACGCTGCTCGCGCGTGCCATTGCGGGCGAGGCGAAAGTGCCGTTCTTCAGCATTTCGGGTTCGGACTTCGTCGAAATGTTCGTGGGCGTCGGTGCCGCGCGTGTGCGCGACATGTTCGAACAGGCGAAGAAGCACGCGCCTTGCATCGTGTTTATCGACGAAATCGATGCGGTCGGCCGCCATCGCGGTGCCGGCATGGGCGGCGGCAACGACGAACGCGAGCAGACGCTGAACCAGATGCTCGTCGAAATGGACGGCTTCGAGGCGAACTCGGGTGTGATCGTAATCGCCGCGACGAACCGCTCCGACGTGCTCGACAAGGCGTTGCTGCGCCCGGGCCGTTTCGACCGTCAGGTGTACGTCGGTCTGCCGGACATCCGTGGCCGCGAGCACATCATGAAGGTGCACCTGCGGAAGGTGCCGATTGCGAACGACGTCGATGCAGCGGTGATCGCACGCGGTACGCCGGGCTTTTCGGGCGCCGATCTCGCGAACCTCGTGAACGAAGCGGCGCTTTTTGCCGCACGCCGCGGCAAACGCATCGTCGAGATGCAGGACTTTGAAGACGCGAAGGACAAAATCTTCATGGGTCCGGAGCGCAAGTCGGCGGTGATCCGCGAGGACGCGAAACGCGCGACCGCATATCACGAGTCGGGCCATGCGGTGATTGCGAAGCTGCTGCCGAAGGCTGATCCGGTGCACAAGGTCACGATTATTCCGCGCGGCCGTGCGCTGGGTGTCACGTGGCAATTGCCGGAACACGACAACGAAACGTACTCGAAGGACTATCTGCTCGACCGTCTTGCCATTCTGTTCGGCGGTCGCGTGGCCGAAGAGCTGTTTCTGAACCTGATCAGCACCGGCGCATCGGACGATTTCAACAAGGCGACGGCGACGGCCCGTGCGATGGTCGCGCGCTTCGGCATGACCGACGCGCTCGGGCCGATGGTCTACGTCGACGACGAAAACGATGCGTCGCCGTTTGGCCGCGGGTTCACGCGTACGATTTCGGAAGCGACGCAGCAGAAGGTCGACGCTGAGATTCGCCATGTGCTGGACGAGCAGTACAACCTCGCGAAGCGCCTTCTCAGCGAAAACCGCGATAAAGTCGAAGCGATGACCGCCGCACTGATGGAGTGGGAGACGATCGACGCCGATCAGATCAACGACATCATGGCAGGCCGTCCGCCGCGCTCACCGAAGAGCACGCCGTCGCCAAGCGACGCGCCGACGGGCGGCGGCAGCAGCGCGGGTCCCGAAGTCAAGCCGGGTAGCGCGACGGCACCGGCCTGATCGAGGCCGTCTCAACACGCGGGCCGGTGTGATTCACACCGGCCCGTTTTTTGTTTTCGACGTGCTCATTCGGGTCTGGCAGACTGCTATTGTCCAGCCATGTCTGTCCAGCCGGTCTATCCAACTTCAAGCATCTGTCGCTTCGTGTCCACTCACGCATCTTCCCAAGGTCGCCCCGAGCCGTTGCAATGCGGTCGCTTTACGCTGTCATTCGAGCGTCCGCTGGTGATGGGCATACTCAACGTGACACCCGACTCGTTCTCGGACGGCGGCAACTTTGTCGCGCGCGGCGATGCGCTGCGTCAGGCGGAAAGGATGCTGCTCGACGGCGCAGACCTGATCGATATCGGCGGCGAGTCCACCCGGCCGGGCGCGCTGCCGGTCGCGACCGATGAAGAACTGGCGCGTGTGATTCCGCTCGTCGAGCAACTGCGCGACGCGAACGTGCCGCTGTCGGTCGATACGTACAAGCCGGAGGTGATGCGCGCCGCGCTTGCCGCCGGCGCCGATATGATCAACGACATCTGGGGTTTCCGGATGCCCGGTGCGATCGATGCGGTGCGCGGCAGCGACTGCGGCTTGTGTGTGATGCATATGCTCGGCGAGCCGCGCACGATGCAGGCTAGTGAGCCGGTCTATCAGGACGTTGTCGAGGACGTGCGCGCGTTCCTTGCCGAACGCACGGAAGCGTTGTTACAAGCGGGTATTGCGCGTTCGCGCGTAAGCGTGGATCCCGGCTTTGGCTTCGGCAAGACGGTCAAGCACAATTACACGCTGCTCGCGCATCTGGCCGACACGGCGCCGCGCGGCGAGCCGCCGCTGCCGATCCTTGCCGGCCTGTCGCGCAAGTCGATACTCAGTGCGGTGACAGGCCGCGGCGCGCCGGGCGAGCGGCTTGCGGCCAGCATCGCGGCAGCGGTTTGCGCGGCTGCGCACGGCGCGTCGATCATTCGGGTGCACGACGTCGCGCAAACGGTGGACGCATTAAAGATATGGTCGGCGACGTGCGCCGCGGCGCACCGCAGCTGACCCCACAAGGAGGAAAATTCAGCCATGACACGGCGCTATTTCGGCACAGATGGTATTCGCGGCAAGGTCGGCGACGCACCGATCACGCCTGATTTCGTTTTGCGGCTCGGCTACGCGGCCGGCAAGGTGCTGGCCGGCGCGGACCGCTGGGCGAAAAGCGGTACGCGCCCGACGGTTCTGATCGGCAAGGACACGCGCGTATCGGGCTATATGCTCGAGGCCGCGCTGGAGTCGGGTTTCTCGGCGGCGGGCGTCGACGTGATGCTCGCGGGTCCGATGCCGACGCCCGGCGTCGCGTATCTGACGCGCGCGCTGCGGCTTGCGGCGGGCGTGGTGATCAGCGCATCGCATAACCCGTACTACGACAACGGCATCAAGTTCTTTTCCGCGGACGGCAACAAGCTGCCCGACGAAGTCGAGGCGCAGATCGAACAGCACCTCGAGCTGCCGCTCGCATGCGCACCGTCGGAGCAACTCGGCAAGGCAAAGCGCCTTGACGACGCCGCTGGCCGCTACATCGAGTTCTGCAAGAGCACGTTCCCGGCGAGTTACGATCTGCACGGCATGAAGCTGGTGGTCGACTGCGCGCATGGCGCCGCGTACGACGTCGCACCGCACGTGTTCCACGAGCTCGGCGCCGACGTCGTGCCGATCGGCGTGGCGCCGAACGGCTTCAACATCAACGACGGCGTCGGCGCGACCGCGCCGGACGCGCTGATGCGCGCGGTGCGGGCCAACAACGCCGATCTCGGCATCGCGCTCGACGGCGACGCGGACCGTCTGCAAGTCGTCGATTCGACCGGCCGGCTTTTCAACGGCGACGAACTGCTGTATGTGCTCGTCCAGGACCGCATGGCGACCGCAGGCAAGGTCGAAGGAGCGGTCGGCACCCTGATGACCAATATGGCCGTCGAAGTCGCGCTGCAGCGTGCTGGCGTCAAGTTCGTGCGCGCGGCGGTCGGCGACCGTTACGTGCTCGAGCAACTGCGCGAGCACGGCTGGCAGCTGGGCGCCGAGGGCTCGGGGCACATCCTGTCGCTCGACCGTCATTCGACCGGTGACGGCATCGTGTCGGCGCTGCTGGTGCTGGCCGCGATGCAGCGCAGCGGCAAGTCGCTCGCGCAGTTGCTGGATGGCGTGACGCTGTTCCCGCAAAAGCTGATCAATGTGCGGATGCGGCCGGGCGCCGACTGGAAGGCGAGCGATGCGATCCGGCGCGCGGTCAGCGCCGCGGAGGGCGCACTCGACGGCAGCGGCCGCGTGTTGATCCGGGCGTCGGGCACCGAGCCCGTGCTGCGGGTGATGGTCGAGGCCGCGCGCGAACAGGACGCGCTGGAGCACGCGGAAGCGATCGCCGACGTCGTCCGGCAGGCCACGGCCTAAGCCGGTCCGGCGTAAAGCCGTCAGCGCGCCAGGTCCGGGCCGGGCGCGCTGACATAACTCGCTCCTCGGGTTGCTCCCTGAATTGTTCCCTGGTTTGTTTCTCGAGTCCCCAGTTTCGTCAGATAAATTTTGCACGGTGGCTGCGCTTGCCGGCCGCCACCGTCGCCTGATTTTTCGACCCCATTTCGCCCCCCGGCTGGCGCCGAAGCGTCCTGAAAGCCGCATGAAATCGAACTTTCACGCATCAGGCGTCGATTGCTCAGTTCAATTGCATACTCGATGCGTACGGACTGACCCGCAAGTCCCTTGCTCAATCCTTTCGCAAACGTAAAGGAATTGACACGTGACCTTCACGAAGAGTCACATTACTGTCACACGGAGACCCTATTCTTCGCGGTGTCGTGTCATCCGCTCACACCACTGGAGGTCTCATGAAATTGATGCAAACCGCGTTCGCTGGCCTGGCTGGCGCGCTCTTCGCGATCGCAGCGCAAGCCGCCACAGATATTACCGGCGCGGGCAGCACCTTTGCGGCACCGATTTACACGAAATGGGCAGATGCCTATCAGAAGAACGGCGGCGGCAAGGTGAACTACCAGGGCATCGGTTCGTCGGGCGGGATCAAGCAGATCATCGCCAAGACGGTGGATTTTGCCGGTTCGGACGCTCCGCTGAAGGATGAGGATCTCGCCAAGGACGGTCTGTTCCAGTTCCCGACTGTGGTCGGTGGCGTGGTGCCCGTCGTCAATATCCCGGGCGTGAAGGCAGGTGAGATCGTGCTGTCGGGCGAAGTGCTCGGCGACATCTATCTGGGCAAGATCAAGAAGTGGAACGACCCGGCGATCGCCGCGCTGAACCCGAAGGTGAAGCTGCCGGATACGGACGTCGCCGTGGTGCGCCGTGCGGATGGTTCGGGCACGAGCTTCATCTGGACGAACTACCTGTCGAAGGTCAATGGCGAGTGGAAGTCGAAGATCGGCGAAGGCACGACGGTCAACTGGCCGACGGGTACGGGCGGCAAGGGTAACGACGGCGTCGCGGCATTCGTGCAGCGTCTGCCGGGTGCGATCGGCTACGTCGAGTGGGCGTACGCGAAGCAGAACCATATGATCTACACGGCGATGAAGAACGAGTCGGGTGCGGTGGTCGAGCCGAAGACGGAAAGCTTCAAGGCAGCCGCGGCGGGCGCTGACTGGTCGAAGACGTTCTACCAGATCCTCACGAACGAGCCGGGCAAGGATGCATGGCCGGTCGTCGGCGCGACGTTCGTGCTGCTGCACACGACGCAGGACAAGCCGGCTGAAGGCGCGGAAACGCTGAAGTTCTTCGACTGGGCGTTCAAGAATGGCGGCCAGGCCGCGTCGGATCTGGATTACATCTCGCTGCCGCCGTCGGTGGTCGAGACGATCAAGTCGCAGTGGAAGACGAAGGTGAAGGACGCTTCGGGCAAGTCGCTCGCAGCCGAGTAAGTCACGCTGAAGTGAAGTAAGCTGGATCGGTCGGCGATCGGTCCAGCTGACCCCGACGCCGCGAGATCAAACTCGCGGCGTGCTGCGTCATCATGGGGCGCGGCAACGGGCAGCCCGCCGTACCCGCGCGCAGTATCGCCGTACGGGCAGGCCCAAGGGGCCGGTAATGAGGCTCGAATTCAAGGGCTCGAAGTTAAAGGCTTGAAATCAGGGGCTCGAAGCACGGGCTCGCAGTCAGTCACCCGCAGTACACGCTGTCCGGCATCCTGCCGCGCGGCATCCGGAAACAGTTTCAACAGGCTCCCATGTCCGACATTCCAATCGTGTCGAACCCGCCAGGCAGCGCAGCGCAGCAGAAAGCGCCCAGTCGTGCCGGTGACGTTATCTTCGGCGGCCTCGCGCGGCTCGCCGCCATCATTACCTTATTGTTGCTCGGTGGCATTATTGTGTCGCTGATCATCGCGTCGCTGCCCACCATCGAGAAGTTCGGCCTGAGCTTCCTGTGGACGGCCGACTGGGATCCACCTTCAGAGCAGTTCGGCGCGCTGGTGCCCATCTACGGCACGATCGCGACGTCGATCATCGCGCTGATCATCGCCGTGCCGGTCAGCTTCGGCATCGCACTGTTCCTCACTGAATTGTCCCCCGCGTGGCTGCGCCGGCCGCTCGGCATCGCGATCGAACTGCTCGCCGCGATTCCGTCGATCGTCTACGGCATGTGGGGTCTGCTCGTGTTTGCGCCGATCTTCGCCGCGTGGTTCGAAAAGCCGCTCGGCACGCTGCTCTCCGGCGTGCCGATCGTCGGTGCGCTGTTCCAGGGCGCGCCGATCGGCATCGGCATCCTGTGCGCGGGCGTGATTCTCGCGATCATGATCATTCCGTACATCGCCTCGGTGATGCGCGACGTGTTCGAAGTGACGCCGGTACTGCTGAAGGAATCCGCGTACGGCATCGGCTGCACGACGTGGGAAGTGATGTGGAAGATCGTGCTGCCGTTCACGAAGAACGGCGTGATCGGCGGCGTGATGCTCGGTCTTGGCCGCGCGCTCGGCGAGACGATGGCCGTCACGTTCGTGATCGGCAATACGAACCTGCTCGACAACGTGTCGCTGTTCTCGCCGGGCAACAGCATCACGTCGGCGCTCGCCAACGAGTTCGCGGAAGCGAGCCCCGGCTTGCATACCGCGGCGCTGATGGAACTCGGTCTGATCCTGTTCGTGATCACGTTCATCGTGCTGGCCATTTCAAAACTGATGCTGCTGCGTCTCGAGAAAGGGGAGGGCACGAAGCGATGAGCCAGCCTCTGAACATGCCGGGCATGGCCGATGCGGTCACGCTCGAAAAAACCCGCAACCGGCTGCAAAAGCGCCGCCGGATGACCAACGCGATCGCGCTGACGTTGTCGCTCGCGGCGATGGCGTTCGGCCTGCTGTGGCTGATCTGGATCCTGTACACGACGCTGCGCCTCGGCGTCGGCGGACTGTCGATCGAGTTGTTCACGCAGTCGACGCCGCCGCCGAACAGCGACGGCGGCGGTCTCGCGAACGCGATCGTCGGCAGCCTGATGCTGGTCGGGCTCGCGACCGTGATCGGCACGCCGATCGGCATCATGGCGGGCGTCTATCTCGCTGAATACGGCCAGAAAGGTCCGCTTGCGAGCGTCACGCGCTTTATCAACGACATCCTGCTGTCGGCGCCGTCGATCGTAGTCGGCCTCTTCGTGTATGCGCTCTTCGTCGCGAAGATGGGGCACTTCAGCGGCTGGTCCGGCGTCGTCGCGCTCGGGCTGCTGGAAATTCCGATCGTGATCCGCACGACCGAAAACATGCTGAAGCTCGTGCCGAACGCACTGCGCGAAGCCGCGTTCGCACTCGGCACGCCGAAGTGGAAGATGGTGCTGTCGATCACGCTGAAGGCGTCGCTCGCGGGTATCGTGACCGGCGTGCTGCTCGCGGTCGCGCGGATCGCCGGCGAAACCGCGCCGCTGCTTTTCACCGCGTTGTCGAACCAGTTCTTCACGTGGGATATGAACCAGCCGATGGCGAACCTGCCCGTCACGATCTTCAAGTTCGCGATGAGTCCGTTTGCGCAATGGCAGTCGCTCGCATGGGCAGGCGTATTCCTGATTACGCTCGGTGTGCTGGGATTGAACATCCTCGCGCGTACGATCTTCTCGAACAAGTAAGGGCGGAGCGATCCGATGAACATGGCAGAAAGTCACCTGAACCCCGTCGAACGCCCGGCCGCGCCGGCCGGTTTCGATCCCGCCCAGAACGGCCGCGCGCAAGCGCCTTCGCGGCCGAAGATCGAAGTCAACAATCTGAACTTCTTCTACGGCAAGTATCACGCGCTGAAGAACATCAACCTGCATATTCCCGAAGGCAAGGTGACCGCGTTCATCGGTCCGTCGGGCTGCGGCAAGTCCACGCTGCTGCGCACGTTCAACAAGATGTACGCGCTCTATCCGGAGCAGCGCGCCGAAGGCGAAATCCTGATGGACGGCGAAAACCTGCTGACGACCAAGCGCGACATCTCGCTCTTGCGCGCGCGCATCGGCATGGTGTTCCAGAAGCCGACGCCGTTCCCGATGTCGATTTACGACAACATCGCGTTCGGCGTGAAGATGTTCGAGACGCTCACGCGCTCGGAAATGGACGACCGTGTCGAATGGGCGTTGACCAAGGCGGCGCTGTGGAACGAAGTGAAGGACAAGCTGGGCCAAAGCGGCTATGGCCTGTCGGGCGGCCAGCAGCAGCGCCTGTGCATTGCGCGCGGCATTGCGATCCGTCCGGAAGTGCTGCTGCTCGACGAGCCGTGTTCGGCGCTCGACCCGATTTCGACGGGCCGCATCGAAGAGCTGATCGCTGAGTTGAAGAGCGACTACACGGTAGTGATCGTGACGCACAACATGCAGCAGGCCGCACGCTGTTCAGACTACACTGCCTATATGTACCTGGGCGAACTGATCGAGTTCGGCGATACCGAAAAGATCTTTATCAAGCCGGTGCGTAAGGAAACCGAAGACTACATCACCGGTCGTTTCGGTTGAGTGATGGCAACGAGGCAGCTAGCGTAAGGGAGTACGACATGTCCGATAAACACCTGTCCAGCCAGTTCGACGCCGATCTGAACCTGCTTTCATCGAAGGTGCTCGAAATGGGCGGCCTCGTCGAAGCGCAGATCGTCGACGCGATGAACGCGCTCAACAACTTCGATCTCGAGATCGCCGAAAAGGTGATCACGGCCGAAGACCGTCTGAACGCGATGGAAGTCGAAATCGACGAAGAGTGCAGCAACATCATCGCGCGCCGCCAGCCGGCCGCGCGCGATCTGCGTCTGCTGCTCGCGATCTCGAAGACCATCACCAATCTCGAGCGCGCCGGCGACGAAGCGGAAAAAATCGCGAAACGCACGAAGCGCCTGATGGAAGACGGCGCATCGCGCACCATCAATATCGCCGAGATCAAGCTGTCCGGCGAAATGGCGGTGTCGATCCTGCGCCGCGCACTCGATGCGTTTGCGCGTCTCGATACGGTCGCGGCCGCACAGATCGTGCGCGACGACAAGGCGATCGACGAGGAATTTCGCGCATTCGTGCGCAAGCTGATCTCGTACATGACGGAAGATCCGCGTTCGATCTCGGTGGGTCTCGACTTCCTGTTCATCGCGAAAGCGATCGAACGGATCGGCGACCACGCGAAGAACATCGCGGAGTTCATCATTTACATCGTGAAGGGCACGGACGTACGGCACAAGTCGCGCGACGCGCTCGAGCGAGAGGCGCTCAGCTGACACGCTTAGCCAAACGTGCGTGATCGACGTGCTTAGCGAGTGTGTCAATTGAGACCCCTGATCGATTTCTGTTAAGAGCTCACGAGGCACCGATGCCCAGCAGTATTCTTATCATCGAAGACGAACCCGCGATTTCCGAACTGATTTCGGTCAATCTTCAACATGCAGGACACTGCCCGATCCGCGCCTACAATGCGGAACAGGCGCAAAACCTGATTAGCGACGTGCTGCCCGACCTCGTCCTGCTCGACTGGATGCTGCCGGGCAAGTCGGGTATTGCGTTCGCACGCGACCTGCGCAATAACGAGCGCACGAGGCATATTCCGATCATCATGCTGACCGCGCGCGGCGACGAGCAGGACAAGGTGCTCGGCCTGGAAATCGGTGCGGACGACTATGTGACCAAGCCGTTCTCGCCGAAGGAACTGATGGCGCGCATCAAGGCGGTGTTGCGCCGCCGCGCGCCGCAGCTGACCGAAGATGTGGTCGCGATCAACGGCCTGAAGCTCGATCCGTCGACGCACCGGGTCGCCGCGCACGCGCAAGGCAGCGAGATCAAGCTCGATCTCGGTCCGACCGAATTCCGTCTGCTGCACTTCTTCATGACGCATCCGGAACGGGTGCACAGCCGCACGCAGCTGCTCGACCAGGTGTGGGGCGATCACGTGTTCGTCGAGGAACGAACCGTCGACGTGCATATCAAGCGTCTGCGCGCGGCACTCAAACCGGCCGGCTGCGATGCTATGATCGAGACAGTCCGCGGCAGCGGTTACCGGCTTGCGAAGAGCGCTTGACCGCGCTTCAGGGCACGCAACAGAGAGCCTCTAAAAAGGCCCACCCCCACGAGCGCGACACGCTGTCCGCGCGCATCTCGCAAGCACCAACAGGCGCAGACAGGCGGGGGCGTCCCGCTCGTGGTTACTTCTTCGATCGCTGGAACATGAACACCATCTGGGCGCGCTCCCTCGTTTCGCTCGTGTTGCTCGCTGTTCTGGGCGTGGTGGTCGGGGTGCTCGCCGGCGTCAAGGCGGCGCTGCTTCTCGTGATCGCCGTGCTGCTCGTGCACGGCATCTTCAGCACATTTCACAAACAGCAGCTGTGGCGTCTGCTCGACGCGCCGGTGTATGGCGAGGTGCCGAGCGCGCCTGGCATCTGGGGCGAAATCTATTACCGGCTGCACAAGCTCGCGAAGCGCTGGCATGCGCAGGTGCGCCAGGTCGAGCAGCAGCATTCGCGCTTCATTCAGGCTATTCAGGCATCGCCGAACGGCGTCGCGATGCTCGACGATCACGACCAGATCGAATGGTGCAATGCGATTTCCGAGCAGCACTTCGGGCTCGATGCGAAACGCGATTTGCGTCAGCACATCACGCACCTCGTCCGTCAGCCCGATTTCGTCCGCTATCTGAACTCGCACCATTACGAAGAAATGCTGATCATGCGCGGCATGGGCGAGCGGCGGCAGAACGTGCTGTCGGTGCAGGTGTTCCCATATGGCGACAATCGGAAGCTCGTGCTGTCGCAGGACATCACCGAGCTCGAACGGACGGACTCGATGCGGCGCGATTTCGTCGCGAACGTATCGCACGAGCTGAAGACGCCGCTCACCGTGCTATCCGGCTTTCTCGAGACGATGCGCGAGTTGCCGCTGAACGACGCCGAGCGTGCACGTTATCTGGAGTTGATGGAGCAGCAGGCCTCGCGCATGCAGCATATCGTGCGCGACCTGCTTGTGCTCGCGACGCTTGAAGGCAGCAGCAAGCCGCCCAGCGAGCAGATGGTCGACATGCGCGCGGTGCTGCGGCATCTGAGGGACGACGCGGAGACGCTTTCGAGCGGCCGTCACCGTATCACGTTCGATCTCGATGAAGGCCTGACGGTGACCGGCGTCGAGACCGAGATTCTCAGTGCACTTGGTAATCTCGTGACGAACGCGATCCGCTATACGCCGGATGGCGGATCGATTCACGTGAGCTGGCACACGCAAGGCGCCCAGGCGACGTTCACGGTAATGGATAGCGGTCTGGGCATTCCGGCCGCCGATATTCCGCGCTTGACCGAACGCTTCTATCGCGTCGATCGCAGCCGTTCGCGCGACACCGGCGGCACGGGCCTCGGGCTCGCGATCGTCAAGCACGTGCTGCAACGGCACGACGCGCAACTCGAAGTGAAGAGCGAAGAAGGGCGCGGCAGCACGTTTGTGGCGCGGTTTCCCGCGTTTCGGACCGCGCGGCGTCAACCGGCGCCGGTTTGAGCCCGGGTCCCGCCCGCGATTCTTCGATGAAAAAAGCCCGCTGTGGTTCGACACACGCGGGCTTTGTTCTTGCACCGACAAGCACAGGCGCAAGTTCAAGCTCAAGCGCGGTTGAATAAACAACCGCGCCGGCAACCCATCACATCACGAACAGAACTTTGTCAGCAGACTCATCTGCGCGTTGCGCGACGACTTGCCCGGCCGGCGCCGGCGATAGTGGCCGTCGCTTTGCATCAGCCACGCGGACTGGTTATCGCCGAGGAAAGCGGACAATCCCTCTGCAATCACGCGCCGCTTCAGACGCCGGTCCCTGATCGGGAACGCGACTTCGACGCGGCGGAAGAAATTGCGGTCCATCCAGTCGGCACTCGACAGATACACCTGCTCGTTGCCGTCATCGTGGAAGTAGAAGATGCGGTGGTGCTCAAGGAAGCGTCCGACGATCGAGCGCACCGTAATGTTTTCGGAGAGCCCGGGCACACCGGGTTGCAGTGCGCAGACGCCACGCACGATCAGATCGATCTTTACCCCCGCTTGCGACGCTTCATAGAGCTCGGTGATCACGGTCGGTTCGAGCAGCGCGTTCATCTTCGCGACAATGCGCGCGCGCTTGCCGGCACGCGCATGTTCGGCTTCGGCGCGAATCGCGTCGACCAGACGCGGGTGCAGCGTGAACGGAGACTGCCACAGCTCGTGCAACGAGAGTTCGCCACCGATGCCGGTCAGCTGCTGGAACACGTGATGCACGTCTTCGCAGATCTGCTGGTCGGCGGTCATCAGGCCGAAGTCGCTGTAAAGACGCGCGGTGCGCGGATGGTAGTTGCCGGTGCCCAGATGCACGTAGCGTTTCAACATCGACTTGCCGGCTTCGGACACGCGCCGCACGATCAGCATCATCTTCGCGTGGCACTTGTGGCCGACCACGCCGTACACGACGTGCGCGCCGACCGCTTCGAGCTGCGCGGCCCAGTTGATGTTGGTTTCCTCGTCGAAGCGCGCGAGCAGTTCGACGACCACGGTCACTTCCTTGCCGTTGCGCGCGGCCTGCATCAGCGCGTCCATCAGCGGCGAATCCGTGCCGGTGCGATAGATGGTCTGCTTGATCGCGACGACGTTCGGGTCCTTCGCCGCCTGCAGCAGCAGTTCGAGCACCGGCTGGAAGCTTTCGTACGGGTGATGCAGCAGCACGTCGCCCTGATCGATCACGTCGAACAGATTCGGGCTCGTCGCGACTTGCGCGGGCGTAGCCGGAATATGCGGGACGAATTTGAGGTCCGGCCGGTCGACCATCTCGGGCAGTTGCATCAGCCGCACCAGATTCACCGGGCCATCGACGCGATAGCAGTCTTTCGCCGACAGGCTGCTTTCGTCGAGCAGGCGCTGCACCAGATGCGCGGGCGTATCGGCCGACACCTCGAGCCGTACCGCGTTGCCGAGATGGCGCGCGGGCAATTCGCCCTGCAGCGCGACCCGCAGATTGGTGATTTCGTCTTCGTCGACGAACAGCTCGCTATTGCGCGTGATGCGAAACTGATTACAGCTGCGCACCATGAGGTTCGGGAACAGCTCGTTGACGAAGTGCTGCATCAGCGAGCTCAGCAGCACGAACCCGTGCGGATAGCCGGACAGTTCCTGCGGCATGCGCACGAGCCGTGGCAGCGCGCGCGGCGCCTGCACGATGCCCATCACCGCCTGGCGGCCGAACGCATCCTTCCCTTCGAGCTCGACGACGAAGTTCAGGCTCTTGTTCAGCACACGCGGAAAAGGGTGCGCGGGATCGAGGCCGATCGGCGTGAGCACCGGCAGCAGTTCGTCGAAGAAGTAGTTGCGTGCCCACGCGGTCTGCTCTTCGCTCCATGCTTCGGTGCCGTGAAAATAAATGCCTTCGTCTTCGAGCGCGGGCAGCACCGTTTCATGCAACATCGCATACTGACGGTGCACGAGCCTTTGCGCGCGTTCGGCAACGAGGTCATACACGTGCTGCAGCGACATGCCGTCGGGCGACAGCGCGCCCGGGTTGTCGCGCATCTGTTCCTGCAATCCGGCCATGCGGATTTCAAAGAACTCGTCGAGATTGCTGCTGGTGATGCAGATGAAGCGCAGACGTTCGAGCAGCGGTACGGCGGGATCGGAGGCTTGCGCGAGCACGCGCTCGTTGAAACCCAGAATGCCCAGCTCGCGATTCAGAAGAGGGTAGCGGATGGACATCGGCAGCGGCGATGATGCGCAATAGGATTCGAAAGGACGCTCGGAAATTCTCACAGATTGATGGTATTTTTGTGACATTCACATTTGCCACGAATTTTATCGCGTAATTGGCCAATTCGTGACCCACGTGTCGCAAATATGACGCAAGGTATACGTGAACATATACCGGGTGCGTCCATGCAGGTTACACGACCGAGGTGACATCGTGGGTTCCAGTATGCTTAAAATGGCGCCTTTGAACAGGGCGAGCGCTGGCCAGAGCGTCTTGTCCGCGCGCACGGAGTCCTCACAATCGATGGCCAATAATCCGCCATTGCTCGCCTCGGTCGATCTCGGCTCGAACAGTTTTCGTCTTATCGTGGGGCGCGTCGAGGAAACCGACGCGGGCAGCCAGATCTACCAGGTCGATGCGTTGCGCGAACCGGTGCGGCTTGCCGCCGGGCTGTCGCGCGACAAGATGCTCGACCGCGCGTCGCAGGTGCGCGGTTGGGACGCGCTGCGGCGCTTTGGCGAACGGTTGCGCGATTTTCATCCGGACCATGTGCGGGCCGTCGCAACCAATACGCTACGGGTAGCGAAAAATGCGCCCGAATTTCTCGCCGAGGCGGAAGCGGCGCTCGGGTTTCCGATTGAAGTGATCGCGGGCCGCGAGGAAGCGCGGCTGATTTATGCGGGTGCCGCGCACTCGGTGCCGGCGAGCGCGGGCAAGCGGCTGGTAGTCGATATCGGCGGCGGCTCGACGGAATTCATCATCGGCTCGCACTACACGCCGATCAAGATGGAAAGCCTCTACATCGGCTGCGTGAGCCACAGCCGCACGTTTTTTCCGGCCGGCAATGTCGACGAGTACACGATGCGCCAGGCTGAGCTCGCCGCGTCGCGTGAAATCCAGATACTCTCCGCAGACTATAAAAAGACCGGTTGGGAACAGGCGATCGGGTCATCGGGCACTGCGCGCGCGCTGGCGGAACTGGTCGAAGCGAACGGCTTCAACGATGCGGGCATCACGCACGGCATTTCGCGCGGCGGCCTCGAGCGGTTGAAACGCGCGCTGATCAAGGCGGAAAACGTGAACCGGCTGAAGCTGATCGCGCTGAAGCCCGATCGCATTCCCGTGCTGGCCGGCGGCCTGTCGATCATGCTGGCGGTGTTCGAAGAACTCGATGTCCAGTATGTGGACACCACCGACGGCGCGCTGCGCCTCGGTGTGCTGTACGACCTGCTCGGCCGTTCGCAGCATCAGGACATGCGCACGATCACGGTCGAAGGATTCATGCGGCGCTACGGCATCGATCGCGCGCAGGCCGGGCGCATCGGCGAACTCGCGGTGCGCTTCTACGATCAGCTCGACGAGCCGGACGCGGAACGCCGTGAGGAGAACCGGATGTTCCTCGGCTGGGCGGCTGCGCTCCATGAAATCGGGCTGTCGATCTCGCATAGCGCGTATCACAAGCATTCCGCGTATATCGCGAGCAATGCGGACATGCCGGGTTTTTCGCGCACCGACCAGGCGCGCGTCGCGGCGCTCGTGCTGGGCCACGCGGGCAAGCTCGGCAAGCTGGCGCAGACGCGCGACGTCGAATGGCCGCTGCTGTTCTGCCTGCGCCTTGCCGCGCTGCTGTGCCGGCGGCGCGCCGACGTCGGGCTGCCGGAGATCAACGTCGGTCAGGCGAACGGCGGGTACGAGGTGCGTTTGCCGAACGCGTGGGTCGCGAACAATCCGCTGACCGATTACAGCCTGAGCCAGGAAGCGGCGGAGTGGGAGAAGATCCGCACACCGTATCGGGTGGTCTATACGGATGACTAACTGATTGCGCGTGATCGTGCGTGATTGTGCGGGCGTCGCCGCGGTACGTATCGCAGGCCACGTAGTGCGACTCCGCTCGATGAGCGGCACGACAAACAGAACAGCCCGGCAAAAGTGATTCTGCCGGGCTGTTCTGTTTGTGACCGATGCCCGATCGACCGAAGCGAGGCACGCAACCTACTACGCAACCTGAGCGGCGTCAGCGCCACGTGTCGCGAATATGCGACACGTGGCGCGCATCGGCATCGATCAGCGCGGCAGCGCGTCGCCGAGGAAGTGGCGCGCGTAGCGTTCGTTGATTTCCGACAGGCGGAACAGCGTCAGGAAATCGGCGGCGTTGAAGTCCGGATCCCATGCGGGCGCACCGCAGATCTTCGCACCGAGACGCAGATAACCCTTGATCAGCGGCGGCGGCGCGACCTTCGCGCCGGTCTGCAGATCGTCGAACGGCAGCGGCGTATGCGGGAAGGCGCGGTATTCGGGCGCCGTGAGTTCGCTGTCGCGCAGCGACTGGTACAGGTTCGCCGCGTAGTGGCCACCGTCGGCCATCGACACGCTCGCGCAACCGAGCATCGTTTCGTAACCGTTGTGCTGCATATACGAGCCGAGGCCGGCCCACAGCGACATGATCACCGAGCCGCTGCGGTAGTCGGCGTGCACGCACGAGCGGCCCACTTCCACCAGCTTCGAGCGCAGGTGCGTGAGGCGCGACAGGTCGAACTCGCCTTCCGCATAGAGACGGCCGATACGCGCCGCCTGGTGCGGCGGCAGCACGCGATACGTGCCGACCACCTGCAGCGTGTCGAGATCGCGCACGATCAGATGATCGCAATACGCGTCGAACGCGTCGACGTCGAGGCCGGCGGGGCCCGTCAGGTGAGCGCCCATTTCGTCGGCGAACACGCGGTAACGCAGATGCTGCGCTTCGCGGAGTTCCTCGTCGGAGCGCACCCACGTCACTTGCAGGCGGTGTTGCGGGGTGACCGTTTCCTCGGCGCGTGGGAGACGGCGGCGCGGCTGAAGCGGGATCGAAGCGAAGGGCAGAGTAGGCGTCGGCAGTTCTCGCATTGTGGCGTTCCTGGTGGCAAAGGTGAGGATTCCGCTTTGTCGCCAATGTAGTAACGGTCAGTGACGTTTACGTGGCGTTGCCATGACGATTCGATGACTTCGCGTAAGGTGGACGCGCTCCTGTTCGTAGGGTTCTGCTCAGATCAGATCGGGGCTGATGGCGGCTTTCAGCACCGCTTCGCGCAGTGCCGGGTCGCTGTCCGCGCTGCGCGCGCGGCTCTCGATCCACCAGATGCCGCCTTTCCTGATCGACCAGCTATCGCCGCTTTTCGCAATCAGCCGGGCGGCGACGTGGCCGAGCGTCGGCTGATGTCCGACCACGACCACGGTCGGCGCGATACCGTCCGGCCAGCCGGCCGCGCCAAGCACGTCGGACGCGCTCGCGTCCGGCGCGATCTCGCGCACGACGCGGTACTGGTCGGTCAGCGCTTCGACGGTTTGCACGGTGCGCGCCGCCGGGCTGACGAGGATCGTCACATGGTCGTCGAGGCGGGCGCGCAGCCACTTCGCGCCGGCCTGCGCCTGCTTGCGGCCGCGTGAGGTGAGCTGGCGGGCAAGATCGCTCGATGCGGTATCTTCGGCTTCGGCGTGACGCCAGAGAATCAGGTTCATCGCATGTCTCCGTGAGCTTCGACCAACTGGTCGACAGCCAATGTCGCATGCGAGATGCCCGGCGGCAAGCGTGCCGGAGGCGGGAGGGCGCCTCGACCGGACACAAGCCGGAAGGCCGGAGTGCGGCAGGAGACGGAAGATACGGAACGTGAATGCGCGACGACGAGTATCTGCGTGCAACTGCGTGAAAAACCGCGGCGCCAGAAAAGAAAATGGGTTTAGCTCGCGCTAAACCCATTGATTCCGTCCTACTGATTCTATTGATTCCGTTGGTCGGAGCGAAAGGATTCGAACCTTCGACCCTCTGATCCCAAATCAGATGCGCTACCAGGCTGCGCTACGCTCCGACGAGCCAAACATTGTACCTGGCTTTCGCTCCGACAGTCAATCTCGCGTGGGGTTTGCATCGTACGCACGCAACCGCGCACGCGGCGAGGCTACGTGCGCAACACGCGCTATATGGTCCCCATCAGCAACAGCACGATCACGACGATCAATACGACACCGACGATACCGGTCGGTTGGTAACCCCAGCCGCGGCTGTACGGCCAGGCGGGGACGGCGCCAATCAGCAACAGGATCAGCACGATCAGCAGAATGGTTCCGAGGGTCATGTTGTCTCTCCGTTATGTGGCCTACGGCCGGCCCACGAGATGCTGCGACGGATCGCCGGATGGCGCGGGCGCAGGCAGATCCTGCGTCCGCGTATGGGCGGTCAGACATCGTTGGGACAACGTGGTGGTGGGCGATCTGCCGCGCTGTCCCATGACAATGCCCTTTCAGCAAGGCATGTGCCTGATGAGGCGTGAGGGCAGGTGGGACGCGAAGGGCGCGATGCGCGTGCATGACGCGCCGCATCAAGAATCGCAGGGCATACGCGGGGCAGTCACGCACCCGGCACACGCGTATCGGACGAATGCACAGCGGACGAATGCACGACGAACGCTCAGCGGACAAACGCACAGCGTGTGGAGTCCACTACCGACGCCAGGGCAACGCCAGGCTCGGCGCGTGCAAACACGTTTAGCCGCGTTCCGCGCGCAATCGCGAGCGGAACGCGGCAAACGCGTGAGAAGCTTGCAGCAGAAATAGCAGATGCTCAAAAGCGGCTCGACAACCGCTCGAGACACAGCCGCTCAAACCACAACCGCTCAAGCCACAACCGCAGCAACGCTCAATGCTTGCGTCGCATCCACTGACGCATAGGGTGCGCGGCTAACCAGTGATGCACCATGCCTTCCCCGTCGTGCTCGCGCCGGTAGCTTCTCGATTCGAAAATCGACAGCGCAACCAGCACCAGCAAGCCCACTCCAAGACCCATCAAGCCGGCGATTGTTTCGGCATCCATGGCAGCCTCCCAGGACATCGTGGCCATCTCTACATAGTAGGTCACCGCCCGGCACACGACCAGCCAGGCGCCGGGCGCGCCGGGTTTCGGTGTGCGCAGCAGGTCATCGCGCGTGGCGCTTTGCGGGTAGACTCTAAAGCCCCACACGTTTCCAAACGGATTTCCGCCTATTTATGACGCGCACTTTCCTGCTTGCCTTGACGCTCTCAGCCCTCGCGGGCTGTGCCGATGACACGACCTTGCATCATCGGACGCCGCCGCAAGATCCGCCGGACTATCACGGCGTGCCCACCGATACCCGGCCGCCGCAAATCATCGACGCACCGGATGCGGCGGCGCAATAGGCGGCAAGACCTCGCGCATCGCTTGCGACGCACCGAACCGCGCGCAGCGTTCAGGCCGGCTCCGGCCGGATGCTGTGCGCAATGCGCGGGACAAAGCGCGCGAGCGTGACACCGCGCGCGCCCATGAAGATCAGCAGCGCCGCCCACAAGCCGTGGTTGCCGCCGGCCCCGGCGAGCGCCCATGACGCGGCGACGAACACCGCGAGCGACATCACCATCGACACCATCAGTTCGCGCGTACGCGTCGCCCCGATAAAGACGCCGTCGAGCAGAAAGCCCCACACTGAAATCACCGGCGATAACGCGGCCCAGCCGAGGTAAGTTCGCGCCGCTTCGCGCACCGCCGGCTGGTCGGTCAACTGCGCGATGATCCACCCGCCCGCGGTCCAATAGAGAAGCGAGAACGCGAGCGCGCCGAGCGCGGACCATAGCAGCGTGACCTGCACCGCGCGGCGCAACGCATGACGGTCGCGCGCACCGAGCGCCGCGCCGACCAGTGCTTCGGCCGCATGCGCGAAGCCGTCGAGCCCGTACGCCATGAAGGTCTGAAAGTTCAGCAGCAGCGCATTCGCGGCGAGCGTCGCATCGCCCTGTCGCGCGCCCAGATGGGTGAACCATGCGAACGACGCCAGCAGGCACAGCGTCCGCACGAAGATGTCGCGATTGAGCACGACGAGCCGCTTGAGCGCCGCGCCATCGAACAACACGCGGCGCGTCAGCGCAGGCAAACCGCGCGAGTGCAAACCCCATAGCAGGAATGCGCCGAACACGAAGCCAAGCGCATCGGCGCTCGCAGTGGCCGCGCCGATGCCGGCAACGCCCCAATCGAAGCGGTACACATAGAGCAGCACGGCCACGATATTCACCGCATTGATGAACACCTGCGCGACGAGCGCAACGCGCACGCGTTGCGTACCGAGCAGCCAGCCGAGCACGACATAGTTCGCCAGCGCGAACGGCGCGGCCCAGATGCGCGCATGGCAATACGCGCGCGCATGCTGCTGGACTTCCGCGCTGCCGCCGAGCAAGCGGATCGCGTATTCGATCAGCGGGGTCTGCACCGCCAGCACCGCGGCGCCGATCGCAAACGCGAGCAGCAACGCACGCGCGATGTTGTTGCGCACGCCCGCGTGGTCGCCCGCGCCGAACGCCTGCGCGACAAGACCGGTCGTGCCCATGCGCAGAAAGCCGAAGCCCCAGAACACGAAGTTGAAGACAAGGCCGCCGAGCGCGACGCCGCCGAGATACGACGCACTCGCCAGATGTCCGGCGACGGCGGTGTCGACTGCGCCGAGAATGGGCTGCGTCAGATTGGCGAGGACGATTGGAAACGCAAGGGCGAGCACGCGTCGATGCCAGCGCACCGGCAATGCCGGCGCAGTGGCGGACGGTGCGTCGTGTGACGTGTCGTTCACCTGAACACTGCGGGGAGCCACGGTCAGCCGCGTTCCTGCACGCAAACCCACGGCGATACGACGACCGCCCACAGGTCCGGGTCGCGCGCGGCGAAATCGGCGGCGGTGTCGGACTGCACGCGTTCGACCAGCCCGGACGACAGCCATTGGCTGACCTGTCCGGTGTCGTCGTTCGCGATCGCCTCGGCGACGCTCACGAGATCGAGATCGCGCGCGACGCGCAACAGCATGCCGCGCGCAAAAAAGCGCTCGAGCTCGGCCCAGCCGATTTTGGCGGTTTCGCCAAGCAGCTTGGCATAAAGCGGACTGTGCGAAGCACCTTGCGGGGTATCGGGGGAAGTCATCGGATGGCGTGCGCGGGACGCGCGGGATGGAAACAGGCGGGCGTTACTATAAACCATCGCGGCCACACGAATCGTCGCATCATTTCCCGCGGCGATCCGATGCGCATCGAGTGCCCGGCGCAAACAAAAGCAACGAAAGGGTGCGCTTGCGCACCAACCAGCCGGATGTCGTTTTGATGACGGTCGTGGCGGGTAAGGCCGGCCCGCGCCGCTCGCCTCGAACAGCCAACGCGCGCAGCGTCCAGATGAAGACGCCCATTCCATGCGGGTCTTGAAGCAATCGGCATTCCGACGATCAAACCGGTGGCGATGCGAAGTGCGTTAATTCGGGTTCCAAAACGAGCGCAGGCCGCTTTTACTTGAGATCGATCCGTGCGCCGACTCACACTATTTGATCAATTAATCGATTGCACGGTCATAGGGGCGTTGCTAGATTTCGTTTCGGCGCATGGTAAACCGGTCCTTTGCCGATATGCGCCGAACCCCCGTTAGCCCGGCCTCGTGCCGGGCCTTTTTTTGGTTGCGCGCGCATGTATATTTTCAGAAAGCGGGCGTTTTTCGGGGGTTTTGGCGTGCTTGCTTGACAGCAAGCGCGCACGCAAACGCAAACGTAAACGCAAACAGCGCGCCGCTTACTGCTTGCAGCGAATCACCATCGAACGATTTTTGACGTTCGCGCCCAAGATGCCGCCGAGCGAGCCGCCCGACGTCGCGCCGTTGTCGACGTCCTTCGAGATCACGTCGTAACCATATGCGCCGCATGCCTCGCCCGCGCGCTGATAGCACTCGCCCCAGTTCGAGCTCGCGTCGCTGCCGCTGCAGTTGATCGCGAAACCGGTTTCGCCGTTCGGCAGATACGTCATCGTCGTCGAGCTTGCGCAGCCGGCGAGCGCCGCCGCGGCCGAGATCGAAAGGCATGCCGCCATCGTGCGTGCCGCCGCCCATACGGTTTTCATTCCACGTTCCTCAATATCATTCAATGTTCGTGCGGCGCGCTGCGGGCACGCCGGGTGTGCGTTCCTGTCTGTTCAATGGAGCCGTCCGTGCCGCTCAGGTTCCCGGCGCGCGCAAACCGCACAAAAACGGGCGCGAAAACCGGCACGAAACAGCGCCGGTGCGCGAACGTTTGCGCGGCTTGCCGAGCAATGCCCGTCAACCGTTCAGCGCGGCGGTAGCGAGCGCGACGGATCGATCGAGCGGCCGTCGTAACGCAGTTCGAAATGCAGCATCACGCGGTCGTTGTCGGAGTCGCCCATCTCGGCGATCTTCTGCCCTTGCTGCACCGTCTGGCCTTCCTTCACGAGCAGCGCGCGGTTGTGCGCGTAAGCGGTCAGATAGTCGGCGTTGTGCTTGATGATCAGCAGATTGCCGTACCCGCGCAGACCGTTGCCCGCATACACGACGGTGCCCGCCGCGGCCGCCACGACCGGCGTACCCGCGGAATCGGCAATGTCGATACCCTTCGAGTTCTTGCCGTCGAAGCGGTGAATCACGGTGCCGGCCGCAGGCCATACCAGCGAGATCGGCGGCGCATTCGCCGGGGCGGCCGGCGCCGTCTCGGCCGGCGTCGCACGCGGTTCGACGGCGGCCCCGCTGCGCGCGCGCGTACTGCCGGTGGACGCGGTCGCCGTGCCGGCCGGCGGCGCGACGCGCAGCACCTGGCCCACTTCGATCGAATCCGGATTCGACAGATTGTTCCAGCGCACGATGTTCTGCACCGGCTGCCGGTTATCGCGCGCGATTTTCGACAGCGTGTCGCCCCGTTCGACGCGGTAAAACCCCGGCCCCACCGGTGCCGAGCCACATGCGGCCAGCACTGCGACCAGCGATACGCAGGCGAGCCGTCTCATTCTTGTTGTCAACATGGGTCCTCGCAAAACCGCCGCCGCGCCGGGCTGCCGGGTCATCGGGCAGAAACACGCGACAGAAAACAAAACGCCAGATTCTAACGGTTTTGCGATGCAGCACAGAAAAATGGCGCAGCGCGCCTGCGGCTCGCGCGCCGCATCGGCGCTTCAGGCCTCGCCACCGGAACGGACGCGGCCTGTGCGCCGCGTGCGACGCAGGCTGCGTGTGCGTGGAGCGGATCAGGGCAACGCGCCGACCGCGATGCGCAGCGCGGCCGTTTGCGCTTCGCCCGGCTCGAGCCAGCGCAAGCCTTCCTCGTTGTGGATCGCATCGGGTAGGCCCAGCCATGGTTCGATGCAATAGAAGTCCGATTCCGGCTTCTCGGTCCACGAGGTGACCGCGAACCACGGCACCGAGCCCGGCCGCTGCAGGTCGATCGTGATGCTGCGGTTCAGGCCCAGTTGGACGAGCCGCACCGGATGCGCAGATGCGCCCTTCAGGCAATGGAAGCAGTCTTGAATGCGCGTCTCGTCGAGCCGGTAGCTCGGTTCGCCGGGCTCGGCCGCGGCCAGCGTGCCGTCCGGCAACTGATAGCGGCGCTCGGTGCACGGCAGCTCGAGCACCGTTTCGGCGCGCTGCGTGTGCGGCAGCGCGAAATAGAAATGATGGCCGGCGTAATACGGCAGCGGGTCGCGGCCGGTGTTCGAGGTGGTCAGCTCGACGTCGAGCGTGTGCGTGTCGACGAGCCGGTAGGTCGCTTCGAAGCGAAAACCGAACGGGTAGCCGGTGCGCGTGGCTTCGCTGTCGACGAGCGTCATGCGCACGCTTGCGCGCGCCTCGTCGAGCGCCGCCTCGAACGGCAGGTCGCGCGCGAAGCCGTGCATCGGCAGCGCGCGCACCGTGCCTTGCCGGTCGCGCCACGCACCGATCTTGCCGTCGACGAAATGGCGGCCGAGAAACGGAAACAGCAGCGGGTTGCCGCCGCGGATTTTCGCGGGCTGGCTCCAGTCGGCGTGTTCGGGCCAGAAAATGACGGGCGATCCGTCGATGTCCCACGACAGCAGACGGCCACCGGCTTGCGGAGCGAAACGCAGCAGCGATGTGCCGTGTGCGATCTCGAGAATGTCCTGTTGCTGGAATTGAGGCATGGTCGGTGCGATGCAAAGCGGTTGATTGAGCGTCAAGCGTAGCGCAGTGCGCGGCAGCGCGTGCGAGTCACGCGCCACGGGCCTGCTGCGGCCCGCCGCCGCCGCTGATTGTGCGCCGCTTTGCGCTACGGGGAAACCCTTTGTCGGGAAATTGCGAGTGTCGCCGCACAGTCGTGCGCATCGATAATCTGTACGAACGCCCGATCGCGACAGTCTGGATATCGGGCGGGTCGTTTTTCCGGAGGCGCTATGGATCTCGCAATGGCAATGGGCGTGGCTCTGCTCGGCATGTTCGCGGGCAGTACGATTTATTTTTTTCACAAGATTGCACGCTAGAACGGGGCGTCGAGATCCGCGCTGCCGGACGCGCGTCACGCGTCCGGTAAAGCGTCCTCTCTGTGCAGGCCCGCCTTGAACGGCGGGCCTTTTTGCTTTCAGCGCCGTAATAAACAATGAACGGGTGCGTGAGCACATGGCGCGCATGCATGCGGCAGTGCGGAAAAAAATAAGTTAAAAAATCGCGCGACGCTTGGCGACCCCGCCTCGGCCAGGCATAATCGACGCGCCTTCAGATCGCCGGAAAAGCACGTCCGGCGCGCTGTTTTCCACTGTTTGCCCGCTGTTTACCATTTTCCATCTTCCGTGAGGATTGCCGCGTGAGCCTGTCGTTTCTGATTTTCCTGAGCGTGTTGCAGGGCGTCACCGAACTCTTTCCGGTCAGCAGCCTCGGCCATACGCTGCTGGTCCCCGCGTTGTTCGGGATGCACATCGACGCGCACGCGCCGCAACTGCTGCCGTTCCTCGTCGCGCTGCATCTGGGCACCGCGCTCGCGCTGCTGTGGTATTTCCGCGCGCGCTGGATTGCGCTGGTCGGCGGCTTCTTCGCATCGCTCGGCGGGCGCCGCAACGACGACGGTCACATGATGTGGGCGCTGATCATCGGCACGATTCCGGCGGGACTTGTCGGCCTCGTGCTCGAGAAACGCCTCGAGCGTTTATTTCACGACCTGCGCATCGTCGCGATCGCGCTGATCGTAAACGGCATCCTGCTGTGGCTCGGCGACCGCTTGCAACGTGCTCGCGCGCACCGTCCGCCGGAAAAGCTCACGTTCAAGCAGGCGTTTTTCGTCGGGCTCGCACAGGTCGGCGCGCTGATTCCGGGCTTTTCGCGCAGCGGCCTGACGATGATCGCGGGCAACGCGGCGGGTCTTACCGCGGAGAAGTCCGCCGAATTCGCATTTCTGCTCGGCACGCCGATCATCTTCGCGGCCGGCCTGCTCGAAGTGCCGAAACTCTTTCACGCGCCGCAGCAGCTTGCGGATGCGGCGCTGGGCGGCGTGCTGACGGCGATCGCCGCTTACCTGAGCGTGCGTTTTCTGATGCGCTATTTCGAAGGGCGCGGACGGCTCGCGTCGTTCGGTGTGTATTGCGTGATCGCGGGTCTCGTTTGTCTCGGCTGGTTCATCACGCATCCGCAGCCGGTGCTGTGAGCCGCCGCGCCCGGTGCTCCGCGGTACGCCGCGACCGCAGCCGCGGCCCGGCGCTCGGGTAGAATGCCGGCTCGCCCCGTGGCTCAATCTGCGGGCGAGCGACGGAGCGGCGAATTCCTCGCGCCGCTTCCGGTCACAGATGAAATGAGCGGTACATTGGTGTAGCATCACCGCTCTTTCATTGCGGCAGTAGCTCAGCTGGATAGAGCATCGGCCTTCTAAGCCGAGGGGCGGGGGTTCGAGTCCCTCCTGCCGCGCCAATACTTTCCGCATATCGCCTGCTGCATCAGCACGTCAAGGTTACCGCGTCGAATCAGGTTTCGGGCCGCGATATCACGCCACGTATATCGACTGATGAAGGCCGGCGCCACCTTGCGGATTTGAACGTCCAGTTCAGGTGGCGACGCACTAGCAGCTTATGCGACGAGCGATCAGCTCATATACCGGGCGCGGTTCAATAGCCAACGCACGCGAGTTCGTCTGGACTATCCGCCGCATATGGCATTCACGCGGTGTGACGGGCCGAACGTATCAGGATCGCTAAATGGACGGCGCTGAACTGGATGACGTACTGGCTTTTCTCGCGGCATTCGACGCGGGAAGCTTCGCCGCGGCAAGCGCCATGCTCGGCCGCGATGCATCCATCGTATCGCGCCGGGTCAGCGCGCTGGAGGCCCGCCTCGGTGTGCGTCTGATCGAGCGTACGACGCGCCGCCTCGCGCCGACCGAGGCGGGAACGGCGTTCTACCGGCGCATGCGTGCCGCGCTGTCGATGATGGACGAGGCGTCAGCCGAGATTGCGCAAAGCAGCCACGTTGCGTCGGGCCTGTTGCGCATCGCGTTGCCTGCCACCTTCGGCCAGCGCTGGATCGGACCGATGCTGCCGGCGTTTCTCGCCGCGTGGCCACAGGTGACGATCGAAGCTGAATTCTCGGATCGTTATGTCGACCTCGTGCACGAGCGCTTTGATCTCGCGGTCCGCCTCGGCGATCTCGCGGACAGTCGTCTGGTCGCGCGCCGGCTGGCGTCGAATGACCGGATCGCGGTCGCTTCTCCAGCCTATCTCGCACGTCACGGCACGCCCGTTTCTCCGGACGATCTGACCGCGCACGCCTGTCTGCCCAACCCGCGCCTCGAGGGCTTTCCTGACTGGCATTTTCGCCGCGGCGACGCGATGGTCGCGGTACGCGTCAATGGCCCGCTGACTGCCGACGATTCGACGAGTCTGGTTGCGGCCGCGGCCGAAGGCATCGGCATCACGGTGTGCGCGCGCTGGCTGATTGCGGAAGAGCTCGCGAGCGGGCGGCTGGTCCGCGTGCTCGCAGACTGGGAGTTCGAGCACAGCGGCGGCATTCATCTGGTGCGGCCTTCTTCGCGCTATACGCCGCTCAAGACGCGTGTGTTCAGCGACTGGCTGGTCGACCGGTTCGCCATACCTCCTTGGGCTAGCTGACATCCGCGATGCCGTCGAATGGCGGTAGGCGCAATCATGCGCTGGATGCACGAGTGACCTGCATGCAAAGGCGATGCCCAATTCAATCGCCGTGGGTAGCATGACGACAGTCCTTGCGCAGGGACTGTGCGCGATCCTTTTGCGTATGTGACGCTCCCGCGCTCGGCTCTCCGTCTTTGCGAAGGAAGCCCATGACCACCATCCGTCGCTCCGTGATTCTGCACAGCCGCCCGCAAGGCGCGGCGACGCTCGACGATTTCGCCGTCGTCGAACACGGCATTCCTGCGCTCGCCGAAGGCGAAGTGCTGACCCGCACGCTATGGCTTTCCATCGACCCGTATATGCGCGGCCGGATGGACGATGTTCCGTCGTATGCGCCGTCGGTCAAGCTGGGTGAGCCGATGATCGGCGAAACCGTTGGCGAAGTGATCGCGTCGCGGCATGCACCATTCGTCGCCGGCCAGATCGTTCTCGGTGCGCGCGGATGGCAGAGCCATATCGTGTCGCCGGGCGCGGCGCTCACGGCGTTGCCGGACGGCGTGCCGTATTCGACTTATCTGGGCGTGCTCGGCATGCCGGGCGCGACCGCGTATGCCGGGTTGCGCGACATCGGCAAGCCGCAGCCGGGCGAAACGCTCGTGGTGGCGGCCGCGTCCGGTGCGGTCGGGTCGGTGGTCGTGCAGCTCGCGAAGCGGGCCGGGGCACGTGTGGTCGGCATTGCGGGCGGCGTCGAGAAGGGTCGTTACGTGCGCGAGGTGCTGGGCGCCGATGCGTGCATCGACCATCGAGCAGTCGCCGATTTACCCGCTGCGCTACGCGAGGCCTGCCCGCAGGGCATCGACGTTTACTTCGAGAGCGTCGGCGGCGCCGTGCAGCGTGCGGTGTATCCGATGCTCAATGATTTCGGCCGCATGGTGATGTGCGGCATGGTGGCCGAATACGACGACGCAGAGCCGGCACCCGGACCCAACCTGCGCGCAACGTTCAGGAAGCGGCTGCGTATCCAGGGTTTCATCGTGCACGATCGCTCCGAGGCGATTCGTGAGTGGCGCGCGTTCGCCGCGCCGCTGCTCGCTTCGGACGAGTTGCGCTATCGCGAGCAGGTCGTCGAAGGGCTGGAAAACGCACCGGCCGCGTTGCTTGCGCTGATAGGCGGCAGCAACGAGGCCAAGGTGGTCGTGCGTGTTGCCGACCCCTCTCCATCCAGAACGTAAGTCTGTTTTTCTCTTCAGATCAAGGAGTCCATGATGCGACTGACCGGTCATATGCTGATCGGCGCGGCAGAGGTGTTCGGCGGCGGCGCCGAACTACGCGCGTTCAATCCGGCCACCGGAGAAACAATCGACCCGCCGTTCGGCAGCGGCGGCGCCGACGAAGTGGACCGGGCCGCGCGTCTTGCTGCCGATGCATTCGATATCTACAGCAGGACCGCTCCCGAAGCCCGCGCGCAATTTCTCGAGCGGATTGCCGCGAACCTCGAGGCCGGTGCTCCCGACATCGTCGAACGCTGCATGCTGGAGACGGGGCTGACACGTGCGCGACTCGAGGGTGAACTGTCACGCACGGCCGCTCAGATCCGGATGTTCGCGGATGGCGTGAGGCGCGGCCTGTGGCGGACCGCGACGCTGGTGAGCGCCGCCGCGGACCGGGCGGGCGGTGCGCGCCCCGACATGCGCATGCACAAGGTCGCGCTGGGGCCGGTCGGCGTGTTCGGTGCGAGCAATTTTCCGCTCCTTTATTCGGTGGCCGGCGGCGACACCGCGTCGGCGCTCGCGGCCGGCGCGCCGGTGGTGTGCCGTGCGCATCCGTCGCATCCAGGCACCTCGGAACTGGTCGGCCGCGCGATTCGCGATGCGGTTGCCGCATCGGGCTTACCCGAAGGCGTGTTCTCGCTGGTGACCGGTGCCAGTCACGAACTGGGCGAAGCGCTCGTCGATCACCCCGACATCAAGGCGATCGCATTTACCGGTTCGGAAGCGGGCGGGATGGCGATCTACCGTCGCGGACAGCAGCGTGCCGAGCCGATCCCCGTGTTTGCCGAGATGTCGAGCGTCAATCCGCATTTCCTGTTGCCGGCGGCGCAGGCCGTGCGCGCCGATGTGTTTGCGACAGGCTTCGTCGCGCAGATGGTGGCGGGCGTCGGCCAGATGTGCCTGAAGCCCGGCATCGTGCTTGCGATCGAAGGCGCGGGCTTCGATGTGCTGCGTGCGACGCTGGTCGAGAAACTGGCGGCGGCCGCGGCGCAGACCATGCTCAGCCCGGGCATTCACGGCAACTATGCGCGCGGGGTCGGGCGCACCCGCGAGGTGTCCGGTGTGGCTGAAATCGCCCGGGGCCTGCGAGCGCAGGGGCCGCTCGACGGCGAGGCGCTGCTCTTCGAGACGGACGCCCGCGCGGTGATCGCCGACCCGCGCGTCGCCGAAGAAGTGTTCGGCCCGATGGCGCTGCTGGTCCGTTGCGCGTCCTTCGACGAGATGGTCGAAGTGGCGAAGCATCTGCGCGGCCAGCTCAGCATCGTCATGCATCTCGAGGATGCCGACGTCGATCTCGCCCGCACGCTGATGCCGGTATTCGAGCGTAAGACCGGACGCATCGTCGCCAACAGCTTCTCGAACGTGGTGGAGATCTGCGATGCGCAGATCCACGGCGGCCCGTTTCCCGCGACGACCGACCCGCGCTTCACATCGGTCGGAAGTTCGGCGATCGACCGGTTCCTGCGGCCCGTTGCGTACCAGGGCATTCCGGCAAGCCTGCTGCCGCCGGCGTTGCGCGACGACAATCCGCTAGGTCTCTGGCGGGTGCGCGATCAGAAACTGATGCAGGCGTGAGCGATCGCGGCGCTCAGGCGTTCAGGAACGTCAGAATCCAGGAGGCGACTGCTTGCGGCGCCTCGCGCTGCGGAAAGTGGCCGACGCCGTCGAGCTCCACGCGCTCGTATCGGCCGCTGAAGAATCGCTCGCGGCCGCTCGACGTCGACGGATGGTTGCACGTGTCGGCGCCGCCGTGCAGCACCAGCGTCGGCACGGCCAGCACGGGCGCCGGGTGCAGTTGCGCTTCGTCTGCCGCATAGGCGGGGTCGCCCTCGACGAAACGCCAGCGGTGACGGTACGAATGCACGACCACTTGCGCCCAGTCCGGGCCGTCGAATGCGCGGCAGGCTTCGTCGAACGCGGGTTCGTCATACCAGCCGGCGGGCGACCACGTGTCCCACATGAAGCGGGCAATGGCGCGCCGCTCGTGTTCGACCGCGGCCTCGCCGCGCGGCGTCGCCATGAACCAGTGGTACCAGTAGTTGCGCGCCTGCTGGAACGATAGCGTTTGCGACGGATCGTTCGTGCCGTAGCCGACCGACAGCATCACGAGATGCGATGCGGCGGCCGCATCGAGCCCGCACGCATTCGCCACCGCGCGTGCGCCCCAGTCGTGGCCGATCAGCGCCGGCTGCGTGAGCCGTAATGCGTCGCGGAATTCGAGCAGATCGCGCCCGAGCGCGGCCAGTTGCCCGCTGCGCGGCGTCGACGCGTCGCGAAAGCGGGTCGGCGCAAAGCCGCGCAGCGCAGGCGCCAGCACGCGATAACCGGCGTCCGCGAGCACGGGCGCGACCTCGGACCAGCTCTCCGCGCTATCGGGCCAGCCGTGCATGAGCACCGCGGTGCGTTCACCGTGCGGGTTCCATTCGAGATATCCGATGTCCAGCAGCGGAGTGCTGACGAATTGGTAATCGGCCATGGCAAGTTCCTTTTCTGCGAGTCGGCGGGTCATCGTTCCGGCTATCGTAGACGGATGTGTGCGCATGCGCATACGAGCCGGCACGCGTCGCAATGCACCGCTTCACACCTTCGCGCGCGGGCCGAACCAACAAAAAAGGGCAGCCGAAGCTGCCCGGAAAAAGCGCTTGCCGGAGGTGCCCCCCACCTGCAATGCGCTACTGCATGATCTGACTTCGGCGGGAGCCGGCGCGGCTTACTTCTGCGTGAAGTCGAGCGCGTTGGTCAGGTCGCCCATCGGCTGGCCGCCGGCGGCGACGAGCGCCTGATCGCGGCTCGTCAGACCCGCGAGGCTCGGCAGCGAGAAGCGATGCGTGATGAAGCGCAGGATCGACGTCGTGTCGTACTGCGTATGATCGACGAAACCCTTCTTCGCGTACGGCGACACGATCAGTGCCGGGATGCGCGAGCCCGGGCCCCAGCGGTCGCCCTTGGGCGGCGCGACGTGATCCCAGAAGCCGCCGTTCTCGTCGTAGGTGACGACCACGACCATGTTGTTCCACTGCGGACTCTTCTGCAGATGCGAGATCACGTCGGCGATATGCTGGTCGCCCTGCGCGACGTCGGTATAGCCCGCGTGCTCGTTCAGGTTGCCCTGCGGCTTGTAGAACGCCACTTGCGGCAGCGTGCCCGCGTCGATTGCCTTGATGAACTCGCTGCCGTTCAGACCGCCGTCGAGCAGGTGTTGCGTGCGGTTCTGCGTGCCCGGTGCGAGGTCCGCGAAGTAGTTGAGCGGCTGGTGGTGTGTCTGGAAGTTCGGCGAGCTCAGGTTCGGGCCGCTGATCACCCCGGTCGTACCGTTTTGCGCCGCCGACAGCGCCGCACCCCACGCGCCGCCATACCACGCCCACGAAACATTCGCTGCGTTCAGCAGGTCGCCGATATGCTGCTGCGTCTGCGGCGGCAGCGTCGAGTTGATGCCCGGATCGGCCAGATTCGGATCGCCGCCGCTAGCCGGCTTGTTGGTGCTCGGCTGATACGGCGGCTGCATCGTGTTGACCGCATAGAAGTCGGGCGTCAGCGCGAGATCCTTCGCGAACTTCGGCACACCGGTGATGGCCGAGGTCGGCGAATCGCCGGCGAGCGTCAGCGTGACGCCGTCTGCATTGACCTGCGAGATATTGTTGGCCGCTGCGCTCGTGTTCGCATTCGGATAGAACGGCGTGCATGCGCAGACCAGCCACTGGTGGTTCAGGAACGACCCGCCGAACGCGCCCATAAAGAAGTTGTCGGCAAGCGTGTACTGCTGCGCGATCTTCCACAGCGGCAGCGTGTTCGCGTTCTGCGCGTAGTGACCCATCACGAGGGCGCCCGAATCGCCCCATGCGGCGAACCTGTCGTTCTTGCCGCCGTCGATCTGCATCTGGTTCTGATAGAAGCGGTGCACGAGGTCGCGCGTCGCGGCGGACAACGGCAGGTTGAAGCCGTTCGCGTCGTCGATTGCGAACGGCGCGTTCGCCAGGCTGGCGGTCATCGCCTGCGTGATGACCGGTGTCACGCCCGTTTGCGTGAGGTTGTTCCAGACGGGCGGCAGCGTCGCCATCACGCTCCCGTCGCGGTCGAGCTGTTGGGCGTTTGCAGCCGTCACGTTCTGCAACCCGTTAGCACCTGGAAAGTTTCCGTAAAGGTTATCGAAACTACGATTCTCAGCGTAGATGACCACAACGTTCTTCACCGCGCTGAGATTCGACGGTGTCGACGGCGTCGAGTTGTCGTCGCCTCCGCAGCCGGAGAGGGTCAGTGCCGCGGCGATCGCGACCGGCGTCGCCCAGATCCATTTCTTGTTCATCGTTTCTCTCTCTTGGTTTGAGGGCCGACAGGGTGGTGTGAAAAAGGGGACCGCCGGCGAGCGAAAGTGTCGCAATGCAATTTGACAGAACGATGTAGAAAATTACGAAATGCTTTTGATATGTCTTTTTGCGTAGGCAATATGTCATTAAGAATTCATGTAGTAGAAATACGATTGAATGGTGTTAGTTGAATAAAAGATTACAAACTCATGCGGCACGGATCGGGAAGAACAATGAAGAAAGCGGCCGCTTGCGGCATCGCGCGCGCGGCGCATCTGACGATGCTCGTCGTGCCGCTGCTGCTTGCCGCGTGCGATAAGCCTCGCGATGCCGTGCCTGCTTCAGCGCAAGCGGGGTTGGCCATGCCATCTGCGCAGTCCGTGCCGACCGCGCTGGCCGCTCGACAGCCCGCGCCGCAACTCATGCACGTGGCCGCGCAACACACGTCCGCAGCCACGCCGGCGGCGGCGATGCAACCAGTCGCGCACGGCGGCAAATCACGCGCCGAGGTCTACGCGTCGGTGCGCAAGATGACCGCGGTCGGCAAACAGTTGTTCTTCGACAAGTCGCTGTCGGGTTCGGGCAAGCTCGCCTGTGCGACATGCCACAGCCCGGATCACGCGTTCGGGCCGCCGAACGCGCTGGCCGTGCAACTGGGCGGCAACCGGATGCATCGCGAGGGGATGCGCGCGGTGCCGTCGCTCAAATATCTGCAGGCGGTGCCGGCCTTCAGCGAGCACTATCACGACTCGGACGACGACGGCGACGAGAGCGTCGATGCGGGGCCGACCGGCGGGCTGACGTGGGACGGCCGCGTCGACCATGGTTCGGACCAGGCGCGCGTTCCGCTGCTCTCGTCGTTCGAAATGGCCAGCACGCCGCACAAGGTTGCGAGCGCGGTGCGCGCGGCGCCGTATGCGGATGCGTTTCGCGACGCGTTCGGCAACGAGGTTTTCGAGAGCGACGCCGCGACGTTCAAAGCGGTGCTGCAAGCGCTCGAAACGTTCGAGCAGACGCCTGAACTCTTCTATCCGTATTCGAGCAGGTACGACGCGTATCTGGCGGGCAAGGCGCAACTGACCGCCGCCGAACTGCGCGGCCTGCAACTGTTCAACGATGAGCGCAAGGGCAATTGCGCGAGTTGTCATCTGAGCGAGCGGACGCGCTCCGGCGCGCCGCCGCAGTTCAGCGACTTCGGCCTGATCGCGATCGGCGTGCCGCGCAATCGCGCGCTTGCGGTGAACCGCGACCCGCATTTCCACGATCTGGGCGCCTGCGGACCCGAGCGTACCGATCTCAAGGGACGCGACGAGTACTGCGGTATTTTCCGCACGCCGACGCTGCGCAACGTCGCGTTACGCAAGACCTTCTTTCACAACGGGATCTACCATTCGCTCGACGAGGTCGTGCGCTTCTATGCGCAGCGCGATACGCATCCGGAAAAGTTCTATCCGGTGACACGCGGCAAGGTGCGCAAGTTCGACGATCTGCCGCAACGGTACTGGACCAACCTGAATACCGATCCGCCGTTCGACCGCAAGCCCGGCGACAAGCCGGCGCTCGACGACGCGGAAATCAAGGATGTCGTGGCGTTCCTGAATACGCTGACCGACGGCTACAGGCCGGATGCCGGGCATTGATGCGGTGCGCGGCCGCTGATCGAGCGTTGCCGGGTGAGCGTCGCTGCGCGTTACCGCGCGAATAATGTGCAGCCGGCGGCGGCGAGCAATGCAAAAGAAACCAGCAACAGCGCGACGCCGGCGCCGGTCAGCATCGCGGGCCACCGTTCGCGCGGCCGACCGGTGAGGCTCGCCATGAGCGGATGCTGCTGCGCGTCGCGGCGTATCACCAGCGGCATGGCCACGTGAAGCAGCGCGATGCAGATCAGCGTCAGCATCAGCGTGAAGAATCGCAGCGCGAAAGAGAAGTCCATGATGGCCGGATGCGTGAAGCAGCAAGCGCGGCATGCGCGCTGCAGGAGTCCGTCATCTTATGAACGGCGCGGCGGCGCGCCCATGAGACCCGTCCTAAAATCGAACGGCGCGCGTCGCGAGCGCCGCTCGCCGACGATGCGCGCGCGCCGGCCGGCGCAATGCGGCGCATCGCGCATCGGTGCGTTGAGCTTTGTGAGATCGGCGGTGCGGTGTGCGTGCTATTCTTTTCAGGTCCAGATCGTGAGTTGCCCTGATAGGGTCAACCTCAATGGGTTCCACGCCGACGCGCTGACCCGAACGGGCGCTGCCCCAGATTGGCCGACCCGGATGGGCTTACCCGAAGGCTCAGCCCCGGTCGCCACTGACCATCCACGGAGATCGAACAAAATGCCGATGCGAAACCGGACCGTGCTTCACCTCACCCGCCTGACGATCGGCGCGCTGCTGGCCGCAGGCTCGCTCGCCGCGCAGGCCGCGAACCTCGGCTTTCTGAACGAGACGCCGATCAGCTATATGAAGCAGCGCGACATCGATTCGCTGAAAGCCGCCGCGTTCGATGCACTCGACAAGAAGCAGGACGGCGACACCACCACGTGGACCAACACGGGCACCGGCAACGGCGTCAAGCTCGATGCGCAAATGACGATCGAAGACACCGCGAAAGACGGTGCGAACACCTGCCGCACCGTGCGCGTCGTGCTCAACGGGAAAGGGCAGTCGATGAGCCTGGCGCCGCGCTTCTGCCGCCAGGGCGGCGGCCGCTGGATTCTGCAGAAGCGGCATTGAACGAGCGCATTGTCTCGTGCGGCGTCGTGCTGCTCACCCCTGACGGCCGGGTGCTGCTCGCGCATGCGACCGGCACCGATCATTGGGACATTCCGAAAGGGCAGGGCGAACCGGGCGAGGCGCCGGCGGACACCGCATTGCGCGAAATGGTCGAGGAAACCGGGCTCGCGATCGGCGCCGAGCGGCTGACCGACCTCGGCCGCTTTCTGTATCGGCGCGACAAGGATCTGCATCTGTTTGCGGCGCGAGCCCATGCGAGCGAACTCGACCTGTCGTCGTGCACCTGCACATCGCTGTTTCCGCGCCGCTCGGACGGCGTGATGATTCCCGAGATGGATGCGTACCGCTGGTGCCGGCCCGATGAAGTCGAACGCTATGCGAGCCGCAGTCTCACGCGGCTCTTTCAGACCACTTTGTCGCTCGCGGAACTGCACCGGTCGTTGTGAGCGGTGCCGTGCAAGCGCGCGGGCTCCGGCCGCTCTACGCGTGCGCGTGCGGGCCGCGATGCGCTGCTATGCGCCGTCGCTCGCCGCTTGCCGTCGCCGTCCGCCGTCGTTCGTCGACTTATGTCTTATGCCGCCGCGTCCATTCGCTCGCGCTCGACCGAGCGCGGGGCAAGCCGTGCAATCAGTCGAGCGCCTTGTCGTTCGGATGCGCAAATAGCGCGCGCATTTCCGGCGACAGCGGGTAATTCAGATTGATGCCGTGCGGCGGAATCGGTTGCGTGAACCACACGTTGTAGAGCCGCTCCGCTTCGCCCGACGTCTGCATTCGCGAGATCACGCCGTTGACGAGATCGCGAAACGGCGCGTCGCCCTTGCGGAACATGCACGCATAGCTTTCGAGGCCGAGCGGCGTGCCGGTCACGATGAAGTCGTCGGGATGCGCATCGGTGGCGCGAAAGCCGTACAGGATCGGCTCGTCCATCACGAACGCGACCGCGCGGTCCGATTTGACCGCGGCGAACGCGTCCGCATGGTCCTTGACGCTCGCAATGCGCATGTTCAGCTGCTTGTCGCTGTTCAACTGCCGCAACAGCCGTTCGTCGGACGTGCCCGCGGTCGTCACGACCGCTTTGCCGGCGAGATCGGGGAAATCGGTGATGCCCGCGTTCTTGCGCGTGATCATCCGCACCGCATACTGAAAAAACGTATTGGAGAACGCGGCGACATTCTCGCGCTCGTGCGTATGCGTGGTCGACCCGCACTCGAAGTCGATCTGATTGTTGACGAGCATCGGGAAACGGTTGGCCGAGGTGATGGTCACTTCGCGCACGCGCAGGTGCGGCAGGCCGAGCGCCTTGCGGATTTCGTCGACAATCGCGAGCGCGATGGTCTGCGAATAGCCGACCGTGCGTCCGCCGTCCCAGTATGAAAACGGAATCGATGCCTCGCGTACGCCGAGCACGACGACGCCGTCGTCGCGAATTTTCTTCAGCGTGCCGGTCAGTTCGTCCGCGCGGGCCGGCGATGCGGCGGCCATATACGTGACGGCACACATGACGACGGGCGCCAGCATGGCTGCCAGTGCGGTTCCGCAGACTCGACGTGCAGCGATCATCGTTCTCCCCCGGGGCGGTACGTGCACCGGCCCCACCGTCATCCTCAAAGGACCGTGGCAATCAAACAGCGTGCTTGTCGCTCGCGCGGGCATGCGAGCTTTGCAGTGCGCGTTGCCCGCGCGACATGCGATACCCGGCCATGCCGCGCGGCGCTTGCTGCTACCCGGTGACGCTGCAAGAGGCCGTCAGGCCGGCTTGCCCCAACTGTCGCGCAGACTGACGATGCGATTGAATACGGGTTTGCCTGGTTTCGTGTCGTAACGGTCGGCCACGAAGTAGCCGTGCCGCTCGAACTGATAGCGTTGCTCCGGCGCCGCGTCGCGTGCTCCCGATTCGACATACGCATGCGCGATTCGTTTCGAATCCGGGTTGAGCGCCTCGAGGAAGTCGCGGCCGCCCGCGTCGGGCTGGGCTTCCCTGAAGAGCCGGTCGTACAGGCGCACTTCGGCCGGACACGCGGCGGCGGCGCTCAGCCAGTGAATCGTGCCCTTCACCTTGTAGCTGTTCGCGCCTTCGGTGCCCGAGCGGCTATCCGGAAAGTAGTTGCAATGGACCGCGACGATATGGCCGTGCTCGTCCTTGTCGGCACCCGTGCATTCGACGACATAGCCGTACTTCAGCCGCACCCGGTTGCCCGGGAACAGCCGGAAGTAGCCCTTCGGCGGCGTCTCGGCGAAATCCTCGCGCTCGATCCACAGTTCGCGCGAGAACGGGAACGTGCGCGTGCCGCGCTCCGGATGATGCGGATGCACCGGCGCGCTGCATGCTTCGGACGTGCCTTCCGGGTAGTTGTCGATGATCAGCTTGAGCGGGTCGAGCACGGCGGTCGCGCGCGGCGCTTTCTCATCGAGATCGTCGCGCAGCGCGCCTTCGAACACGCTCATGTCGATCCACGAATCGACCTTCGTCACGCCGATGCGATCGCACAGCAACTGGATCGACTCCGGCGTGAAGCCGCGCCGCCGCAAGCCGACGATGGTCGGCATGCGCGGATCGTCCCAGCCGTCGACGTGGCCCTCGGTGACGAGCTGCAGCAGCTTGCGCTTGCTGGTGATCGCATACGTGAGATTGAGCCGCGAAAACTCGATTTGCTGCGGCAGCGGCCGCGTGAAGACGCCGGCGGCGGCGAGCTCGTCGAGAATCCAGTCGTACAACGGCCGGTGATCTTCGAATTCGAGCGTGCACAGCGAATGCGTGATGTTTTCGAGCGCGTCCGAGATGCAATGCGTGTAGTCGTACATCGGATACACACACCACGTGTCGCCGGTGCGGTAGTGATGCGCGAAGCGGATGCGATAGAGCACCGGGTCGCGCATGTTGAAGTTCGGCGACGCCATGTCGATCTTCGCGCGCAGCACGTGCTCGCCTTCCTTGAACTCGCCGGCTTTCATGCGACGGAACAGGTCGAGGTTTTCGTCGACGGAACGCTCGCGATACGGCGACGGCTTGCCGGGCTCGGTGGCGGAGCCGCGATTCACGCGCATCTCTTCGGCCGATTGACTATCGACATACGCTTTGCCGCGCTGGATCAGCAGTTCGGCGAATGCATACAGCTTGTCGTAATAGTCGCTCGCGTAGTAGAGGTGCTCGGTGCTGTCTTTTTTCCATTCGAAGCCGAGCCATTGCACCGCGTCGATGATCGATTCGACGTACTCGAAACTTTCCTTTTCCGGGTTCGTGTCGTCAAAGCGCAGATGGCACACGCCGCCGTAGCTGCGCGCGATGCCGAAGTTCAGACAGATGCTCTTCGCGTGACCGATATGCAGATAGCCGTTCGGCTCGGGCGGGAAGCGCGTTTCCACGCGTTGGCCCCACTTTCCGGAGCGGTTGTCTTCGTCGATGATGTTGCGGATGAAGTTGGCTGCGGGGGCAGCGGCGGACGCGTCGTGGTTGCGTTCTGTACTCATGCGAATGGAAGAAAGTGACGGGAGCACGCGCTGCGCCCCCTAATCCGACAATTCTACCTGACAGGGTTGTGAGGTACAGCGGCTTTGGCTGTTGGAGCGCAGGGGGTGGGCGTGGCGGCGGTTTTTGCGGCGTGTGTGGCGTGCGTTCGGCCTGCATGTGACCCGCGTATGGCCCGCATGTGGTCATTCGAAAGGCGCTGTAACAGGACGTAAAACGCTTTGAGCCGCGCACGCCGGTGCCGGTAGCATGCGCCGGCGGCGAAGTATCTTCGATGCGTTGTTCGCCGCGCCGGGGTGTGTCAGCGCTTCGCGCGTGCCGCCGGTGCTTCGCGAGGCCAATGGGGTCGTTTTGTGCGATGCGCCCGTGTCGCGGGTTGCGAAGCGGTAAGGCGGGCGGCGAAAGGGCAGGCGTCGAAAGGCGCGGGCGCCAGTACGCGGATCCCGCGCACGGAATGCGGTAGCGCGAACTTGCTGAGCGGTAAGATCGGCACCGAAACGTGCGGCGAAACAGGCACCGAACGTGTGGACGAATGCGCACGCTCGAGGGCGCATCGGGGCGCACGGACTGTATCGCGCGACTCGCTGTGTCAGCGGCGCTGCGCGGGCGGCAGGCGACCTGACAGATCGCGCATGGCACGGCGCAAACACGGTGCGGCCATGCACGACGTTGTGCGTGGTAGCGGCGCGGGCGGTGGCGCAACCAATGTGGCCCGCAGTACCACAGTGCAAGCGGCGGGGCGAGCGGTGGTGCAAGCGGTGGTGCAAGCGCGATGGCGCAAGCCGGCGACCCGAAGCGAGGCACAAGCGGAGGCCCAGGCGAGGGCCCAGACGCGGTTGCCGCAAGCGTCGCACATAGCGCTGCCAGCGTCGTCCGGCGCATCTCGCATTCTGGCGGGACCGGTCATTGCAACGGTCTCCTGACGCGGCGTGCAACATGTGCCGCATTCGCTTTGCCGGCAGCCAGCCGGCGCTCATTTATTCCGGAGTTCCCTGAATGCCTCTTTCGACGCTCGATGCGCGCGTTGCGCATCACGCCCTTTCAGGCAATAGGGCCGACATCAAAATGGCCGGCGAACGGTCCGCTCGCAAGACGATTCATGCGGCCGCGCTTATCGCGCTCGCGGTCGTGCTGGCAGGCACCGCACCCGCACCGGCCCACGCGAAGACGGCGACAGACAAGCCGGTGCTCGATGCAGCGGCGGTCGCGGTGCCCGACCAGTACGGCGCGGACACGGCGCAGCAGATTTTCGCGCAGGGCGGCAACGCGGTCGACGCGGCGGTGGCGATCGCGTTCACGCTCGCCGTGACCCGCCCGGATGCCGGCAATCTGGGCGGCGGCGGCTTCATGACGCTGCAGATCGACGGCAAGCCGTACTTTCTCGATTACAGCGCGCAGGCGCCGCAGCGCTCGACACGCGACATGTATCTGGACGACAAGGGCAATGTCATCAAGGACATGAGCGCGATCGGCTTTCGCGCGGCCGGCGTGCCGGGCACGGTCGCCGGAATGTGGGAGGTGCAGCGCCGCTTCGGCAAGCTCAAGTGGAAGCAGGTGCTCGCGCCGGCGACTCACTATGCGACCGACGGCTTCACGGTCGACGCGTCGCTGCAGAAGCGTCGCGACGACGCGGCCGCGAAGTTCGCCGGCAAGACCAATTTCGGTGCGTACTTCGCGGGTCTGAAGGCCGGCGCGACGTTCCGGCAGCCGGAGCTTGCGCAGACGCTCGGGCGCATTGCCGACGACGGCGGCCGCGAGTTCTACGACGGGCAGACGGCCGACCTGATCGCAAAGCAGATGTACGGCCACGGGATGATCTCGAAGGGCGACCTTGGCCAGTACAAGGCGCGCTGGCGCGATCCGCTCGTGGCGGACTGGAATGGCTACCGGGTCGTTACCGCGCCGCCGCCGGGTTCGGGCGGCATCGCGTTGATCCAGTTGCTGAAAATGAAAGCGGACCTGAAGCCGGTGTTTGCGGGACTCGATCTGAACTCGGCGCCGTATATCCGGCTGATCGCGCAGATCGAAGACCGCGTGTTCGCGGACCGTCAGCAATCGGCGGCGGACCCGGATGCGACGAATGTGCCGGTCGGCAAGCTGACCGACGATGCGTACCTCGCGCAACGGGCGGGCGAGGTGAAGCAGTTGCAGGAGCAGGAGGTGGCGCAGGAGAAGGCTGCGGCTGAGAAGGCGGCTGCTGAGAAGGCGGCTGCTGAGAAGGCCGCCGCGGAAAAGGCCGCCGCGGAAAAGGCGGAACAGGAAAGGGCGGCGCAGGCGGCGTCGGATCAGGCAGCCGCAGCGCCGGTGAATGCCGCGCCTGCGGGTGCGAGTTCGGCGAGTGCCGCGCAGGCCGGTGCAGACCAGGGGCGTGCGGGTCAGGCAGGCGGCGCCGGTGCGGCGATCCCGGGTTCGACGGCTGCGGGCCAGGTGAACGCGGGTCCGGCGAACGCAGGGCAGGCGAACGCGGGCCAGGCAAACGCAGCACAGGCAAACGCGAGGCAGGGGAATGCCGGCCCCGCTGGAGTGGGGCCGGCGAGTGCGGCCTCAGCGAACACGGCTCAAGCAGGCACGGTGCAGGGCAATGTCGGCGAGGCAAGTTCAGGCCAGACAAGCGTGGGCCAGTTAAGGGCCGTTCCGGCGAATGCCGGCGAGGCAAACGCCGGTCCTGCGCGCCCGGTGCAAACCAACGCAAATCCTGTCGGCGCCACGCAGGCGAATACCGGGCAGGCGAGCCCAGCGCAGGCCGCTGCGAGTCAACCCGGCGCGAGTCAGCCTGGCGCGGATCAGCCGACGCAGCCAGCTCAACCATCCGGCACAGCATCGAACACCCCAGCCTCCGGCGACGCGCCGCCGCCAGAGAAACCGCAGACGACGCATTTCTCGGTGGTCGACAAGTGGGGCAACGCGGTATCGAACACCTACACGCTGAACGGCTCGTTCGGTTCCGGCGTGGTGGTGGACGGCGGCGGTTTCCTGCTTAACGACGCGATGGACGACTTCGTCGCGAAGCCCGGCGCGGATGCCGGCGATCGCAATACGATCGCGCCGGGACGTCGACCGGTGTCGTCGATGACGCCGACCATCGTGCTGAAGGACGGCAAGGTCGCACTGGTGATCGGCACGCCGGGCGGCTCGCGAATCTTCACGACGATCTTCCAGGTGATGACCGACCTGTACGACTTCCACATGTCGCCGGCCGATGCGCTTGCCGCCATGCGGTTTCATCATCAGCTGTTGCCGCCGAAGGTGATCGACTGGGAGCCGTACCGCCCGATTACCGGCGATCTCGCACAGCAATTGAAATCGATGGGGTATACGCTCCAGGGTCAGACTTTCGATGGCGATGTGCAAATGATCCGCATCGACGGCACGACACCGCAACCGGCCGCCGACCCGCGCGGCGTCGGTGTGGCGCGCGTGTATCGATAGCGGCGGGCAGTTGCACGACGCGCACCGGTTGTGAAGCATGGTCAAGCGTGGCGATGAAGCCCGCTTGTTGAAGCGGTGACAGCGCGGATGGCAAGGCGGGCGTTTGCGACACGTTGATCGAGGACGAGAAAAAGGTGATGGCGTTCCAGAAAGAACCGAACGTACTGGTGCTGCCCGGGTATCTGGATTCCGGCCCGGGGCATTGGCAAACGCGCTGGGAAGCCACGCATGCGTCGTTTTCGCGGGTGCGTATGCCCGACTGGGCGCACCCGGTGCGCGAGGACTGGTGCCGCACGCTCGATGCGGCGGTGGCCGCGGTGCCTGCGGACGGTGCGCCGGTCGTGTTCGCCGCGCACAGCCTGGGCTGTCTGACGCTCGCGTGGTGGGCAAGCAGCTACGCAACACCCTCGCAGCGCGACAAGGTGGCCGGCGCGCTGCTCGTTGCGGTGCCGGATCCGGCCGGCCGTGCCTTTCCAGCCACGGCAAGCGGTTTTGCGCCGGTTCCGCACAAACGCTTGCCGTTCCCGACAATCGTCGTTTCCAGCACCGACGATCCGTACGGCAGCGTGTCGTTTTCGCAGGCGTGCGCGGCCGCATGGGGCGGCCGCTGGATCAGCATCGGCGCGCGCGGACATATCAACGCGGATAGCGGCCTCGCCGACTGGCAGGACGGACTTGGCTGGCTCACATCGCTCGCTTGAGACGAACTGAGGCGAACAGAGGCGCGCTGAGACGAACTGAGGCGCGCTTGAGGCAGATCGCTTGCCGCGTCAGATCACCTTTTGCCCACGCAGCGCCGCGATCTGCGCGTCGCTATAGCCAAGCACGCTTTGCAGCACCGCGTCGGTATGCTCGCCCAGCGTCGGCGGATGGGCGGCGGCCTGCGGCGGCGTTTCCGTCATGCGGATGGGGTTGCGCACCAGCTTCACGGCGCCGCCGCACGGATGCGGCAGGTCGACCTGCATGCCGCGCGCGACGACCTGCTCGTTCTCGAACACTTCGCGCAGGTCGTTGATCGGCCCGCACGGCACCTGCGCCGCTTCGAGCGCATCGATCCATTCGCGCTTGCTGCGCGCGCGGACCATGTCGGCCAGCAGCGGCACCAGCACTTCGCGGTTGCGCACGCGCTCGGGATTGGTCGCAAAGCGCGCATCGTCCGCGAGCGCCGCACGGCCGCCCGCTTCGACGAACTTGCGGAACTGTCCGTCGTTGCCGACTGCGACGATGATCCAGCCGTCGCTCGTCTGAAACGTCTGGTACGGGACGATGTTCTGATGCGCATTGCCCCATCGCGCGGGTGGCGTGCCGCTCGCAAGAAAATTCGAATTCATGTTGGCGAGCATCGCGACCTGCACGTCGAGCAGCGCCATGTCGATGTACTGGCCGACGCCGGTACGGTCGCGATGCGCAAGCGCGGTCAGCACGGCGACGCTCGCATACATGCCCGTCATCAGGTCGGCGATCGCGACGCCGGCCTTCTGCGGGCCGCCGCCCGGCACGCCGTCGCGCTCTCCGGTGATGCTCATGAAACCGCCGAGGCCTTGCACGATGAAGTCGTAGCCCGCGCGCTGCGCGTACGGGCCGGTCTGACCGAAGCCCGTGACCGAGCAGTAGATCAGGTCCGGTTTGATCGCGCGCAGCGACTCGTAGTCGAGCCCGTAGCGTTTCAACTGCCCGACCTTGTAGTTCTCGAGCACGACGTCGCTCTTCGCGGCGAGCTCGCGCACGATGCGCTGGCCTTCGGCTGTCGCGATGTCGACCGTGACCGAACGCTTGTTGCGGTTCGCCGCGAGGTAATACGCCGCTTCGCGCGTATCGGCGCCGTCTGGCGTCTTCAGGTACGGCGGGCCCCAGTGGCGCGTGTCGTCGCCGGCGCCCGGCCGTTCGATCTTGATCACGTCGGCGCCGAAATCGGCGAGCGTTTGCGCACACCACGGACCGGCGAGCACGCGGCTGAGATCCAGCACGCGGATATGACTGAGTGCGCCCATGTTCGGTTGATGTCTCCTCGATATGCAAGCGGCGCTCAAGCGAGCGCGACAGCGATCGCAACGGATTGAAGTGACCTTGCGCATCTTAAGCGATCGGGACTGGCCAGCCTATTCGGCCAAACGGCATAGGCATGACGACCGGCATCGCGTCGCGCGCCGCCTGCATCCGCGCTTCGGCCCCCTCCCGCTTCGGCCCCCGCTTCCGCCCGACAAGCGGCGCCGGGGCGCGTTGCCGCAGGCCTTTTCCGGCGGGTTCGCGGTCGCGAGCCCTGGCCGATCGGCCAGCACTGTGTGCAGGCGGCGCCGCGCCGCCGCGCGCAGGCGCCGATCCCGTATAATCGGCGGTTCAGGAAACCCCCGATTCACGACACCGGCATGCGGTTGCACAACGCGCGCACAACGTGTCGGAATCATGCCCGGAACCGTCCCCAGCACGTTATGAAAGCCGCCGAAATCCGCGAGAAATTCCTCAAGTTCTTCGAATCGAAGGGCCATACAATCGTCCGTTCGTCGAGCCTCGTGCCGGGCAACGACCCGACGCTGCTCTTCACGAACTCGGGCATGGTGCAGTTCAAGGACGTGTTCCTCGGCGCCGAGAAGCGGCCGTACTCGCGGGCCACCACCGCGCAGCGCAGCGTGCGCGCGGGCGGCAAGCACAACGACCTCGAAAACGTCGGCTACACCGCGCGCCACCATACGTTCTTCGAGATGCTCGGCAACTTCTCGTTCGGCGACTATTTCAAGCGCGACGCGATCCACTACGCGTGGGAGCTGCTCACCACCGTCTACCAGTTGCCGAAGGACAAGCTGTGGGTCACCGTCTACCAGGAAGACGACGAGGCGTACGGCATCTGGGCGAACGAAGTCGGCGTGCCGACCGGGCGCATCATTCGCATCGGCGACAACAAGGGCGCGCGCTACGCATCGGACAACTTCTGGCAGATGGCCGACACCGGCCCGTGCGGCCCGTGCTCGGAAATCTTCTACGACCACGGCCAGGACGTGTGGGGTGGCCCGCCGGGGTCGCCAGAAGAAGACGGCGACCGCTATATCGAAATCTGGAACCTCGTGTTCATGCAGTTCAACCGCGATGCGCAGGGCACGCTCACGCCGCTGCCCAAGCCGTGCGTGGACACCGGCATGGGCCTCGAGCGGATCGCCGCGGTGCTGCAGCACGTGCACAGCAACTACGAAATCGACCTGTTCCAGGCGCTGATCGCGGGCGCGTCGCGTGAGACAGGCGTGGCCGACCTCGCGAACAACTCGCTGAAGGTGATCGCCGACCATATCCGCGCGTGCTCGTTTCTGATTGTCGACGGCGTCATTCCCGGCAATGAAGGCCGCGGCTATGTGTTGCGCCGGATCGTGCGCCGCGCGATCCGCCATGGCTACAAGCTCGGCCGCAAGCACGCGTTCTTCCACAAGCTGGTGGCGGACCTCGTCGCGCAGATGGGCGGCGCCTATCCGGAACTGAAGGAAGCCGAAGCGCGCGTTACCGACGTGCTGCGCCAGGAAGAAGAGCGCTTCTTCGAGACCATCGAACACGGCATGTCCATTCTTGAAGGCGCGCTGGCCGATCTCGATTCGAAGGGCGGCAAGACGCTCGACGGCGAACTCGCGTTCAAGCTGCACGACACCTATGGCTTCCCGCTCGATCTGACCGCGGACGTGTGCCGCGAGCGTGGCGTCACGGTCGACGAACCGGCGTTCGACGAAGCGATGGCGCGCCAGCGCGAGCAGGCGCGTGCGGCCGGCAAGTTCAGGGCGGCACAGGGCCTCGAGTATTCGGGCGCGAAGACCACCTTCCACGGTTACGAGGAAATCGTCTTCGACGATGCGAAGGTCACCGCGCTGTATGTGGACGGCGCGTCGGTCAATCAGGTCGTGAAGGGCCAGCAGGCGGTGGTCGTGCTCGATCACACGCCGTTCTACGCGGAGTCGGGCGGCCAGATCGGCGACCAGGGCGTGCTCGCGAACGCAAGCGTGCGCTTCGCGGTCGCCGACACGCAGAAGGTTCAGGCGGACGTGATCGGCCATCACGGCGAGCTCGAGCAGGGCACGCTGAAGATCGGCGACGTCGTGAAGGCGCAGATCGATGCGTTCCGCCGCGCGCGCACGGCGCGCAATCACTCGGCCACGCACCTGATGCACAAGGCGCTGCGCGAAGTGCTCGGCACCCACGTGCAACAGAAGGGCTCGCTTGTCGACGCGGACAAGACGCGCTTCGACTTCGCGCACAACGCACCGATGACGGACGACGAGATTCGGCGCGTCGAAGCGATCGTCAATGCGGAAGTGCTCGCCAACGCGCCGGGCATCGTGCGCGTGATGCCGTTCGACGAAGCGGTGAAGGGTGGCGCGATGGCACTGTTCGGCGAGAAATACGGCGACGAAGTGCGCGTGCTCGATCTCGGTTTTTCGCGCGAGCTGTGCGGCGGCACGCACGTGCAGCGCACTGGCGATATCGGCTTCTTCAAGATCGTGATGGAAGGCGGCGTCGCCGCGGGCATTCGCCGGGTCGAGGCGATTACCGGCGACAACGCGGTGCGCTATGTGCAGGAACTCGACGCGCGCATCAATGCGGCTGCGGCGGCATTGAAGGCGCAGCCGTCGGAGCTCACGCAGCGTATCGCGCAGGTGCAGGACCAGGTGAAGTCGCTCGAGAAGGAACTGGGCGCGCTGAAGTCGAAGCTCGCGTCGAGCCAGGGCGATGAACTGGTTGGCCAGGCGATCGAAGTGTCCGGCGTGCATGTGCTCGCGGCCACGCTCGACGGCGCGGACGTGAAGACGCTGCGCGAAACAGTCGACAAGCTGAAGGACAAGCTGAAGAGCGCGGCAATCGTGCTTGCGTCGGTCGACGGCGGCAAGGTCAGTCTGATCGCGGGCGTGACGTCGGAGGCGAGCAAGAAAGTGAAGGCGGGCGAACTCGTCAACTTCGTCGCGCAACAGGTCGGCGGCACGGGCGGCGGCCGCCCGGACATGGCTCAGGCAGGCGGCACCGAACCGGCCAACTTGCCGGCGGCGCTCGCGGGCGTGAAGGGTTGGGTCGAAGCGCAGTTGTGAAGCGGGCGAGCGGGCGGGGATGTGATAAACAGGCACCGCCCGGCCCGCAATTGAAACTACGCCGGCTCCAACGCTCCGTCTTCGCTGCGCGCCGCCAAATCTGCTTGCGCCGCGGCACCCACTGGCGCCAGGTTGCTCTGCTCGAGCAGCATTTCCCGCAGCGCATTGAGCGCCGACGAAAAGTGTCCGCGCCGCCACACCAGCAAGGTTTCGATCGAACCGAGTTCGCCGAGCGAATGCACCGTGATGTTGTCCGCTTCCGGCCGCAATTCCAGCACCGAACGCGGCGCGACCGCGACGCCCGCCCCCGCCGCGACGCACGCGACGATGGCGTGATACGAGCCCAATTCGAGCACACGCGACGGCTGCATCCCGTGCTCGTGGTACCACTTTTCGACATACGTGCGATATGCGCAGCCGCGTTCGAACGCGATCAGCGTCGATAGCGCGATGTCGCGCGCCTGCCGGATCGGCGGATGATTGCGCGGGGTCAGCATCACGAGTTCCTCGCGAAACACCGGCACGGTGTCGAACTGCTCGCCGAGGGAGGCCGCGATGTCGAGCGGCGTCGCGACCAGCGCCGCATCCACCTCGAATTCGCGCACCCGTTCGATCAGTTTTCCGGTGGTGCCGGTTTCCAGCTCGAGCGACACATCGGGCCACGTCTGGTGATATCGCGCGAGCAGGGCCGGCATTCGCGTGGCGGCGACGCTTTCCATCGTGCCGAGGCGCAACCGCCCGCTAGGACGGTTTTCGCGGACCGCGTGGCGTGCTTCGTCGGCGAGCGCGAGCAGGCGCTCCGCATACGGCAGCAGCGTTTCGCCGGCGGGCGTCAGCACGAGCCGGCGCCCGTCGCGGATAAAAAGGTCGGTGCCAAGCTGCTCTTCCAGCTGCTTGATGCGCGTGGTCACGTTCGACTGCACGCGGTGCAGCTTCGCGGCGGCGCGCGTCACGCCGTTTTCGCGCACCACGGCGCGAAAGATCGTCAATGCGGCGAGATCCATGATTTCTCCAGATTCATCCCGGCGTTCTCTCCGGGTGATGATTCCGTTCAATATAATTCATTTTTTGAAATAAGAAAGCCGGCTTAGTATTGACTACCCGTTTCCCTTGATGCGGCCGCCCCGGCCCCGCCCCGTCCCATGAACGATCTGAGTTGCGCCGCGACGATCGACTCGCGCGTCGAACCCACCGCCGCGGCTCGTCGCGTGGCGCTGGCGTGCATGATTGCGCTCGCGGTTGCGCTTGGCGTCGGGCGCTTCGCATTCACGCCGCTGTTGCCGCTGATGCTGAAAAGCGGCGCGCTCGATATCCGGCAGGGCGGTTGGCTTGCGTCTGCGAATTACGCGGGGTATTTCGTCGGTGCGTTGAGTTGCGCCGCCGTGCGTGTCGATGCGGCGCGCGTCGTGCGCTGCGGACTGGCCGCCACCGTGCTGCTGGTGCTCGCAATGGGGGTGCTCGATGGCGTGTGGCTGTGGGCCGTCGTGCGCTTCGTGGCGGGCATCGCGAGCGCATGGACCTTCGTGTTCGCGTCGCAATGGGGGCTGCGCCGCCTGGCTGAACTCGGCGAAAGCGCGTGGGGCGGCCTGATTTATACGGGTCCGGGGCTCGGCATCGTCGCAACCGGGTTGTTCGTGAGCGCCGCGGGCGGATACGGTGCGACGGCGGGCTGGGTCGGCTTCGGTGTCGTGTCGGCGGGGTTGACTGCGATCGTGTGGCGCGTCTTTGTTTCCCATCAGTCCGCCCGCGCTTCCGACGTGTCGCGCCGACAGGCGGCGGCCGCGGCCGCGGCCGTGACGCGCGGCGGCCCAGCTCTGAAGCGCGCCGCCTCGTCCGCTACCGAGCCATTTCGCCGTGACGCTATGCCGCCGCGTCTGCGGGCCGACGCGGCGCATGGTGCCGGGACGCGCGCGAGCGCGCAGCAGGCGAGCGTCGCCGCGACGATCGAGCGCCGCGCGCACCGGGCCGACGCCGCATGGCTCATCGTGCTTTACGGCGTACCGGGCTTTGGCTACATCATCACCGCGACCTTCCTGCCGGTGATCGCGCGGGCCGCGCTGCCGGGCTCGGTGTGGCCCGATCTGTTCTGGCCGATGTTCGGTGTCGCGCTGATGGCGGGCGCGCTTGCCGGCGCGCGGCTGCCCGCGGACTGGGACAACCGGTCGCTGCTCGCTGGCTGCTACGTGTTGCAGGCGCTGGGTATCGCCTCCGGGATCATCTGGCCGAGCGCGGGCGGATTCGCGCTGGGGAGCGTGCTGATCGGCCTGCCGTTTACCGCGATCACGCTGTTCGCGATGCGTGAGGCGCGCCGTCTGCACGGCGACCATGCAGCGGGCCTGATGGGGTACGCGACGGCCGCATACGGGCTCGGGCAGATTGTCGGACCGCTGGTCGCCGCGCCGATTGCCGCGCGCACGGGCTCGTTCACGCTGGCGTTGTGGCTCGCAGCGGGCGCGTTGCTGGCGGGCGCGCTGGGTCTCATCGCGGTCGCGCTGCTCAGGCGCAAGTAGCGGGCGCTGTCGCGCTGTGTCTCGGCCCGCCACCCATCATCCCCCGTCGCGCCGCATCACTTCCCGCCTCAAACAGATCCCCATCCGCGCACTAAAATGTCGGCTTCCCCACTCGCCGCCGCGCGGATCGTGCCGCGCGCCCCGCAGCCATGCACCAACATTTCGCGTCGGACAACTACGCGGGCATCTGCCCGGAGGCGCTCGAAGCGCTGATCACCGCCAACGGTAGCGGCCACGAGCCCGCCTACGGCGACGATTCCTGGACGCAACGCGTGTGCGACCGTCTGCGCGAGCTGTTCCAGACCGACTGTGAAGTGTTCTTCGTGTTCAACGGCACGGCCGCGAACTCGCTTGCGCTCGCGTCGCTGTGTCAGTCGTATCACTCGGTGATCTGCCACGAGCTCGCGCATATCGAAACCGACGAATGCGGCGGCCCCGAGTTCTTCTCGAACGGCTCGAAGCTGCTGACCGCGCCGGGCGCGAACGGCAAGCTCACACCCGATGCCATCGAAGCGGTCGTCACGCGCCGCGCGGATATCCACTATCCGAAGCCGAAGGTCGTCACGCTCACGCAGTCGACGGAAGTCGGCACCGTGTACAGCGTCGAGGAAGTGCGGGCGATCGCGGCCATCGCGAAGCGCCGCCATCTGAAAGTGCATATGGACGGCGCGCGCTTTGCGAACGCGGTCGCCGCGCTCGACGTGCACCCGTCCGACATCACGTGGCGCGCGGGCGTCGACGTGCTGTGCTTCGGCGGCACCAAGAACGGTTTGCCGGTCGGCGAGGCGGTGGTGTTCTTCGACCGCGCGCTCGCGGAAGATTTTGCGTATCGGTTGAAGCAGGCCGGCCAGCTCGCATCGAAAATGCGCTTTATCTCAGCGCCGTGGCTCGGCCTGCTCGATCACGACGTGTGGCTTCGCAACGCGCGTCACGCGAATGCGATGGCGCGTCTGATGGAAACGCGGCTTGCCGCGATTCCGGGCGTGAGCATCCTGTTCCCGTCGCAATCGAACGCGGTGTTCGCGCAGTTGCCCGCGCAGGTGGCAAAGGCGATGCGCACGCGCGGCTGGAAGTTCTACGAGTTCATCGGCGCGGGCGGCTGCCGGCTGATGTGCGCATGGGACACGCAGCCGGAAACGGTCGAGCGCTTCGCCGCCGACGTGCGGCAGTTGTGCGCCGCGTGACACGCATGGCGCGCTCGATATGCGTTCGCGCACGCGGCGCGCCGCGCGAGGCCAACCGCGCAGCATCGCGCGACCTCGCGCGAGAGGTTGGCGCGATGCGGCACAACGCCGTGCGACGCAGTACGACACCCGCGCCGCAGCACGCCGCAGCACGCCGCAGCAAGACGCAGCGCAACGCAGTACGCCGCAGCGCAACCATCACATCCTGGCGCGACGCGGTAGACAGCACGAGACAGCCCGACGCAGCACAGCACGAGACAGCACGAGACAGCACGCCCCAGCACAACGCCATACTCACGCAGCCCACACCAAACCCGACCCCGATCTTGCCTCACCATGACCGACTACCGTTTCTGCCCACGCTGTGCAACGCCGCTCACCGAGCGCATCGATCCCGCTCACGAAGGCGGCCGCATCCGTCAGAGCTGTCCGGCCGACGGCTGCGGTTACGTGCACTGGAACAATCCATTGCCGGTGGTCGCCGCGATCGTCGAATATGAAGGGCGGATACTGCTCGCGCGCAACGCCGCATGGCAGGAAGGTATGTTCGCGCTGATCACCGGCTTCCTCGAAAACGGCGAGACGCCGGAACAGGGCATTGCGCGTGAGGTGAAAGAAGAAACATCGTTGATCGCCGATTCGGTCGATCTGGTCGGCGTCTACGAATTTATCCGCAAAAACGAGCTGATCATCGCGTACCACGTGCGCGCGCATGGCACGATCGAACTGTCGCCGGAGTTGCTCGAGTACCGGCTCGTCGAGCCGGCGAAGCTGCGGCCGTGGCGCGCGGGCACCGGCCAGGCGCTCGGCGAATGGATGCGCCGGCGCGGACTGCCGTTCGAGTTCGTCGAGCGCCCGGGGCAGTAGACTGTTGTCGGGCGCTGCGCGCTGAGCCAGCCCGAGCGCGTGCAACGCGTGCGCGGGCGGCGCATCTGTCCGGATGTCTGCAGGATGTTTTCAGTGCCCCGCCAGGTCCGGCGGGGCACTGCCTACTATCAGAAGCAACATCGAGGAGCGCAACCGGCATGGCCTACATCTACTATCTGACCCACATTCATCTCGGCTACGACGCGCTCGCGCAGGTGCCGGCCGAATGCACGCGCGCCGGCATCACGCGGCCGCTTATCGTGACCGACAAGGGCGTCGTCGCGGCGGGACTCGTCGAGCGCGTGCTCGAGGCGGCGCAGCGACCGGGTGCGGCGGCGCTACCTGATCCGGCGACGCTACGCGGTGCCCCGATGTTCGACGACACCCCGTCGAACCCAACCGAAGCGATGGTGCTCGCCGCGGCCGCACGTTATCGCGATGCCGGCTGCGATGGTCTGATCGCAGTGGGCGGCGGCTCGTCGATCGACCTCGCGAAGGGCGTCGCGATCGCGGTCGCGCATCCGGGGCCGCTCACGCAGTACGCGACGATCGAAGGCGGCAGCGACAAAATCACCGCCGCGTGCGCGCCGCTGATCGCGATCCCGACCACCGCCGGCACCGGCAGCGAGGTCGCGCGCGGCGCGATCGTGATTCTCGCCGATGGCCGCAAGCTCGGCTTCCATTCCTGGCATCTGCTGCCGAAGGCGGCGCTCTGCGACCCCAGCCTCACGCTCGGCCTGCCGCCAACGCTGACCGCGGCGACCGGCATGGACGCGATCGCGCATTGCATCGAGACGTTCCTCTCGCCGGCCTTCAATCCGCCGGCGGACGGCATCGCGCTCGACGGGCTGGAGCGCGCGTGGGCGCATATCGAACGCGCGAGCGCGGACGGCAACGACCGCGACGCGCGCCTGCAGATGATGAGCGCGTCGATGCAAGGCGCGCTGGCGTTCCAGAAAGGCCTCGGCTGCGTGCATTCGCTGTCGCATCCGCTGGGCGGCGTGCCGGTCGGCGGGCGCACGTCGCTGCATCACGGCACGCTGAACGCGGTCGTGCTGCCGGCGGTGTTGCGCTTTAACGAAAGCGCGGCCAGCGTGGTCGCAAACCATCGCTTTGCGCGCATGCGCCGCGCGATGCATCTGCCGGACGATGCGGATCTCGCGCAGGCCGTCTACGATATGACCGCGCGTCTGCGTCTGCCGACCGGCCTCGCGCAAATGGGCGTCGACGCGAGCGTGTTCGACAAGGTAATTGCCGGCGCGCTCGCCGATCATTGCCACAAGACCAATCCGCGCGAAGCATGCGCCGACGACTATCGGCGCATGCTCGCCGAATCGCTGTAAGCGCGTCGCGCCAGGCGAACCGCGCGGCCTCGCGCAGCCTCGCGCGAGAAGATAGCGCGAAGCGGCAGCGCCGCGATCCGTGCGCCGAGGCAGGCCTTGGCGTATGCACGGATAAGTGACGTTGCGATACCAGTATCGACGCCGGCGCCCACGCGACTCACGCGCAAGCGCCGGCTCATCACCCCGCGCGGCTGCTAGCCGCGCTCGTTCGATGTGAGGAAAGCATGACCGACGTGGATGTGCAGTTGACCCATCGCTACCTGGCGGCGTGTGCGATCGCGCGCGAGGCCGGCCGTCTGATCCGTCTGCGGTTCGAGCAGCGCGGCGACGCGCTGACGCTGAAATTCAAAGGGCCGCAGGACTATCTGACCGAGACCGACGCGGAGGTCGAACGGCTGATCGCGGCGCGCCTCGCCGAGTCGTTTCCCGACGACGACTTTTTCGGCGAGGAGGGCGGCGGCTCATTCGGCCGCGACGTGTGGATCGTCGATCCGATCGACGGCACCGCGGATTTCGCGCGCGGCGTGCCGTACTTTTGCGTGTCGATCGCGTTCGTGCGCGATGGACGCACTGAAGTCGGCGTGCTGTACGACCCGATGCACGACGAACTGTTCGCTGCGCAACGCGGCGGCGGCGCGACGCTCAACGGCGCGTCGCTCAAGGTCAGCCCGATTACCGATATCCGCGAGGCGGTGGTCGAGCTGGGCTGGTCGTCGCGCGTGCCGTTCGAAGGCTACGCGGCCGTGCATGCGCGCCTGCATGCGCTCGGCGCGGGCGTGAAGCGGCGCGGTTCGGGTGCGCTCGGTATCGCGAACGTCGCGATGGGCCGGCAGGACGCATATTGCGAACTGCACATCAATGCGTGGGACGCCGCCGCGGCCGTGCTGCTCGTCGAAGAAGCGGGCGGCTGGGCCAGCGATTTCCTCACGCCGGAATGCCTGCAGCACGGCAATCGTGTGATCGTGTGCACACCGGCTTTGCGCGAACAACTCGAACGCGCGATGGACCTTTGAGAACGCCGCACCGCGCGGCCCCGCGCAGCGACACGTTCTCTTTCCGCCAGCACTGGTGATTCGAAGTCACGAATCAAATGACACCGCGTCGGTTTCGCCGGCGTGGCGTGCCTCGTAAGATAAGCGCCACATTCAACGGTTATCTGATGGAGGCTGTCATGTATGCAATCACCGGTATTACCGGCAAGGTCGGCGGCGTGCTTGCCCGCGCGCTGCTGGCCGGCGGCCAATCCGTGCGCGCGATCGTGCGCGATGTCGAAAAGGGCCGCGCATGGGCGACCCTCGGCTGCGAGATCGCGCATGCCGATATGAGCGACGCGTCCGCGCTTGCCGCCGCGTTTAGCGGCGCGCAAGGCGTGTTCATTCTGCCGCCGTCCGAGTTCGATCCGGCGCCGGGCTTTCCCGAGGCACGCGTGGTGATCGACGCGGTAAAGCGCGCGCTCGAACAGGCGCGGCCCGCCAGGGTCGTGCTGCTGTCGACGGTCGGCGCGCAGGCGCAACGTTCGAATCTGCTGTCGCAGCGCACGCTGATGGAAGCGGCGCTCGACGATCTGCCGATGCCGCTCACCATCCTGCGGCCCGCGTGGTTTATGGAAAACGCCGCATGGGATGTCGCGTCGGCCCGCGACGACGGCATCGTCGCGAGTTTTCTGCAACCGCTCGAGCGGCCCGTGCCGATGGTCGCGACCGCGGACATCGGGCGCGTCGCCGCGACGTTGTTGCAGCAGCAATGGCACGGCAAACGCGTGGTCGAGCTCGAAGGCCCGCGGCGCATCTCGCCGCTCGATATGGCCGCCGCGTTCGGCGCGGTGCTCGGCCGCGACGTGCAAGCGCAGATCGTGCCGCGCGCGACGTGGAACGATCTGTTCACGGCTCAGGGGATGAAGCACCCGCTGCCGCGGATGCAGATGCTCGACGGCTTCAACGAAGGATGGATCGATTTCGAGCAGGATCCGGCGCAGGTGCTCAAAGGGGAAACCGAACTCGAAACCGTGTTGCGCGGACTCGTCAACGCGGTTGCGCAGGCGGCCTGACGCGCATTCAGCCATGCCCTGTCATGGCGGACGCGGATACGCGCCACGTCCGCCATCTGCACTGCACGTTATCAAGGCAAGCCGTGAGTCCGGACACCCGGTGTGCGACGACCCGATGCGCCGCCGATATTCGAGCCGATGTGCGAGCCGATGTGCGAGCCGATGTGCGAGCCGATGTGCGAGCCGATCCGGTCATCCGGCAGACTGGCGCTTGCTGAGGTAGCGTTGCCGGATCGGCGACGAAGGCGGTTCATGCGCGATGTCGATGCGCTTGTTCGCGGCATTGATACTGTCGCGCGCGCTCGTGTAGAGCGCGCGCAGTTGCTCGCCATAGTCCGGCCCCGGCGCCGGCCCATACCAACGGACATCGGACAGGTATCGCGGCGGGTCCAGCCTGACTTCCGGCAAGCGCCGGGCGGCGTCGCGGTCCTGCCCGGCGAGATCGTTTTCCCATTGCGTCAGTTGTTGAAGCCGTTCGGGTTTGAGCGCGCTCAGCTGTTCGAACCGCTCGTTATCGGTTTCCTTGAGTTGTTGCAGCCGCTCGGGCGTGACGCCGCGAAGTTCGGTGAACGCGCGCGCATGGCCGCCGTCCGCGCCGATCCGGTCTGCGAGATACGCGAGCCGGGCGCCGGGCGTGGCGCCGGGGCCGGTCATGGTGGCGGCTTCCTCGAACGCCTGCATCACGTCCTTTTCATTGGCCGCCTCGGTCCGCTTCTGTTCAGCGATCTTGCCGAGCGTGATGTCGGTGATTCTTTCCTGAAGCGACTGCCTGATCTGGCTCGCGCGCGAGAAGACCTTCTCGCGGTCCGTCGTTGTGCGCGCGTTGCCGAATGCTTTGCGCAGCTCGCGCAGGTTCGCGAGGGTCTGCTGTTCGTCCGGGGCGGTGAGCATGTCGCCGCCGTGCGGTGCATTGAATACCGCCTGCAGTCGCTTGAGCGGGTCCGCCCCGGCTTCGCGATACTCGTTTTCGAGCTGATCGCGCAGCAGCTTTGCGTCGTGCTCATAGAGTCCGCGCAACCATGTATTCGGCGTCGATCCGACGTTGTCGGCATTGACGCCGATATCGTTGCGGTATGCGGCCGCGGTATCGGCCGGCAGTTGCGCGAGCATACCCAGATCGCGTTGCCTGTCCTGTTCGAAGCGGCGTGCGTCATCGGGGTAGCCCGCCATCGATACATCCGCGAGCCGCGCACTCAGTTCGGCATTGACCGCGTCGTTGCCCGAGCTGATCGCGAGTCCATCCTTGTCCGTGTCGTAGCGCGAGAGCAGCGATGTCAATTCGGCGGCGGTTGCGGATCGGTCGCCGGGTCGACGCTGTAGCGGGTTCACTGCGATTGGCGAAATCGCCGGATGGGCCGGCACAGACGGACCGCGATTCGCGATCTGCATGCCGGCCGGCGTTGACCGCGACCGTGGCGAAGGTAACGATGACGGCGACGGCGACGGCGACGGGCGCGTTCCCCGATGTGGGCGAGGCTTGCACCTTGGGCTGGAAACGGGCGCCGCATTGCCGCGTTCGCCTGCCTGTGCCGCAGTGAATGCGCGATACGGATCGGCGTCGACGTCCACAGTGGCGGGGACAGCGACGGAAGGACTCAATGCGGATGAGGTCATAGGTACGCCTTGCATGGAAAAGGGCGGTTCGCGTTCGCGAAACCGCCCCTCTATCAAAGCAGACCTGTTTGCTGCAAGGTGATGACCGGATACCGGCCGTCACGCGTGCTGGCCAATGTGCGCACCGGCGCCGGCACGGAGGTGCGCAACAATACGCGCACCAACACGCACACCAACACGCACACCCGATCGAATCTTCAGCCGCGCGCGTCGCGTTCAACGATCCACTCATGCTTCGGATCGTTCTTGAAATGCCATACCCGCTGCGTGCCGGCCATCACGTTCAGATAGTACGAGTCGTAGCCATACGGCACGATCACCGGATGATAGCCGCGCGGCACCATCACGACGTCGTGGTCCTCGATGGCCATCGACTCGTCGATATCGCGCTCGTCGGTATAAACGCGCTGAAACGCAAACCCTTGCGGCGGATTGAGCCGATGGTAGTACGTTTCCTCGAGCGAGCTTTCATGCGGCACGTTATCGGTGTCGTGCTTGTGCGGCGGGTAGCTCGACGAATGGCCGCCCGGCGTGCGCACTTCGACGACGAGCAGCGACTCGGCCGGCTCGGTTTGCGGAAGGATGTCGCACACGTAGCGCGTGTTCGCCCCATTGCCGCGCGTCGAGCGTTTCATGGTCGCGGGTTCGATCAGCCGCGCTTCATACTGGCCGGTCGCGGGCGCACTGGCGACGCCCACTTCCGCGCGACGATTCGCGCGAATCGTGACGCGCACACCAGGCGGCAGATACACCGCAACCGGCGCACTGTCTTCGAACACGCTGTCGCGCGAGCCGAGACTCGTCCAGCGCGTGGCATCGGTTTCGATATCGACGGCGCCGGCCAGCACGACAATGCACACTTCACGCGATGCTTCGAGCACGTGCACGACTTCATTCGCGTCGAGCCGGTACGCGGCGAAGCCGACGTAGCGCCAGCCCGCCGTGTCGGGTGTGACGCGCGCGATGGTCTGGCCTTCGCGCTGGGCCTTTACCAGCAAACTCATGCTGCCTCCTCTGCGGACAGAAGCGGCGCATCGACGAGCGAGCGCAGCGTCCGGTAACCTTTTGCCGCGTACGCATACGACGGCGCGACGGCCGGGTCCTGCTCGGCTTCGACCACCAGCCAGCCGCGATAACCATGTCGTTTCAAACGCGTGATGATGCCCGCGAAATCGACCGCGCCATCGCCCGGCACCGTGAATGCGCCGTTGAGCACCGCATCGAGAAAGCTCCAGTTGCGGTTGCGCGCGAGTTTCATCACAGCGGGCCGTACGTCCTTGCAATGCACGTGGCACACGCGCGCGATATGCTTATCGAGCACCTCGAGCGGATCGCCGCCCGCGAACGTGATATGACCGGCGTCGAACAGCAGGCCGACCGCATCGCCGGTTTGCGCCATCAGCCGGTCGACGTCGGCGGGCGTCTCGACGTACGCACCCATATGATGGTGATACGCAAGCCGCACGCCGTGGCTCAACGTGTACTGCGCGAATGCGTCGACGCGCTGTGCGTAGGTGTCCCACTGCGCGTCGCTGAAAAAGCGCGGGCGCTGATACAGCGGCACAGGCGAGCCCTGAATCGAATCCGCCACTTCGCCGTACACCATCACGTTCGCGCCGTTCTTCGCGAGCAGTTCCAGATGCGGGCCGACCGCTTCGATCTCCGCGGCGACGCTGCGGGTCGCGAGGCGTCCCGAGTACCAGCCGGAGACGAGCGCGAGATCGTACTGCGCAAGCAGCGTTTTCAGTGCCTGCGGTTCGCGCGGAAACTTGTTGCCGAGCTCGAATCCCTGGTAGCCGATTTCACGGCCTTCGGTCAGCGCGACGTCGAGCGGCGTTTCGCCGCCGAGCGACGGCAGATCGTCGTTCATCCACGAAAGCGGATTGATGCCGATGCGTACTTCGAAGGTTGACATGCGAAAGTCCCTGTTCGTTGGGGGATGGGCCGCGCGCTCAGTCGTGGGCCTTATCGCCCGGTTTGTCGGGTTTGCCAGGTGTGCCGCGCGCATTGCCGTCCGTTGCACTGCGCGCGGCGAGCTGTGTTTCGTATTGCGCGCGCGCATCGCGCACGCCTGCGCGCGACGACACTTCCGGCACCGCGACTTCCCACCACCAGCCGCCATCGTCGGTCGTGCGGGCGGGGTCGGTGTCGATGCTGATCACGTACGTGCGATCCGCGGCGCGCGCACGCTGCAGCGCCGCTTCGAGCTCGCCGATGTTCGCCGCGTGTTCCGCATGCGCGCCGAGCGCGCGCGCATGCGCGGCGAAATCGACCGCCGGTGCGCCGATCGGGCCTTGCACGCAGTCGACCAGCAGATTGTTGAACGGCGCGCCGCCGCACGCCTGCTGCAGACGGTTGATGCAGCCATAGCCGCGATTGTCGAGCACGACGACGATCAGCTTCGCGCCGAGCATCACCGAAGTCGCGATCTCGCTGTTCATCATCAGGTAGCTGCCGTCGCCGACCATCACGATGATGTCGCGCTCCGGACGCGCGAGCTTGACACCGAGTCCGCCGGCGATTTCATAGCCCATGCACGAATAGCCGTACTCGACGTGATACGCACCGGGGCGGCCCGCGCGCCACAGCTTGTGCAGCTCGGCGGGCAGCGTGCCGGCCGCGCAGACGACGATGTCGTTGGCCGCCGACTGCGCACTCGAACGCTGGATCGCGCCGATCACATCCGCTTCGTACGGCAACCTGTTTTCGCGCTGCGGCGCATGCGTGAGCTGCTCGACGCTTGCGCGCCACCGGTCGGCGAGCGTGTGCGCGCGCTGCGTCCATGCGGGATCGGCGCGCCAGTCCTTCAGTTGCGCGGACAACGCGGCGAGCGCGCGCCCCGCATCCGCCTGCACGACGAGCCCACGATGTTTCAGGCCATCGAACGCATTCGCATTGATGCCGATCACGTCCGCTTGCGTGAAGAGCGTATTGGAACCCGTCGTGAAATCCTGCAGGCGCGTGCCCACTGCGAGCACGCAATCGGCTTCGTGCGCGAGCGCGTTCGCGCCCGGCGAGCCGGTCACGCCGAGCGCGCCCATATTCAGCGGATCGTCCCACGCGAGCGACCCTTTACCGGCTTGCGTCTCCGCAACCGGAACGCCGTGCGTGGCGGCGAACGCGCGCAGCGCTTCGGTCGCGCGTCCGTACAGCACGCCGCCGCCGGCGGCGATCATCGGCCGCCTGGCTTCGCGCAGCCGCGCGAGCGCCGCGGCAAGCTCATGCTCGACCGGCGCCGGTGCGTGAAACGGCACGATGCGCGGCGCGAAGAAATCGGCCGGATAGTCGTACGCGGCGGCCTGCACGTCCTGCGGAAGCGCGAGCGTCACGGGGCCGCACAACGCGGCGTCGGTGAGCACGCGCAGCGCGCGCGGCAGCGCCGTCAGCAGCTGCGCCGGATGCACGATCCGGTCGAAGTAGCGCGACACCGGTTTCAACGCGTCGTTCGCGGAGAGGCCGCCGTCGTGGAAGTCTTCGACCTGCTGCAGCACCGGATCGGGCGCGCGCGATACGAAGATGTCGCCCGGCAGCAGCAGCACCGGCAGACGGTTCACGTGCGCGAGCGCGGCCGCGGTGACGAGATTGGTCGCGCCCGGTCCGATCGACGTCGTGACCGCCATCATCCGGCGGCGAAAATTCGCTTTCGCATACGCGATCGCGCCATGCGCCATTGCCTGCTCGTTATGCGCGCGCAGCGTCGGCAGTTCGTCGCGGTACTGGTAGAGCGCTTCGCCGATACCGGCCACATTGCCGTGCCCGAAGATCGCGAACACGCCGCCAAAGAGCGGCTCCGTGCTCTTGCCATCTTCGGTCGCCACCCGCTGCGCGGCCAGATAGCGGATCAGCGCCTGCGCCGCGGTCAGGCGGAGCGTGCCGTTCTGCGCGGCCGGCGCATTTGCGGTCGCGGCCTCCGTCCCGCTGTCGTGATGCATCACACGCTGGTTCATGCCGCCTGCTCCTGATGGATCGTGCGCGGGCCGCCGGCACGCGCGGCGTCGCCGCCGCGGGCCGCGCGCCACGACGCGATCAAGGTTTCGAAGGTGCGCCGCACGCGCGCAATCAGTTCGTCGTCGCCGATGTCGCCCGCCAGCCACGCCTCGCTCGGATCATGGAAGATCGTGCGGCCGACCGTGAAGCCGCGGCACGTGGTGGACGCCGCCGCCGCGCGAAAGCCGTCGATCAACTGCTCGACCGGCGCCGACAGCCCGAGCAGCACGACGCCGCGGCAATACGGATCGCGCTCGGCGATCAGCGCATCGACGGCTTGCCATTGCGCGGCATCGAGCGGCGCGAGCTTCCACCATTCCGGATAGAGACCGATGTTGTAAAGGCGCTTCAACGCGCGATAGACGACGTCCGGATCGCCCGGCAGATCCTTGCGTTTGGGCGGAATCACTTCGAGCAGCAATTCGTGGCCGCTCGCCTGCACCGCGTCGTAAAGCGCGCGCAGTTGCGCTTCCTGTTCGAGGCGTTGTTCGACCGGTTCGTCCGGGTGATAGTGGACGAGGCACTTCACTACGTGCTCGCGCGGCCAGCTCGTGAGCGTCGTGCCGACCGAGCGGCCGTGATCGAACACGAGCGGCGCCGAGCCGGGCAACTCGACCGGGCGGCCGATCCACCAGCCGCGGCCGGTCGCCGCGTTCAGCGCATCCTGGCCGTAGCGGTCGTCGATCAGCACGCCGACGCGGCCCTGCAGCCCGAGCGACGCTTCGGTTTGCGCGACCGCTTCGACAAACAGATTCTTGAGCTGCGCGATGCGCGCTTCGCTTGCGCCGGTCTGCTGGGCAAGCTCGAAGAACTGGTTGCGATGGTCGAACGCGAAACCGAGCACTTCGTCCCAGCGCCGGCGCGCAGGCGTCACGCGATGCAGCCGCGCGAGCTTCGCGTCGCGGTCAGGACGGCGCATCCGCTGCGGGTCGGCCTTCGCTTCGGCGAGAAAATAGTCGAGCTCGGCGGGCGTCGGCATTGCCGGCGCGCAACCATGGCGCGACACCACGAGCGCGCCGCTCGCATTCGCGGCACGCGCGCATGCGTCGAGCGGCTCGTCGCGCAGCCAGCCGGACAGAAAGCCCGACGCGAACGCATCGCCCGCGCCCAGCACATTCAGCACGTCGACCTGCACGCCGCCTTGAAGCGGCACATCGTCGAGCGTCGCCGGCAGCGCGCCTTCGATAATCTGGCAGCCGAGCGGCCCGCGTTTCACGACGAGCGTCGCCGGCGTCGCGCTGCGCACCGTGCGCAGCGCATCGAGCAGGTCGGTATGGCCGCCGGCGATGCAGAACTCCTCTTCGGTGCCGATCACGAGATCGAACAGCGGCAGGATGCCCTGCAGATGCGCGCTCACGCCTTCGTTCGCGATAAAGCGCGTCTCGCCGTCGGCCTTGCCCGCAAGGCCCCACAGCACCGGCCGGTAGTCGATATCGAGCACGGTGCGCACGTTGTTGCGGCGCGCGTAGTCGAGCGCGCGGCGGCTCGTGCGATTGACCTGTTCGGTCGACAGATGCGTGCCGGTGATCAGAAACGCTTTGGCCGACGCGATAAACGCCTCGTCGAAGTCGGCTTCGTCGACCGCCATATCCGCGCAGTTCTCGCGGAAGAAGATCAACGGGAACGTATCGCGGTCCTTGATGCCGAGCATCACCAGCGCGGTCAGCCGTTCGCGGTCGATCCGCACATGGCTCACGTCGCAGCCTTCCTGCGCGAGCGTTTCGGTCAGAAAGCGGCCCATATGGTCGTCGCCGACGCGCGCGAGCATCGACGAGGCGAGGCCGAGGCGCGCGCAGCCGAACGCGATATTCGCCGACGAACCGCCGAGATATTTCGCAAAGCTCGATACGTCTTCGAGACGCGCGCCGACCTGCTGCGCGTACAGGTCGACCGCGAGACGGCCGAGGCAGATGATGTCGCGGCTGCGGCCGGTGGCGAAGCGGCTGGTCGCGGGAGGGGAGGTAAGAGCCATAGAAAATATCCTGGTGGTCGGGGCGTCGGATCAGGGGGCTTCAGGTGCGGGGCGACGGGTGCCGCTCAGATCGTCGCACCGTCGAGTTCGGCGATCATCTTCTGCATTTCGGCGCCGCCCGCCATCATGTCGAGCACCTGTTCCTTGCTGATCGTGTCCTTCGTATAGGTGCCGAGCGATTTGCCGCGATTGAGCAGCGTGAACGAATCGCCGATCGGATACGCGTGATGCACGTTGTGCGTGATAAAGATCACCGAGATGCCTTTCGCGCGCGCCTTGTGAATCAGCTTGAGCACATTGAAGCTCTGCTTCACGCCGAGCGCGGCGGTCGGTTCGTCGAGAATCAGCACGCGCGCGCCGAAGTGGATCGCGCGCGCGATCGCGAGACACTGCCGCTCGCCGCCCGACATCGTGCCGATCGGCTGATGCGGGTCGCGCACGTGGATGCCCATTTCCGCGAGCTTGTCGCGCGCGGTTTGCGCGCTCGTTTCGAGATCCATCACGTTGACGAGGCCGAACAGCTTTTTCTGCGGCTCGCGGCCCATAAAGAAATTGCGCGCGACGGAAAGCAGCGGCACCAGCGCGAGGTCCTGATAGACCGTCGCGATGCCGCGGTCGAGCGCATCTTTCGGCGACTCGAAATGCACCGGCTGGCCGTCGACCAGATACTGGCCAGACGACGGCGCGTGCACGCCCGCGAGCGTCTTGATCAGCGTCGACTTGCCGGCGCCGTTGTCGCCGAGCAGGCAATGCACTTCGCCGCGTCTCAGGCGCAGCGTGACGCCGGACAGCGCAATCACCTTGCCGAAAAACCGGCTGACGTTCTCGAGCGCGAGAATGGTGTCGCCGCTGTCTGCAGCCGGGCTCGGCGTGGTGTTCGTGCCGGGGTTGATCACGTCGGACATGGTTGTCTCCTTGCTCGTGTCGGTTGCGATGTGCCGGGTTACGCCTGAGACACGCGGCGGCGCACATAGTGGTTGAACAGCACCGCGAGCAGCAGCATTACGCCGAGGAACACGCGGAACCAGTCGGAACTGACGTCGGTGTAGGTGATGCCGATCTGCACGACGCCGAAGATCAGCGCGCCGAAGCAGGCGCCGATCACCGAGCCGTAGCCGCCGGTCAGCAGCGTGCCGCCGATCACCGCGGCGATGATCGCTTCGAATTCCTTTTGCAGGCCGCGGTCGGCGGCGGCCGAGCCGATGTCGGACACCTGCAGCACCGCGAACAGGCACGAGCAGAATGCGGTCAGTACGAAGAGCGAAATCTTCACGCGCTTGACCGGCACGCCGACGTTTTTCGCCGCATTCGCATCGCCGCCCACCGCGAGAATCCAGTTGCCGTAACGCGTCCTGGCAAGCACGAACGCGCAGATCGCGGCGAGCGCGAACCACCACAGCAGCACTTTCGGAATGCCCGGCACGAGCGGCTTGCCGTCTTCGAGCAGCGTGCCGATGCCCATATGCGCGAGCCAGGTGAAAAGACCGTGCAGTGCGACGCCGTGAAACAGGAAGTTCGTGACCGGGTCGGCCTGCGCGAGGTCGCCGACGCCGGAGATGATGGTGCGGTCCGCGACCATGATCGACAGCGCGAGCGTGAGGCCGCGCAGGATAAACAGGAACGCGAGCGTGACGATAAACGACGGCAGCCGCGTGCGCATCACGAGGTAACCGTTCAATGCGCCGAGCAGCATCGAGCCGACGAACGCGAAGACGATCGCGGCCCAGATCGGCCAGTGAAAATAAACGGCGGGAATCGCGACCATCATGCCCGCGAAGCCGATCATCGAGCCGATCGACAGGTCGAATTCGCCGGCGATCATCAGCAGACACGCGCCGACTGCAAGAATGCCGAGATAGGCGGACACCTGCGACCAGTTCATCACGCCGTCGAGATTGAACATGCCCGAGTGTCCCGCGCTGATCGCGAACACGAGGAATACGAGCACGGCGCCGGAAATGGCGGCGAACTCCGGCCGGTTCAGCAGATGGCCGAACCACGATTCCTTGCGCACGCGTTCGTCCGAATGCGCGGCCGCGGTTTGCGCAACGGGCTGTGCGTCGCCGTTGTTCGACGCGTCTGCTGCATGCGAAGGAAAGTGTTTGCCGGCTGCGCCCATGAATGTCTCCTCAGTGAATGACGCGGCCCGGGGCGTGTGTGCGGCGGCGACGGGCGGAGCGAGGTCCGCCGGTGCCGCGCCTGTGCGTTGCGCGTCCGGTGCCGCGTACTGCTGGCTACTCGAGTTGAATCAGCGGTACTGGCCCGCGTACTTCACGACCTTGTCGAGATTCGCCTTCGTGATAAAGCCCGGACCCGAACGGATGTCCTTCGGACCATACGACGGTTCGAGGCCATAGGTCTCGAGACGCGCCTTGAACTTCGGATTCGCCTGCAGGATCTGGCGGATCTTCGCCGGATCGGTGGTGTGCTCTTTCTTCGCGATCGCGAGCACCGCGACCGGGATATAACCCTGCAGATACGGCTGCTGGTCGATCGCGAACTGGATCGTGCCGGCCTGAATCGCCTTCGCGATGTCGTCCGAGAAATCGAACGTGCAGAAATAGATCTTGCCCGCGAGGCCCATCTGCTGAACGGCCTTGAGCGTCGCCGCGGCGGGCACCGGACCGAGCGTCAGGATCGCGCCGGTGTTCGGATGGTTGCGCAGATAGGCGCTGACCTTCGACTGGATTTCAGTCGGATCCTGGCCCGAATCGATGGTGGACGTCTTGTAGTCGACGCCGATTGCTTCGGCAAAGCCGCGGCAGCGGTCGAACGACACCGCGTTGGTCGCGATGTGGTTCACGCACAGAAACGATTTCACGCCGGCAGCCTTCGCCTTTTCGCCGGCCGCCTTGCCCGCGACATACTCGGGCTGGCCGACGTGCATGATCGCGCCGAGTTTCTCGCTCTGCTCTTCGGTGCCGGAGTTGATCGTAACGAGCGGAATCTTCTTCGCGGTCACTTTGCCGATCGAGCTCTTCAGCACGTCGTAGTCGGCGATGGTGGTGATCACGCCGTCGTAGTTGCGCGCCGCAGCCTGCTCGATCAGCCGCGACATATCGGCGATGTCGCCGTTCGGCGGGTTGCGATAGTCAGTTTCGACGTTGAAATCTTCGTCGGCCTGCTTGATCGCGTTCTTGATCGTGTTCCACCACGAGTCGGAATCGGGCGCGTGACTGATCAATACGAAGTGCGCGTCGGCCGCCTGAGCGGGCGATGACGCCGCGAAGCCCAACGATATCGAAAGCGCTGCAAAAAGCGCCGTGAGTGAACCCTTGCCTCTGCAAAGTTTCATTGTCTCCACCTTTCTCGGTCTGTTCGTTTTTAAGGGGAGCGTATCGCGCACCAACTGATTTCGACGGCACGCCATCGCTCACGACCAAGATTAGGTCAAGTTCGGTAGTGATGCAATGGAAATTTCACGAAAAATAAAATTGGAAAATACGTTCCATTTGGTGGGTGGGCTGCCTATAATCGGCAACGTCGGACCGCTCACGGCGCGGCTTGCAAACGCAGGCGCAGCGCGGCTTTTGCGACGCAACAGAGCACTGAAGGAATGGCCATGGCCGAAGAAAGCACAGAAGAACTGCCGAGCGTCGATGAATTGATGCAGCGCATCGCGGAGAACTACGAATCGTTGCCGCGTCAGCTGAAAAGCGTCGCGACGTATATCGAGCAGCATCGCGGCAGCGTGATGGTCGATCGCACCAGCGATATCGCCACGAGCTGCGGCGTGCACCCGTCCGCGGTCGTGCGCTTTGCGCAGCGTTTTGGTTTTTCCGGGTTTTCGGATCTGCAGGCGGTGTTTCGTCAGGCGTATACGGGGCAGGGCGCGCAGTCGCCGAGCTATCAGCAACGTATTCGCAAGCTGATCGATGAAAAGCCGGGGCGCGTGTCCGGCGGCACCGTCGCGCGCGAATTCATTGCCGCATGCCGCGGCGGTCTCGACGAACTCGATGCGTCGCTCGACGACGCGCAGTTCGATACCGCGGTGAAGATGATGCAGCAGGCGGACAACATCTACGTGGTCGGGGTGCGGCGCTCGTTTCCGGTGGCGAGCTATATCGTCTATGCGTTGCAGCACACGCCGAAGCGCGTACATCTGGTGTCCGGCTTCGGCGGTATGTATCGCGAACAGATTCGCAGCGTGAAGAAGGGCGATGTCGTGATCGCGATCAGCTTCGCGCCGTACGGCAAGGAGACGCAGTACTGTCTGCGCGTCGCGCATCACCATCAGGCGCAGACGCTCCTGATCAGCGATAGCCAGCTGTCGCCGCTCGCGCGCTACGCGACCACGCAACTGTATGTGAAAGAGGGCAGCGCATTCGCGTTTCGCTCGCTCACCAGCACGATCTGCCTGTGCCAGGCGCTCTTTATCGCGCTTGCGTACAAGCTGGAATTGAACGTCGAAGAATCGAAAGACACTGGAGGATACGATGACTGAAGTGGGTGGAGGCAAAGCGATCGACGTGGCGGTGTTCGGCGCGGGCCGCATCGGCCGGATTCATGCGGCGAATCTCGCGCGGCAGCCGGGCGTGCGGCTCAAATACGTGGTCGATGTGAATCGCGATGCGGCTGCGGCGCTGGCCGCGCAGCACGGCGCGCAGGTCGCGGACGTGGATGGCGCGATCGGCGATGCGTCGATCGGCGCGACCGTGATCTGCTCGAGCACCGACACGCATGCGGAGCTGATTCTGAAATCGGCCGCGCAGAAAAAGCATGTGTTCTGCGAGAAGCCGGTGGACCTGACGCTCGAGCGCGCGCGGGCCTGCGCGGACGCGGTCGCGAAAGCGGGCGTGGTTTGCATGATCGGCTTTCAGCGCCGCTTCGATCCGACCTTCGCGGCGGTGAAGGCGCGTATCGACGCGGGCGAGATCGGCACGCCGGAAATGCTCGTCGTGACGAGCCGCGATCCGGGCGCGCCGCCGGTCGAGTACATCAAGCACTCGGGCGGTATTTTCAAGGACATGCTGATTCACGACTTCGATATTTTCCGCTGGATTCTCGACGACGAAGCGGACACGCTGCACGCGACCGGCAGCTGCCTGTCGGATCCGGCGATCGCCGATGCCGGCGATATCGATTCGACCGCGGTGACGATTCGCACGAAGCGCGGACGCCTGTGCCAGATCAATACCGCGCGCCGCGCCGCGTATGGCTACGACCAGCGCTTCGAAGTGCTCGGCAGCGACGGCATGCTGCAAGCGGGCAATGTGCGGCCGACTGAAGTGGTCGCGTATTCGAAGCGCGCGGTGTCGAGCGATGTGCCGGAGGCGTTTTTCCTCGAGCGGTATCGCGCCGCGTATGCGCTCGAAATCGCCCATTTCTTCGAAGCCGTCACGCAAGGCAAGCCGGTGCGCACGACGGTCGCCGACGGCCTGAAGGCGCTCGAACTCGCTGAGGCGGCCACGCGCTCGTGGCGCGAAGGGCGTGCGGTGAAGCTCGACGGGGCCGCATGATGGCGGCGCCCGATTCCCTGCAAGGCGCGCCGCTGCGCATCGGCGTCGTGGGCCTTGGCCGGCTCGGCAAGCGGCATGCGCAGAATCTCGCGTATCGCGTGCGCGGCGCTACGCTTGCCGCGGTGTGCAGCCCGCTCGACGAAGAACTCGCGTGGGCGCGCGGTGCGCTGCCGGCGCCGCGCGAGTATCGCGACTACGCGGCGCTGCTGGACGATCGCGACGTCGACGCGGTGTGGCTCGTCACGCCGTCCGCGCTGCACGCGCAGCAGATCGTCGATGCATTGCGCGCGGGCAAGCACGTGTTCTGCGAAAAGCCGCTGTCGCTCGATCTCGCCGAATGCGAGCGCGTGCTCGGTGAGGCGCAGCGCCAGCCGCATCTGCAGGCGACGATCGGCTTTATGCGCCGCTTCGATCCGAGCTATCGCGATGCGTACGACAAGATCCACGCGGGCCTGATCGGCCGGCCGTTTATGGTGCGCTCGCAGACCTGCGACCAGAACGATCCCGACGGCTTTTTCGTGCGCTTTGCGCCGTCCTCCGGCGGCATTTTCCTCGATTGCACGGTGCACGATATCGATGTCGCGCGCTGGCTGCTCGGCAAACCGAAGGCTAAGCGCGTGTACGCGGCCGGCACGGTCGCGCTGCACGACGGCTTGCGAGAGTTCGGCGACGTCGACAATGGCGTGGCGATCTGCGAGTTCGAAAACGGCGGGCTCGCGATGTTCTATGCGTCGCGCACGATGGCGCATGGCAACGACACCGGCAGCGAAGTGATCGGCACCGCGGGGGCAATGGCGATTGGTCGCAATCCGCGCGTCAATCGCGTTGAGATCGCGGATCGGCACGGCATTCGCAACGAGTGCACGCCGACCTTCTTCGACCGGTTTGAAGACGCGTTTCTGCATGAGGCGCAGGCCTTTGTCGCGGCGGTGAAGCAGGGGCCGGGCGGCGAGCAGGGCGGCGCGACGCTTGCCGATGCGCTCGAGGCGACGCGCATTGGCAGCGCGCTGCGGCGTTCGCTGGAAACGGGGCAGGCTGTCACGTTGTAAGGGCGGCGCGGGGTGAGGTACCGCGTGGGGCGCGGCGGGCAACAGGCGCGTGCGGTAGAATTTGACGCTTCTGCATGGCGTCGCCGCGACGCCTCACCCCGAAGGCCCTTGCCGATGGAAATTCAGATTCACAAGGAAGTCGACGCGCGCGGACTGAATTGTCCGCTGCCTATTCTGCGCGCGAAAAAAGCACTGGCCGATATGGAAAGCGGCCAGATCCTGAAGGTGCTCGCGACCGATCCCGGTTCGCAACGCGATTTCGCCGCATTCGCTAAACAGACCGGCAACGGTATCGTCGAAACCTCGACGCAGGACAAGACGTTTGTCTTTTTGATCAGGCGGCGGTAGAGAAGGCACAGCGCGAAAGTTTGCCCGGTAGCCAGACGTGCCTTCAGAGCCTGGCTGTCAACGCGACACCGACCGTCACACGCGCGGTGGGAAATCCTGACGGTTTGTAGATCGGCGCTCCTGCGAACAGATCGTAGGAGACGCCGGCATACTTCGCCGGCACGCCGCCGCGCATGCCCAATACCGCGCCCGCCAGTTGCGTGCCCACCAGTGCCGCCGTGTTCGGACCGAACACGCGCCCGTAATCGATCCCCGCATATAGCGTTTGTCCAGTTTGCAAGACTGGCCATTGCAGTTCGTTGCGCCAGTAGAAGCCGCGTTCGGCCGCGAGCATCGTTTCGCCATCGAAGCCGCGCACGGTGTAGCGGCTGCCGATGGTCAGGTCGTCGATGTAGAACAGCGTGTCTTTCGTGAACTGGCCGTGCACCGTTCCAACGTATCTGAAGCCCTGACCGCCAATCGCGAATGGAACCGAGAGGTTCGCGTCGAGGACGGCCATGTGGAAGCGGTAGGTCGGGCCGTCAGGATACGGGTCCGCCGTCGCGCCAAAGCCACCGATGCCCTGACGGTAGGCAAGCGTGCCGTCGAACTGCGCCGCGCCGAAGTAATGCCGATCTGTCGCGCCGAGTTCCAGGAAGGTGTTGTTGCGGGCCTGCGTTGGGAGGGTGGTGTCGTCGATGAAACTGTCGCCGAAGCGCTTCGATAGCTGAACGTAGCCGTTGAACACGTCGTTCTGGCCGCGTGAGAGCACGCGCGCGATGCGCAGCGCCGCGGTTTGTGAATTCCCGCTTGCAACGAAAGTCTGGTTCACGCCCGCGATGTTCTGGTAGTACGTGTTCGTGTAGCCCGATAGCGTCGCGCTCCAGTACCCCCAGGGAATGGAATACGAGCCGTTGAAGCCATGCGAGCCGAGCGACTTGTTGCCGAACGACAAGTCCTGGTTTGCGCCCACCGTGAAGATGTCGTTTAGCCCGAGCGGGTTGTCGATGCCGAGACTGACGTTGCCTTGCCATTTGCCCGTCGAGTTTGTGCCCGAGTTATCGACTGAAGCGACGAAAGTCCAGGGCTTCCCACGTTTGACCGTGAGCATAACGTCGCTCTCGCCCGGTACGTCGGTTGGCCGGATTTCCATTTTCACGTCCTGGCTGCTGACGCGCTTCATCTGCTCAAGCCCCTGTTCAAGATCGCGCAGGTTCAGAGAATCACCGCCGCGCGTCGGATAGGCGGTCTTCCAGGTGCCCCACATCGACGGGTCCGCGAAGGCGATATTGCGCACAATACCGGGCACAAGCGTGAGTGTCAGCGTTCCGCCCGTCAGGTCTTGCGGTTGCACGAGTACGCGCGTGGTGACGTAGCCGCGGCTCAGAATGGCCTGCTGTAGTCCCTTCGTGAGCGTATCGATGCCTTGCTTGCCGATACATCGCCCCTTGTAGTGGTCGAGCCATTCGCGAGCAAACGCGAACGGGTCGAGCGGCAAAGCCGATGCGCCTTTTTTCTGAGTCGCTGCTGGTAGCGACTCAAGTACGTTGAGGGAGAACGTGTCGATGCGGAAGCAGGGCGACTCGTGCGGAAGGGCGGGATATGCTTCGATCTCCGGCAGGTCAGAGCGGACGATGGGCGCCGATACTGCTGCTTCGCGTTGTTGCGCGTCGCGACGTTGTTGCTGGTTTTGTTCTGTTTCTATGCCGCCCAGGGTTTGGGCCTGTGCGATGGGCGCGAGAGTGACCAGGGCTGTGAGCGGCAGTGCCGCCAGCCTCTTTCGGAAGTTCATGCGAAGTAGTCTTTCTTGTTGATGAGTGGGGTGTGATCCGTAGAACCACGCCCCTAGGAGTCTTGTTATACAGATCGCGAAAGTAGTGAGCAGAGTTTTCCAACTAGCTCCTTCGCGTCCTGCTTATATCGCTCATTCCAAGGGTCGAGCCAAACATCCGGTTTCCCGTCTGACTCCCACTCATCAAGCGCGAGGGCGTTCACAATCTCAAGCTCAAACCAGCAAGCCTGATACTCCGATTGCATTCTTTCGTTAGTGAAATTTCTTGCATCGCTCTGTAAAGCTTCGGCACCGCTCACGAAGCGCGCGTACTTGAAATGATCGTCTGCTGCCGACTCAGCTTGAGCAAGGATTTCTACTACGTTCATATCATTTCCCATATTTGACAGTCACAACCTTGCCTGAACTATTTGTTACGACGGAGACGTTGTTTGTTGAGTCGTAGAACACGGTTGCTCCGCCACGGCTCGGGGTGGCGACTCCAGTTTCAATTGCATTTTGAATCACCGATGGCGTCAACCCGCGATCCTGCATACGATCAAGTGCGTGACCAGCATAATCGGTCCCATCAACGTTTGCCGCTGCATTTCGCGTAGGTTGATATGCCGGATTCTTCGGTTGGTTAAATTGGTTTGCCTTACTACCCATAGGGAGCGAAGCTTCAGAATTGTTACGCGTCGACGCCTTAGCATCATCGCTTCCGCTGTTAAGCGTTGCGTTGCTCGGAACATACCCTGGCGTTCCAGGTGTTACCGCGGGCACGACCGCGCACAGCGGAGGCGCGCATACAGCAACCGGAACCGCCGATCCACCTGTCGCGGGCGGCTTTGAGTTTCCGCCTGGTCCGTTCAGATCATCGGGATTCACGTACGAACCTTGCGGACCGTTCGCATTCACCAACGCGACGAACTGGTCGGCTAGATTTTGCGCACCACGTCCGGCGCTCGAGAGCTGGTCGCCAATCCAGTCTAGCGCTTGGCTCCCGGTTCCTCCAGTGCCTTTCTCGTTCCCGGTACTCCGGTTGTACAGGTCGGCATTCGACGCAGCAAACGCGCCAGTCGTGCCTACAGCGATAACCGCGCCGCCGAGGCCCGCCAGTACGTTCGACGCAATATTTTCAGCAGTCATCGAGCCGGTCGCGTCGCCAATCGAGTCAGCAACGCCGTTGAGCTTGCCCGCAAGAATCGCAGCCGTGCCCGCGCCAGCCGCGCCCTGAGCGGCGCTCCCAATGCCTCCGCCGCCCACGCCAGCGACGAGCGCGCCGCCCGCGACGTGAAGGCCGACGCGATTCGTCCCGCCTTCAGCCCACGAATCGGCCACCGCCTGATACTGCGCGGCGAGATCGGCATTGCCAGCCGCCGTGGCTGCGTCTGCCTGCTGTTGCGCGTCATTCTGCTGCTTGTCTGCATACGCGCCGATGCCTTGCGCGACCGTCTGCCCCGCAGCCTGCGCGGCCTGCATCGTGTCTGCCTGCTGGTTGAGGACGTTGTTCACGTCCGGCGTGTTCGCCACCTTGCCGTTCGTGTCCGTCGTGTCGCGGGAGAGGCTCGTCACGTCCTGCGTCTGGTTCGAAGCATTCGTGATGCTGATCGCGCCCGCACTTATTGCGCTGCGCGTCGTCGCACTCGAATCGCCGCTCTCGTTCTGCGAGATCATCGGCGTCACGCCGCCCGACTCGCTCACCGAACCGGGGCCGACTGCCTTGCCCGTATTGCCAATGCTTGCCCGCGCTTTTCAGAAATTGGCTATCTACGAGCGTAGGCGACGCACTAATCCATCTTTGCGCGCTGCCAGCGCCGGCTTGTCGATGTGCGCCACGCATGCCAGCCAAGGGGAAGGTCGGCAAGCTGCGCAATTGTGCTATCGATCCTAAAAATCGCTTCCAGGCTTACGATGGCTGCTTCTCCTTCCGCTGGAGGCTCGGCGTCCTTTGTGTGAAATTGCCACGCGCCATCGTCAGCGTCGTGTGTGACATAGGCGATCCAATCGTGTCCTTGCACAATTTTTCGATTTGCGATGACCGCCACGTTTGGCGGATCGGCGAAAGGCCAATTTCCTGAAGTCATATGCTATTTGTTCGATTTCTGTCGATTCTGATCGCGTGAAAGCACTTGAGCATTGCTGTAGCTGTTCGTTCCCTGAGCGCCATCCGCATCCGCTGCATTTCGAGGAACGATATGATCGATTTGCGCTTCATTGGATGGCGGAGTTACTCCCTTCTGACTCTTGGTTGGCATCACAAGCTCGGCTCCATCCATATCTGATCGTAGCACTCCACCGTTGCTTTCCATGTTTTGTTGATAGATTTTTTGCTTTTGGGCTGCTGTGAAATTCTTCCCCGGACCGACTCTTGGAGAGTCCGTGAGATTTGAGTAGGGACCATTCCCGCTGCCGTCAATACTCGCCTTATTCTCTTCACTGGCGCCACTGTTAAAAATCGCGCTGCCGGCTGCATAACCCGATACATTCGGTGCTGGACTCGCAGTCTGTGCTGCGCCCGAATCGACAAGTACCGCACTCGGACTTGCTGCAGGCGGTTTACCACCACCCGCACCGACGACTGCACTCAACCCGTTTGCCGCGCCTTGCGCCATCAGGTCAGACGGCGGCTCTGACATCTTCGCCTTTGCATCGGCCTTCATTCGACCGGCGAAATCATTTGCTGCCGATCCCATTGCATAACTGAAGGTATCAACTGGATGCGTCGCCGTCTGCACGATTGCATCCTTCAGTCGCGCCGCGAGATCGGCAGCCTTTTCGACAGCCGACTTCTCGCCGGTATCGTGCCCCTGGTTATACAGGTTCACATTCGACGCCATCGCTGCACCGGCGCTGCCACCGATAATTCCTCCCGCCAGCCCCGACAGGATATTCGCGCTGACATTGCCAATCAGCGACGACCCCGTCGCATCCGTCACGCCGTCAGCAATTCGCTGTGTCTGCGGGGCCAGCTTCGACGACAGCGCCGCACCCGCCGCGCCAGCCACGGCACCGAATCCGCCACCGCCAAGCCCGCCAATCAGTGCACCACCGCCCGCCTGAAGAATGGCGCGATCATCGCCGCCTTCCTTCCAGCCCTGATAGTCGGCATACGCCGCAGCCGCGCCGTTCAGATCGCCGCTGTCGAGCGCCTTCTGCATCGTATCGAGCGCCGCATCGCGCTTCATGTCGGCATACGCGCCGATGCCTTGCGCGACCGTCTGACCTGCAGCCTGCGCCGCCTGCATGGTGTCACCCTGCCGGTCGAGGATGTTGTTCACGTCCGGCGTGTTCGCCACCTTGCCGTTCGTGTCCGTCGTGTCGCGGGAGAGGCCGGCCACGTCCTGAGTTTGAGCGCCCCGGTCCGTGACGTCGATCGTGCCCGCGCTAATTGCGCTGCGCGTCGTCGCACTCGAATCGCCGTTCTCATTCTGCGAGATCATCGGCGTGACGCCGCCCGAACCGCTCACCGAACCGGGGCCGACTGCCTTGCCGGTCACGCCAACACCCACACCCGCACTGATACCGTTGCTGTTCGCCGAGTAGCGCGACTGGTTCTGGATATCGCTATAGGTGAGCGTCCCGGTCGTCAGGCTGTTTTTCGACGCATCCGCCGTGCTGGAAATCACCGCGCCGGTCAAACCCGTGTTGCCCTTGACATTGACGCTGAATCCGCCATCGCCCGCCATGATCCCGGCCTGCTCGTTGACGCCCGCATAGTCCGAATCCGCATGGCCATTCTGTGCGCTGAAACTCGCGCTGCCGCCGCCCTGGCTGATCGTGAACCCGCCGCCCGTGCTGCTCTGGTGCGCGGCGCTGTACGTCACGTCCTGCATGCTCGCGATGTTCAGATTGCCGCCAACGTCGGCGGTAACCTGCTTGCCGGCAATCTGCGAGCCGACAATGTTCGTATCGCCGCCCGAGATCACCGTGACGCTGTTTGCACCCGTGACGTGCGAAGCGTTCTGGATCAAAGCGTCACTGTTCGCGTCGCCATGCGCGTTCGCCATCGCCGCCGAAACACCAAAGCCGCCGCCCAGCGTGTACTGCACACCGAAGCTCGCGCTACTGGAACTGTTCGAACTACGCGTCGAATCGGTGTCCGTCGCATTGGTGACGTTGACCTTGTTCTTTGCGGCAAGCACGACATCATGCGCGCTTACGTTTGAACCAGCGATGGTCAGGTCGCCGTTGGTCGCGACGAACGCAGCGGTGCCGCCGGCCTGAACACTGGAGCCGCGTTGCGTCGTCTGATCTTCCGACCACTGGCTTTCGCTTTTGCTCGAACCGATGCTGACCTTGATGCCGATATCAGGCTTGCCGTCATCGGCAAGCGTCTTTACCCCCATGCCGGCAATCGCGGCATTGCCAACCGCCGCGATACTGTGCAGCGCCGCTGCGCGATCATTGCCTGTGCTGGTCGAACGACCAACCGCCTGCGACTCCGAATACGCGTTGTTGATCGCATCGCCCATCGCCCCTGCAAGACCAATCGCGAGACCGCTGCTGCTCGTCTTCTGGCTCCGGCTGTTGTGGCTGGTATCGGTTGCCGGGTCGATGATGACGTTCGCGCCCGAACCCGTGATGTTCTGCGCGGCAATCAGGTCGCTACCTGTGACATGCAGGGTGTTGCCCGCCTGAATCGAAACACTACCGTTCAGCGAGCCGACCGTACTCGCGTTGTTCGTGACACTCGACGCCTGATCAGTCGTCGCGAGTTTGTTCGTGCCGACCGTAACGGTCAGCCCGCTCGCGCCGAGACCCGTGCGCTTCTCCTGATAACTGCCCGACGACTGCATGGCATCCTGCGTCGTGGTGATGTTCACGTCATGCGTGGCACTGAGCGCGACATCGTTCGTGCCGACGATGGTGCTCCCCGCGACGTTGATGTCCTTGCCGCTTGCGATGCTGACTGCGTCCGCAGATACCAGGCTGCCCTGTGAAAGCGTCATCGTGGTATCGCGCGAACTCGATACTTCCTTGCCGCTCACGACATTGCTGTGCTTGTGCTGTTCCTGTGAGTTCTCTACGTGAGTTTCCGTTGCCGCGCCGATGTTGACGTTGCCCGCCGCCGCAAGCGTCGCCGTCCCCCTGTCGAGACTGATCGCGCTGCCGTTGACGTTGATGTCCTTGCCTGATGCCACAGTCAACGAATTGCCGGCGCTAAGCGTCGTCGCGGTCAATGAATCGTCGGAGCGGTGCAGCGATTCGGAATAGCTGCCGTGACTGTCGCTGCCCGAACTGTTGCTGTCGGTCGTCGAGGTGGCTTTCGCCGCTCGAAGCGTCACATTGCCATTCGCTGCGACCGTACCGCCTCCAGCGAGATCCAGGTTTGCGCCTGTCGCCGTCAGGTCGCCGCCCACGCCAATAACCGATACACCGCCGACGTGCACGTTACTGCCGGTCGTCTGGTTGATGTTCGTGTTCGACACGCCGTTCGCGCGCTCGACGACCTTGTGCTCACCGGTCTGCACGGAGCCGATGTCGTAGTTGCCGCCCACCGCCATGCCGAGATTGCCGCCGACATTCAGGTTGCCGGCATTCTGCTGGAAGTTGCCGCCTGTCACGATGGCGGCGTCGCCTCTCACGTTCAGGTTCGCCATCGGCCCGAGCGTGGTGGTGGTGCGCGTGGCGCCCGTCGCACTGACCTGGTCAACGGTCTTCGCCGCCGTATTCAACAGCAGGTCGCCGCCTGCGTTCAGCGCGAGGCTGCCGGCGTTCACGGACGCGGACGTGAGGTCGACGTTGCCCTTCGTCGTCAGCGACATCAGGCCGCCGCTTTGCAGCGTGCCGAACGCGTTGTCGATCTGGTTGCCGTGGATCGACAGCGTATTGCCTGCCTGCACCGTGCCGCTGTTAGTGAAGGTCTGCGCGTTCCGGATGTCGATGTCGGTCGCGGCGATCAGCGGCCCATTCATGTTTTGCTGGCTCGTCTTCGCGAGATAGACGACCGGCACGAGCACGGACTGCCCGTCAATCACCTGGGTTTGCATGATGATGACGTTGCTCGTGAGCTGTGCCACCTGTTCTGGCGACAGACTCATGCCGAGCGGCAGGTTCAGCGACTGCGAGAGCGATGCACCTGCTGCGAGCAGCGACTGGTACATCGCCTCAAGATCGGTGTACGGGCCGAGCACGGCCTTGCCGGTGAGCGCCGTTACCTGGTTGCGTACAAGCTGCTGCTCGTAGAAACCATCGCCGAGACGCTTTTCGGTCGTTTGCGGATTCAGGCCAAGCTGTTGCAGGTAGTAGTCGCTCGAGATGAACGTCTTCTGGTTTGTGAAGGCCGGATTCGTTTCAATCAGCCAGGTCGCACCCGGTGTGGTTGCCGGGTTGAACAGACCACCTTGGGGCACCGTCAGGTTTTGCAGAACGCCCTGGGCCGTCGCGGTTGCGTTACCGCTTATACCGCTGACGTTCACCCCCGACATTGCTTGCCCAGGCGCGAGAGCCATCGACGGAATGCCCGCGTTACCGGCCGTATTGTCGATGCTGATGCCCGACCCCGACAGCGTGCCGCCTGCGACAAAGCTCGATTCGTAGGCAGGAAGCGAGTAATGGCGGATGTCGGCCGGCGCCGCTTGTGCGTAGCCGCCAGGCCCGGAGCCTGCAAACGGCGCATCGCCGAACGGCAAGGTCCAGTCGTGCTCGGAGTTGTCGTAGTTGTTGTAGTGGTAGTAGCCCGAATACGTGACTTGGACTTCAGGCGCGCGCTGGCCTCGCCAGCTATTCTGGTCGAGCGAAACAGGCGCGGCGATGTTGCCGGCCGCCGTGACTGCGCTCCAGTAGTTCTGCAACAGGCCGACCGTCGACGCATCCAGGTTGCCGCCCGCGATGATCTGCGCCTGCGGGCTGATAGACGCAATCGCGTTCGCGAGCGCCACGCCTGCGTAGGTCGTGTACTGGTAGCCGCTGTTCCACTGCCCGCCGTGCGGCGGCTCGATATTGACGCCGCCGATCATATTCGGGTTCGCGTCGGACCAGCCCACGTTCTGGCCGGAGCAGGCCGCCATATCGACCGCAGTGCATCCGGACAAGCTGACGCCGAGTTGATCGAGCAGCGCGGAATCGACCGGTTGATTCAGGCCGGTCGTGGTCATCGTGGTGCGCGTGTTCGTGACCTGGCCGGCGTGCAGTTCCATGTCGCCGGCCGACTCGATCAGGCCCGACTGGTTGCGGATCAGTTTGGCGTTCGTGTAGTTGCCGTTGCCATCCTTGCCGCCTGCCAGAACAACCTTGCCAAGACCGTAAATTGCGGTCGTCGCCTGCGTGTCAGTTGTCGTCGTGTCGTCACGGTTCTCGATGTCCCGCGCGAGCAGTTCAAGCGTGCCGTTGCTGTCCGTCGCGCCAATGAGCGCGGTCGGCCCGACGTTGGATATCGTGCTGTTCGCGTTGAGCGAGACGCTGCCGCCGACCATCGCGCCCGCGTTCTTCAAGGTGTTCGAGTGTGTCGTGAGCGTGCCGCCTGCCATCATCACGCCGCTGTTCGCGGTATCGCCCGCGTTGATACCGAGGTTGTTCGCCGCTTGCAGCGTCGCGCCATTGCTGAATGTACCCGGCAGGGTAAAGGTCAGGTCATGGCCCGCGGCGAACTGCAAATCCGGCGTCGGCGCGAAATCGCCCTGTACGCTTACCGCGACGTCATTCGCCGCGCTGTATGCGCCACCACCTGTAAGTGCCGCAGCATTGATGGACAGGTTATGCGTTGCCCCGATCTGTCCATTTGTGTTCGTGACCGTGCCTGTCGTCCTGATGGCGACATCGCCATTCGAGCCGGTCAGGTTGCCGATCCGGCCGCTGCTGTTGTCGACTGTGTCCGCGAGCACCGTGACGTTCGCGCCGCTTATCTGTCCACTGCGCTGGCGGTTCCGCGTGTTCACGAGCATCGAAGTATCGACGATGACGTTGCCGTTACCCGTCATCGCGCCGCCCGTGTTTACGGTCCGGCTGTCCCCGTGTAAGGTCGTGTCGCCCGTGCCGAGGTTGCCGGCAAGACCGTTCGTGTTGTCGATTGACCCGGCCTGAATGTTGAGCGTGCTCGCGTCGCCTGCTGCACCCGTTCCGGACTGGATCTGTCCGTCGGTGTTGCTCAGCGTGCCACTGGTCGTCAAAGACGCTGACGAGAGCGAGCGGATAGCACCCTGCGTATTGTTCACGTCGCCCGCGACGTTCGCCGCAATATTGCCCTGTGCGGCCAACACGCCGTTTGTGTTGTTCAGGCTGCCGGCCTGCACGGCAAGCTGGCCCGCAGCGATAATCCGACCGCCGACGTTCGAGAAGAGGCCCGTGCCGTTGCGCGGCGCAATCGTCAGCTTGCCCGTTCCGGCGTCGAGGATCGTGCCGCCGTCGTTGATGAGCAAGCCTGGGGCAAGCGTCAGGTCTGTACTGTTGGTCTGAAAGGCGCCGCCGTTTGAATTGTCGAACATGCCGCTGATGTTCAAGACGATCGACGACAGGCCGTATTGCGTAATCGTGCCGCCGTGGTTCAGCAGGTTTGTTGCGTTCAGCGTGAGCTGGTTCGCTTCGATGTCGCCGCCGCTGTTGTCAAGCGTGCTGCCGATCGTTACCGTGAGGTCCGGCGCGACCATCCGGCTACCGCGGTTCGATAGCGCGCCCGCCGCGACGGTCAGTGCGCTGCCCGAGGACATTACGCCGTCGTCGTTGGTGAGCGTGCCGCTTGCGCGCGCGTCGAGCGTGCCGCCCGCAGTCGTGGCTGCGCTCGACAGGTTCAGGTCGCCTCTGTTCGCCGCGATCTCGACAGCGCCGTTTGCTGACGTGGTGCTGCCGGCGAGATCCACGGCCGTACCGCTGATGGTTGCGCTGCCGCCTGCCGCATTGCTGCCGGTCGCCGTGACCGCGCCGGACGCGCTCACATTCAGGTCGCCGGACTGCGCCAGTGAACCATCGCCGTTTACCCCCGACGCGAGAGTACCGGTCGAATTCACCGAGCCCGCGCTGACCGCCGTGTTCTGCTGCGCGGCGACCATGCCGCTGTTTGTCAGTGTGCCGCTCGTGCTCAGGCTGACGTTCTGTTGCGCGTAGGTCGTGCCGCTGTTGTCGATGCCATCGCGCGCGCTTACGCTGATATTGCCGCTTGCGTTCTGCGTGCCTGCAAGCACGAGCCGGCCATTGGACTGAAGCACGAGGTCGCCGGCATTCGCCGCTACCACGCCCTTGAGCGAAACACCAACACCTGCCTCGGTGCCCACGAGGAAGATGCGGTTCGCGTACATCCCGCCGAGATGGCTCACGTCAATGGAGACGCCCGACGCAGGGCCGTCGCCCGCAATCGGTGTCGCGTTCAGCGTGTCGTGGTCGACATGGTTCGCGCCCGTGATGACGTTCAGGTTCTTCGCGTAGATGGCCGCGTTCGCTTGTACAGCGCGGGCCAGAAAATCGACCTGGTCGACGTTCGACGCGTTCAGGCCCGCGCCGCTGACCGTGATGTTGCCGCCTGTGACGTTGAAGCCCGAGACCGAGCCATCGGCGGCATAGTCAGGCATACCCGTCGTCAGAATGGCTCGGCTCGTATTGATGAATCCGCCGCCATTGACCGAGATGCCTGACGGATTCGCGATGATCACTTCCGCGCGATTACCCGCTGTTTCGAGAAACCCGTTCAACTGCGAAGCGCTCGCACTGTTGACCTGGTTGACGATGATCTTCGCAGACTGGCCCGCCGCGAAGTTCGGATTGCCGTTGATCGTGCCGGCCTGTTGCGTCTGGACGATGGTCGGCGAGTTGTTCAGGATCGCGCCGTTCGACTGCACGTCGAAGCGGTTGTACGTGTTCACCGATACGCCCGCGCCGGACGGGCGATTGATGTTGACCTGATCGAGCCCGTTGGGTGTCTGGATGACGTTTGGCGCGTGCGCCCCGCCTGAGACTATCTGCGCGAATGCGAGCGCCGGTAGAAGTGACAGCAGCGCGGCCGGCGCGAGGCGGCGCAATGACTGGCAAATTCCCCGCACACCGGCGGCACGCCCTGTAGCGCGCGTCTCTCCAGCCTTGCTCGCCGCTGAAGCCGTTTCTTCAACGGCGACGAACATGTTGCGCGAGCAACTATAGACCAACCGGTAACGACGATTCATCGACACAACCCCGCTGCAAGCAAGCCGTCAATTTTGCGGGTTGGGTCAAAAAAATCCGTCAAGTCTTGTCAAGAAACGGGATTTTGGGATTTTTCCTATCAATGAACGCGTCTTTAACTCACGCGTGCCACCGTGGGCGAGTGGCGTATTCGTGGACGCGACTTTTCGCGGGCCCACAACGCAAAAGGCGCGATGTCTGTGGATCCAGGCATCGCGCCTTTTGATTTAAGCTGCTGCTCTTGCTACCGCAGCGTTACCGCACTGCTATCGCGCGGCCACTGCATTGCCGCGTCGTGCGATGACGGTGTTCCGCCACCGCACAACCACAGCGCACCTTCAGCCCTCCAGCACCGGCGAACGCGTACGCAAATACTGCTCGAAATCGGCCGCCACTTCCGGATGGCGCAGCGCGAATTCGACGGTTGCCTTCAGATAGCCGAGCTTGCTGCCGCAGTCGAAACGCGTGCCGTGATACTTGTACGCGAGCACCTGCTCGTCGTTGAGCAGCGACTGGATCGCGTCGGTCAGCTGCAGCTCGCCGCCGGCGCCCGGCTTCAGTGCGCGGATATGTTCGAAGATGCGCGGCTTCAGCACATAGCGGCCGACCACGCCGAGATTGGACGGCGCATTTTCCGGCGCCGGCTTCTCGACGATGCCAGACATCTTGATGATCGCGTCTTCCCATTCCTTGCCGTCGACGATGCCGTACGACTTCGTCTCGTCGTGCGGAATCTCTTCGACGCCGATCACCGAGCTGTGATAGTGGTCGAACACCTCGATCATCTGCGTCATGACCGGCGGCGTGCCGTACAGCAGGTCGTCCGCGAGAATTACCGCGAACGGGTTGTCGCCGACCAGCTTCTCCGCGCACAGCACCGCATGGCCGAGGCCGAGCGCTTCCGGCTGGCGCACATAGAAGCAGTCGACATGGCTCGGCTTGATGCTGCGCACGAGTTCGAGCAGCTTCGACTTGCCGCGCGCTTCGAGCTCCGCCTCGATCTCATACGATTTATCGAAGTGGTCTTCGATCGCGCGCTTGCTGCGGCCGGTCACGAAGATCATTTCGGTGATGCCGGCGGCCATCGCTTCTTCGACTGCGTACTGGATCAGCGGCTTGTCGACGATCGGCAGCATTTCCTTCGGACTGGCTTTGGTGGCCGGGAGGAACCGTGTGCCAAGACCTGCTACCGGAAAAACTGCTTTTGTAACTTTTAGCATGCGTGTTACCCCTGGTAATTGGTTGGCCTTGCAGTGGGCCGTTCGGTGGTCGGCCATGCCGCGTTGCGGATCGACCTCATCCGTCGACGCGGCGCGGGTGGCGCGGCGTCGATCAGGCCGGCAGGCGCGTCAGTTGCGCCGTCAGCTTGCCGATAGCAGTCTGGTATTCTGCCAGCCTTTTCTGCTCCTGCTCAACCACGGCGGCCGGTGCCCTCGCAACGAAGCTCTCGTTCTGCAGCTTGGCGTTGCACTTCGACACTTCGCCGTTCAATCTCGCAATCTCTTTCGACAGGCGCTCCCGTTCGGCGGCGATATCGATCTCCACCTTCAGGACCAGCTTGTCATTGCCTACGATAGCAATCGGCGCGCCATGCGCGTCCTGGTCCAGTTGCGCCTCGTCGGCGATGATGCGCACTTCCGACAGCCGCGCAAGCGCCTGCGCATAGGGCGCGAACGTATTCAGCCGCCCGGCGTTGCCGGTCGCGAGCAGCGGCACTCTGGTCGCCGGCGACAGGTTCATCTCGCCGCGCAGGTTGCGGCACGCGTCGATCACGGCCTTCAGGTCGGCGGCCCACTGTTCGGCGGACTCGTCGATCTTTTTCGGTTCCGCAACCGGATACGGCTGCACCATGATCGACGCTTCGCCTTGCGCGGCACCTTCCGGGTACGCGTCGGTGAGCGGCGCCACCTTTTGCCACAGCGCTTCGGTAATGAACGGAATCACCGGATGCAGCAGGCGCAGCACCGCTTCGAGCACGCGCAACAGCGTGCGGCGCGTCGCGCGCTGCTGTTCCGGCGTGCCGGTCTGCAACTGCACCTTGGCCAGCTCCAGGTACCAGTCACAGTATTCGTCCCACACGAACTTATATAGGGCATTCGCCACATTGTCGAAACGATAGTCGGCGAACCCCTTCGCGACATCGGCCTCGACCCGCTGCAGCAGCGATACGATCCAGCGGTCGGCCTGCGAGAAATCGGTGTAGCCGCCCGGGCCGCAGTCGCCCGGCGCACAGGCGCCGGGCTTGGAAAAGCCGCAGTCGTGGCCTTCGCAGTTCATCAGCACGAAGCGCGTTGCGTTCCACAGCTTGTTGCAGAAGTTGCGATAGCCTTCGCAGCGCGCGAGGTCGAAGTTGACGTTGCGGCCGAGCGTCGCCATCGACGCCATCGTGAAGCGCAACGCGTCGGTGCCGAACGCGGGAATGCCGTCCGGAAACTCCTTGCGGGTTTTCTTTTCGATGGTCGCGGCGCTCTTCGGATTCATCAGGCCGGTCGTGCGTTTCGCGACCAGCGCGTCGAGCGCGATGCCATCGACGATGTCGAGCGGATCGAGCGTGTTGCCCTTGCTCTTCGACATCTTCTGGCCTTCGTGATCGCGCACGAGGCCGTGCACGTAGACCGTGTGGAACGGCACCTGACCGGTGAAGTGGGTGGTCATCATGACCATCCGCGCGACCCAGAAGAAAATGATGTCGAAGCCGGTGACAAGCACCGACGACGGCAGAAACGCCTTCAGCTCGGGCGTTTGCGCCGGCCAGCCGAGCGACGAGAACGGCACGAGCGCCGACGAGAACCAGGTGTCGAGCACGTCCTGGTCGCGCGTGAGCGGCCCGTTATAGCCTTGCTGCGCGGCCTTCTCGCGCGCGCCTTCGGCGGTCTTCGCGACGAACACTTCGCCGTTTTCGCCGTACCACGCGGGAATCTGATGGCCCCACCACAACTGCCGCGAGATGCACCAGTCCTGGATGTTCTCGAGCCACTGGTAGTAGGTGGTGGTCCAGTTTTCCGGCACGAATCGGATCTCGCCGTTGCGCACCACATCGAGCGCGGCTTCGGCGATCGACTTGCCCGGATTGAACGTGCCTTCGGGCGCGGGCTTGCTCATCGCGACGAACCACTGGTCGGTCAGCATCGGTTCGATCACGACATTGGTGCGATCGCCGCGCGGCACCATCAGCTTGTGTGGCTTCACCGATTCGAGCAGGCCGAGCTTGTCGAGGTCTTCGACCACGCGCTTTCTCGCCTCGAAGCGGTCGAGCCCGCGGTACGCGTGCGGTGCGTTGTCGTTGATCTTCGCGTCGAGCGTCAGGATTTCGATTTGCGGCAACTGGTGGCGCTGGCCGACCTGATAGTCGTTGAAGTCGTGCGCGGGCGTTACCTTGACGACGCCGGTGCCGAATTCGCGGTCTACATAGTCGTCGGCAATGACCGGAATGTCGCGGTCCGCGAGCGGCAGCTTCACGGTCTTGCCGATCAAATGTGCGTAGCGCTCGTCTTCCGGATGCACCATCACCGCGACGTCGCCGAGCATCGTTTCCGGGCGCGTGGTAGCGACCGTCAGATGGCCGGAGCCGTCCGCGAGCGGGTACTGGATATGCCACAGATGGCCGTTTTCCTCTTCGCTGACCACTTCGAGGTCGGACACCGCGGTGAGCAGCACCGGGTCCCAGTTGACGAGGCGCTTGCCGCGATAGATGAGCCCTTGCTCATAGAGACGCACGAATACGTCGGCCACCGCGGCCGACATCTTGTCGTCCATCGTGAAGTATTCGCGCGACCAGTCGATCGATGCACCGAGGCGCCGCACCTGGTTCGTGATGGTCGAGCCGGATTCCTGCTTCCATGCCCACACGCGCTCGACGAACTTCTCGCGGCCGAGGTCGTGGCGCGACACCTTCTGCGCATCGAGCTGCCGCTCGACGACGATCTGCGTCGCGATGCCCGCGTGGTCGGTGCCCGGCACCCACAGCGTGTTCTCGCCGAGCATGCGGTGGTAGCGCGTGAGGCCGTCCATGATCGTCTGGTTGAACGCGTGGCCCATATGCAGCGTGCCGGTGACGTTCGGCGGCGGCAACTGGATCGAGAAATTGGGGCGGCCGGGCTGCATCGCGGGCGCGGCGTAGCCGCGTTGTTCCCATTTGGGGCCCCATTCGGCCTCGATGGTGTGGGGCTCGAAGCTTTTGGCCAGCGTGCTGTCGCTCATTGTGGAAGTCTGCCGAAAAATGCGTGAAGAGAGGCTCGAAACCTCGAATTATAAAGGGTGCGCGCTCCGGCGGCCCTTCGGCCGGAGGTTCGAGCGGCGATTCGGCCGACGGCGCGCGTGCGGCAGGCGCGACTTATAATGGCGGACCGCTTGCCGCCGCCGCCTTGTTTGCCGCTCGCGCGCGGCATGCCGCGCGGCGTATGCGTTGGCCCACGCGTTGGCCTATGTGTCGGTCCATGCGTCAGCCCATGCGTCAGCGGCTCGCGTCGCGCCGCTGTCTGTCGTGTCTCCCGCGTCCTGCTTTCTCATGGCGCTTTTGCGTGATTTCCGCCGTCTTGCCCATCCCGACATGCCCGATCTGCTCGCGAACCTGAATCCCGAACAACTTGCCGCCGTCACGTTGCCGAACGAACCGGCGCTCATTCTGGCGGGCGCCGGCAGCGGCAAGACCCGCGTGCTGATCACGCGTATCGCGTGGTTGATCCAGCACGGCTACGCGTCGCCGCCGACGGTGCTGGCGGTGACGTTTACGAACAAGGCCGCGCGCGAGATGATGGCGCGCCTGTCGGCGCTCATGCCGATCGATACGCGCGGCATGTGGATCGGCACGTTCCACGGCCTGTGCAACCGCATGCTGCGCGCGCATTTTCGCGACGCGGGCCTGCCGCAGACCTTCCAGATTCTCGACACCGCGGACCAGCTGTCGGCGATCAAGCGGCTGATGAAAGGCCTCAATATCGACGACGAAAAATATCCGCCGAAGAACCTGCAGTACTTCATCAACAACGCGAAGGAGCAGGGGCTGCGGCCGAAGGACGTCGACGCGACCGACACCTTCAACCGCAAGTTCGTCGAGCTGTATGAAGCATACGAGCAGCAATGCCAGCGCGAAGGCGTGGTCGATTTTCCGGAACTGCTGCTGCGCTGTTATGAGCTGCTGGCGCACAATGCGCCGCTGCGCGCGCACTACCAGGCGCGTTTCCGGCAGATTCTCGTCGACGAGTTCCAGGACACCAACAAGCTGCAGTACGCGTGGCTCAAGCTGCTCGCGGGCGAGCACAACGCGATTTTCGCGGTCGGCGACGACGACCAGTCCATTTACGCGTTCCGCGGCGCGAACGTCGGCAACATGCGCGACTTCGAGGATGAGTTCAAGGTCCGCAATCTGATCAAGCTCGAGCAGAACTACCGCTCGCACGGCCATATTCTCGACGCGGCCAACCAGCTGATCGCGCACAACGCGCGGCGGCTCGGCAAGAATCTGCGCACCGACGCGGGGCACGGCGAGCCGGTGCGTGTGTACGAGGCGGCGACCGATACGCAGGAAGCGGCGTGGATTGTCGAGGAGATTCGCGCGCTGATCCACACCGGCCTGTCGCGCGGCGAAATCGCGGTGCTGTACCGGAGCAATGCGCAGTCGCGCGCGATCGAGCACACGCTTGTGAACGTCGGCATTCCGTACCGCGTGTACGGCGGCCTGCGCTTTTTCGAGCGCCAGGAAGTGAAGCACGCGCTCGCGTATCTGCGCCTGATCGATAACCCGAACGACGATACCGCGTTCGCGCGCGTGGTGAATTTCCCGGTGCGCGGCATCGGCGCGCGCTCGATCGAGCAGCTTGCCGACGCGGCGCGTCTCTACAACTGTTCGCTGGCCGCGGCGATTCCGTACGTGACCGGCAAGGCCGGTTCGAGCCTCGGCGCGTTCGCCACACTCGTCGCGAAGCTGCGCGCCGAAACGCAGCAGATGAGCCTGCCGGAAACGGTCGAGCATGTCGTGCGCGGCAGCGGCCTCGCGGATTTTTACGAGAACGAGCGCGAAGGGCAGGACCGTCTCGAGAATTTGCAGGAACTCGTCAACGCGGCGGCCGCGTTCGTCAGCGAGGAAGGCTACGGGCTCGGCACGCCCGCGCGCTCGATCCCGCTGCGCCCGGGCGCGACGGCGGCGCCGGAACTCGCGGACGGTCTGGACGATCCGGCCAATGTCGTGTTCGACCCGGCGGGCCCCGCGGACCCCGCGCAGAATCCCGACACGATGACGCCGCTTGCGGGTTTCCTGTCGCACGCGTCGCTCGAGGCGGGCGACAACCAGGCGCAAGCCGGCCAGGACGCGGTGCAGTTGATGACCGTGCATTCGGCGAAGGGGCTTGAATTTACCGCGGTGTTTATCACCGGTCTCGAAGAGGGGCTGTTCCCGCACGAGAACAGTGCGATGGAAAGCGACGGCCTCGAGGAAGAGCGGCGCCTGATGTATGTCGCGATCACGCGGGCGAAGGAGCGGCTCTATCTGTCGTTCGCGCAGAGCCGGATGCTGCATGGCCAGACGCGCTACAACGTGCGCAGCCGGTTTTTCGACGAACTTCCGCAAGAAACGCTAAAGTGGCTCACGCCGAAGGTCGAAGCCGGCGCACGCTGGGGCGGCCGTTCGGACAACGCGGGCTGGGGACGCGACTGGTTCGGTCGCTCGGGCCGCGAAAAGAGCTACGACGACGGCGCATCGGCCGCCGCGCTGCCGGCCTTCGCGAACGAGCAGCGCGCGGCCGAAAGCGGCTTTCGCGTGGGGCAGCAGGTGTTCCACACGAAGTTCGGCGAAGGCACGATCACCGCGCTCGAAGGCGGCGGCGTCGACGGCAAGGCCCAGGTGAAATTCAAGCGGCACGGCGAGAAGTGGCTGGCGCTCGCGGTCGCGAAACTACAGGCGGTGGAATGAGCGAAGCGAAGGATGCGGTAACGAAGCAACCGCTCGCGCGTGATGCACGCGCAAGCGGGGTCACGGCAGGCGTCCGTCCGCTCGGCGTGATGGCGGCGCTGCCCGAAGAACTCGGCGATCTCGTCGCCGCGATGGGCGCCGAAGGCGAGGTGCGCACCGTCGCGCACGGGCAGCGCGACTATCACATCGGCACCGTGCACGGCACCCCGTGCGTCGTCACGCTCGCGCGGATCGGCAAGGTCGCCGCCGCCGCAACCGTCAGCGCGCTGATTCACGCATTCGATGTCGAGGCAGTCGTGTTTACCGGCGTGGCCGGCGGCGTCGGGCGCGACGTGCGGATCGGCGATATCGTCGTCGCGCATTCGCTGGTGCAGCACGATCTCGACGCATCGCCGCTTTTTCCGCGCTTCGAAGTGCCGCTGCTCGGCATCGCGCGTTTCGACGCCGATGCCGCGCTCGCTGCGCAGCTGGCCGCCGCTTGCGATGACTTCATCGCGCAGGAGGGCGGCGCGCTGGCCGAGCGTTTCCGGACCGCGCAGCCGCGCGTTCATCGCGGTCTCGTGATTAGCGGCGATCAGTTCATCGCGAGTGCGGCGGCGGTCAATGCGCTGCGCGCGGCGCTGCCCGATGCGCTGGCGGTGGAAATGGAAGGCGCCGCGATCGCGCAGGTGTGCTACGAGTACGGCGTGCCGTGCGCGATCGTGCGCACCGTTTCGGATACCGCGGATGTGCACGCGCCAGCGTCGTTCTCGACGTTTCTGGTCGAGATCGCCGGCACGTATTCGAGCGGGATTTTGCGGCGCTTCCTGCAAGCGCGCGGTTGAGTTTGCGGTAGACGCTCGCGGGCCGGTCCTGCCGGCGAGCGCCGCGCTGTTCGTGCGCCGTGAGGCGCAGCGAGTCGTCACAGCGAGTCACAGTGACTCATAGCGCCAACGAGGCTAGCGCATCTGCGCGACCCGTAGCGCGTCGCGAATCTGCTGCAGCGCCGCCGGATCTTCGATGGTCGGCAGATCGCCCGGATCGCGGCCCTCGGCGAGCGCCGCGATCGCGCGGCGCAGCAGCTTGCCGGAGCGCGTCTTCGGCAGCATCGCGACGACGTGCACGCGCGCCGGCCGCGCAATCGCTCCCAACTGCCGGTCCACCGTCGCCGCAAGGTCCGCTTCGAGCGCCGCGCGTGCATCGCCGGACGCATAGCGGTCCGCATCGCGCAGCACGGTGAACGCCAGCGCGACCTGTCCTTTGAGCGCGTCCGTCACGCCCACCACCGCGACCTCCGCCACTGCGTGGTGGCCCGATAGCGCTTCTTCGATTTCGCGTGTGCCGAGCCGATGGCCGGCGATGTTGATCACGTCGTCGGTGCGGCCGAGAATCGTCACGTAGCCGTTGTCGTCCTGCACGCCCCAGTCGAAGGTCGAGTAGACCAGTTCGCCTGACTCGCCGTTCGATGCGCTGTTCGTCCCGCCGTTAGTTCCGCTTTTCGCCCAATAAGTGCTGACAAAGCGCGCATCGTCGCCCCATACAGTCGACATGCAGCCCGGCGGCAGCGGATACGCGAGCGTGAGCACACCTTTCTCGCCCGGCGCGCACGGCTCGCCGGTTATTTCATCGCGCAGCGTCACGTCGTAGCCGTAGACCGGCACGCCCGGCGAACCGGGTTTCGGCGGCAACGCTTCGACGCCACGCTGGATCGCGAGAATCGGCCAGCCCGTTTCGGTTTGCCAGTAGTTGTCGACGACCGGCTTGCCGAGCGACTGTGCCGCCCACGTCGCGGTCGGCTCGTCGAGCGGCTCGCCGGCGAGAAAGAGCGTCCGCAGGCTCGACAGATCGGCCTGCTTCATCAGCGCGGGGTCCTGTTTCTTCAGCACGCGCAATGCGGTCGGCGCGGTGAACATCAGGTTGATCCGGTGTTGCTCGACGAGCCGCCACCAGATGCCGCCGTCCGGGCGAATCGGCATGCCTTCGTACATCACGGTGGTGAGGCCCGCGATCAGCGGCGCATAGATGATGTAGCTGTGCCCGACCACCCAGCCGATATCGGAGGCGGTGAACATCGTGTCGCCCGGGCGGCCTTCGAAGATGTACTCCATCGATGTGGCGAGCGCGACCGCGTAGCCGCCGACGTCGCGCTGCACGCCCTTCGGACGGCCGGTGGTGCCGGACGTGTACAGCACGTACGACGGTTCGTTCGATTCGAGCCACTCGCACGGCACGTGCGCATCGAAGAACTGCTCGCGCAACGGCTCGTAGTCGATCAGATACGGCGCGTTGAGTTTCTCCGGCGTCAGTTGCCGGTCGATCAGCAGCACGTGCGGCGTCTTGTGCGCGGCGCGCGACAGGGCTTCGTCGATTAGCGGCGCATAGTCGATCACCTTGCCGCCGCGCGCGCCCGCATCGGCGGTGACGATCAGCGCCGGCTTCGCGTCGTCGATGCGCGCGGCGAGGTTCGGCGCTGCGAAGCCGCCGAACACGACGGAATGAATCGCACCGAGACGCGCGCATGCGAGCATCGCGAACGCCGCTTCCGGAATCATCGGCAGATAGATCAGCACGCGCTCGCCGCGCGCGACGCCGAGCGAGCGCATCACCGCGGCCATGCGGTTCACTTCCGCATGCATCTCCGCATACGTATAGCGGCGCTCGATGCCGATCTCCGTCGATACGTAGATCAACGCGTCCTGCTGCGCGCGTTGCGCGAGATGGCGGTCGATCGCGTTGTGGCACAGATTGGTCCGCCCGCCGACGAACCAGCGCGCGAACGGCGGGTTCGAGCGGTCGAGCACCGTATCGAACGGCGTATGCCAATGGATGCGCGCGGCCTCGTCGCGCCAGAATTCATCGGGCGCTTCGATCGAACGGCGGTGGAATTCGCGGTAGCGGTTCATCGGCGGCGGTCCTTTGGGCTTGCGTCTGAAGGTCAGCGGAGCTCGGTCGAACGATGATGCGGCGCACGCAATCGGCGTGCCGATGTGGCGTTGAGCACAGCATAGAGCAGGCGCGAACGCGCGGACAACGCGGGTTCACCATGACGCCGCGTAGTGAAAAGAGCTTCCCGGACGGGCGCCGCCGCTTATGACGATGGCGTTTTTTCGGCGGTCTTGCCGGCTGGCCGGATGAAAACCTTGGGCGGTTCCATGGAGACGCGCCCCGCATCCCATTCGGCGCGCATCGTCCCCACGAAGTCTTGCGGCATTGCCGCCCCTTCATCGGCGAGCGTGGCGGACATGGCATCGGCGATACGTTCGATGACGGCGCCTGGATTGCCCACATGGCAAACGTTGCGGCCAAATTCCAGCAACGCTTCGCGCATCGGATACGAGACGGACTTGTTCATTTTCAGCGCCATTGTCCGATCGGTGTGTTCCACGCCCGTCTTCTGGTTCTCGTAGCGGTACACGGTCGTGGTGACCACGTCGAACAGCGGCGCAAGACGCGGCGGTTGCGCGGCGTGCGGGTGTTCGTAAAGCATCCCGAAGTTCTTCAGGTGAGCATCGCCGTTGCGCACCATCACCGACAGCGCGAGGTACTCGAAAAAGCGTGTGCGGCTTTCGTCGGTGTTCTCGCCGCAATAGGCGACGATTGCTTTCGCGATATGTTCGTAACTGCCGCTGTATTTGAAGTTCGGATCGGAGTGGTTTTTGCCCATCAGGACCGCCATGTCCTCGAAGCCCAATTGCCGGTCTTCGTCGACGTCGAAGCGTTCCATGACGAAAAGGCTTTGATCGTCCGAAAGCCAGAACCTGGGGACCTGAATTCCCGCGCGCTTCGCCGCGCTCATGCACAGATACTCGTTGACCGGCAGCTGCGGATAGTCGTCTCCGGCCGCCTTGAGAATCAGACTCGGCGTGGTTGCCGTGGTCTTCTCTCCGACCGGGCCGGGTTCGGGCTTATCCGCGTCCGGAATCATCACTTTCGGCTGGAAACCCGAAATGCCGGATTCGAGATACGTGGTCACCAGATGTTCGAACAGTCCGGTCTGGCTGCCTGTTCTGAGCAAGGCCGCAAGGCCGACCTCCGCCTTCTTGCCGTGCCTTGCCGCACCGGGTACGGCGTACCTCAACCTCCCGATCTGATTGCTGCCGGTGATCGCGAGCAGCGCCATGTGATCGAGCGATACGTGCCTGAACGCACGCCGGATCCGTTCGAGCAGAAATCCTTCCGGCAGGTTCATCGAGAATGCCGGCAACATCGGCGTAGCCGCGTACGTCTCCGCGCGCAGCGGCATGGTGAGCGACACCTCGCGGGCAACGTCCCGGGTGGCGTAGCCGAAGACGTGGCGCGACTCCTTGGTCAGGGTGCCGGCCATGCCCTGCGGCGTGTTCACCGACAGTTCGCGCACCCTATTCGTCGTCATTGAACATCTCCGCAAGCTGGTCGAAGTCCGGCCGGGCCGAAACAATCGACAGACCTTTCTCGAGTACCGCAAGCGCCGCGAGCACATGATGCAGCCCGACGTTCTGCCCCGACTCCAGCTGCGTGATCGTGAAACGGGTCACACCGGCCTTTTGCGCGACCCGCAACTGCGTCAGGCCGCGGGCCTTCCGCTCGCGGCGGAACGTCTTGCCGAAGTCGGCAGCCAGCAGGAGGGCGGCGAAGCGGGGATTGACGTTTGCCATGACTGATATTTCTGTCATTTTCCGTGATTTGTCGCTTGAATGTAGGAAATAACAGTCATTGCGTCAAGGTTTGTTCGTCGGCAAACGTGGGCAGATGGTGACTGAAATATCCAACATTTTGCTCAAATTAAAAATAAATGTAAGTTATATCAGTCATTATGATGGCGCGATCAAGGCTGAGGCGCAATAAAAAAGGCGCCGCAACCGCGGCGCCTCTGGCGAAGGCGAGCGACCGTGTGATCAGCCCTTCGCGTGCCTGCCTTCAATATTCGGCAGGAACACCGTCAGGATGCCGAGCAGCGGCAGGAACGAGCAGACCTTGTACACATACGCGATGCTGGTCGCGTCCGCGAGCTGGCCGAGCACCGCCGCGCCGACGCCGCCCAGACCGAACGCGAAGCCGAAAAAGAGCCCCGCGACCATGCCGACCTTGCCCGGAATCAGTTCCTGCGCGTAGACGAGAATCGCCGAGAACGCGGACGCGAGCACGACGCCGATCAGCACCGTCAGCACGCCGGTCCAGAACAGGTTCGCATACGGCAGCAGCAGCGTGAACGGCGCGACGCCGAGAATCGACACCCAGATCACATACTTGCGGCCGATCCGGTCGCCGATCGGACCGCCGATCACGGTGCCCGCCGCGACGGCCGCAAGGAACACGAACAGATGGATCTGCGCGGCCTGCACCGGCAGGTGGAACTTGTCGATCAGATAGAACGTGAAGTAACTATTGATGCTCGCCAGATAGAAATACTTCGAGAACACCAGCATCACGAGCACGCTCATCGCGAACGCGACCTTGCCGCGCGATAGCGTCGGGTGCGCGACGCTCGCGCGCGTCTTCTTCGTCGCCGGATGCTGCTTGTACCAGCGGCTCACCTGCGCCAGCACGAGCATGCCGACCAGCGCCGCGAGCGAGAACCACGCGATGCTGCGCTGGCCGTGCGGGATCACGACCAGCGCGGCAAGCAGCGGACCGAGCGACGTGCCCGCGTTGCCGCCCACCTGGAACAGCGACTGCGCGAGGCCGTGGCGGCCGCCCGAGGCCATCCGCGCGACGCGCGACGATTCGGGGTGAAAGACCGACGAGCCGCAGCCGACCAGCGCCGCTGCGATCAGCAGGATGCCGAAGTTCGGCGCGACCGACATCAGCAGCAGCCCGGCGAGCGTGAAGCCCATGCCGACCGGCAGCGAATACGGCTTCGGATGCTTGTCCGTATAGATGCCGATGAGCGGTTGCAGCAGCGACGCGGTGATCTGATAGGTCAGCGTGATCAGGCCGATCTGCGCAAACGACAGCGAGAAATTCGCCTTCAGCATCGGGTAGATCGCGAGGATCAACGACTGGATCATGTCGTTCATCAGATGCGAGAAGCTGATCGCGCCGAGGATCGAATAGACGGTCTGCGGCACCCTGGCGGCGCTTGCGGCGGCGGATGCACCAGCGGTTGCGCCGGCGAGGGCGCGCTTGTCGAGGCTTGTTTCCATGGGGGGACTGGGTGAGGTGGGCTAAACGGCTTGCGCCGGACTCCCCGGCGAAAGATCGTATGCGATGAATTGTAATGTGGCGTGAGTCAGTTGTCCCGCCAAGTTTTGTCGCGAATCGGACAAGACCGACCCTGATTTCGGCGCGGTTGGACGCGTCGCGTTGCAGCGGTGCGACGCGGCGTGGCGGGCCGCCGGCAGCGGCAGGTGCGGGCATCCGAGGGCTGACCCGATGATTTTGGCCGGGTATAACACCGCTCGCGCGGCCCATGACGCCGCGTGCGAGGACGATGGCCGCAGCGGAAACTTAAAGAACGCCGACGATGCTGCCGTTGACCTGTAATGAGTTGAAAGGCTGCCGGAGCTGACCGTTCCAGTAGTTCGATTCGGGGGAAGACCTATGAAAACAGTTGCGCTGAGGGGGCGGCCGCGCGCGCGGCTGTCCGTGAAGGGGACCTTGCGGCTTGCATTCGCGGTGCTGCTGATCGGCACGCTCGCGATCGGCGTGTTCGCGCTGACACAGATCAGCCGTCTGAACGACTCGACGCAATCGATCTACGAGCAGGGCTACATCGCCAATCGCGCGGCCGAGGAAGCGCGCGGCGAAATGCTGCGCGCAAGCCGCGCGCAGAAAATGCTGCTCACCGCCACCACCGCGAAGGAGCGCGAAGAGCTCGGCGCGGATATCGACAAATCGATCGCGTCGCTCAACGCGCAGCTCGCGACGCTGCAGCAATATGCGCGCGCGCCTGAAGCGGCCGGCCAGCAGCAGAAATTCAGCGCGGCCGTGAGCGCGTGGAGCGGGCATCTGCGCGACTTCGTGAAGCTCGTGCAGGCACAGCCGCTCGACCTGTCGCAGATGAACTGGCAGGTCGGCATGCAGGACGTGTCGCTGCTCGTCGAAACCGGCAAGCTCGAGAAGCTCGTCGACGGCCTCGTCGCGCAGCAAGGCGCCGCCGCGAAAGCGACGATCGGCGCGTCCACGTTTATCTTCCAGTCGTCATTCGTGATGATCGCGGCCGCGACGCTCGCGCTGATCGTGCTGGCGTTTGTGATCAGCGAGTGGGTGGTGCGGCGTCTCGCGCGGCAACTGGGCGGCGAGCCGGTGTACGCGAAGGAGATCGCGAGCCGTATCGCCGCGGGCGACCTGTCCAATGGCATTGCGCTGCGCAAGCGCGATACGTCGAGCATGCTGTTCGCGTTGCACGACATGCAGCAGGGGCTGTCGACGACGGTCGCCGATATCGCCGCGAGCGCCGAGGCGATCGCGTCCGCGTCCGGCGAAATCTCGATGGGCAACCTCGACCTGTCGCAGCGCACCGAGCAGCAGGCGCTGGCGCTCGAGCGCACCGCGAGCAGCATGGAGGAACTGACGTCGACCGTGCGGCAGAACGCGGACAACGCAAAGCAGGCGCGCACGCTCGCGGACAATGCGTCGTCGATTGCGCAGCAGGGCGGCGACGTGGTCGGCCGCCTCGTCGCGACGATGAACGATATCAACGACAGCGCGAAGAGTATCGGCGACATCATCGGCGTGATCGAAGGGATCGCGTTTCAGACCAATATCCTCGCGCTGAATGCCGCGGTCGAAGCCGCCCGCGCGGGCGAGGACGGCCGCGGCTTCTCGGTGGTCGCGGGCGAGGTGCGCAATCTCGCGCAGCGCAGCGCGTCGGCCGCGAAAGAGATCAAGACGCTGATCAGCGCATCGGTCGAGCGCGCGGGCAGCGGCTCGCAGCTCGCGCAGAACGCCGGGCTGACGATGGATGACGTCGTGAAGGCGGTCAAGCGCGTGACCGACATCATGGGTGAAATCTCCGCCGCGTCGGCCGAGCAGAGCTCGGGTATCGAGGAGATCAATCTCGCGGTATCGCAAATGGATGCGGGCACGCAGCAGAACGCGGCGCTCGTCGAACAGGCGACCGCGGCCGCGAAGTCGCTCGACGATCAGGCGCGCGCACTGAAGCAGATGGTGGGCCGGTTCAGGCTGGCCTGACGTTCGACGCCGCCGCCTGATAGACGATGCATCGACGCGCTTTGGCACAGGACGTCGGCCATAGCGCTTCGTCCTGCGCCGTCGCCGCGCTTGCCCCGCGCGCCCGCGCTCGCACGGTGACACCCGCGCAGCGCGCGACTCCGTGCAAACTTCGCTCACACGGCGGGCGGTCCGGCCTTAACGCGCATCCTGCCGCACGCTGCTCGCGTGCGGCGTGCGCTGCCGATCGGGCAGCCAGCACACCGCGAACGCGATGATCGTCGCGCCGCCACCGAGCGCGCACACGCCCAGCCACGCCCAATGTGCCCATACGACAGTGGATAGCGGCGAGAACACCGCTGCGCCGGCGAACGCGCCGAGCATGTAGAGCGTCGTCACGCGGCTGCCGATTTCTCTGCCGAGCCGATAGATGCGCGCCTGGTTCGACACGTGCGACGCGGTGCCGCCGAGGTCGAGCAGGATCACGCCGATCACGAGACCCCACAGCGCGTGACTGAGCAGCACGAACACCAGCCACGCGGCGAGCATGATGCCGGTGCCCAGACGCACCGCGAAGATCGGTCCGCGCCGGTCGGCGAGCTTGCCGACGAGCGGCGCGGCGAGTGTGCCGCCCAGGCCGATCACGCCGAACAGTCCCGCGACGTAGCTCGGCAGCCGGAACAGCGGCGACTCCAGATAGAACGCGAGCGTCACCCACAGCACGTTGAACGCGCCGAACAGGAGCCCTTGCGACAGCATCGCGCGGCGCACATCGCGCTGCTGCATGAACACGGGCCACAGCGAGCCGAGCAGGCCGCGATACGTGAGCTGGGTATTGGGCCGCGTACCGCGCGTCATCCGGTAGAACAGCACGCTCATCCCGAGCATGCCGAGCGCCGCGAACCAGTAGATCGCATTCCACGAAACGTAGTAGCCGACATAGCCGCTCGCGGTGCGCGCGAGCAGTACGCCGCCGAACAGGCCGCGCGCGATGATGCCGGTCACGTGGCCGCGCTGGTCGGCCGGCGTCAGCTTCGCGGCGAACGGCGGCAGCAGGTACGGCGTGACCGTCGTGAGGCCTAGCAGCGCGCTCGATCCGCGCAACATGCCGACCGACTGCGACGCGCCGATCAGCACGAGCGCCAGCACTTGCGCGAGCGCCAGCGCGACGATCAGCTTGCGTTCATCGACGATATCGCCGAGCGGCACGAACAGCACAATGCCGAATGCGATGCCGATCTGCGTGAGCATCGGCAGAATGCCGATCGACGCGTCGGAAATATGGAACGCGCGGCCGATGGTCGGTAGCAGCGGTTGCACGTAGTACGCGCTTGCGACGGAAAGCCCGCACATCACGGCGAGCATCATCAGTGTCACGCGCGGCAGTGCCGCTTCGCTGTTCGAGACTGCGGAGTTCATCTAACCGTGTTCCGTAAAGAAGCCAATCGGCGTTTGCGCGTCCTGCAATCGAATCGCACGCCGATACATCGGCAAGTCGCGTTGCATATGACGCCGATTGTCCCACCCGTCTATTTTTCGCGCGGCGGGCACGGCACGCGCGCGACCGATGCCGACGATTCGATGACACGTTGTGCGTATGGTCGAGCTGGGGCTGGGTCGCGAGTTGCCCGGTGTGGTGGTGCACAGCGGCGTTGAGGAGGCCTATCGTCGGCGCGAGGGTCAGTGCGGATGGCTTCAATCCGGCTTACATCGAGTCGACGTTCGCCTGCGGGACATCTCGTGCGGCGTCAGGGTGCTTCGCTCCGCGATGTGGTACTTCGCATCGCATCGCGTCGTGCGAGCCGCCGTCTTGTGCGTCGTGCCGGATGCGCAAGCGTGGCCGGCGCGCTTCGCTTAGGATGGAAGCCAGTCAGCCGGCGCGCTTGCGCGATCTCACCTGTGCACCGGCTGTTTCATCGAAACCATTGCGGCGCGCGTGAGACGTCGAGGCGCCGCCTGAACGGAGCGGATCATGGCAGGAAACAGCAACGCAGGCGACGCGAAGCTCGCGTGGGTCGTGGGCGTCGGCGCATTGCAAGGCACCGGCGCGGCGGTCGCGCGGCGCTTTGCGAAGGAGGGCATGGTCGCAGTGGTCACCGGCCGCTCGCCCGAGCAGCTCGCGCATGTCGTGCGCGCGATCGAAGCGGATGGCGGCGCTGCGCTCGCGGCGCCGGGCGACGTGACGAAGGAGCGCGACATCATCGATATTCTGTCGCGCATCGAAACGCTCGGCACGCTCGAAGTCGGCGTGTACAACGCCGGCAATGCGCGCTGGGCGCCGGCGCTCGAACTCGACAGCGCGAGCTTCGAAGACACGTGGCGCGTCGGCTGCCTCGGCGGCTTCATGTTCGGCAGGGAAGTGGTGCGCGCGATGCTGCCGCGCGGCCGCGGCACCATTCTGTTTACCGGCGCGACCGCATCGTTGCGCGGGCGGCCGAGCTTTGCGGCGTTTTCGGCCGCGAAGGCGGGGCTGCGTATGGTCAGCCAGTCGCTTGCGCGCGAGTTTCAGCCGGCCGGCATTCATGTCGCGCATGTGGTGATCGACGGCTCGATTCGCGGCGAAAAGATTCTGACGAGACTGCCGGAACTCGCGGAGAAGAAAGGCCCGGACGGCTTGCTGGATATCGACGCGATTGCCGATGCGTACTGGTATCTGCATCAGCAGCATCGCTCCGCGTGGACGCACGAGCTCGACGTCCGGCCGTTTGCGGAGAGTTTTTGACGGGTGGATTGAATCGCGAGCTGCGGCGCATGCGCGGGCTCGCGCAAGTGCGGATGGCGGTCGTCACCGTGCCGCTTGTCGTTGCGGCATGGGCCTCGCGATGACGTCAGGCGGCGGTGTTCGCTTGTGCCGGGCGTTTTTGGTGCGCTGACAGTGCTTGCCGTCTTTGTCGGTCGTGTCGCCGGGCGATCACCCGACGTCGCGAGGCGTCACCGCACGTGCAATGCGTCGATGCGCTGCGCCCACGCCGTCGTGGCCGCCGCATGGAACGCGTCGAGCGAGGTCGGTGCGCCGTCGCGAGGCATCGCGAGTCCCAGATGGCGTGCCGCCGCATACAGCGCATCGAGCGGCCGGCTCGCATCGAGCGCCTGCGCGCCGGTCTGCTTGCTGAGCTTTTCGCCGGCCTGGTTGACGACGACCGGCACATGCAGATACGACGGCGTCGGCACACCGAGGCAGCGCTGCAGATAGATTTGCCGCGCGGTCGAATCGAGCAGGTCCGCGCCGCGCACGATATGCGTGATGTCCGCATCGGCATCGTCGACTACCGCCGCAAGTTGATACGCCCATTGGCCGTCCGCGCGATACAGCACGAAGTCGCCGACTTCGGTCGCGAGGTTCTGGCTTTGCGGGCCTTGCCAGCGGTCGTCGAAACGGATGATCGAGGCGTCGTCGGTCGCGACCGGGTCAGCCGTGGCAGCGGTCGCGGCGGCAACAGCGGCCGCGCTGCCGGCCGCCGCGTGGTTCGCCGTACCGCGTGCTGGCTGGATCGCGGCGCCGTTCGCCGCCGGCGTCGCGCTTTCTGCCGCGCTGTCCGGAACACGCAAGCGCCACGCGCGCGGCGTCTTGCCATGCAGACCGTTGCGGCAGGTGCCCGGATACGCGAGTGTCGTGTGCCGCACATGCGCGTGCACCAGCGAATCGGCGATTTCCTTGCGCGTGCAGCCGCATGGATAGACGAGACCCGTCGCCTGCAATTGCGCAAACGCCTGCTCGTAGCGCGCGGTGCGGCGGCTTTGCCAGACCGGCGGTTCGTCCGCGCGCATGCCGAAACGTTCGAGCGTCGCGAGGATATCGTCCGCCGCGCCCGGCACGGTGCGAGGCCCGTCGATGTCGTCGATGCGCACGAGCCAGCGGCCGTGATGCGCGCGCGCATCGAGCCAGCTCGCGAGCGCGCTGACAAGCGAGCCGATATGCAGCGGCCCGGTGGGCGATGGCGCGAAGCGTCCGCGGTAGGTCATGGCTGCCGGCGCCTCCTTAGTGACGCCTTCGCGACGTCCGGGTAACGGCTGAGTAACGACGTGTCAAGCGTGTCAAGCGTGGCGAGCGCATCAAGCGCATCAAGCGCCTCAAGCGGCGCGGGCGCGATCGCGCTGCGGATGGCACGCGGCGCAGGTCTTGCCCGGCACGTAAAACGGCGATTGCTGCCCTTGCGGCGTGACCACCGCGCGGCAGCCGAAGCATTGCACGGTGGCGGTGGGCGCGAGCGCCGGATCGAGCGCGGTGCGGTAGTCGAACACGAAGCATTCGCCGTGATAGTGCGCGCCGCCGACTTCCTCGAAGTACTTCAGAATGCCGCCTTCGAGCTGGTAGACGCTCTCGATGCCGACCTCCTTCATATGGATCGCGGCTTTCTCGCAGCGAATGCCGCCGGTGCAGAACGACACGACGGTCTTGCCTTCGAGGTCGGCGCGATGCTGTTCGATCACTTCCGGAAACTCGCTGAACTTGCTGATGCGGTAGTCGAGCGCATGGTCGAAGGTGCCGACATCCACTTCGAACGCGTTGCGCGTATCGAGCATCACGACGGGCCGTCCCGCATCGTCGTGACCGCGATCGAGCCAGCCCTTCAGCGTGCGCGCGTCGACCGACGGCGCGCGGCCGGTCTCCGGACGGATCGCCGGTTTCTTCATCGTGATGATTTCGCGCTTGAGCTTCACGAGCATGCGGCGAAACGGCTGCGCGGCCGACACGCTTTCCTTGAACTGCAGGCTCGCGAACTTGCCTTCGAAAAGCGCGTCGTGGCGGATGTAATCGATGAACGTGCGCACCTCGTCGTGCGCACCGGCGATAAACAGATTGATGCCTTCCGGCGCGAGCAGGATGGTGCCGCGCAGGCCGAGCGCGAGGCAGCGTTCCTTGACGACGGGGCGCCATTGTTCGATCGCATCGAGCGTCACGAACTGGTAAGCGGAAAGGTTGAGGATGCTCATGGTGAATCGGATCAAACGGTGGTGCGGCAGGCCGCAATACGGCAAACCCGTATTATCCCTCATCCCGCGCGCAAACCGGCAGCGGCGCCTCGCGCGCAGCACGTCGCCGCGTCGCCGCCCGGCTGACGACGGTGTGCCGGGCGGTCCGTTTGGCCTATAACTTACGGCCTATTGCGCAAGGTCGCGAGTTACAATACCGGCCATGTCAGATCCCCGCTTCGTCCATCTTCGCGTCCACTCGGAGTTCTCGATTGCCGACGGCATCGTGCGCCTCGACGACGTCGTCGCCGCCGCGGCCAAAGACGGCCAGGGCGCGCTCGCGCTTACCGACCTCGGCAACGCTTTCGGTCTCGTCCGGTTCTACCAGGAAGCACGCGGCAAAGGGGTCAAACCAATCGCCGGCTGCGATGTCTGGATCACGAATCCGGCGGACCGCGACAAGCCTGCGCGGCTCCTGCTGCTCGTCAAGGACCGGCGCGGCTATCTGAACCTGTGCGAACTGCTGACGAAGGCATGGCTCACGAACCAGTATCGCGGCCGCGCGGAAGTCGAAGCCGAGTGGCTCGAAGGCGGCCTCGCCGAGGGGCTGCTTGCGCTGTCCGGCGCGCAGCAGGGAGACATCGGCATGGCGTTCGCGGCCGGCAACGACGAAGCGGCGAAACGGCATGCCGAGCGTTGGGCGCGCATTTTCCCGCACGGCTTCTATATCGAACTGCAGCGCTGCGGGCAGCCGGGCGGCGAAGCGTACGTGCAGCAGGCGGTCGCGCTGGCGGCCGCGCTGCGGCTGCCGGTGGTCGCGACGCATCCGCTGCAGTACATGACGCCGGACGATTTCACCGCGCACGAAGCGCGCGTGTGCATCTCGGAAGGCGACATGCTCGCGAATCCGCGGCGCCAGAAGCGCTTCACGACCGACCAGTTCTTTCGCACGCAGGACGACATGGCCGCGCTGTTCGCGGACCTGCCGTCCGCGCTCGCGAACACCGTCGAAATCGCGAAGCGCTGCAATCTGACGCTCGAGCTCGGCAAGCCGAAGCTGCCGCTGTTTCCGACGCCGCACGGCCTGTCGCTCGACGACTACCTCGTGCAGTTGTCGAAGGAAGGACTGGAAAAGCGGCTCGAACAGCTGTATCCGGACGAGGCCGCACGCGCCGCGCAGCGCGACACGTATTACCAGCGGCTCGATTTCGAATGCGGCACGATCATCAAGATGGGCTTTCCGGGCTACTTCCTGATCGTCGCGGACTTCATCAACTGGGCCAAGAACAACGGCGTGCCGGTGGGCCCGGGCCGCGGCTCCGGCGCGGGCTCGCTCGTCGCGTACGCGCTCGGCATTACCGATCTCGATCCGCTGCGTTACAACCTGCTGTTCGAACGCTTCCTGAATCCGGAACGCGTGTCGATGCCCGACTTCGATATCGACTTCTGCCAGGAAGGACGCGACCGCGTCATTCAGTACGTGAAGGGCAAGTACGGCGCCGATGCGGTGTCGCAGATCGCCACCTTCGGCACGATGGCCGCGAAGGCCGCGGTGCGCGATATCGGCCGTGTGCTCGATCTCGGCTACACGTTCACCGACGGCGTCGCGAAGCTGATTCCATTCAAGCCCGGCAAGCACGTGACGATTGCCGACGCGATGAAGGAAGAGCCGCTGTTGCAGGAGCGCTTCGACAACGAAGACGAAGTGCATCAGCTGCTCGAGCTCGCACAGCGCGTCGAGGGCTTGACGCGTAACGTCGGCATGCACGCGGGCGGCGTGCTGATCGCGCCCGGCAAGCTCACCGACTTCTGCCCGCTGTACACGCAAGGCGACGAAAGCGGCGTGGTCAGCCAGTACGACAAGGACGACGTCGAAGCAGTCGGCCTCGTGAAGTTCGACTTTCTCGGGCTGACCACGCTGACCATTCTCGACTGGGCGGAGCGCTATATCCGCCGGCTCGATCCGTCGAAGGAAAACTGGTCGTTGGCTCAAGTGCCGCTCGACGACCCGGCGTCGTTCACCATCCTGAAGAAGGCGAACACCGTCGCCGTGTTCCAGCTGGAAAGCCGCGGCATGCAAGGCATGCTGAAGGACGCGCAGCCGGACCGCTTCGAGGACATCATCGCGCTCGTCGCGCTGTACCGCCCGGGTCCGATGGACCTGATTCCGAGCTTCTGCGCACGCAAGCACGGCCGCGAGATAGTGGAGTATCCGGACCCGCGCGTCGAACCTGTTCTGAAAGAGACCTACGGCATCATGGTCTACCAGGAGCAGGTGATGCAGATGGCGCAGATTATCGGCGGCTATTCGCTGGGCGGCGCCGACCTGCTGCGCCGCGCGATGGGCAAGAAAAAGCCCGAGGAAATGGCGAAGCATCGCGAGATCTTCGCCGAGGGCGCCGCGAAGAACGGTCTGACGCGCGAGAAGTCCGACGAAATTTTCGACTTGATGGAGAAGTTCGCGGGCTACGGCTTCAACAAGTCGCACGCGGCCGCGTATGCGCTGCTCGCGTACTTCACCGCGTGGCTGAAGGCGCACCATCCGGCCGAATTCATGGCGGCCAACATGTCGCTCGCGATGGACGACACGGACAAGGTGAAAATCCTGTTCGAAGACTGCGTGAACGCGACGAACAAAATGACGGTGCTGCCCCCGGATATCAATCTGTCCGCGTATCGCTTCGAGCCGGTCGCCGAGGCGGACGGCAAGCGCTCGCGCACGATCCGTTACGGTCTTGGCGCGATCAAGGGCAGCGGCCAGAACGCAATCGAAGAAATCCTGCGTGCGCGCGCAGAGGGGCCGTTTACCGATCTGTTCGATTTCTGCCAGCGTATCGATCGCCGCGTCGTGAATCGCCGCACGGTCGAAGCACTGATTCGCGCGGGCGCGTTCGACACGCTGCACGCGAATCGCGCGCAACTGCTCGCGTCGGTATCGCTCGCGATGGAAGCGGCTGACCAGGCGAGCGCGAACGCGATGCAGGCGGGTCTCTTCGATATGGGCGACGGCTCGCCGTCGCAAGGCCACGAACTGGTCGACGAACCCGCATGGTCCGACAAGCGGCGGCTGCAGGAAGAGAAGAGCGCGCTCGGCTTCTATCTGTCCGGACACCTGTTCGACGCATACAAGGACGAGGTGCGCCGCTTCGTGCGGCAGAAGATCGGCGAGCTGAAGGAAGGGCGCGACAAGGTGATCGCCGGCGTGATCTCGTCGCTGCGCACGCAGATGACCCAGCGCGGCAAGATGCTGATCGCGCTGCTCGACGACGGCACCGGTCAGTGCGAAGTGACGATCTTCAACGAGCAGTTCGAAGCGAACAAGACCTTCTTCAAGGAAGACGAACTGCTGGTCGTGCAGGGGCAGGCGCGCAACGATGCATTTACCGGCGGCATCCGCTTCACGGTCGATACGCCGATGGATCTCGGCCGCGCGCGCAGCCGCTATGCGCAGGCGGTGAAGGTGCAGGTGAACGGCAACGCGGATGCGCAGGCCTTGCGGCGCGTGCTCGAAGCGCACACCGCGGCGGCCGATGCGGCGTCAGGCGCGCCGGCGCAAGCGCCGGCTGCCGGCGGGTATGGGCGCGGCGGCAACGGCAGCAACGGCGGTGGCCGCGGTTTTGAAGGCAAGGGCGGCGGCAGGGGCGGCGGCGGTTTCGACGGCGGCCGCGGGCAGCGCGCGTCGGCGCCGGTGCCGAACGGGCTCGCCGTGCAGGTCGTTTATCGCAGTGAGCATGCGGAAGGCGAGGTGCGCCTCGGCGACGCATGGCGCGTGAAGCCGACCGATGAACTGCTTGCCGCGCTGCGCGGCGAATTCGCCGGCAGTTCGATCGAAATCGTGTATTGATGCGCGCGTCGCGCGCGACGGACGAGCGCGGCGAATGCGACTGCCGATGCGCTGGCGTGCGTCGCCGTCGGAACGCGCGCGAATCCGATGATCTGCAGTTGGCTGCGGCTACCTTTGCCAGCTACCCGGCGAGTCGCCGAGGGCTACCTGCGCGGCTTGCGCGCGTCCAGATGCGCGAGCTTCAGAAACCGGTAGTACACCGTGCCGGCATTGAACACCGCGATCATGAAGCCGGCACGGCCGTCGAGAAAACCGCGGCGCAGCACGTAGGTCCGCACGAACGCCCATGCGCCGCGCGCAAGCGCCTTGCCGAAGCTGCCGCGTTGTCCGGCCGCATGCCGCTGCCGCGCGCCGGCGGTCGAATACGCGTCGAGCTTGCGCAGCACCGTTTCGAAGTCTTCGTACGAGTGGTGCAGCAGCTTGCCGGCGAGGCGCTCGACCGGCGTGCTGAACACCAGCCGCTCATGCACGAGATCGTCGGAAAAGCGCGCGGCGCCGCGCCGGAACAGGCGGGGAATCCAGTCCGGATACCAGCCGCTGTGACGGACCCAGTGACCGCAGAATGCCGATAGCCGGTCGAGCGCGTACACCTGCGCGCGCGGCTCGGCCAGCGCGGCTGCAATCGATACCGCGAGCTCCGGCGTGACGATTTCATCCGCGTCGATCGACAGGATCCAGGTGGTGGCGAGCGCATCGAGCGCGCGGTTTTTTTGCGGCCCGAAACCCGGCCAGTCGGTCTCGGTCAGGACCCGCGCGCCGTACGTGCGCGCGATGTCGACGGTCGCATCGGTGCTGCCGCCGTCGATGACGACGATCTCGTCGGCGAACGCGACCGACTGCAGGCACTCGGCGAGGCGCGCGGCGGCGTTTTTCGTGATGATCGCGACACCGAGAGTGGGTTCGTTCATGCGTGGTCGTGTAGGGGGCGCAGTGGGCTCGGCGGCGCGGCGCGTTCGGACGGGTGCTGCGCATGCGGATGCCTCGGCGGCGCAGACAGCCGCCTGCGAAGCCCGGGCCCGCGCAGCGTCGCGCAAGTATACACAGCGCGGCGGCCAGCAGCCGGTCGATCGCGCCATACCATTCGGGCAACACGCCCGGCCGCGTCGAATTCCATCGGCCCGGCGTGAACCGGAACGGAGTCGCCGACGCCGGCCGGTTTACAATGTCACTTTTCTTTGCTGGCCGGCGTATTCGCCCGTCGTGCATCGGATGCACGTCGCGACGCGTGCGGTGAATCACCGATGCGCCGGTCCGCCCATTCTGAGGAAGTCTTGAGCGCAAAGCCTACGTTAAGCAAACCCATCGGCTCCGGTCAGGCGTCGTCCGCAGTGATCGTGTGGCGCAGGCTTTGGCCGTACCTGAAGCCGCTGTTCTGGGTGCTGGTCGGGGCGATCCTCGCGATGGCCGCGAGCGCGGCCACCGATGCGGCGATCCCCGCACTGCTCAAGCCGCTGCTCGATCACGGTTTCGGCGCGCACGGCAGCGAGCGCGCAAAGTGGTTCGTGCCGATCGCGATAATCGGCCTTGCGCTCGTGCGCAGCACGTCGCAATACGCGTCCGGCTATCTGCTCGCTTACGTGTCGAACCGCGTGCTGCTCGAGCTGCGCCTGAAGATGTTCAACCGCATGATCCACACGAGTGTCGCGTTCTTCCAGCGCGAGACGGCGAGCACGGTGATCAACGCGATCGTGTTCGAGGTGAACCAGATCCTGAACGTGCTGCTCGGCGTGCTCGTCACGCTCGTGCGCGATTCGTTGACGGTGCTGTTCCTGCTCGGCTATCTGTTCTACCTGAACTGGCGGTTGACGCTGATCGTCGCGGTGCTGCTGCCGACCATCGGCGTGCTGGTCGGCAAGATCAACCGGCGCTTGCGGCGCCTGAACCGCGAGCATCAACTGCTCACCAACGAGCTGTCGTACATCGTCGAGGAGACGGTCGGCGGCTACAAGGTCGTCAAGGTGCACAACGGCGAGCAGTACGAAATCGACCGCTTCACCGAGATGAGCAAGCGCCTGCGCGGCTATTCGATGCGCATGCAGGTGTCCGGCGGCCTTGCGCAGCCGCTCACGCAGTTTCTCGCGTCGATCGCGCTCGCGGTGGTCGTGACGATCGCGGTCATGCAGTCGAGCTCCGATCAGACGACGGTCGGCGGCTTCGTCGCGTTCGTCACGTCGATGCTGCTCGTCATCTCGCCGTTGAAGCACCTGATGGATGTGAACCAGCCGTTGCAGCGCGGCATGACCGCGGCCGAGCTGATCTTCGGGCTGATCGACGAGCCGCCCGAGGCCGCCGGCGGCGGCCGGCCGCTGGCGCGCGCGAGCGGCGAGGTCGAATTCCGCGATGTGTCGTTCGCGTACGGCGCGAGCGGGCCGATGCAGCGCCAGACGCTCGATCGCGTGTCGTTCAAGATCGCACCCGGCGAGATGATCGCGCTCGCGGGCCCGTCGGGCAGCGGCAAGACCACGCTCGTGAATCTGCTGCCGCGCTTTTTCGACCCGTCTGGCGGCGAGATTCTGGTGGACGGCGTCGCGCTGCCCGAATACGGCATTCATGCGCTGCGCAGCCAGATCGCGATGGTGAGCCAGGACGTCGTGCTGTTCAATGACTCGATCGCGAGCAACGTCGCCTACGGACAGACGCCCGATCGCGACAAGGTCATCGCGGCGCTGCGCGCGGCGAACCTGTGGGACACGGTGGCGGCGATGCCGGAGGGCATCGACACGCTGACCGGCGACAACGGCATGATGCTCTCCGGCGGCCAGCGCCAGCGTCTTGCGATCGCGCGCGCGATCTACAAGGACGCGCCGATCCTGATTCTCGACGAAGCGACTTCCGCGCTCGACTCGGAATCCGAGCGCCATGTGCAGTCTGCGCTCGAAACGCTGATGAAGGGCCGCACGACGCTCGTGATCGCGCACCGGCTGTCGACGATCGAGCGCGCGGACCGCATTCTGGTGATGGAAGCGGGGCGCATCGTCGAACGCGGCACGCATCGCGAGCTGCTCGCGCACGACGGACTGTATGCGCATCTGCATCGCATCCAGTTCCAGCAGAACGCGGCATGAAGCCTGTGACGCGGATGAAAATCGGCATCTCCAGCAATGCGTTGAAACATAGCGGCGGGCTTGAACGCTATGCGATGGATCTCGTGCGCGGCTTCGTCGCGGCGGGCGTCAAGCCGGCTTTTTTCGCGCGGCGATTCGACAGGTCGTTGCCGGAAACGTCGATGGTCGACGCGTACCGGATCAACGTATCGTTTCTGCCCGGCAAGCTGCGCGACGGCTGGTTCTCGCGCCGGCTGCGCGCGGCGCGGCGGGCCGCCGGCGTCGACGTGCTGATCGGCTGCAATCGCGTCGATTCGTCGGACATCGCGATTTGCGGCGGCACGCATCTGGGTTTTCTGCGTGCAACCGGCAAGCGCCGCACACGCTCGGACGAGCGGCAAATCGCGCTCGAGCGGCGTCAGTATGAGCACGCGAAGCTGATCGTCGCGCACTCGCAGTTGATGCGCGACGAGCTGCTCGAGTTGTACGGCATCGCCGATTCGAAGATCGAGGTGTTGTATCCGCCGGTCGACGACGCGCGTTTCGCGCCGGTGAGTCTTGCCGAGCGCGCAGCGTTGCGGCGCAAGTTCGGCTTTGCCGACCATGAGGTCGTGCTGCTCTTTCCGTCGAGCAGCCACGAGCGCAAGGGCCTGCCGCTGATCGAGGCGGCACTGCGCGAGCTCGATGCGTCGATCGTGCTCGCGGTCGCCGGCCGGCCGCCCGAACGCACGGACGCGCGGGTACGCTACATCGGCTACGCAAAAAATATCGAGGACTGCTACCGCGCTGCGGACTTCACGATTCTCGCGTCGACCTACGAGCCGTTCGGCCTCGTCGGCATCGAATCGGTGATGTGCGGCACGCCGGTGATCTTCCCCACGACGCTCGGCTGCTGTGCCGCGATTGCGCCGCATGCGAAGCACGAGTTCGCGCCCGGCGACGTGGCCGACCTGCGCGCGACGATCGGGCGCGCGGCGACGCGCGGCGATCGAGCGGTTGAGCCGGTTGAGCCGGTTGAGCCGGTTGAGCCGGTTGAGCCGGGTGAGCCGGTTGAGCCGGTTGAGCCGGGCGAGTCCGCTGCCGCGGCTGCTTTTGCCGCATCCTCCATGTCCACGCCAGCCGAGCTCGCGCGCGGCGCGGTGCGATACGACGCGCGCGTGGCCAGCCACGTCGACGCGCTGCTGCGTGCGGCGCAGCGCATCGTCGAAAGCCGCTGAGCGTTTCGCCGGTGCGCGTTGCCGCAGCCGCGGCGACGACCTGACAATGGCGTCCCGTTACGCTGAGTGCGCAGGCTGCGTCGTCCGGTCCGCGGGGCGAACGTTCTTGATAAACGCATGCGTTTGTCGCGAACCGCACGCCTCGTGCGAGACCTTGCTGAACACGCGCGACGCGCGGCCGGGAAGTCGTTGGCCGCATAGGGCGCATGTTATGATCGCTCGTTCATGTTTCGTGCCTGCAATCCTGCAATGCCGGTCCGTCGGCCCGACAGTTCGACGTGGGCAACGCTGGAATTTCACTTCGCTTTCGAGGCTGCTTTCAAACCAGCTGACAGACCCGGCGTCGAAGCCCGTTGCATGTGCATCGATTTTTTTGTGCCGACTTTTTGGGATATGCCCGGTCGCCTGAGGCGTAGCGACTGTTCAGAACGAAACCGCTGGAACGGTTGAAGGGGAATGCGGCTTCTTGCCGTTATTCAACGGCGCACAGCAAGATGACAGGCGGGATAAACCCGCCGATGACCCGATGAGTCGACTAGCTGGACGTATCCGAATTTTTGCACGCGCGCTGCCGCGGCTTCTTATGAAGCCGCTGCGTCGCAAGCCGTTGCATCCGCAACGGATTCTGATTGCCCACCACCTGCTGCTTGGCGATACGCTGCTGCTCACGCCGCTGCTCGCGAAACTGCGCACGCAATATCCTCGCGCGGACATCATGCTCGCGTGTCCGAAGGCGATCGTGCCGCTGTACGCGGGGCAACCGTTCGGCGTGATCGCGTTGCCGTTCGACCCGCGCGATCTCGCGACCGTGCGCAGCGTGCTGCGCTCGGGTCCTTACGATCTCGGCATCGTCGCCGGCGACAACCGGCATAGCTGGCTCGCGCTTGCCTCTGGTTGCCGCTGGATCATCGCGCATGCGAACGATGCGCCCGCGTGGAAGAACTGGCCGGTCGACGAAGGCGTGCCGTATCCGTCCGTGCCGGCCGCATGGGCGGATCTGACCACGGAACTGGTGCCGGGCGCTGAACCCCGTGCGTATCATCCTGACGATTGGCCTGCGCCGCCGCACACCGGCTTGCCGCATGCGGATCTGCTCGCGCAACCTTACGTCGTGCTGCATCCGGGCGCGAGCACCGCGGTCAAGCGCTGGCCCGATGCGCGCTGGCTCGAGCTTGCGCAGTTCGTCGTGTCGCTCGGCTATACGCCGGTGTGGAGCGGCGGCCCCGGTGAAGTCGACCTGATTCGCAATATCGACCCGGATCCGGCTCATCCGAACCTGGCCGGGCAGCTTGGGCTAGGCGAACTGTGGCATCTGTTCGCCGGCGCGAAAGCCGTCGTGTGTCCCGATACTGGCGTCGCGCATCTTGGCCGGCTGATCGGCGTGCCTACGGTTGCGTTGTTCGGTCCGGGCAACGCGTCCATTCATGGCGCCGGCCGGTACTGGCGCACCATGCCGTTCGTCGCGGTGACGATTGCCGATATGCCGTGCCGCGATCAGCCTGAGATTTTCCGGCGCAGGGTAGAGTGGGTGCGCCGCTGCGATCGCGACTCGACCACCTGTGTCGCATGGCGCGGCGACCACGCGGACTGCATGGGGCGGCTGTCGGTCGCGATGGTCTGCGATGCGCTACAAAACGTTCTGGTGAAGGTGCAATGAGCTTTGCTGCGGCGCGTGTCGAGCGCGCACTCTGGGTCGCATGCCCGGTACTGCTGTTTGTCGTGATGTTCGCGCATACGACGGCGATCGTGTATATCGCGCTGGCGCTGCTCGCGCTCGGCACGCTCGCCGCGGCAGCGTCCGCGTTGCGCGCGCGCGGCGCGGGGCGCGGTGATGGGTCGCTCGGTGGGTCGCTCGATAGGTCGCCCAGCAGGTCTCTCAGCGGGTCGCCCGGTTGGCTGCCCAACTGGCCGCTCGCGCTGCCGATCGCCGCATGGGCCGCGTGGACGCTCGCGTCCACCGCGTGGTCGTTCGCACCGGCGGTCAGCTTGCATGCGTGGCTCGACGAAGTGCTGTATCCGTTCGTCGCGTTCTGGGCGTTCTGGGTGCTCGGTACGAAGAGTGCGCGGCCCGAACGCTTCGTGCTCGTCACCTGGTTGGCCTGCGCGGTGCTCGTGGCGACGAGCGTCATCTACTGGGGGCGTCTGCAGCCGCCGACCGCCGACACGTTCCTGCTGCACTACTACGCGCGCGTCGGCCATACGAGCACGCTCGCGATCTTCGCGCTGACGCTGTTCGCCGGCCTGCTGCTCACGCGGCCGCGCTGGCGCGCGGTGGGCGCGCTCGGCGTCGCGATGTGTCTGTTCATCGGCCTCGCGACACTCAACCGCTTCTTCTGGCCCGCGGTCGCGCTCACGCTGCTGATCGCGCTCTATCCGCTGTACCGCCGGCATCTGGTGCTTGCCGCCGTGTCGATCGTGATCGTCGCGGTTGCGGGCCTCGGCACGCTCGAGCTGAGCTCGCGGTTAAGGATCGGCAATGTGGTCGCGCAGGAACCGCGCGCCGCGTTGCATCTCGGTGGTCACGTCATTTATCTGCCGCGCGGGTTCTCGGGCATCGACGATACGATGGCCGGCGACACGCGCCCGCGTCTGTGGGCATTCTATGCGTCGGCGTCGAAGCCGCATGAATGGCTCGGTATCGGTTTCGGCAAGCCGCTGCCGGGTCTCGCGTATCACGGCGTGATGCCGGATGCGCTGCTGAAGTTCGAACCGGTTGCGCTGACGCACGCGCACAACCTGTTCCTCAACACGTATCTGCAAACGGGCGTGATCGGCCTCGTGCTGCAGATCGTGCTGCTGCTGTCGATGATCGGGCGCTTCTGGCAACTGCGGCATGTGCATCTGGGGATATGCACGGCCGGGATCGCGCTCGTCATTGGTATGATTACGAAGAATATTACGGACGATTTCATGTGGCAGACGACCATGCTGGCATTCTGGTCGTTCGCAGGCCTGATGCTCGGCTGTGGTGAACGGCAGCGCGACGCTGGGGTAAAGTCGCCGCATGCATGGCGCGATACCGGTTGACCGGTGCGCAGCAGGGCCGCGCGTTGCAGGGCGCGGCATATACGGGGATAAGTGGTTAACAAGATGATCGACGAAAATCAATACGGCGCGCCGCAGGGTGTGCCCGACGGCACAGCGACCGGCCCGCAGGACTACGGCCTGGTCGACGCCACGGCCGACGCGCCTGCGCGGCCCCTGCGAATCCTGTTCCATATCAACGATTTCGGCAAAGGCGGCACCGAGACATCGCTGCTGTCATGGCTCAATGTGCTCGACCGGCGGCTCTTCACGCCCAGCGTATCGGTCGGCTACCCGACCGATGAGCTCGCGTTCTGGCGCGCGAAGTCGATTCCCGATGATGTCCCCGTACACGTGCTGGCGCCGTCGAAGTGGATGCACGTGCTGCATAACACCGCGCGGCGCCGCAAGATGGGCACGGCCGAGAAGCTCGTGCACAAGGCGCTCAAGTACGGCGCGGTGAGGCCGCTTGCCGCGCGGCGCTTGCGTGAACTGGTGCGCGAGCACGACGTGATCTGCGACTTCGATTTCTCGCTGCGGCACCTCGCGGGTCACGGCGGCGTGCCGTGGTTCGGCGTCAGCCATTTCAGTCTCGCGACGCGTTTGGGCAACAAGAGCGCGCGTTATGTCGAGCGGCGCGTCAGGCAGTATCGCCGCTATGCGGCAATCGCCGTGCTCACGCCCGATATGGAACGCGAAGCGCAGCAGCTGTTCAAGGCGCATCCGTTGCGCATCACCGAGTTGCCGAACGTGATCGACGTCGACGCGATTCGCCGCGACGCGCGCGCGCCGATCGACGACCGGCCAGCCGCGCCGTATATCGTCTCGGTCGCACGCCTCGACGAAGGGCAGAAGGATCACGCGACCCTGCTGCGTGCGTATGCGCTGCTGCGCGAGCGCGGCCATCTCGCAGCGGAGCTCGTATTGATCGGCGAGGGCCCCGCTCGCGGCGCACTCGAGCAGCTCGCGCGAGAACTCGGTGTCGTTGCGCATGTGCACTTCATGGGGTTTCGCTCGAACCCGTTCCCGTATATCCGTCAGGCGGAAATGCTGGTGCTGAGCAGCCGCTACGAGGGACTGCCGATGGTGTTGCGCGAGGCGATGGCGATCGGCACGCCAGTGCTGTCGAGCGATTGCCCGACCGGCCCGCGCGATCTGCTCGACGGCGGCCGCGCCGGCCTGCTCGCGCCGCCCGGCGACGCGCAGGCGCTCGCGTACGAGATGGCGCGCCTGTTGACCGACCGCGCGTTGCGCAAGACGCTGATCCGCAATGGGCTCGCGAAAGCGGACACGTTTGCGCCGAAGCATGCGAACAGCCGCATGCTGACGCTGGCGCGGATGCTGTCCACGAAGACGGAACCGGTCATCGGGCTCTGATGGGGCGTGCGGTGTACGGCGTGCGATGTGCGAATGCGGTCGAATGAGGTCGACTGAAGTCGACGGAGGTGCCGCTGCGGTGCGGCGTCGTTGTCGTCACGTATGCGTGACAGCCGGCCGTGCGCCGCGATTCGCTTTTCGCACGCGCTTCTTACACACCGCTCGTCACGAGCGATAACACGGACAGGTCCGGATGCGTGCCGTCGACGACGCTGCGCCCGACCTGCACCGCTTCGTTTTGCGCGTCTTGCGTGCTCGCGAACGAATCTTCGCCGTCCGCGTGAAACGCCACCGTGTGGCCGGGCAGCGCCGGATTGGCGCCCGGATGGCAGACGTAACCGATATACGTATAACGAACGGGCTTCGTGTCGCCCGGCCGCACCGGTTCTTTGGGCCGCGTCGACACGTGAATCTCGAACCCTTCGTAGTCGACCGATTGCCAGCAGACGTTGTCGTCGGACATGGTGGCCTCGTTTTCGTGACCGCATGGATGCGCGCGCATGCGTACGCGGGCCTATTGCCCGCATCGCGGACGGCGGCATCGGCTTGACGGATTGACGCCGCTGCGGCGTCTCGATGCGCGTGACGACGTCCGCGGCGCCTGCGCCGTGCGCGCGGCTAATGCCGATGCCGCAAGCGCTCCCAGAGAGGGCGGCGCTCGAGGCGGCCGTCCGTATGACCGGCCGTCCTGCCGCGATGCAATTCGCGCTTGAACTGATGGGTGAGAAGAATGGCCGCGAAAGCGATCAGCGCTACTGCTATCACGACGCTTACCATTGATTCAGCCATGGCAGCCTCCGTTTCGTTTCCAACCTCGTAACGAAAAGTCTAGGTGATTCGCACGTCACGCGTGCGGGTGCCGCTGTCGCCGTCGGCGCTCATCAAATGTAACGTCTTGTAACGTCTACAAAAGCGCGTAACAAAATTTCGCGGTTTTGCGCGTTCAGCGACGGCGCTCGTCGGCGAGCAACGCCTCGAGTCCGAACAGCCATGCAATGCCGAGCGTGAAGAAGCCGATGGGGGTCGCTTCCCGCGCGGCGTCGCCGGCCTCGCTGGCGGGCGGCGCAAATGGACCGAATGCAGGGCCGCCGTAGGCCGGAGCCTGAGTGGGGGAATCGTCGGTGATTTCGATACGGTCGGCAGGCATGGCGGTTATCCGGCGGGGTGTGTGGTAAGCCGATACAGCAAACCCCGTGCCATTGCGTCAAACCCTTGCCCGGCCTGGTTATGCGGTAATCGAGACCGATTTCCCTATGCCATCTGGACGAGGCGGAAATCGCATTTGTCGCAGCTACAATTAGTGCTTGCAATACGCCACTTCTTGTAGCTACAATTTATGCACATGCACGTTACCTGCGACCCATTGAAGAACGAGAGCAATCTCGCCAAACACGGTGTCGATTTATCGTCAGCCGCGTATCTCGACTGGTCGGAGGTCATGGCTCATGTCGACACGCGTCGCGATTACCGCGAGGTCCGGGAAATCGGCTTTGGGGTAATCGACGAGCGTCTTTTCTGTGTCGTGTTCACGCAGCGTGGCGACACGATGCATATCATCAGCCTGCGTAAGGCGAACCACCGGGAGGTGAGGGACTATGTCGAGCAAACCCAGAATCGTCATGCCGACTCCGGATGAGGACGAGGCGATCAACCGCGGCATCGCGGCGGACCCGGATACCTTCGAGGTTCCGACCGAGGCGTTCAAGCGCATGAAGCCGGTGGGAGCCCGTGGCCGGCCGCGTCTCGAGTCGCCGAAAATCCTCGTGTCCATCCGCTATGACGCGGATGTGATCGAACGCTTTCGCGCGACCGGGGAAGGCTGGCAAACGCGGATGAATGACGCGTTGCGTGAATGGTTGAACGAGCATCAGCGGACGTAGCGGTTGGCCACGCATGCGCTCGTTGTTACGCCCGTTGTTGTGCCCGTTGTTGTGCCCGTTGTTGTGCCCATTGTTGCGCCCGTTAGTTCGGCGCTGCCGCGCCGGCTAGCGATGAGCGATGCGCAGTGCCATTCAGCAGACGCGATTTGAACGCGCTCACCGCGAGCGTCGAGCCAAATTTCGACAGATGATAGCCATCCGAATAAAGGACGCGCCCGTCGCGGAATGCATAGCACCGTCTGCCATCGCACAATGCGTCGAACGGGTTCAGGAAAATCACGTTCGGGCGGCTTTCAGCGTACTTATTCAGAAACGCGTTCACTTCGTTGCTGGGATTGTCGACCTTGTTTGTCGACAGGATGTTTTCGCAATCGATCTTGATGTACTTCGGCCGCATAAAGCATCCGGCGGCATCCGCCGCGCCGGCGCCGGGCACGTCGCCTACGATGACCAGCCGTCTGTTGCCGATTGCCGCGCGTAGCGCATCGAGATGCGGTGCAAGCCGCCGCAGCGCCGCCTGCATGCCGTCACCCTGAGCCAGAGGCTTTCCGCTATCTGCAAGCGCGGCCCGATCGATCTGAAATATCCACGACTCGCCAAGCACGACGAGTGCGTTCGGGTTTCGACCGATCTCGGCGAGACCTGCGTCGAGGGTGGCTTTGCAACTGGTGTTCCAGTCGTGCCCCGCGGTCAGCCGGGTCATCCCAGGCAGGATCAGGCAGCTGTCCGTGCTGAAGAAGATCGACTTCCTGAGCGGATCGGCGATCTGCTCCTTCAGGCCGGTCTTGTAGTGGCTTGCATGACTGTCGCCAAGCACGACGATGTCTGCTGGCGAGCCGGGGCTTGCGTCAATCCACGCGGTCGGCTCGGTGAAGCCGGCGCCGCCCCACTGGTCGGCATGGAACTGCTTCGAGTTGCCGAACTGGGCCGCGAGTTCGGGCGGCATGGGCGCGATGCGCCACGGCAAGCCGTCGTTGGCCCAGACGGTCGAAGCGAGCAGCGATATGCCAAGCAGCAGAGATGAGCAGGTGAAGCCGACGCCCGCTCGCGATAGCCGGACAGGCCTTCCCGATCGGCCGCGAAAGGGCGTTTCGACGAACCTGTACAGCAGATAACCGATTGCGATTGATGCGACGACTAGCGCGGCGCGCTCGGCCGGCGAAATGGGCGTCACGTGCCAGTATTTGTAGAAAACGAGCATTGGCCAATGCACGAGGTACACCGAGTAGCTGATCTTGCCGATGAACACGGCGAGCGTGTTGCGTACGGCAAGCCCGGCTACCGGCGCATCGACGGCAAGGATGATCAGTGCCGCGCCGATGCAGGGTATCAGCGCGTGGTAGGACGGAAACACGGTCGTCTCGTTGAATCGATAAACCGCATAGGCAATCAACGCCAGGCCGGCAAGCATGGTCAGTTCGAGCGCCGCGCGCGGCAGTTTCAGCGATGGCCGGATCCAGACCATCGCGGCACCGATCGCAAATTCGAAGAGCCGGAACGGCGTGAGGAAGAAGAGGGTCGATGCGCCGTCGCCGAAACGCGCTTTGAGCCATGAGTGCCCGTCGAGCAGACGGGTGTCGAACCCGTTTTGCATGCGTATGTTCAGCCACAGGCTGCCCGCTGCGATCAGCAGCATGAAGAGCCATAGGCCCCGTTTGCCCGTCTTGCGGAATATCAGATAAATGGCGGCCGGCCAGATCAGATAAAACTGTTCTTCCACGCTGAGCGACCAGGTATGCAGCAGCGGCTTGAAGTCCGCGACGGTGTTGAAGTAGCCGCTTTCGCTCCAGAAGAACACATTCGAAAGCGATACGAGCGCGTACATCAGTTCACCGCCAAACCGCTGGAAATGTTGCGCGGTAAATAGCAGGAATGCGAGAACGAAGCACGCAACGAAGGTGACGAAGAGGGCTGGGAAAAGCCGCCGGGCGCGCCGCACGTAAAAGTCGGCGAAGTCGAAGCGCCCGGTCGATTCGACTTCGCGCACGATAAGCCCGGTAATCAGGAAGCCGCTGATCACGAAGAACACGTCGACGCCGACAAAGCCGCCGGCAAAAGCGGCGAACCCCGAGTGGAACAGCACCACCGTCATGACGGCGATTGCGCGCAAGCCATCAACGCCCGGAATGTATGGCGTGGGGAGCATTCGTCGAACCTATGCCGCAGTCAGTCGATTCTGACGAGCATACGATGGTCCGACCGTGAATGCGTAGGAGAGATGTAAGAAAAAGAAACACACCTTGTAGGACAAGGCGCGGGGTACGCATTCGATCTGAATCGCTGCGGACAGGTCGCTACATCAAAACAATGTCGTACTGCTCCTGACTCAGATTCGATTCCACCTGCAACGACACCGGCTTGCCGATAAAGTCCATCAGCATCGCCAGGTGCTGTGACTCTTCCTCGAGGAACAGGTCGATCACCTGCTGCGATGCGACCACGCGAAACTCGCGCGGGTTGAACTGGCGCGACTCGCGCAGAATTTCGCGCAGCACGTCGTAGCACACGGTGCGCGCGGTCTTCACCTGGCCTTTGCCCTGGCAGACCGGGCACGGCTCGCACAGCACATGCGCAAGCGATTCGCGCGTGCGCTTGCGGGTCATTTCAACCAGACCCAACTGCGAAAAGCCGTTCACGGTGACACGCGTGCGGTCGCGCGCCAGCGCCTTTTTCAGTTCGGACAGCACCTGGTCGCGATGCTCGACGTTTTCCATATCGATGAAGTCGATAATGATCACGCCGCCCAGGTTGCGCAGCCGCAATTGCCGCGCGATCGTATGCGCGGCTTCGAGGTTGGTCTTGAAGATCGTATCGTCGAAATTGCGCGCGCCGACATAGCCGCCGGTATTCACGTCGATGGTCGTCATCGCCTCGGTCTGGTCGATCACCAGATACCCGCCTGACTTCAGATCGACCCGTCTCGACAGCGCGCGCTGAATTTCAGTCTCGATGTTGTACAGATCGAAAAGCGGACGCTCGCCGGCGTAGTGGTGCAGTTTCGCAAGCACCGCCGGCGTGAACTCGGTCGCGAAATCCGACAGCATCTGGAATGTCTCGCGCGAGTCGACCTGAATGCGCGTCGTGTCGTCGTTGACGAAATCGCGCAGCACGCGTTGCGCGAGGTTCAGGTCCTGATACAGCAGGCTGGTCGGCGGCAGCCGCTGCGATTGCGACTGGATGGTCGTCCACGTCTTGCGCAGATACGTGACATCCGCCGCGAGTTCGTCGCTGGTCGCATCTTCGGCAATGGTGCGCACAATGTAGCCGCCTTTCTCGTCGACCGGCAGCACCGACGTGAGCCGCGCGCGGATCGCCTCGCGATCGGCTTCGCTCTCGATTTTCTGCGAGATGCCGATATGCGGTTCCTGCGGCAGATAGACGAGCGTGCGCCCGGCAATGCTGACTTGCGTGGAGAGGCGCGCGCCCTTCGTGCCGATCGGATCCTTCACGACCTGCACCATCAGCGTCTGGCCTTCGAATACGATTTTTTCGATCGGCTGATGCGGCGTATTTTGCTGCGGTTCACCGGCGATGCGCGGATGCCAGATATCTGCCACGTGCAGGAACGCGGCGCGCTCGAGGCCGATATCGATAAACGCCGACTGCATGCCCGGCAGCACACGCACGACCTTGCCGAGATACACATTGCCGACCCGCCCGCGCGACAGCGTGCGTTCGACGTGAAGCTCCTGTACGGCGCCTTGCTGGACCAACGCGACACGCGTCTCCTGCGGCGTGACGTTGATCAGGATTTCTTCGTTCATGGTGTTGTTCTAGAAGTCGATGCGCGCCGCGCGCAGCAACGCGGCGGTCTCAAAGAGCGGCAAACCCATGATACCCGAATAGGACCCGTCGATACGTTCGATGAATTCGGCGGCGCGCCCCTGCACGCCGTACGCGCCGGCCTTGCCGAGCGGCTCGCCGCTCGCCGCGTAGCGCACGAGCGCATCGCGCGCGAGCGCCGCGAAGCGCACCCGCGACGTGGACAGGACCGCGGGCAACGGCGCGCCCGTCGCGTCGACCACCGCGACCGCGGTCAGCACTTCGTGGTCGCGGCCGGCAAGGCGCGTCAGCATCTCGACCGCGTCGTCGGTATCGCGCGGCTTGCCGAGAATCGCGTCGTCGATCGTGACGGTTGTATCGGCAACCAGAATCGGTGCGGCGGCGCGGCCGCTTGTGTCGAGCCGTGCACGTGCCGCTTGCGCTTTCAGCACGCACACGCGCATCACGTAGTCGTGTGCGCGTTCGCCGGGCAACTCGGCTTCGAGCGCTTCGGCGTCTTCGTCGGGGCGCGGCAGCAGCAGTTCGAAACGCACGCCGAGCTGTTGCAGCAACGCCTGCCGGCGCGGGCTTTGCGAAGCGAGATAAACGAACGGATATGAAACGTTAGACGACGTCGGCATGAACGGATCCTGGCAAGCGGGTTGAAACGGTCGACTGCGGTGCGCGCGTCGTGGCCTCGCGACGCGACGGGCCGACGGCAGGATGGCTCGCCGGCGGCCCGTCGCGCCGTGCCGTGTCGCGCGGGTCGGGCGCCACGCCGGCGGGTCGCGGCGGTAACGCATTAGAGCAGATGCGGCGCCGATCCGTTGCGGCCGGCGGCTCGCCCCGGAGAGGGCAGCGCGAGCCGCGCGTGATGAGGGTGCCGGAAGTGCCGGAAGTGCCGGAACGCCGACAATCTGCGCGCGGCCCGATTCCCCGAACGGCGCATGCCGCGCCGCGGCGGCGGCCGGCGAGCCGCATCGCGCCCCCGTCTGAAGGCCGCCGTTGTTTACGCCCGGTGGTACGGATGATTCTGCGTAATGGTCCACGCGCGATACAACTGTTCGGCGAGCAGCACGCGCACCATCGCGTGCGGCAAGGTCAGGCTCGACAACCGCAACAGCAGATCGGCCCGTGCCTTCAGCGCGGGGTCGAGACCGTCTGCGCCGCCGATCAGGAATGCGACGTCGCGGCCGTCCTGTTGCCAGTCCGGCAGTGCGGCGGCGAGCTGCATCGTGGTCCAGTCCTTGCCGCGCTCGTCGAGCGCGACGATGCGCGCGTGCTTCGGCAGCGCCGCTTCGATGCGCTGTCGCTCAGCGGCCATTACGCTGTCGGCCGGGCGGCCCGACGAGCGTTGCTCCGGTTTGATTTCGCGCAGCTCGATGCGCAGTTCGGGCGGCATCCGCTTCGCGTACTCGTCGAAGCCGGCGGCGATCCAGTCGGGCATCTTGTGGCCGACGGCGAGGATGTGCAGTTTCATCGGCAGGGGGAAGGGCGACGCGTGGCGCGCGTGTGCGTTAACCGCGCGATCCGCGTGATCGGTGCAATGATCGGTGCAATGATCGGTGCAATGAGCGGTGCAATGAGCGGCGCAATGAGCAGCACCCTCAGCGGCGACGCGCCGGCGCCCGGCGTGCGGGCCGCGCGACCCCCTCGTCGGGCGCGTCTTCGTCCTCGTCGAGCGGCTCGCTGGCGCGCGCGCCGCTGAACGGACCAAACGCGCCCGACTTGGCCAGTTTGATGCGCACCGGCTTGTCGCCCCAGATTTCTTCGAGGTTGTAGTACTGACGCAGCGCCGGCTGCAGGATATGCACGACCGCGTCGCCGCAGTCGACCAGCACCCATTCGCCGATGTCCTCGCCTTCGGTGCTGATGATATCGCCGCCTGCTTCCTTCACCTTCTCGCGCACGCTGGACGCGAGCGCCTTCGTCTGCCGGTTCGACGTGCCGCTCGCGATGATCACGCGGTCGAACAGCTCGGTCAGGTGGCTGGTGTTGAAGACCTTGATGTCTTGTGCCTTGATGTCCTCGAGCGCGTCGACGATCGTGCGTTGCAGCTTGCGTATATCCATTTTTACGATTGGTAGAGGTGATGTTGAACAATATAGTCCCACACCGCGGCGGGAACCTGATTTTCCGGTCCGGCGCCGTGCGCGGCGTTGGGGGTTGTGTCGTCGCGCGGGCCGTCGGTGGTGTCGTTCGTTGCGCCGCCGGTTGCGGGACGCTTGCGCGTGTAGTTTGCCGATGTGTGCGCAGGTGCCGGGACGCCCGGCACTTTGCGGCGCGCATCGAGCCGCTCGCGCAACTGCGCGCGGATGTCGGTTGCCGACACGTCGAACGCGAGCGTCGTATCGATCAGCAAGCGGCCTGCCGGCGTCGCGCGCAGCACGTCGGCGTCGGCGGCGCGTGCGGCGATCGCCGCGGCGACCGCGCGCGGCGCGGACGCTGGATCGAAACCCGGCCGCGTCGCCGCGCAGATATGCGCATAGTCGAACAGGTGCTCCCAGTCGTGCCACGTATCGAGGCGCACCAGCTGGTCCGCGCCGATCAGCAGCGACAACGACGTCTGCGGGCCTGCGCGTTCGCGCCAGCGGCGCAGTGTATCGACCGTATAGGTCGGGCCGTCGTGTTCGATTTCGTCGGTGGCGACGGAGATCGCGACCCCCGGCAAATGCAGCGCGCCGGCGGCGGCGCGCGTCATTGCGAGGCGATGCGGCGCCGCCGAGACGCCGGCCTTCTGCCACGGCTGGCCGGCCGGCAGCAGCACGAGTTCGGTGAGCTGCAGTACGTCCGCGAAGCGTCGCGCCAGCGCGAGGTGACCGTTGTGGATCGGGTCGAACGTGCCGCCGAGCAGCCCGATGCGGCGCGGCAACGGCGTTGCCGGCGGCGTCGACACGGCCGGCGCAACGCAAGCGTCCGGTGCGTCCGGCGCGGATACAGACAGGGCGGGATGAGCGAGCGGATTCAGCGCGGATTCCTCCGTGATCGGGTGGCGGACCGGCTGGCCGGCACGCTGCGCGCGGCGTCGCCCGTTGCGTTCAGACCCATTCGCGCGGTACGAGGAAGTCGGTCGCGAGGCGCGCCTCGGGCGTGCCCGGTTCCGGCTGCCAGTCGTAGCGCCAGTTCGCGACCGGCGGCATCGACATCAGGATCGACTCGGTGCGCCCGCCGCTTTGCAGCCCGAACAGTGTGCCACGGTCGAACACCAGATTGAACTCGACATAGCGGCCGCGCCGGTATGCCTGGAACGCGCGCTCCGCGTCGCCATACGGATGCGCGCGGCGTTTCTCGACGATCGGCAGATACGCGCCCAGAAATGCGTCGCCGACGCTTTTCATCATCGCGAACGACTGCTCGAAGCCCGGCTCCGCATAATCGTCGAAGAAGATGCCGCCGATGCCGCGCGCTTCGTTGCGGTGTTTCAGGAAGAAGTAGTCGTCGCACCAGCGCTTGAAGCGCGGATACAGATCCGCGCCGAACGGCTGCAGCGCATCGCGGCACACGCGGTGAAAATGCTGCGCGTCTTCTTCAAAACCATAGTACGGCGTGAGGTCCATGCCGCCGCCGAACCAGAATACCGGCGCTTCGCCTTCCTTCGTCGCGACCAGCATGCGCACATTCATATGCACGGTCGGGCAGTACGGGTTGTGCGGATGCAGCACCAGCGACACGCCGGCTGCCTCGAAGCCGCGTCCGGCCAGTTGCGGTCGCAGCGCACTCGCGGAAGCGGGCAGCGCGTCACCGGCGACGTCCGAAAAGCCGATGCCCGCGCGCTCGAAAAAACGGCCGCCCTCGAGGATGCGCGTGCAACCGCCGCCGCGCAGCTTGCCGCCCGCCGCGCGCTGCCAGTTGTCGGCGGCGAACGGCGTGCCGTCGAATTGGCCGAGCGTATCGGCGATGCGGGTTTGCAGGTCTTGCAGCCAGGCGCGCACGGCCACTGCGTCGAAAGTCGTATCTGTCATCGGTTTGTGGGGCACCGCGCGTGATCCGGGCCGCGGCGGAAGGGTTCGTCAAAAGGAAAAACGTGAGGCAACGCAGGGAAACCCCGGCAGCACCGTGGATGCACCCATCGTGCATCAGCCACCAGCGGACAGACGGGGTACAGATCGCGGCCCCGTTCGCCGTCGGACTGAGCGCAGTTTAGCGCCCCAGCGGCGCCGGAGATGCGCAAAGCGGTCAAGAGCGTGACCAGAACGCATCCGGATGTAGCAGCGGGCCGCGTACGGGAGGCCGCGGGGGCATGGGCGCAGTCGTGCTCCGCTGGTCGATCCGTTCGCTGCCCGGTGCCGCCGGCGGGGTGAGGGTTGCCTGCTGGGTTGCCTACCGGGTTGCCGGAGCGCGCCCGTTCTGCGTGGTCATTGCCCGGTTCCGGCTGCTACAACTGCTATTGCTGCTACCGCTGCTTTTGCCGGTTACGGCCTCGCTGCATCGCCATCAATCAGTGCTTGCGATTCACCGCGCGATAGCCGATATCGCGCCGGTATTGCATGCCGTCGAACGAAATCTGGTTGATCGCTTCATACGCGACCGACTGCGCGCTGCGCACCGAATCGGCCAGTCCGACCACGCACAGCACGCGACCGCCGGAGGTGGTCAGCTTGCCGTTCGCGAGCGTCGTGCCGGCGTGGAACGTCACCGCATCGGCGGTTTCGGCCGGAATGCCGTTGATCCGGTCGCCCTTGCGCGGCGTGTCCGGATACTGGTGCGCGGCGAGCACCACGCCGAGCGCGGTGCGGCGGTCCCATTCCAGTTCGACGGTGTCGAGCGTGCCGGCGATGGCCTGCTCGACGACCTTCGAAAAGTCGCCTTTCAGGCGCGCCATGATCGGCTGCGTTTCCGGGTCGCCCATCCGGCAGTTGAATTCGAGCGTCTTCGGGTTGCCCTGCGTGTCGATCATCAGGCCCGCGTACAGGAAGCCGGTGAAGCGGATGCCTTCCTTTTCCATGCCGCGCACGGTCGGCAGGATGATTTCGCGCATCACGCGCGCGTGCAGTTGCGGCGTGACGATCGGTGCGGGCGAGTACGCGCCCATGCCGCCGGTGTTCGGGCCCGCGTCGCCGTCGCACAGGCGCTTGTGATCCTGGCTCGACGCGAGCGGCAGCACATGCTTGCCGTCGACCATCACGATAAAACTCGCTTCCTCGCCGGCCAGAAACTCTTCGATCACGACGCGCGCGCCGGCGTCGCCGAGCTTGTTGCCGGACAGCATCATATCGACGGCCGCGTGCGCTTCTTCGAGCGTTTGCGCGACAACCACGCCTTTGCCGGCCGCGAGACCGTCGGCCTTGATCACGATCGGCGCGCCTTGCGCGTCGATATACGCGTGCGCGGCGGCGGTGTCGGAGAAGGTTTCGTAGTTGGCGGTCGGGATGGCGTGGCGCTTCATGAACGCCTTGGCGAAATCTTTCGAGCTTTCGAGCTGCGCGGCCTCGCGCGACGGTCCGAAGATTTTCAGGCCGCGCGAGCGGAACAGATTGACGATGCCGGCCGCGAGCGGCTGTTCAGGCCCGACCAGCGTGAAGGCGACCTGTTCCTGCTCCGCGAAGTCCGCGAGCGCGTTCAGATCGACGATATCGATATTGCGCAGACGCTCGTCCTGCGCGGTGCCGCCATTGCCCGGCGCGACATAGACCAGCTGGACCCGCGGCGACTGCGCGAGCTTCCACGCCAGCGCATGTTCGCGACCGCCGGAACCGACGACGAGTAACTTCATGAGATTCCCCGAATGCCAAAAACCGTAAATAGGTGCAAGGTTCGCACAACTCGCCGCGAACGCCTGTGACGCAGGCAACACATATTGCGTACCTGAAAGATGGCGTGCGCGACGCGCAACGTGCCACGCCAGCCCGCGCGGGGCGGCCCCGCGCGGCGCCCGGCGGCCGTCACTCGTCGACGATCGCCGCGTTGGTGTACACCTCTTGCACGTCGTCCAGATTCTCCAGCGCGTCGAGGAGTTTCTGCATTTTTGCCGCGTCGTCGCCGGTGAACTCGACTTCCGTTTGCGGCTTCATCGTGACTTCGGCCAGTTCGGCCTTGAAGCCCGCGGCTTCGAGCGCGGCTTTCACCTTCGGGAAATCGTTCGGCGGGCACAGCACTTCGATGCTGCCGTCGTCGTGAGTCACCACGTCGTCGGCGCCCGCTTCGAGCGCCGCTTCCATCAGCTTGTCTTCCGGCGTGCCCGGTGCGAACAGGAACTGGCCGACGTGATCGAACATGAACGACACCGAGCCGTCGGTGCCCATGTTGCCGCCGAACTTCGAGAACGCGTGCCGTACTTCGGCGACCGTGCGCGTGCGGTTGTCGGTCATCGTATCCACGATGATTGCCGCGCCGCCGATGCCGTAGCCCTCGTAGCGGATTTCCTCGTAGTTCGCACCGTCGACGCCGCCGACGCCGCGCTGGATCGCGCGGTTGATGTTGTCCTTCGGCATGTTGGCGTCGTACGCCTTGTCGACGGCGAGCCGCAGACGCGGGTTCGAGTCGATATCTCCGCCGCCCATGCGCGCGGCAACCTGAATTTCCTTGATGAGCCGCGTCCAGACCTTGCCTCTTTTGGCATCGGCTGCTGCTTTCTTATGCTTGATGTTGGCCCATTTCGAATGACCCGCCATACTTTTCTCCAGCGCGCGCGCCAGCGGGGCGCACGCATGTGCAATTGTCGTCGCGTGATTGTTGTGCAATGTGGGGCGCGTTTCGCGAGGGCGCGCCTGAATATCCGAGTGTCCGATTCCGATTGTCCGATGCGTCGCACCTTGCATGCGCCGTGCAGGCGACCGGACGCCGCTCGCGGCGGCAGAAGCGCACCGCCGGTGAGCGCGGGATGCGCGAGGTGATTCAGGCAAGGTGAACCGCTCGATGAGCGGGGTGTGATTTTAACATGCCGCCGATGCGCGGCCGATGCGTGTTGCAGGCCGCACGGCGGCAAAGCGCCGTGCGGCGGACGATTCCGGCAGGGTTGACGTAGGTTGGCAGGACGGCAAGACGGCAAGCGACGCGGCAAGGCAGCAGGCAGCAGGCAGCAGGCAGCAGGCAGCAGGCAGCAGGCAGCAGGCAGCAGGCAGCAGGCAGCAGGCAGCAGGCAGCAGGCAGCAGGCAGCAGGCAGCAGGCAGACTCGCGGACGCCCCGTTAGTTCTTTGTGCCGAACAGACGGTCGCCGGCGTCGCCGAGGCCCGGAATGATGTAGGCGTGCTCGTCCAGATGCGAATCGAGCGACGCGACATAGAGCTTCACGTCCGGATGCGCATCGTGAAACACCTTGACCCCTTCCGGCGCGGCGACGAGCGCGAGAAAGGAAATGTTTGCGCCGGCCACGCCGCGGCGCTTGAGCACGTCGACTGCGTGGACCGCCGAGTAGCCGGTCGCGACCATCGGGTCGCACAGAATGAAGTTGCGGTCTTCGAGGTCGGGCAGCCGCACCAGATATTCGACCGGACGATGATCCACATCGCGGTACACGCCGATATGGCCGACGCGCGCCGACGGAATCAGCTCCATCAGCCCGTCTGACATGCCGACGCCCGCGCGCAGCACAGGCACGATCGCAAGCTTCTTGCCGGCGATCACCGGCGCGTCGATCTCGACGAGCGGCGTCGTGACGCGGCGCGTGGTCATCGGCAGATTGCGGGTGATCTCGTAGCCCATCAGCAGCGTGATCTCGCGCAGCAGCTCGCGGAATGTGCGTGTCGACGTCTCGCGGTCGCGCATATGCGTGAGCTTGTGCTGGATCAGCGGGTGATCGAGGATGAAGAGATTCGGAAAACGGCTGTCCTGGGTCATGGCGTGGCGCGAAGCGAAGGATTGGAACGGCGGACCGGACCGCCGGCGCGCCACACAGCCGCAAGTTTACCGAAAGTATCGCCCGATGAAACACACGATTTTTGGCGAATCAGGCCAATGTGCGCAACGCCGTGTCGATTCTTCTAGAATCGGGGGCAGTTGCCGAAGGCGACGATCGACGCCGGCCGTGGGGCACGCCTTGTCAGGCTAACCCGATCGGGCAAACCCACCGGGCGCATTCATCGGGCGAAGCCGTCGAGGCAAACCCGTCGAGGCGAAGAACCCTGTCGGGCTAACTCATCGGGCAAACCCCATCGGCGCAAACCCCATCATGCAAACCGGGTCGGGGTCACTAAAAACACACCAATCAGGAGACACTCACATGGATCTGGGAATCGCAGGGCGTACCGCGCTCGTCTGCGCGGCGAGCAAGGGCTTGGGCCGCGGCTGCGCCGAGGCGCTCGCGGCCGCAGGCGTGCATGTCGTGATCCTCGCGCGCACCGCGGCCACGCTGGAGGCGACGGCCGCCGGAATGCGCACGCAAATCATCGCCGCGCAGAGCGAGGCGACCGTGAAAACCGTCGCCTGCGACATCACGACGCCCGAAGGCCGCGCGGCCGCGCTCGCCGTGTGTGCGCAGCCGGATATCCTCGTCACCAATGCGGGCGGCCCGCCGCCGGGCGACTTTCGCAGCTTCACGCACGACGACTGGATCCGCGCGCTCGAAGGGAACATGCTGACGCCGATCGAACTGATGCGTGCAACCATCGACGGGATGATCTCGCGCGGCTTCGGACGCGTGGTGAATATTACGAGTTCGTCGGTCAAGGCGCCGATCGACGCACTCGGCCTTTCGAACGGCGCACGCTCGGGCCTGACCGGCTTTGTCGCGGGCGTTGCGCGCAAGGTCGCGCCGCATGGCGTGACGATCAACAATCTGCTGCCCGGCGCCTTCGATACGGAACGCATCGCCGCAACGCTGGCCGGCACCGCGCAGGCGCAGAACATCTCGTTCGAAGAAGCGCGCAAGCGGCGCGAAGCGGGCATTCCCGCGCGCCGCTTCGGCACGCCGGAAGAATTCGGCCAGGCCTGCGCGTTCCTGTGCAGCGTGCATGCGGGGTATATCACCGGGCAGAATCTGCTGATCGACGGCGGCGCCTATCCGGGTACGTATTGATAATGAACGGTCACAAGCATTCACAAGCGCAGTCACCAGCGCAGTCACGAGCGCAGACCCAAGCAGCCAGCAACAAACACGGGGATTCGACACAATGGCAACACGCATCGCGCTGATCGCGCATGATCACAAGAAAGACGACATCGTCAAACTGGCCGGCGAATACGCCGGCACGTTGAAGCGATGTGAACTGATCGCGACCGGCACGACCGGTGCGCGTCTGACGGCGGCGCACGGACTGCCGGTCGAACGGATGCTGTCCGGTCCGAACGGCGGCGATTTGCAGATCGGTGCGCAGCTGGCTGAAGGCCGGGTCGATATGGTGATCTTTCTGCGCGACCCGATGACGCCGCAGCCGCACGAACCGGACATCAACGCGCTGGTGCGCGCGTGCGATGTCCACAATGTACCGTGCGCGACGAACATTTCGACGGCGCGCATGATTCTCGATGGTCTGACGCTGCGCATCGCGCAGCGCGTCTGAACGAACTGGAGAACCGCAACGATGGTCAAGGCAATACGATTCGACAAGACAGGCGGCCCCGACGTCATGAAGTGGGTCGATGTCGAGGTGGGCGAGCCCGGCGCGGGCGAGATCCGCATCAGGCAGCACGCGGTCGGCCTCAACTATATCGACGTGTATTTCCGCAACGGCCTGTATCCGCTGCCGCTGCCGGGCGGCCTCGGCATGGAGGCGGCCGGCGAAGTGGTCGCGGTCGGCGCCGGCGTGACGGCGCTCAAGGCGGGCGATCGCGTCGCGTATGCGGCGCGTCCGCCGGGCGCGTATGCGCAGGAGCGCGTGATGCCCGCCGCGCAGGTCGTGAAGCTGCCCGATGCGATCGGCTACGAGGAAGCCGCGTCGGTGATGCTGCAGGGCCTGACCGCGCAGTATCTGTTGCGCCGCACGTATCGCGTGAAGCCGGGCGATACGATCCTGATCCAGGCGGCCGCGGGCGGCGTCGGCCTCCTTGTGTGCCAGTGGGCGAAGGCGCTCGGCGCGACGGTGATCGGCACGGTCGGCTCGGATGAAAAAGCGGAAATCGCGCGGGCGCACGGCTGCGATCATCCGATCGTCTATACGCGCGAGAACTTTACGAAACGCGTGCGCGAGATTACCAACGGCGCGGGCGTGCCGGTGGTCTACGACTCGATCGGCAAGGACACGTTTACCGGCTCGCTCGATTGCCTGGCGCCGCTCGGCCTGTTCGTCACGTTCGGCAGTTCGTCGGGGCCGCTGCCGCTGATCGATTCGTCCGAGCTGGCCGCGCGCGGCTCGCTGTTCTTCACGCGGCCGACGGTGTTCAGCTATATCGGCAAGCGCGCCGACCTCGAAGCGATGTCGGCGGAACTGTTCGACGTGCTGGTGTCGGGCAAGGTGAAAACCAGCGTCAACCAGCGCTATGCGCTTGCCGATGTCGCGCGGGCGCATGAAGCGCTCGAAGCGCGGCGCACGACCGGCTCGACGATTCTTCTGCCTTAAGAGAACGACCCAAGAGAACGACCCAAGAGAACGACTCGGGCATCACCCGGAGCACAACCCGCACACGACCTTAACCCGAACCTTTTTACCTCGTCCCATGCGGCGCGGCCTGGCATCCCCGCCAGGCCGCGCCGCTGCGCTTCCGGAGCCGTTTCGCCTGCGTGTGGAACGGCTTTTTGTTTACGCCTTTTTTATACGGCTCGAACAATCTTTGACCAGGCCTTTATCTGAATCGGCATAACGTTCCGCATCCATAGCCAACAATGGGGAACATGAAATGGATGTGCTGTATGTCGGGGGCCTCGTGGTCATCACGGTGCTCACCTTCGGGCTCGTCGCCGGCTGCTCGAAGCTGATGCAATTCCGGCGGGGACAGGGAGCGCGCTCATGAACTGGATCCTCTGGCTATCCGGCGCCGTGACGGCGCTGCTCTTCGTTTATCTGGTCTATGCGCTGCTGCGCGCGGAGGACATTGAATGAACGCCAACAATGTCTTGCAGGTGACGCTTTTCATCGTCGTCCTGCTTGTGCTTTCCGTGCCGCTCGCGCGTTATCTCACCAACGTGATGGACGGCAGTTCGCGCGTCGTGCGCTGGTTCGGCCCGCTCGAAAAGCTGTTGTACCGCATCGCGGGTGTCGACCCGTCGGCCGAAATGGGCTGGAAGCAATACACGATCGTCACGCTCGCGTTCAATGTGATCGGGCTCGCGTTCCTGTATCTGATCCTGCGCATCCAGGGCGTGCTGCCGGGCAATCCGCAGCAACTGGGCGCGATGACGCCGGATGGCGCGTTCGACACCGCGATCAGCTTTGTCAGCAATACGAACTGGCAAGACTATTCGGGTGAGCAGACGGTCAGCTATCTGACGCAGATGCTCGGCTTCACCGTGCAGAACTTTCTGTCGGCAGCCACCGGCATCGTCGTCGTGATCGCGCTGATTCGCGGCTTCGCACGGCACTCCGCGAAGACGATCGGCAACTTCTGGGTCGACATCACGCGCGTGACGCTGTACGTGCTGCTGCCGCTGTCTGTCGTGGTGGCCGCGATCTTCATGAGCCAGGGCGTGATCCAGAACTTCAAGGCCTATGAAGACGTGCCGACCTTGCAAACCACCACCTATGCGGCGCCGAAGCTCGATGCGCAAGGCAATCCGGTGAAGGATGCAAAGGGCAACCCGGTGACGGTCGACACGCCGGTCGCGAAGCAGACGCTCGCGATGGGCCCGGTCGCTTCGCAGGAATCGATCAAGATGCTCGGCACCAACGGCGGCGGCTTCTTCAATGCGAACTCCGCGCATCCGTTCGAAAACCCGACGCCTTTCGCGAACTTCGTGCAGCTGATTTCGATGCTGATCATTCCGGCCGCACTGTGTCTCGTGTTCGGCAGGATGATCGCGGACCGCCGCCAGGGCATCGCGCTGCTCGCCTTCATGACGATCTGCTTTGCCGCGTGCGTGGCTTTCGAAATCGGCTCGGAACAGGCCGGCAACCCGGCGTTCACCGCGCTGCATGTCGACCAGCAAGCGAGCGCGCTGCAGCCGGGCGGCAATATGGAAGGCAAGGAAACGCGCTTCGGCATCGCACAGTCCGGCATCTTCACGGTATCGACCACCGCGGCGTCGTGCGGCGCGGTCGACAACGCGCATGACTCGCTGACGCCGATCGGCGGTCTCGTGCCGATGCTGTTGATGCAACTCGGCGAAGTGATTTTCGGCGGCGTCGGCTCGGGTCTTTATGGCGCGCTCGCGTTTGCCTTGCTCGCGGTGTTCGTCGCCGGCCTGATGATCGGCCGCACGCCCGAATACGTCGGCAAGAAAATCGAAGCGTACGAGATGAAGATGGTGTCGATCGTGATCCTGCTGACGCCGCTGCTGGTGCTGCTCGGCACCTCGGTCGGCGTGCTCACGGATGCGGGCAAGGCCGGCATCATGAACCCCGGTCCGCATGGCTTCTCGGAAATCCTCTACGCGTTCAGCTCGGCCGCGAACAACAACGGCAGCGCGTTCGGCGGCCTGACGGTGAGCACGCCGTTCTACAACGTGATGCTTGGCATCGCGATGTGGTTCGGCCGCTTCGGCTCGCTGATCGCGGTGCTCGCGATCGCCGGCTCGCTTGCGGAGAAGAAGCGTCTCGCCGTGACGGGCGGCACGCTGCCGACGCATGGGTCGCTGTTCGTGGTGCTGCTGATCGGCACCGTGCTGCTGGTCGGCGCACTGACTTACGTGCCGGCACTCGCGCTCGGTCCCGGCGTCGAGCAGCTGATGATGGTCATTGGCCATTGATGACAGCGCTCACGCCACAGAATATTCGAGGAACACATGACTGACCATTCTGCATCCCGGTCCATGTTCGATCCGGCGCTGATTCGCCCGGCGATCGTGGACTCCTTCAAGAAACTGACGCCGCGCACGCAGTTCCGCAACCCGGTGATGTTCTGCGTGTACGTCGGCAGCATCCTGACCACCGTTCTTTGGGTGGCCGCGCTCGCCGGGCAGGCCGAGGCGCCGGCGGGCTTCATTCTCGCGGTGTCGCTGTGGTTGTGGTTCACGGTGCTCTTCGCGAACTTCGCGGAGGCGCTCGCCGAAGGCCGTTCGAAGGCCCAGGCCGCGTCGCTGCGCAGCGCGAAGAAAGACGTGATGGCCAAGAAGCTGAACGAGCCGCATCCGAAGTCGCCGATCCGCATCATGACCGCGTCCGACCTGCGCCGCGGCGACGTGGTGCTGGTCGAAACCGGCGACACGATTCCGGCCGACGGCGAAGTGATCGAGGGCGTCGCATCGGTCGACGAGTCGGCGATTACCGGCGAATCGGCGCCGGTGATCCGCGAGTCGGGCGGCGATTTTTCGTCGGTGACCGGCGGCACGCGCGTACTGTCGGACTGGATCGTCGTGCGCGTCACGGCGAACCCGGGCGAAGCGTTCCTCGACCGGATGATCGCGATGGTCGAAGGCGCGAAGCGTCAGAAGACGCCGAACGAAATCGCGCTGACCATTCTGCTCGTCGCACTGTCGATCGTGCTGCTGCTCGCCACTGCCACGCTGCTGCCGTTCTCGATATTCGCCGTCGACGCGGTGAAGGCGGGCCACGTGGTGACGATTACCGCACTCGTCGCGCTGCTCGTCTGCCTGATTCCGACCACGATCGGCGGTTTGCTGTCCGCGATCGGCGTGGCCGGCATGAGCCGCATGATGCAGGCGAACGTGATCGCCACGTCCGGCCGCGCGGTCGAAGCGGCCGGCGACGTCGACGTGCTGCTGCTCGACAAGACCGGCACGATCACGCTCGGCAACCGCCAGGCGTCGGCCTTCGTGCCGGCGCCGGGCGTGGCCGAAGAAGCGCTCGCGGATGCGGCGCAACTCGCGTCGCTGTCCGACGAAACGCCGGAAGGCCGCAGCATCGTCGTGCTCGCGAAGCAGCGCTTCAATATTCGCCAGCGCGATATGGCGGTGCTGCATCCGACCTTCCTCGCGTTCAGCGCGCAGACGCGCATGAGTGGCGTCGACCTCACGGAGCGTGAGATCCGCAAGGGCGCGGCCGATGCGGTGAAGGCCTATGTCGAAGCGCGCGGCGGCCGTTTCCCGGCGGAAGTGCAGAACGTCGTGAACGAAGTCGCGCGGCGCGGCAGCACGCCGCTCGTGGTCGCCGAAAAGGGCGAGCAGGGCGCGCGCGTGCTCGGCGTGATCGAGCTGAAGGACGTCGTGAAGGGCGGCATCAAGGAGCGCTTCGCCGAACTGCGCAAGATGGGTATCAAGACCGTGATGGTGACCGGCGACAACCGGCTCACCGCCGCGGCGATCGCAGCCGAAGCGGGCGTCGACGACTTCCTCGCGGAAGCGACGCCGGAAGCGAAGCTTGCGACCATCCGCGCGCACCAGGCCGAAGGGCGGCTCGTCGCGATGACCGGCGACGGCACCAACGACGCACCGGCGCTTGCGCAGGCCGACGTTGCCGTCGCGATGAACACCGGTACGCAAGCGGCGAAGGAAGCGGGCAACATGGTCGACCTCGACTCGAACCCGACCAAGCTCATTGAGATTGTCGAGATCGGCAAGCAGATGCTGATGACGCGCGGCTCGCTCACCACGTTCTCGATTGCGAACGATGTTGCGAAGTACTTCGCAATTATCCCGGCGGCGTTCGCATCGACGTACCCGCAACTGCGCGTGCTCGATGTGATGCATCTGACGACACCGGCGTCGGCGATTCTGTCGGCGGTGATTTTCAACGCAATCATCATCGTGATGCTGATTCCGCTCGCGTTGAAGGGCGTCAAGTACCGGCCGATCGGCGCCGCATCGCTGCTGCGTCGCAACCTGCTGATCTACGGGCTCGGCGGCATCATCCTGCCGTTCCCGTGCATCAAGCTGATCGACATGGTGATCGCCGCGTTTGGCTGGGCCTGATGCGCGTTGCGTGTTGAATTGAGGAAACCATCATGAAATCCATGTTTCGTCCGCTGATCGTGCTGTTCGCGGTGCTCACCGCGATCACCGGCATTGCATATCCGGCGGTGATGACCGCCTTCGGGCAAGCGGTATTCAACCGTCAGGCGAACGGCAGCCTGATGGAGCAGAACGGCAAGGTGGTCGGCTCCGCGCTGATCGGCCAGCAGTTCGATGCGCCGAAGTACTTCTGGGGCCGCCTGTCGGCGACCAGCCCGAACCCGTACAACGCGAGCGGGTCGAGCGCGTCGAACATCGGTCCGTTAAACTCGGCGCTGACCGATAACGTGAAGGGCCGGCTCGACGCGTTGAAGGCCGCCGGCACCGATATGTCGCAGCCGGTGCCGGTGGATCTCGTCACCGCGTCGGGCAGCGGTCTCGACCCGGAGATCACGCCGGCTGCCGCGGCCTACCAGGTGGCGCGCGTCGCGAAGGTGCGCAATCTGCCGGCGGCTGATGTGCAGGCACTGGTCGACCGCTATACGACCGGCCGCCAGTTCGGCATTCTCGGCGAACCGCGCGTCAACGTGCTGAAGCTGAACCTTGCACTGGACGGGATGCAGCCGAGCTGAACGGCGCCGTTGCATAGGACCCGGGGCGGTGCTCACGAGGCGCCGCCCCGATGCCTATTTGCATGGCGCCGTCCGATGTCGCTTTTATCTCGCTTTTAACCTGTTTTTGGCATGCTTGCGTGTCCGGTCCGACGCGGATGGCGCGCGATTTGCCAGGCCTGTTCGGGACGTGTCACCATGAGCGCATTGTCATTTTGCAGCGTGGCGCGCAGCATGGCCTGCAACGTGGCGACAACCCGGCGCGTCGGCGTGCGGGCGAGCGCTACCGATCGAAGCCACTCCTAGCATGAATCGACCTGATCCCGACGAGTTACTCGGCAAACTGCAGCGCGAAGAAGAACGACGCCAGCGCGGCAGGCTGAAGGTGTTCTTCGGCGCATCCGCCGGCGTCGGCAAAACCTATGCAATGCTGCAGGCCGCGCGCCGGCGCAAGGAGGAAGGCGTCGACGTGGTGGTCGGCATCGCGGAAACGCACGGCCGCAGCGAAACCGCCGCGCTGCTCGACGGCCTCGATGTGCTGCCGCTTGCGCGCATCACGTATCGCGGCCGCCTGCTCGGCGAGTTCGATCTCGACGCGGCGCTCGAACGCAAGCCGCAACTGATTCTCGTCGACGAGCTCGCACATTCGAATGTGTCGGGCGCGCGTCACGCGAAGCGCTGGCAGGACGTGTACGAACTGCTCGACGCGGGCATCGACGTGTACACGACCGTCAACGTGCAGCATCTCGAGAGCCTCAACGACATCGTCGGACAGATTACCGGCATCCGCGTCTGGGAGACCGTGCCCGACCGCGTATTCGACCGCGCCGACGAAGTGACGCTCGTCGATCTGCCCGCCGAGGAACTGCTCGACCGGATGCGCGACGGCAAGGTCTATCTCGCGCAGCAAGCCGAGCGCGCGGTGCGCAACTTCTTCCGCAAAGGAAACCTGATCGCGCTGCGCGAACTCGCGCTGCGGCGCACCGCCGACCGCGTCGATGCGCAGATGCGCGAGTATCGCGCGGACCGTTCGATCCAGCATATCTGGCAGGCGCGCGAGCGTCTGCTGGTGTGTGTCGGCCCCGGGCCGGAAGCGCCGATGCTGGTGCGCGCGGCGGCGCGGCTCGCAGCCGCGTTGAAGGCGGACTGGATCGCGGTCTACGTCGAAACGCCGAAGCTGCAGCGGCTGCCGGATGCGCAGCGCGAACGCACGTTGAATGCGCTGCGCCTGGCCGCCGAACTCGGTGCGGAGACCGCGACGCTCGCGGGCGCCGATGCGATTGCGACGCTGGCCGGCTATGCGCGCGTGCGCAACGTGTCGAAGCTCGTGGCCGGCGGGTCGTCGCGCACCGGCGCGTCGCGCTGGCTGTGGCGGCCGTTCGGCGAGCGCCTCGCGGAGCGCGCGGACGACCTCGACCTCACGCTGATCCGCTCGATGACCGAGCGCGGCAGCGCCCGCGAACTGCTGCAGAACGACGACGCGAGCGCATGGCGCGACGCGCTGCGCACCGCGCGCGCGCGGCGCTCGCCGCCGGGCGCGTACGGCTGGGCAGTCGCGATCTGCGCGGCGGTCACGTTCGTCGCGAGTCTGCTGATCGGCCATATCGATCTCGCGAATCTCGTGATGCTGTATCTGCTCGGCGTGATTTTCGCCGCAGTGCGGCTTGGGCGCGGGCCGGGCGTGGTGCTGTCGTTTCTGAGCGTCGCCGCATTCGATTTCTTCTTCGTGCCGCCGCGCATGTCGCTGTCGGTGACCGACACGCAGTATCTGCTGACCTTCCTCGGCATGCTGCTCACTTCGCTCGTGATCAGCCATCTGACCTCGAGCCTGCGCCGCGAAGCGAGCGTCGCGCAGCGTCGCGAGCAGCGCACCGGCGCGATGTACGCGATGGCGCGCGAACTCGCGGCCGCGTTGAGCACCGAGCAGATCATCGGCATCGGCAGCCGTCACGTGAGCGAAGTGTTTCGCGCCCGCGTTGCGATCCTGCTGCCCGATAGCGCGGATCAGGTGAAGCAGAAAGTCGACGACCCGGACGCGCAGATCATGCTCGACGGCGCGGCGCTCGATATCGACGTCGGCCAGTGGGTGTACGACCAGCAGAAGCCCGCGGGGCACGGCACCGATACCCTACCGGCCGCGCTCGCGTTGTACTTGCCGCTGAAGGCGCCGATGCGCACGCGCGGCGTGCTCGCGGTAAAGATGCAGGACGAGCACGAGCTCGACGTGCCCGAGCAGCAGCGCATGCTCGATGCGTTCGCCGCCCAGATCGCGCTCGCGCTCGAGCGCGTGCACTACGTCGAGATCGCGCGCGATGCGCTCGTCAATATGGAATCGGAGCGGCTGCGCAACTCGCTGCTGTCCGCGATTTCGCACGATCTGCGCACGCCGCTCACCACCATCGTCGGCTTTTCGTCGATGCTCGCGCAGGCGCGCGCCGCGCAGAATGCAGCGGAAGGCGCGGCCGCGCACGCCACGTCCGAAGAGGCGCTGGACGAAGCGACGCACGAGCAGGCGCGAGCAATCGACGACCTCGTCGACGCGATCCACGAGGAATCGATGCGCATGGCCGGCATCGTCACGAATCTGCTCGATATGGCGCGGCTGCAGGCGGGCGGCCTGCAGCTGAACCGGCAATGGTCGCTGCTCGAGGAAACCGTCGGCGCCGCGTTGCGTGCCTGCCGGCGCGTGCTCGAACGGCATCCGGTGCAGGTGCAGCTGCCTGCGGATCTGCCGCTGCTGCAGCTCGACGCGGTGCTGATGGAGCGGCTCTTTTCGAACCTGTTCGAAAACGCGGCGAAGTACACGCCGCCGGACGCGCCGCTCGTGATCGGCGCGCAACGCATCGATGAGGACGGCAAGCCGTTTGTGCGCGTGAGCGTCGACGATGCCGGGCCGGGTCTGCCGGCCGGCATGGAAGCGCGTATCTTCGAGAAGTTCACGCGCGGCGAGAAGGAGTCGGCGAAGCCCGGCATCGGTCTGGGCCTCGCGATCTGCCGCGCGATCGTCGATGCGCACGGCGGCACGATCGGCGCGGCGAATCGCCTTGCCGCCGACGGCCGCATCGAAGGCGCGCGCTTCTGGTTCACGCTGCCGGTCGAGACGCCGCCGCCGGTGCCCGAAGCGCTCGAAGACGAAGACGACGCCGAGGCCGATGAGGTCAACGACGCCGCGGCCGACGCCGACGAGGCCGCGCGCGGCGCAGCGTCCGATGGCGGTGCGCCTCGCGCCGATGCGTCGGGCGCCGGCGGCGAACCGGCGGACGCTGCGCCACACGATGAAAGCGGCGCGCGCCCGCTGGCCCCGACAACTCTTGCGAAACCTACTCATGAGTGATCCGAGCATCACGGTCGTACTGATCGAAGACGAAAAACAGATACGCCGCTTCGTGCGCGCATCACTGGAAGGCGAGGGCATCGTCGTGCATGACGCACAGACCGGCAAGCAGGGGCTGGTCGAGGCGGCGACGCGCAAGCCCGACCTCGTGATCGTCGACCTCGGCCTGCCCGATACGGACGGACTCGACGTGATCCGCGAGCTGCGCGGCTGGAGTGATTTGCCGGTGATCGTGCTGTCCGCGCGCACCCAGGAGAGCGAGAAGGTCGCCGCGCTGGACGCGGGCGCCGACGACTATCTGACCAAGCCGTTCGGCGTATCGGAATTGCTCGCGCGGATTCGCGCGCACCTGCGGCGGCGCAATCAGGCGGCCGCGAGCGATTCGCCGCAGGCGCATTTCGGCGCGGTCACGGTCGATCTCGCGCTGCGCCAGGTGTGGCGCGACGGCGAACTCGTGCATCTGACGCCGATCGAGTACCGGCTGCTCGCAACGCTCGTGCGGCACGCGGGCCGCGTGCTGACGCACCGGCAACTGCTGCGCGACGTGTGGGGGCCGTCGCACGTCGAGAGCCATCACTATCTGCGCATCTATATGGCGCATCTGCGGCAGAAGCTCGAGCGCGATCCGGCGCAGCCCGAGCATATCGTCACCGAGACCGGCGTCGGGTATCGGCTGGTTGGGGTGGCCTGAGCCCTGAGATCCGCCCGCGCGCTGCGCGTCACGTCGCCCCACTATATCGATTCGCGGATACGCGCCCGCTTCGCCCAGTTGCCGTTTGATATAATTACGAAATCGTAAGGACGGCCTTGCGCGTTCGATTTCAACGGGGACGACCCCATTCATTTTGTGGGAGCGTCCCCATGTCCTGGGTTCTTCTGTTTATTGCCGGCCTGCTTGAAGTCGCGTGGGCCGCGGGTCTTAAATCCTCCGAAGGTTTTACGCGGCTGTGGCCGTCGGTATTCACCGTGGTTACCGCGCTCGGCAGCTTCGTGCTGCTTGCGCTCGCGATGCGCCAGTTGCCGCTCGGCACCGCGTATGCGGTGTGGACTGGCATCGGCGCGGTCGGCGCGTTCATGTTCGGCATCGTGATGATGGGCGAAGCGGTCACTTTGCCGCGCATCGCGAGCGCGGTGTTGATCGTCATCGGGCTGATCGGGCTGAAGCTGTCGTCCGGGCATTGACGATTGACCACCGGCCCGGGGCCGGGACCGCCGGTGCGCGGTTGGCGGCGTTTAACCGAAGTGCGGGTTCCCAGGTATATTGCCCGGCCGGGCCGCGGCCGGATGACCCGCCGCCGTCGCCAATGCGGCGTGCGCGCTGCCCGCACGCCCCGCCAGACGCACTTCCGGCCGGATTTCACGCGCCGGTCGCTTTAAGCGACCGGCTTAAATACGCTCTACTTACCCCTGAAAGTCCGCTTTTCGCCACGGTTCTTCCGTCCTTCATTCGGCGGATTCTGAAATGACGTGGCTATAATGAACCCCATTCGAACCTGAACTCGACCCGCGCGGCCTGCCGCCGTGCGGACTCGGCGGCTTCGGCGGGGTGGCGCGCACCGGCGTGCGTCGCGTTGCGGGCCGTGTGGAGCATGAGGCGCGTGGACCGCGCGTCTCAGGAGGCGGCCATGCTTGAACCCCTTTCGCTTGCAGCCGGCCTGTCGTGGGGCAGCGGGCTGCGCCTCTATCTGACCGTCCTGATCGCCGGGCTGCTGGCCCGCTTCGGCTTTATTCATCTTCCGGACACCCTGTCCGCGCTCAGTTCGTCGTGGGTGATCGGTGTCGCGGCCACGCTGACGGTCGCGGAATTCCTCGCCGACAAGATTCCCGCATTCGATTCGCTGTGGGACGCGCTGCACACGTTTATCCGCATTCCGGCCGGCGCGGTGCTCGCAGCCGGCGCGCTCGGCCATGCCGATCCGGCACTGCTGACCGTCGCCGCGCTCGCGGGCGGCACGCTCGCCGGCACGGCCCATCTGACGAAGGCCGGTACGCGTGCGCTGATCAACCTGTCGCCGGAACCGGTGTCGAACGTCGTCACGTCGACGGCCGAAGAGGGCATGGTGTTCGGCGGGCTGCTGCTTGCGCTGTTTGCGCCGGTCGCGTTTCTCGTGCTGCTGGTCGGCTTTCTGGTGGTCGTGAGCTGGGTGCTGCCGCGGCTGTGGCGCGGTGTGCAAGGCGGCTTTCGCGGCATGGCGACCCATATGGTGTCGCGTTTCGCGCGGAGCCGCCACGATTGAGCGCGCCGGTCAGTGACATCGGAAACGGCGCGGCGGCGCGCGAGCGTTCGCTGCCCGTGCCGGCTCGCCGGCTCGGCCTGGGTGACCTGCTGCGACAGGCGGTGTTGATGACGTCGCGCGACTGGCGCGCCGGCGAGCTGACGATGCTGCTGCTGGCGCTCGTGCTGGCGGTGGCGGCGCTCACCAGCGTCGGTTTTCTGGCCGACCGGCTGCATCAGGGGCTCGAACGCAATGCGCGTCAGATGATTGCCGCCGACTTTATCGTGCGCGCCGATCATCCGGTCGCTCCGCCATTCGTCGAACAGGCGAAGTCGCTCGGTCTGGAGACCGCGAGCACCGCAATTTTCCCGAGCATGATCAATTCGACGGCCACGCCGCCGCTGTCGCGGCTCGCGGCCGTGAAGGCGGTGTCGGCCGGTTACCCGTTGCGCGGCGCGCTGCGCATTGCGCCCACGCCCGATGCACCCGACCATCCGGCGCAGTCGATTCCGCCGCCCGGCACCGTCTGGGTCGACGCGCAACTGCTCGATACGCTGAAAGTGCGTGTCGGCGACACGGTGAAGGTCGGCGGCCGCGACTTCAGGATCGGCGCGGTGATCACCAAGGAGCTCGATCGCGGCTTCGCGTTCGTCAATTTCTCGCCGCGGCTGATGCTCAACGATGCCGACCTGCCGTCGACCGGTCTGGTCACGTACGGCAGCCGTGTCACGTACCGGCTGCTCGTCGCGGGCAGCGATGCGGCGGTCGAGTCGTATGCGCAATGGGCGCACGCGCGCGTCGACGGCGGCAAGATGCGCGGCGTCGCGCTCGAATCGTTGCAGGACGGCCAGCCGCAGGTGCGCCAGACGCTCGATCGCGCGCGCCATTTCCTCACGCTGGTGTCGCTGCTGACCGCGCTGCTCGCGGCGGTGGCGATCGCGATGGCCGCGCATCGTTATATGCGCCGGCATCTCGACAGCTGCGCGGCGATGCGTTGCCTCGGCGTCAGCCAGCGCACGCTGCGCGCGCTCTTCGTGCTCGAGTTCGTCGGGCTCGGCGTGAGCGGCGCGCTGGTGGGCATCGCGCTCGGCCTGGTCGGGCATTTTGTGCTGCTGCGCTGGCTCGGCAGCCTGATCGGTGTCGTGCTGCCGTATCCGAGCGCGTGGCCGGCGCTCGAAGGGATCGCCGCGGGGCTCGTGCTGCTGCTCGGTTTCGCGCTGCCGCCGCTATTGCCGTTGACGCGCGTGCCGCCGGTGCGCGTGCTGCGCCGCGAGTGGGGCGAAGCGGGGCGCACCGCATGGGCCGCGTACGCGTTCGGCGTCGTGCTGTTCGCGGGCCTGCTGGTGCTCGCGGCCGGCGAACTGAAGCTCGGCGGCATCGTCGCGGGCGGCTTCGCGGGCGGGCTGCTCGTGTTCACGTGCCTCGCGCGCGCCGCGCTATGGGCCGCCGCGCGCGCTGTGCGCAGCGAACGTTTTTCCGCCGGTATCGGCTGGCGCTATGCGCTCGCATCGCTCGAACGGCGCGCGAACGCGAGCGCGCTGCAGATCACCGCGCTGGCGATCGGCCTGATGTGCCTGCTGCTGATCGCGATGACGCGCAACGACCTGGTCGCGGGCTGGCGCAAATCGACGCCGGCTGACGCGCCGAACGAATTCATCATCGATATCCAGCCCGAACAGCGCGACGCGGTCACGCGGTATCTCGCGCAGCACGGCTTTCCCGATCTCCAGACGTCGCCGATGGTGCGCGGCCGGCTGACCGCGATCAATGGCAAGCCGGTCAATCCGGATTCGTACAGGAGCGAGGACGCGCGCCGTCTGGTGGACCGCGAGTTCAATCTGTCGTACACGACGCACCTGCCCGACGACAACCGGATCGAAACCGGTCACTGGTATGGCGAGACCGACAAGCCGCAGATCTCGATCGAGCAGGGCCTCGCGAAGCTGATCGGCGTGAAGCCCGGCGATACGTTGCGTTTCGACGTGACGGGCCTGTCGATCGACGCGCCGGTGACGAGCACGCGCAAGCTCGACTGGGGCTCGTTCAAGGTGAACTTCTTCGTGCTGATGCCGCCGGCCGCGCTCAAGGATTTTCCGGCAACGTTCATCACCAGCTTTCATGTGCCGCCCGAACGGCGCGCGGCGATCGACAGTCTGATCGGCGTTTATCCGAATCTGACCGCGATCGATACCGGACCGATTCTCGCGCAGGTGCAGGCGGTGATGGAGCAGGTGATCGACGCGGTGCAGTTCCTGTTTTTGTTCACGCTGGTCGCGGGCGTGCTGGTGCTCTACGCGGCGCTCGCGGGCACGCGCGATGAGCGCATGCGAGAATCCGCGCTGTTGCGCGCGCTCGGCGCGTCGCACCGGCAGGTGCGCGCGGTGCAGATCGCGGAATTCACTGTGGTCGGCGCGCTGTCCGGTTTGATGGCCGCATTCGGTGCGCAACTGATCGGCGCGGTGCTCGCGACGCGCGTCTTCGAGTTCTATCTCGAGTTCAACCCGTGGCTGCTGCCAGCCGGTATGGCGGCCGGCATTGCGTGCGCGGGCCTCGGCGGCTGGCTGAGCTTGCGGCAGGTGCTGATGCGTCCCGCACTGCAATCGCTGCGCGACGCGTGACGCACGAGGCACAACGATCCGACGCGCCGGGATGGATGCCCGCATGCGGCGTCGCTCACCTTCTTTTTGTAAATGAACCTGTCTTTCCCGTATGACCGACTCTAACGACGCAACGCTGGCGCAACCGACCGCGTTCGAGCTGGTAGGCGGCGAAGCGCGTGTGCGCGAACTCGTCGACCGCTTTTACGACCTGATGGACCTCGAGCCCGATTTTGCGGGTATCCGCGCGCTGCATCCGCCGACGCTCGACGGCTCGCGCGACAAGTTTTTCTGGTTCCTGTGCGGCTGGCTTGGCGGCCCGAGCCACTACGAAGACCGCTTCGGCCATCCGCGGCTGCGCGCGCGGCATCTGCCGTTCGCGATCGCATCGAGCGAGCGCGACCAGTGGCTGCGCTGCATGGCGTGGGCGATGGAAGATGCCGGTTTGTCCGAAACGCTGCGCGAGCGTTTGCTGCGTTCGTTCTTCGATACGGCGGACTGGATGCGTAACCGTCCGGGTTGATGGCGGGCAGCGACATCGACGCGCGGACCGATACTTCGTCTACCGAAATTTCGACGAACAGACTCGAAACGATACAAGGAGATCCCCCATGCCAACGCGCGCACTCTTTCGCGAAGACGCGTACCTGAGCGCTTGCGACGCGGCGGTCACCGCCGTCGACGAGCAGGGCATCCATCTGGATCAGACCGTGTTCTATCCGCTTGGCGGCGGCCAGGCCGGCGATGCCGGCGCGCTGCTGCTCGCGGATGGCACGCGCATCGAGATTGCCGACACGCGCAAGGCGAAGTTCGACGGCGCGACGCCGGACGATGCGGTCCATGTGCCCGCGCCGGGCCAGCAGGCGTTGCTCGCGCGTCTCGCGGCCGGCGTGCACGTGCGCGCGGAAATCGACTGGGCGCGCCGCTACCGGCATATGCGGCTGCATACCGCGAGCCATCTGGTGTGCGCGGTGCTGCCGTATCCGGTCGACGGCTGCAGCATCACCACCGACTACGCGCGTCTGGACCTGGCGACGGTCGAGCCGATCGAGCGCGAGCAGGTCGAGGCGCGGCTTGCGGCGCTGGTCGGCGGCGCGCATGACGTCGCGACCGAATGGATCACCGACGACGAAATGGCCGCGCGGCCCGAACTGGTGCGCACGATGAGCGTGAAGCCGCCGATGGGGCTTGGCCGCGTGCGTCTGCTGCGTATCGAAGGGGTCGATCTGCAGCCGTGCGGCGGCACGCATGTGCGTAACACCGAGGAGATCGGCGCGCTGCGCGTCGCGAAGCTCGAGAAGAAAAGTGCACGCACGCGGCGGCTCGTGCTGGAGCTGGTGTGAGCCGGGAGGCGAGCTGCCCGGTGAGTGTGTTGGTAAGGTCGTCGCTGCGTGGCGACGCAACGGGGCCGTCGCATGATTGCGCGTGACCCATATGCCGCGCTCGACCCGCGCGCGCGTGACGTGCTCGACTGCTGGTTCGGCGCGCCAGGTTCACCCGAATTCGGCGTGAACCGCAAGCAATGGTTCAAGCGCAATGCCGCGTTCGACGCGATGCTGCGTACGCGTTTTGGCGGGTTGATCGATGCGGGGCTGGCGGGCGAACTCGATGACTGGGAGGCGACACCGCTCGGTGCGCTCGCACTGGTGATCGTGTTCGATCAGTTCTCGCGCAACTGCTACCGCCATACCGCGCGCGCGTTCGCCGCGGATCCGGCCGCGTTGCCGATCGCGCGGCGGATGGTCGCGAAGGGTGCGGATCGGCTACTGCCGGGTCCGTATCATCGGGCGTTCGCGTATCTGCCGTTTTCGCACAGTGAGACCATGGAGAGCCAGCGGGAGTCGCTGCGACTTTTCAGCGAGCTCGATAACGAGGCGATCGACCCGTCGTATTACCGGTTCGCGGTCCGGCGCGCGGAAGTGATCGAGCGCTTCGGACGCTATCCGCATCGCAATGCCGCGCTCGGTCGCGAGTCGACCGATGAAGAGCGCGCGTTTTTGAGTCGACCGCGGTCGTCGTTCTGAAGCGCTGCGTGGCGTGCCGCGCGGAGCGACAACTGCTGAAGGGAACGTCCGCCATCAATGCGGACCGTCAGCACAAGCCATCAACGCCCGCCAGCCACATCAATCAACGCGCCAGTCACATACGACGACGCATCGCTCAACAACCACACGATCGTTTCCGCCACCTCATCGGCGGTGCCCGCGCGACCGAGCGGCGTTTGCGCGCCGAGCACCGCGGCGCGGTCCGGGCGGCCGCCGCTCGCGTGAATCTCGGTATCGATAAGGCCAGGGCGCACCGCGTTCACGCGCACGCCCTGCGCGCCGACTTCCTTCGATAGACCGATCGTCAGCGTATCGATCGCGGCCTTCGAGCCCGCGTAGTCGACGTACTCGTTCGGCGAACCGAGCCGCGCCGCCGCCGACGACACATTGACGATCGCCCCGCCCGCGCCGCCGTGCTGCGTCGACATGCGCCGCACCGCTTCGCGCGCGCACAGGTAGGCGCCGAACACATTGATATCGAAGATCCGCTTCAGGCGCGCGGCGTCCATCGCGGCGAGCGGCATGCCGGGCGCGACGATGCCCGCGTTGTTCACGAAGCCGTCGAGGCGGCCGAACGCGTGCATGAAACCGTCGAACATGGCGATCACCGACGCCTCGTCGGCCACGTCGCCGGGCAGCAGTTGCGCGCGTCCGCCGGCGCGTTCGACGAGCGCCGCAGTCTCGCGCGCGGCCGCTTCGTTGTTCGCGTAGTTGATACCGACCGACCAGCCGCGCGCAGCGGCCAGACGCGCGGTCGCACGGCCGATGCCGCGGCTCGCGCCGGTGATCAATACGGCTTGAGTCATGAGTGCCTCATCGAATCAGGAAAGGGCACGGGCGCCCGAATGGCGGCCGCGTTACACCTTGTCGCGGTGCAGCGCCCACTTGTCGACCAGCAGCGGCTGATAGCGTTGCAGCTTGCCGATCAGTGCAACCGGGTCGCTCTCGACCTGCAGCGTGTCGAAGTAGGCGCGCCGCATGAAGCCTTCGCGCACGGTGTGCTCGAGCATTGCGATCAGCGGATCGTAGAAGCCCGCGATATTGAACACGCCGACCGGCTTGCGGTGATAGCCGAGCTGCGCCCACGTGTACATCTCGAACAGCTCTTCGAGCGTGCCCGCGCCGCCGGGCAGCGCGACGAACGCATCGGACAGGTCCGCCATCATCTTTTTGCGGTGGTGCATATCGGGCACGACGTGCAGTTCGGTCAACCCGTGATGGCCGATTTCCTTATCGACCAGCAACTCCGGAATCACGCCGATTGCGCGGCCGCCGGCAGCCATCACCGTATCGGCGATGATGCCCATCAGCCCGACCTTGCCGCCGCCGTAGACGAGCGCGAGTTTCGCGTCGACCAGCGCGCGGCCGAACGCGCGCGCGGTCTCCGCATAAATGGGATTGGCTCCGTTCGAGGAGCCGCAATACACACAGACTGCTTTCATTACCTGGAATCCTTGCTGCTTGATAAAGTGTTTGCGGGTGTTCGGAGTGTGTGCGCGATCGCGCGGCGCGATCGCAGGTCGCTTCGACGAGCGACATGCACAGCGCGAACGTGACGGCGCGCCGCGCTCAGGGTTTGACCGCGCTGCGTTGCTGCGGCGCGGTGCTGCCCGCCACCACGGCGCCTTCGCGCGGCGGCAGATAGTCGTAGAACTCGCGCTGCGGCAGCTTACCGGATACGAGATCGTCGAACAGCTGCCGTGAGCGGCCGCGCAGATACGGCGCCATCAGCGACACGATCTGCACGCTCACCTGATGCAGGTCCGCGCGTATCGATTCAGGCTCGTTGTATTTGCGCGGGTTCATCACGAACTGATACGACAGCCAGTAAGTGCCGATCACGCCGATGTTCGTCGCGATCACGCGCAGCTCGTCCGGCGTCGCGATCATCTCGCCGTCCTCGACGAGCTGCTCGCAGAACAGTCCGGCAAAGCGCACCTTGTGGCTGATGATCTGCTTGAAGTGCGTCTCGAGCATCCGGTTGCGCGCGAGCAGATCATTCAGATCGCGATAGAGGAAGCGGTAGCGCCATGTGAATTCCACCATGTACTGCAGATACGACCACATCTCGTCGATCGTTACGCGATGGTCGTCCGGCAGGCGCAGCCGTTTTTCGATCTCCTGCTCGAACTGGCTGAAGATGCTGTTGATGATGTCGTCTTTATTGCGGAAGTGGTAGTACAGGTTGCCGGGGCTGATCTCCATCTCTTCGGCGATCGTCGTGGTGGTGACGTTCGGTTCGCCGATCTCGTTGAAGAGCTTCAACGACAACTCGAGTATCCGTTCTCTCGTACGGCGGGGAGCTTTGGCTTCCATGTCGTCCTGCCCTCAGATAATGACCGGGCCGACACGAAAACCGCATGACGCTGCGGCGGGTCCGCCCGGTGCAATAAATATTGTTGAGAATATTTGAGGATTATAAACCGGTCGTTCGAATTCACGACCGTCTGTTCAGGGTTTTACCGGAGGGGATGAGATGGATTCAGGCGCACGATGCATTGCGCGTTTATGGCGTAGGTAAGCATCAGCGTGTGATGTCGCGCGCATACGGGCGCATACGGGCGCGTGCGAGTGTGCGCGATGGCGCACGCGGGCCAACGCAAGGTGTGCGCGGCGCACGCGGGGCACGCGGGGGGTGTGCATCGGGGAAAACGGCTGACGCGCCGTCAATGCATCAGCATGCCGATCCAGCGCACGACGAGCGGCCCGACAATCAGCGCCCACGTCATCACGCACATGAAGAGCGCGACCATTACGGCTGCGCTGCCGAGGTCTTTCGCGCGGCGCGACAGTTCGTGACGTTCGAGCGAGATGCGATCGATCGCCGCCTCGACGCTCGAGTTCAGCAACTCGACGATCAGCACCAGCAGCACCGAGCCGAGCAGCAGCACGCGCGACACCGGATCCACCGGCACTGCGAGACCGCACGGCACGAGAATCGCCGCGAGCGTCAGCTCCTGGCGAAACGCGCTTTCTTCGCGGATCGCGACGCGAAAGCCGGCGAGCGAATTCTTCATCGCATGCCACGCGCGCGTGATGCCGCGATTGCCCTTGTACGGGTTGAAAGGCAGCGGCGCGAGCGGATCGTCCGGGCCGAGCGGCTCGTGAGCGTCGGCGGAATCAGCGCGCGTGGACGACGGGGAACGCATTGCGGGCTTCCTCTGCGTGATCGGTTGCCCAGCATAGCGCATGCTCGACGGATCGGCCGCGATGCCGGCGCTTTCGCCAGCCGTATGCGCGACGCTGCCGTTCAGCCGTGGTTCGCGTGGTGCGGCGCGTGCGGCTGCTTCGTCGCCATCGCGGTTCGCCGGTTGCGCACGATCCGCCGCATGCATCGCGCCGTTCGCCGCGGGCTCGACGTTGCGCAAGGGCGCAGCCGTGTCGTCGTGGATGTCGGCGAACGGATCGTCGTCCGCGCGGTTTACGTCGTCATCATGTTGCGCGCGTGGCGACGCGCGCAACATGTCCGATTGTCTGGCTCGCATAGGAATGGTGGGCCCGCGTGAGCCGCGCGTCACGCAGCCGCGCTTTCTTCGCGCCGGTATGCGTTGCGCTGCAGCGGTTTCAGATGCGCGGCGAATTGCTCGGACGCCGCTTTCCACGAGAAGCGCTCGGCCCACGCGCGCGCATGGTTGCGGTCAATCTTGAGCGCCTGCAGGCAGGCTTCGCGCAGGTCTTCGTCCATCGCGCCGGCGCCGCCGTCGGCGAGCACGTCGATCGGGCCGGTGACAGGGTACGCGGCGACCGGCGTGCCGCACGCGAGCGCTTCGAGCAGCACCAGACCGAACGTATCGGTGCGGCTCGGAAATACGAATACGTCGGCCGCCGCATAGACTTTCGCGAGTTCCGGCTGCGACAGCACGCCGAGATAGTTGACCTCCGGATAGCGCGACTTCAGTTCGGCGAGCGCCGGACCTTCACCGGCGACCCATTTCGAACCGGGCAAATCGAGCTTCAGGAAGGCCTCGACGTTCTTCTCCACCGCGACGCGCCCGACATACAGAAAGATCGGCCGCGCGGTATTGAGCACCTTCGAATCCATCTGGTGAAAGATGTCGAGATCGACGCCGCGCGTCCACAGCACGACGTTGGTGAAGCCGAATTTTTCGAGGTCCGTCTTCACGACCGGCGTCGGCGCCATTACCGCGAGCGATGCCTTGTGGAACCAGTGCAGGAAGCGGTACGTCCAGGCAAGCGGAATGCCGAAGCGCGCCTGCACATACTCCGGAAAACGCGTGTGATACGCGGTCGTGAACGGCAGCTTGTGTTTGATCGCATACTTGCGTGCGGCGAGCCCGAGCGGACCCTCGGTCGCGATATGCAGCGCATCGGGCGCGAACTCGTTGATGCGCCGGTGCAGATGGCCCTTCGGGAACAGCGACAGGCGAATCTCCGGATAGGTCGGGCACGGAATCGTCTTGAACTCGAGCGGCGTCAGCATGTCGATGCGATGGCCGAGCGCGGCGAGTTCGCGCGTCGTGTTCTTCAGCGTCCGGACGACGCCGTTGACCTGCGGCTCCCATGCATCGGTGACGATCATGATCTTCATCGTGTGGCCCTTGTCGAAAGAAGTGGGACAGACAGGTAAACGTGGGAGCACGGCTCTCGCGCTGCATGCGTCGCGCGAGCGGCGCGAGAGCTGTACTTCCGCGTGCTACGCGGGTGCGCGGGCCTTCTGCTCGCGCACCGGCGGCGCGCGCATCACGGTCCAGTAGATCACCTTCAGTTCGCCTTCGAACGTCTCGACGAGCGCGGACAGGCTCTCGACCCAGTCGCCGTCGTTGCAATACAGCACGCCGTCGATCTCGCGAATCTCCGCCTTGTGAATATGCCCGCAGACGACGCCGTCGCAGCCGCGGCGGCGCGCTTCGTCGGTCATCACGCGCTCGAACGACGAGATGAAGTTCACGGCGTTCTTCACCTGATGTTTCAGATACTGCGACAGCGACCAGTACTGGAAGCCAAGCTTGCTGCGAATCCGGTTGAACCAGCGGTTCAGCACGAGAATCAGCGTGTACAGCGTGTCGCCGAGATACGCGAGCCACTTCGCGTGCTGGATCACGCCGTCGAACAGATCGCCGTGCACGATCCACAGGCGCTGGCCGGCAAGCGTCGTGTGGAAGGCTTCGCCGCGCACATGGATGTCGCCGAACGCGAGATCGCAGAACTGGCGCGCGGCTTCATCGTGATTGCCCGGCACGTACACGACCTGGGTGCCTTTGCGCGCCTTGCGCAGGATTTTCTGCACGACGTCGTTGTGCGCCTGCGGCCAGTACCAGCCCTTGCGCAACTGCCAGCCGTCGATGATGTCGCCGACCAGATACAGATATTCCGACTCGTTGTGCCGCAGGAAATCCAGCAGATACGACGCCTGGCAGCCGCTCGACCCGAGGTGGATATCCGACAGCCAGATGGTCCGGTAGCGGTGTACTTCGTCGGGGTGGTCGTCGTGCGGCGCGTCGCTTGCGGCGGGAATATCCGGGATCGCTGGCAGAGGAATCGAAGCGGCGGAGGGGGCGTTGGGTCCGAAGCCGACGGGGTCGACGCTCGGGCCAGTCTGGCGGAACAGGGAAGTCGCGGACGTTTTGGAGTCCATGGCTCGCGCGTCGAGTTGCAGTACCCGCATTGCGCCATTGCGGCATGACGGAGCCGTGACATTCACGGGAATTTCTTATTACGCCACAGGAGGGTGTGGCGCGCACGATACAGCCGTGTCAGCGTGTGCCGCTCACGTGTGCCGGTCATACGCATGCAACGTCGGCTTGCGTCGGGAAAGCGAAATCGCGAAGGCGCTGCTCGCCGAGGCGCGCGTGCTGATCATGGACGAGCCGACTTCCGCGCTTTCGGATACCGAAACGCACGCGCTCGCCGCGCTGGTGCGTGCGCTGCGCGCGTGGCTCACGAATGCGAAGTACTACGTGGGATTGATCGTGCTGCTCGCGCTCGGCGCGCTGACATCGCCGCATGCGTCCGATGGCAGCAATTTTTTTCTGTCGGCCGCGAATTTCTCCGATGTGTTCCGGCAGGTCGCGAATGTCGGCGTGATGTCGGTCGGCATGACGCTCGTGATCATTACCGCGGGCATCGATCTGTCGATCGGTTCGGTGATGGGCTTCGGCAGCGTGCTGACTGCGATCCTGCCGACCACGCCCGGTGGCAATGCCGCGTCGTGGACCGCGCTGGCGCTCGACGCGGTGAGCATTTTCATGATCGTGTTCGCGCTCGGCGCAGTCGTGGCGCGGCGCATCGCGCATGCGGGCGAGCGGCGTGGCGGCATCGGCGGCATTGCCGGGATGGGCGGTGTTGCCGGTGCTGGCGTTGTCGATGGTGGGGCCGGCGATCGGCGCAGTGCGCTGGCCGGTAGCGATGTCGGCGATGCGCTCGCGCGTGGCGGTGTGGGCGGCAACGGCGGCGCCGGCGTTGGCGGCATGGGCGGCGGTATGAGCGGCATCAGGGACGACGCGCATGCGCGTGCTGGCGCAGCCGCTTTTCCGCGCGCCGGCGTCGGCGCCGGCCGTGAGCGTCAGCGCGCGACCGTGACGACGCGCGTGCCCGCGAGCCGGTCGTGCAGGAATTGACGGTCGGCAAACAGGCGCGCGCTGGCCGTCCACGCGACGAACCAGAGCGCGGCGGCCGCCAGCGTATGCGGCACCGACAGTCCGAGCAGCGGATGCAGCGCGAGCGGCGGCAGGAACCATAGCCACGCGAGCAGATAGCGCGCGATCGCGCGCGTCCACGACAGCGGCGCGCCGTCTTTCGCGCGCACGACGCGCAGCCGCCAGGTTTTCATCGGCAGCGTCTGGCCGCCGTGCGTCCAGCACCAGACGAAATACACGCCGACGACGATGCCGATCCACGCCGCGAGCCAGTCGCGATGCGTGAGCCCGTTGCGTTGCTGCGTCAGCGTGCTGAACAGGTAGCCGGCGAGGAACACCACGCCGAACAGGATCACGCCTTCATAGACGAGCGTCGCGAGGCGGCGGCGCACGCCCGGTGGTGGCAGTGACGTGGGCGTTGAGCCTGGCGGGGTAGCCGTCGGCCCCGGCGATGCGCCGGTGTCGGAAAGCATGGTGTTCGGAGCGGAGGCGGGCTGGTTCATCGAGTCGAGTCGTCGCACCCTGCAGGTGAAATGGGCGCCGGGAATGGGGAAGTCAGGGGCCGGCCGCGGCCGGCCTGAGTTCGGGACCGGCAGTCCGGGGCCGAGGTTTGTGTTCGAGGTTCGCGGCTTCGGCGCTACGAATCGTAACGCGCATTTTGATCTGCATGCTCGGCCGGGAACCTGGCCGGAAACCTCGCCAGCAAAGCCAGCCAGCAACCCGGAACCCGACATGCCGCGCAAGAATTCGGCAAAGACCCGGGAAGAAGAATCAGCGAAAACACCTGGAACGGGAATCAGGGAAAAGACCCAGAGACGCAGCCCCGGCGGCTTACACGCCGGTCGTCGCCCGGCGCTCAGGAGCCGTGGAAGGCCGCCGGCGCATCGGCCGGAGAGACCGGGGTCGGCGTGACCGGCACGTAGATGGGGGCGGACGGACCGCTGGACGGACCCGCGGGCACGCCCGGCTGCGACGCGGCGATGGCCGCCGACGCGAGCGCAGCCGTCGCTCCGCCGCTTAAGCCTGACGCGCCGCTGCCCGGCTTGCCGGCCGCGCCGCTTGCCGCGCGATCCTTGCCGTTGACCAGCCGGTTGAGGTCCTTGAGTTCGGTCTTGCCCGACGGCGGTGCGCTGACGACCGTCGGCCGCCGTTTATGCTCGCTCGCGGCGAGCCGCTGCTTCTGCTCTTCCGGCAACAGCTGATACGCCTTCCACGCGTTCTGGCGTGTCTCGCGCGACAGCCCCTTCGAGATCTGATAGTTCTCACGCGCGATGCGGCGCTGCTCGGGCGTCATTCTGACCCATTCGGCCATCTGCTCGTGCAGGCGTTTCTGCGCGTCCGGCGACATCTTCGGGTAACGCGACGCGATCTTCAGCCATTTGCGCTTGCGCTCTTCGCTGAACGTGTCCCACTGCGCGGCGAACGGCGCGAGCGCGACATGCTCGGCGCTGGAGAGCCGCGACCATGACAGCGGCCCATCCTTCTGCAAACCGGGAATGTCGACGGCTAGCGCCGGCGCCGCGGGCTTCGACGCCGCGGAGGGCGCATTGGCCGGCGCCGCGGCAGGAGCCGGCGCCGACGGATGAAAGCGCGGATACGTGGCGGCGAACGCGACCAGGGCCGCGATGACGCATCCGGATACAACGGCGAGGCCGCGCTTGTAACTCACCCGTGAACTCTCCCCGACCTAGCGCGAGCGCGACAGATACGCGTTGAAACCGTGATCGAGGTAGGCGGACAGCGGCAGGTCGTCGCTCAGCATCGCGGCATCGATATCGGCGAGTTCCGCGGTGCGTTGCTGGTCTTCCCAATAGGCGATCGCGACGAGGCTGACGACGAGCGCGGCGATCGGCCACGCAAGCGCGAGGCGGCGCAGCTTCGAGCCGCGGCGGGGCTGCTCGCCGCCCGGCGCGGTGGCCAGCAGCCCCG